>CAYQSU010000055.1:0-23700 GCA_964420325.1 uncultured Rhodospirillaceae bacterium | reverse complement strand
TCTCGCGGAACTTGCGCTCGACGTCGTATTCCTCGGCGAAGCCGAAGCCGCCGTGAGTCTGCAGGCACATGTCGGCGGCCTGCCACGATGCGTCGGCGGCGAGCAGCTTCGCCATGTTCGCCTCCGGCCCGCACGCCTCGCCGGCATCGAACCGGCGGGCCGCCTTGTCGACCATCAGCGCCGCCGCCTCGGTCGCCGCGTAGGCCCTGGCGATGGGGAACTGGATCCCCTGGTTCTGGCCGATCGGCCGGCCGAAGACGACCCGCTCGCGCGCGTAGGCGGCGGCCTTGTCGGTGAACCAGCGGGCGTCGCCGATGCACTCCGCGGCAATGAGGATGCGCTCGGCGTTCATCCCGTCGAGGATGTATCGAAAGCCCCTGCCCTCCTCGCCGATCAGGCTCTCGGCCGAAACCCGGAGGTTGTCGAAGAACACTTCGGTGGTCGAATGGTTGATCATCGCCCGGATCGGACGGACGGTGAGCCCGCGGCCCCGCGCTTCGCGCATGTCGATCAGGAACACCGACATCCCGTCATGGGGCTTGGCGACCTCGTCGCGCGGCGTCGTGCGGGCGAGCAGGACCATCAGATCGGAGTGCTCGGCGCGCGACGTCCACACCTTCTGTCCGTTGATCACGAAGGCGTCGCCGTCGCGAACGGCGGTGGTGCCAATGCGGCTGGTGTCCGTGCCGCTGGTCGGCTCGGTCACTGCGAAGGCCTGCAGGCGGAGCTCGCCCGACGCGATGCCGGGCAGGTAGGTATCCTTCTGTCGGTCGCTGCCATGCCGCAGCACCGTGCCCATGGTGTACATCTGCGCGTGGCACGCCGAGCCGTTGCAGCCGCTCCTCTGGATCTCCTCGAGGATCGCCGCCGCCGCCGCCAGGCCGAGACCGCTGCCGCCGTATCGCTCGGGGATCAGCGCGGCGAGGAAGCCGGCCTCGGTCAGCGCGCGGACGAAGGCTTCCGGATACCTCCGTTCGGCGTCGAGCGTGCGCCAGTAGGCGCCCGGATACTCGGCACACAGGGCCCGCACCGATCGCCGGATGTCGTCGAAGGTTTCCGTCATTGGCGATATCCGCTAATAGTGGCGACCCCGGGGGGTTCTAGCGAAACCGTCGCCGGTTGAACAGGTGCAAGGAGCGGACGCGAGAATGGTCAGGAAAACCAGCAAGGAAGTCATCGAGGAGCTGCTTCCGCTGGAGGGCGCGACGGTCATCGACGTCGGCTGCGGCGATGGAGCACTGACACGAATGCTGGCGCGCAAGGGCGCGCACGTCACCGGCATCGAGGTCAGCCCCCGTCAGTTGGCGCGGGCGCGGGCGGCAGCCGCGGTGGCGGACGAGCGCTACATGCAGGGTCTGGCGGAAGACCTGCCGGTGAAGGACCGATCGGTCGACACCGTCATCTTCTACAACAGCCTGCATCACGTCGACGCCGCCGGCATTCCGAGCGCGCTCAAGGAGGCCGCGCGGGTCCTCAAGCACGGGGGCCTCCTGTTCGTCTCCGAGCCGCTCGCGGAGGGGCCGTACTTCGAGGTGATGAAGCCCGCCCATGACGAGACCCTGGCGCGCCGCCGGGCTCAGGAGGCGCTGCGTCACGCGCCCGACCACGGACTTCTGCAGGAGAAGGTGCTCACTCACGTCGATACCGTCCGGATCAAGGATTACGAGGCCTTTCACGACCGCATCACCACGATCAACCCGGAGGTGCGCGAGCGGTTCATCGAGCGCGAGGAGGTGATCCGCGCCACCTTCGAGCGCCTCGGGCACAAGGACAAGGACGGCTGGTCCTTCGATCAGCCGATGCGCGTCCACCTGTTCCGGAGGTCCTGACGGGCCGGCCTTCCCCGGAGATCGGGGAAGGCCGGATGGAGGCGACCCCGCATAGAGGCGCGCCGGCCCGCGATCGCGGGTGAGCGCCGGCGCGGCGGTTGAGACCTTCTCGGGCGGTCGTCGCCGCACGCCGATCCGGGACGTCGGCAGCGAACACCAGGCCCGGCCGGCGCGGGGTCATCCTCGATTGCCGGAGCCGGCCGCACCGCGACGTTGGCCCGGGTCGGGCGAGGGCGTCAGGGCTGCAACCATGCCGAGCTCCCTTCGCAGTGCACACAAATTGGTTGACTTTTATCTAAAATTTTCGCATTTTAGAATCTACATGCAAAGTCTGGGCGTCAGACCCCAATAACCCACAAAATACAGTATGTGCAAGGGAGAGCCGGTTGGCAGACCGGCTTTATTGTGAGGTTTGACGATGAGACGCTTGCCACTGCTTGGACTGCTATCGGTTGCATTTCTGTTCCTCGGCGGATTCGGCGCCAACTGGGTCAAGGAAGCCCGCGTCGGCCTTGTTCCGCCGTCACTCCCGATCAAGCCGGCCGCACTGACCTTGGCCGCGCCGTCCGGCTTCTCGCTTCCGGACGATCTCGGTCGTGATCTCGGCGAGGAGATCCGCTGCCTGGCGCTCAACATCTACTTCGAGGCGCGCTCCGAGCCGCTCCTGGGTCAGTTGGCGGTCGCCAAGGTGACGATGAACCGCGTCGCCCACAAGGCCTTCCCCGGCACCATCTGCGACGTCGTCCGCCAGGGCGGGTCGGAGACCCTGCATCGGTGCCAGTTCTCCTGGTACTGCAACGGCAAGGAAAACCGGCCGCGGAACCGCGTGGCCTGGCGGCGGGCGCAGGAGGTCGCCTACAGGGTTCTGTTCGGCGGCGCTCCGGATCCGACCCACGGTGCACTCTGGTACCACGCGGACTACGTCAAGCCCGGCTGGGCGGACGCGATGACCCGGACCCGGAAGATCGGCCGCCACATCTACTACGTCTCCGGCTAGCCCGAGGTGCGGTTCGGCGATCGCCTGCCGCACCATGGCCGTTCGCCGCGACGAGCGGCTCGCAGGCGACAGCTCTCGCTTTCACGACATGAGGTGACCTCGATGGACGGTAGCTACAGCGGGGACGGGAAATCCGGGAGCGGCGAGCACGGCCGCGACCGCCGGTCGGGCGGCGATCGCCGTCTTGGCGACGACCGACGCGTTTCCGACCGCCGCAGCGTCGGGGACCGGCGGCGGAGCCCGAAACAGAAGGCGCAGGCAAACGCCGCCTTGAAGGATCGGTCGAACGGCCTCGTTCCGGTCCGCACGCTCGTGTTCCGCAGCTTCGAGGGCCGCCGCACGGGCGAGGACCGCCGCACGGGATGCGAGAGGCGAAGCGGCGAGGACCGGCGCGAGGGCGCCGTCGACGACGGCAGCACGCTGCTCGTCGGCCTCACGCATCATCGGGCGCTGCCCGCTCCATCCCGGCGCTGAGCCCATCCGTCCGGCCGCCTCCGCCCGCGCCCCGGGCCCTCGTCGCCGACGAGGTGCCGCCGACGCTCCGTGATGCCTCGGTCGACGTCCGCAGCCTTACTCCCGCCAGTACTCCGGCCGATTCATCGCCTCCGCGCAGACGACCGAACCCCGTGCCTCTCCGAGGAGGCCGGGGCGCAGAGCGCGCACCATCCACGCGTCTTCCGGCGAGATCGGATAGGGCGCGATCAGACCGAGAGGCGAGGCGGGCTGGAAGCCGTGTCGAGGATAGTACCCGGGGTGACCGAGCACGAAGACGAGCTCCACGCCCCTCTCGGCAACGCGGCGAGCCCCGTCCTCGATGAGGCGGGCACCGATGCCCTGTCGCTGCGCGCCGGGCACGACGGCCAAGGGGGCGAGGATCGAGATCGGGATGTCGCGGGACGGCCCCTCGAGGCGGGCAGAGGTGAACAGAACGTGCCCCACCGGCCGCTCGTCCTGTCGGGCAAGCAGCGACACCACCGGCTGCGCGGACGGATCGCGAAGCAGGTCCCGAACGAGCCGGGCCTCGTTGTCGCCACCGAACGCCAGGCGTTCTACGAACAGAACGTCCTCGAGATCGGCACCGCAGGCCTCGATGATGCGCAGGCGATCGCCCTCTCGAAATCCGGCACGGCGCATGCGGGCGACGCGGAGCCGGAGCGCGTTCAGCTTGATGAAGCCTTCGGCGTCGCGCTGGTCGTAGACGCTGTCCTCCTCGAAGGTGGCGATGTCCTTGACGTAGAGGCTCTCCGGCGAGCGGCGGCCGGTGACGATGACGTTGCCCTTGTAGAGCTTGACGCGGGCGGTGCCGGTGACCCGTTCCTGGGTCCTGTCGATGGCCGCCTGCAGCGCCTCGCGCTCTGGGGTGAACCAGAAGCCGTTGTAGACGAGTTCGGCATAGCGCGGCATCAGCTCGTCCTTGAGGTGCGCCGCCCCCCGGTCGAGGGTGAGGCTCTCGACGGCGCGGCGGGCGTGCAGGAGCACCGTGCCGCCGGGGGTCTCGTAGACGCCCCGCGATTTCATGCCGACGAAGCGGTTCTCGACGATGTCGGCCCGCCCGACGCCGTTGGCGCCGGCGATCTCGTTGAGGCGGCCGAGCAGCGTCGCGGGTGAGAGAGGCTCGCCGCCGATCGCCACCGCATCGCCCCGCTCGAACTCGATCTCGAGCGTCGTCGCCCTGTCGGGGGCGGCCTCGGGTGACAGCGTGCGGAGGAACATCGCCTCGTCCGGCTCGCACCAGGGGTCCTCCAGGGCCTTTCCCTCATACGAGACATGCAGGAGGTTGGCGTCCATCGAATAGGGCGGCTCGCCCCGCTTGTCCCTCGGGATCGGGATCTGGTGCCGCTCGGCGTACTCGATCAGCCGCGACCGCGATGTCAGGTCCCATTCCCGCCACGGCGCGATCACCCGGACGTCGGGCTTGAGCGCGTAGTAGGTGAGCTCGAAGCGGACCTGGTCGTTGCCCTTGCCGGTGGCGCCGTGGGCGACGGCATCGGCGCCGACGCGCTCGGCGATCTCGATCTGGCGCTTGGCGATCAGCGGCCGGGCGATCGACGTGCCGAGAAGGTAGGTGCCCTCGTAGAGCGCGTTGGCGCGGAACATCGGGAACACGAAGTCGCGGACGAACTCCTCGCGCAGGTCCTCGACGAAGATCTCCTGCACGCCCATCATCTCGGCCTTGCGGCGTGCCTCCGCCAGCTCCTCGCCCTGACCGATGTCGGCGGTGAACGTCACCACCTCGCAGCCGTACGCGTCCTTCAGCCAGCGGAGGATGACCGAGGTGTCGAGACCGCCCGAGTACGCGAGAACGACCTTCCTGACTTCGCCCTTCATGACGTCGGCATCTCCCCCGAGCCGTGGAACCGGCGGCGGAGTATAGGCCAAAGCCGGCGGCGGGCAAGGAAGGCGGATATCGGCCGGCGGGGTCCGGTGCGGCGTCCCGCTCACTCGTCCCGGAGCCAGTCCTCGACCTGCGGGCGCAGGGCCTCGTAGGGGCGATAGCCGATGGTCAGCAGCGTCGAGCGGTCGCCGTCCTGCAGGATGACGGCGGGAAAGCCCGGGATCCCCGCCGCCTGCACCAGCCTGAAATCGGCGCGGGTCGCGTCCGCGATCTCGGGCTCGGCGAGCAGCGCCGCCAGCAGTCCGCGGTCGAGGCCGACCCCGTGGGCGATCTCCGTCAGCACCGCGGTGTCGGTCACGTCCCGGTTCTCGGCGTAGAACGCCCTCTGCACCGCCGCGAGAAAGCCGAGCGCGGCGTCCGGAGCGAGGCTCCGCACCGCGACCACGGCACGGCACGCCGGCTCGGTGTCGTAAACGAAGCCCTCCCGCTCGAAGAACGACCAGGCGAACGGCTGGCCGGTCTCGTTGGCGACGGCCTGCCAATGGTGGCGCACGTAGTCCTTGTCCCGATCGCGCATCGGCTCTCGCGGCCCGACGCGGAGACCGCCGACGACCACGCGGATCTCCGCACGGCCGGCGGCCAGCTCGGCGATGGCCGCGACCACGGGCGCGAAGCCCCAGCACCACGAGCACATCGGATCGGCGACATAGATCGCCCGCTTCTGCCTCGGTGTGGTCGCGGTTGCGGGGTCTTGCATGTCGAACCCTGGCGCTCCACCATGCGGCCGTCGCTGCGTTCGCCGCCACCGCCGATCCCCCGGCGGCGCGGCCGGATGCGCAGGCCTGCGATCGTGGGCGCATCGCCGCCCGATTGCAACAGAGAGGCTTGCTTCACGAGCCGGTCTCGTTCTCGGCCTGCCAGGGGGCGCGGCCGCACGCGGCGAGGTCGGCAAGAGCGCGATGCCGGCCGTCCCACAGCGGATGGTGCTGCCCGACCGCTCGTCGGGCACCGGCCCGCCCCGGTCCCGCGGTGCCGCCAGCCAGCCGTCGAGCCGCTCCACACGAAGCCTGCATCGCGCTTCGTTCCGTTCGCGAGAAACCCCTTTCCACGTCCGTCCCCGACTTGAGAACGGCTCGGAGCCTGCCGGGGTGCGGCCGTCAACGGCCGACCTGCGGCGCCAGTGGGCGGGCCTTGGCGAGACGGTCGAAGGCGATCAGGGCCTCGATCAGGGCCGGCAGCTCGCCGAGGGGGATCATGTTGGGGCCGTCGGAGGGTGCACGGTCGGGATCCGGGTGGGTCTCGATGAACACCGCCGCCACGCCGACGGCCACCGCGGCGCGCGCCAGCACCGGCGCGAACCGGCGCTCGCCGCCCGAGGCGGTGCCGCGGCCGCCCGGCTGTTGCACCGAATGGGTGGCATCGAACACCACCGGGCAGCCGGTCTCGGCGAGGATCGGCAGCGCCCGCATGTCGCTCACCAGCGCGTTGTAGCCGAAGCTCGCGCCGCGTTCGGTGATCATCACCTGGGCGTTGCCGGCGCGCCGCACCTTCGCCACCGCGTTCGCCATGTCCCAGGGGGCGAGGAACTGGCCCTTCTTGATGTTGACGGCGCGGCCGGTCTCGGCGGCGGCCACGAGCAGGTCGGTCTGGCGGCAGAGGAAAGCGGGGATCTGCAGCACGTCGACCACCGGCGCCACAAGCGCGCACTGCAGGGGCTCGTGGACGTCCGTCAGCACCGGCACGCCGACGGTCTCGCGGATCTCGGCGAACACCGGCATCGCGGCCTCGATCCCGACTCCCCGCACACCCTCGATGCTGGTGCGGTTGGCCTTGTCGAACGAGGTCTTGTAGATGAGGCCGATGCCGAGCGAGCGCGCCATGTCGGCGAGCGCGTTCGCGCAGTCGAGCGCATGCTCGCGGCTCTCCATGACGCACGGCCCGGCGATCAGCGCCAGGGGCAGATCGTTGCCGACGGTCACGCCGCCGACGGACACGTGGTTCAGTTCGGTCATCGCCGAGGCTCGCTCTCCGTCCGCCACATCCTCCGGATGACGCCCGGCCCGCCGTTCGTCAAGTCCGGATGCGCCCCGCCCGACCGCTGCGCCGACTCTAATCGCCGCCGAAGAACAGGCTCTTGAACCGGCCGAGAACGCCGGGCGTCACCGACTCGAGCGGCAGCACCTTGACCTCGGGATCGTCCAAAGGCCCGCTCGCCTCGAAGCTTACCGCGAGAACGCCGCCCCCGTCGGTGAACAGGGAGCCGAGCACCGGGATCCGGCCGAGCAGACGGTTGAGGGAGTAGGCGGGAACGATCGTCCCCTTCCACTCGATGGTGTCCTTGCCCAGATCGACGACGCCGTCGCCGGTGATCCCGAGCGACGGGTTGTAGGCGATCGCCGAGCCCACCGAGACCGTGTCGCCCGACCAGCGGATCCGCGCCTCGACCCGGTCGAGCGCGACGTCCCTGGCACCCGTCCAGCCGAACAGCCCGGAGACCGAGGCGTCGGCGAACACCCGCCCGAGGCCGGAATCCCGCGTGAGCACGAGGGATCTCGCGGCGACACTCGCCTCGATCGCCGGCACCCCCCGCCCCTCGCCGTGCCCGGTGACGCTGAGCCGTCCGCCGCGGGCGTGGTCGTGGGCGTCGAGCGCCCACAACAGGCTTCCCGCATCGGCGGCCTCCAGGGTGAGCGGCACCCGGGCTCCCGCCGGCGGGCCGTAGCGCAGCGCGGCCGTCGTCGTGGCGCCAAGACCGCCGGCGGGCGGAACGTCGGCGTCGACCTCGACCAGGGTCCACGCCCCACTCGCCCGCCTGAGACGGGCGCGGACGTTCTCGAGCCACCGGCCGTCGCCGAAGATCACCCGATCGAGCCTCCCGGCCGAGACCGTCAGCGACTCCTCGTCCAACGGCGGCGTCGCGGCGGACGCGTCGGCCGCCTCCACGGCCGCGGCCGGCTCCCGGTCCCTCGCCAGCGGCCGGGCGTCGAGGACGCCGCCGGCGATCGTCACCTCGAGGCCGGCGTCGTCCGTCTTCACGGAGACGTCGCGGAGATCGGTCTCGCCGAGGCGGAGACGAGACAGCTCGAGCCCCATGATGCGCCGGCCGTCGTCGGCAAGCGTGGCCGAGCCTTGGGCGGCGAGCGCTCCCGCCTCGATGCGCAGGCTCTCGATCGATCGCACCCGGGAACCGTCGATCGCGAGCGTCAAGCCGGCCCTGCCGGCCACGCCGGGCTGCTTCCGCCAGCCGGCGGCGGGGATCGCCAGCGCACTCCCCTCGAGATCGATATCGATGCGCGCCTCGCCGCGGCCGCCGCGGCCGAGCACCACCTCCGCCGTGACCGACGCCGGTCCCTCGACATGGGGGGCGAGATCGAGGCCGAGCGCCGCCCGTCCCGCCGCGTCGACGACGGGAGCGACGGCGCGCGCGGTCAGCGGGCGGGGTGAGTCGGCCGCGAAGTCCTGCCGCCAGTCGAGGGTGACCGGGATGCTCGCCAGCGTGAGCTCGCCGGCCAGCCGCAAGCCCTTGGCATCGACGTCGATGTTGAGGCGGCCGTCGCGGACGTCGAGCTTCGGCAGCGCCTCGCGGATCGCCGCATCGACGACCCGGCCCTTGAACCCGAGCGCGAGGTCGGCGAGCTGCAGGTCGGCGAGCAGCGGGAACGCCGCATCGAGCCTGCCGGCGAACTCGCCGCCGGCTCGGTCCGGCGTGATGCCGAACCGCGATGCGAGGTCGAGCCGCGGATGGTCGAGAAGCCCCAACGCCTCGGCCAGCGGCCCCTGCAGGGACAGCTCGATCGCGATCCGGTGGTCGTCGCCGTCGAGGCCGAAAACCCGGATCGACTCGGCACCGACCTGGATGGCGCCGAGGCGGCCGTCGCCTGCCGCGAAGCCGACCGCTCCGGTCTCGATCGTCCCGGTTCCGGCGAGGCCGGTCACCGGCGGCAGCGGCCGGAGAAAGTGCACCTGAAGCCCATGGTAGGCGAGCGAACCGTGGACCTCGTCGACCGCCGCCGCCGCGAGGTCGCCGGCGGGAGCGGTCAGCGTGAAGTCGACGCGCAATGCGTCCACTGTGCCCGCGGTGATGTTCTCCACCACCCAAATCCGTCCGCCTGCGGCGAAGCCGATCGGCCACCAGGCTGCGGCGTCGGCGAGCTCGAGCTTGCCGAGCGAGGCGGTTCCCAGAACCACCAGGTCGCCGCCTTCGGCAGCACCGCGCACGGCGAGACCGAACTCCGGTCCCTGCGGCCCGGCGCGGGCGGCGAGCTCCGCCGCGAACGCCTTCTCCGCCAGATCCACCTTGGCGGCCAGGGTTCCCTCGAGCGGCCGGTCGAGGTTGGCCAGGCCGTGTGCCGGCGAGACCAGGCGGGCGGCCTCGGAGGGCCGGACGCCGCTGAAGCCGAGGCTCGCCTCCAGCGTCCGTGCCGACGCCCGATAGCCGAGGGTCGAGCGGAACCGGGCGACATCGGGGGCGAGCTCGATCGCGCCGCTCAGCTCGCCGGTGACGCCGTCCGGCGAACGCCGCAGCGAAAGGTCCAGGTCCGCGGCCCGCCAGCCGATGCCGAGGCTCTCGTCGGCGACCTCGACCCCGCCATCGGTGATGCGCACCTCCTCGAGACGGGAGACGGGATCGGAAGGATCCGATCGGTCGAGCATCGTCTCGACCTGACGGGCGAGGTCCCCGAGCGCGGCTGCCGCGTCGACCGGCGGTCCGGCGCGCGGCGAAAGCAGAGCGAGCCGCCCGTCGGTGCCGCGGGCGAGGGAGATCCGCGGCGCCTTCAACTCGATCGAGCGCAAGGCGAGCCGGCCCTGGCGCAGCTGGGCGAGGCTGATCCCGAGGTCGACGGCCGGAAAGCGCGCGACGACCGCGCCATCGGCGCCGGCCAGCGAGACCTCACGCGCCCTCAGCGCGAGCGTGCGGTCGTCCGCGTCCCAGGCGATCTCCACGCCCTCGATGATCGGCCGGCTGCCCGGAACCAGCGCCGCGAGCCTCTGCTCGAGGACCGGCGCCAGGACATCGACGGCGACCGGCCCCGCGGAGAGCCGCCATGCCGCCAGCGCCGCGAGTATGGCGACGATGCCGACGGCGGCGCCGATGATGATCGCGAAGGTTCGCGCACGCCGCCCCATCCCCGCTTTCGCCGGGGCTCGGCTAGACAAGTCGCGACTGGTCGATGGCGGCGCGGATGAACGATTTGAACAGGGGATGGGGATCGAACGGCTTCGACTTGAGCTCGGGATGGAACTGCACGCCGATGAACCAGGGATGGCCCGGGATCTCGACGATTTCCGGCAGCAGGCCGTCGGGCGACATCCCGGAGAACAGGAGGCCCTTGCTTTCGAGGACGCCCATGTAGTTGTTGTTGACCTCGTAGCGGTGACGGTGCCGCTCGCTGATGCGGTCGGTGCCGTAGACCTCGCGCACGCGGCTGCTGTCGCGGATCACGCAGTCGTAGGCGCCGAGTCGCATGGTGCCGCCGAGATTGTCGCCCTGGCCCCTCACCTCGCGGGCGTTGCCGCGCATCCACTCGGTCATCAGTCCGATCACCGGCGCCGGACAGGGTCCGAACTCGGTCGAATCGGCCCCGGGGATGCCGGCAAGATGGCGGGCCGCCTCGATCACCGCCATCTGCATGCCGAGGCAGATGCCGAAGTAGGGGACGCGCCGCTCGCGGGCGAAGCGGGCCGCCTCGACCTTGCCGCGGACGCCGCGCTCGCCGAAGCCGCCCGGGACCAGGATGCCGTGCACGCCCTCCAGCCTGTGCAGGGTGTCGCCGTTCTCGAAGATCTGCGAATCGATCCAGTTGATGTTGACGCGGACGTTGTTGGCGATGGCGCCGTGGACGAGGGCCTCGGTCAGCGACTTGTAGGCGTCGAGAAGACCGGTGTACTTGCCGACGACGGCGATGGTGACCTCGCCCTCGGGCCTGGTCAGCCGTTGGACGATGTCGTGCCATTTGGACAGATCGGGCGGCGGTGGGTCGACCCTGAAGATGCGGCAGACCTCCTCGTCCAGGCCCTCCTGGTGATAGGTGATCGGCACCGCATAGATGGTGTCGACGTCGAGGGCCGGAATCACCGCCCGTTCGCGGACGTTGCAGAACAGCGCGATCTTTCGCCGCTCGGATGCCGGCAGCGGCCGGTCGCTGCGGCAGATCAGGATGTCCGGTTGGATGCCGACGTTCAGAAGTTCCTTGACCGAGTGCTGGGTCGGCTTGGTCTTCAGTTCGCCCGCCGCGGGCAGATAGGGAACCAGGGTCAGGTGGACGTAGAGGACGCGGTCGCGGCCGAGGTCGTTGCCGAGCTGGCGGATCGCTTCCAGGAACGGCAGGCCCTCGATGTCGCCGACGGTGCCGCCGATCTCGCAGACGACGAAGTCCTCGTCGCCGTCGAGCTCACCCTGGACGAACGCCTTGATGGCATCGGTGATGTGGGGAATGACCTGGATGGTGGCGCCGAGATAGTCGCCGTGGCGCTCGCGGGCGATGACGTCCGAGTAGATGCGGCCGGTCGTCGTGTTGTCGCTGGCGCGCGCCGGCACGCCGGTGAACCGCTCGTAGTGGCCGAGGTCGAGATCGGTCTCGGCGCCGTCGTCGGTGACGTACACCTCGCCGTGCTGATAGGGGCTCATGGTGCCGGGATCGACGTTGATGTAGGGATCGAGCTTGCGCAGGCGGACCTTGAACCCGCGCGCCTGCAGCAGCGCGCCCAGCGCCGCCGAGGCGAGACCCTTGCCAAGTGAGGAGACCACGCCGCCGGTAACGAAGATGAACCGCGTCATGGACCTTGACTGTACACCAAGCGTGCCGTTGTCAAATAGCGCAAAGGCGGCGCCGTCGCCGCCGTCCCCACCGTCGCCGGTTTCCGCGGACGGGAACGGCGATTAGCGTGCAAGCGGGACGGTCGGGCCCTCGGGCTTCGCCGGCTCGGCGGGCGCTTCCGGGGCCGGCTGCGGTGCCACGTCGAGAATCGACCGGGACGCGCGCTCGCTCTCGGCCAGCTTGGCCAGCGCCAAGCTGGTGACGATGAACAGCGCCGCCAGCACGGCGGTGGTTCGCGTCAGCATGTTGCCGGCGCTGCGGCCGGTGAGGAACCCGCTCATGCCCCCGCCGCCGCCGCCGCCGATGCCGAGCGCGCCGCCCTCGCTCCGCTGCAGGAGCACGACGCCGACCAGCGCCGCCGCGAGGATCAGGTGGATGGCCAGAACGACGTTGATCATGCCAGGGCCTTATGTGCGCTCATGGGCTGCTCTGCGCAATGGTCCAGAAGTCGTCCGCCTTCAACGAGGCGCCGCCAATGAGGCCCCCGTCGATGTCCGGCTGGGCGAACAGCTCGGCCGCGTTCTTGGCGTTCACCGAGCCGCCGTAGAGGACGCGCATGGCCTCGGCGGTGGCGCCGCCGAGCTTGCCGCGGAGTTCCGCGCGGATCATCGCGTGCACCTCCTGCGCCTGCTCCGGCGTCGCGGTGCGCCCGGTGCCGATGGCCCAGACCGGCTCGTAGGCGATCACCGTGTTGGCGGCGGTCGCGCCCTCGGGGAGCGAGCCGTGGAGCTGCCGACGGTTGACCTCGAGCGTCTTGCCGGCGTCCCGCTCCTCGAGCGTCTCGCCGATGCAGACGATGGCGACGAGGCCGGCGGCCAACCCCGCCGCCGCCTTGGCCTTGACCACGCCGTCGGTCTCGCCGTGGTTGGTGCGCCGCTCGGAATGGCCGACGATGACGTGCGAGCAGCCGAGGTCCTTGAGCATCCAGGCGCTGGTGTCGCCGGTGTGGGCGCCCTTCTCGACCATGTGGCAGTCCTGGCCGCCGACGGCGATGCCGCTGCCGGCAACCGTCGCGACCACCTTGGAGATCAGGGTGAACGGCGGGCACACCAACATGTCGGAGCGGGCCCCGCTCCCGGCCTTCATCCGGCCGGCGAGGTCGGACGCCAACGCCAAGCCGTCGGCCTGAAGTCCAATCATCTTCCAGTTTCCGGCACACAAGATGCGACGAGCCATCATCCCCTCCCAGTAGCCTCGATACCCGCTGACGCGCGGCCGGCGACCGCCGGCTGGCGGCGCCTCTTTAGCACGGCGCCCGTCGGCCGTCCAACAGATCAGCGCCGCCGCCGGCCCGGCCCCCGGCCTCGGTCTCGTCTTCGTCCGCGGCGTTGGCTAAGGTGGGCGGATCGGAAACGGGGGAGATCATCGATGTTCAAGACCATCCTGGTGCCGACGGACGGATCCGCGCTCGCCATGTCGGCCGTCGACATCGCCTGCGACCTCGGCGGCAAGTACGCCTCGACGATCATCTTCCTCCACGTGGTGAGCGTGGCCGCCACCGACCTTCCCGCGGAGCTGCGGACCTGGGCCGAGGTGGAGCGCTACCATCTCGGCGCCGCCGATCTCCTCCGCTCGTTCGCCGAGCAGATCCTCGAGCGCGCTGCCGATCGGGCGCGGGCGGCGGGTCTCGCGAGCTTCGAGACCGAGATCGATTTCGGCAGCCCGGCCGCGCGCATCGTCGACTGGGTGCGCGACCGCGACATCGAGCTGGTGGTGATGGGCACCCGCGGTCTCGGTGACGTCGGCAGCCTGCTGCTCGGCAGCGTCTCGCACAAGGTCGTGCATCACGCGCCGTGCCCGTGCCTGCTCGCCAAGTGAAGCGGATCGGTCCGACCGGCGTCTCGGTCCTCGTGGCGCGCGCAGCAGTTGACGCAGAGCTGCGCGGTCTCGGCCGGCCGCAACGGCTCGTCGACGAGCCCGCACTGCAACGCGGCCCCGTCAGGGATGGCCGATGCGTCGCCGCGGAGATGACGGCACGACGCGCAGATGCCGAAGGCGGGTTTCCCCCGGGCGCCGGCCACCTGCTCGGCGATGCACCTCAGCAGCGCCAGAAGCTCCAGGCGCCCTGACGGCCGGAGGCCGCCGGCCGCTTGCGCCACGACCTCGAGCGGATCGTCCACGAGCATCTCCCGGCCGCTCTCGGTGACGTCGAGGCGGGCACTGCGGCCGTCCCGCTGCGACCGCGTCCGCTGCAGAAAGCCGCGGCGGACGAGCGTCTTCACCGTCTGCGAGGCGGTACCCCGCGTCGTCGCGTGGAACTCGGCGAACGCGGAGACGGTGCGCGAGAAGCGGTTGGCGCGGGCGAAGTAGCGGAGCGCCGTCCACTGCGCCGGGGTGAGGCCGTGCACCAGCCCCTCGCCCTGCGCCAGGCGCCCCACCTGCGCAAGCAGCTCGGCGATCGCCCGCCCATCCATGTCGACCTCTGCGGACACCCGAAAATAGTATCGATTGCGAACCGTCTTGACAAGCCGTCGGGCGGTTAATAGTTTTGAATCGAAACTAATATGACGGCCGTCGAGGGAGCAGCAGCAATGGCCCGCGGGAAGTCGATCATCCGCTCCAACCCCTTCCTTGCCGTAGAGGTTCTGGCCCAACTCGCGACCTGCGAGGACGGCCGGCCGGTGACCACCGAGTGGCTGGCGACGACGATCCAGCGCTCGCTGTCCTACACCGAGGCGTTGATGTCGCGGCTCAGGCGGGCCGGCTTCGTCACCGCCAAGAAGGGATGCGGCGGCGGCTACGCGCTGACCCGAAGGCCCGATCGCATCACCGTCGCCGAGGTGTTCCGGGCGCTCGACGACGATCAGTCGACCGGCCACTGGCTGATGAAGGGCCCGCTCGCCACCGATCGCCAGCCGGACGACCTCGAGGGCACCGAGCTGTTGTGGGCGTCGCTTAGGAGCTACATCTTTCTGTTCTTGAGCGGCGTGTCGCTGGCCGACATCGCCGCCTCCGACGGAGCCCGGCCCGTCGCCGGCACGCGCGTTGCCTGGCCGCGGCTGCTGGTGCCCGAACCGTCGACCCGCCACTGACCGCCGCCGGCGGCGGCGCTACCGGTCGGCGGCACCCTGGGCTTGGATCCTCGCCCAGGTGTCGCGCAGCCCGACGGTGCGGTTGAACACCGGGCGCCCGGTCTCGGTGTCCGCATCGAGACAGAAATAGCCGTGGCGCTCGAACTGCAGCGGCTCGCCGACGGCGAAATCGACGGCAGCCGGCTCCAGACGGCAGTTCCGCAGGATCTCGAGCGAGCTGGGGTTGAGCGCATCCGCCAGGCGATTGCCGGCGCCGGGCTCGGCATCGGCGAACAGGTGATCGTAGAGGCGCACCTCGGCGGCGATAGCGTGAGGCGCCGACACCCAGTGCAGCGTCGCCTTGACCTTGCGCCCGTCCGGGGCGTCGCCGCCGCGCGTCTCGGCATCATACGTGCAGCGCAGCTCGACCACCTCGCCGGCCGCGTCCTTGACGACGTGCCGGCAGGTGATGAAGTACGCGTAGCGCAGTCTGATCTCGCGCCCCGGCGCCAGCCGGAAGAACCGCTTCGGCGGCACCTCCATGAAATCGTCGCGCTCGATGAAGAGCTCGCGCGAGAATGCCACCGAGCGCGTGCCTGCGGACGCATCCTCCGGGTTGTTGGCCGCCTCGAGCTGTTCGCTTCGGCCCTCGGGGTAGTTCTCGATCACCACCTTGAGCGGACGCAGCACCGCCATCCGCCGGAGAGCGGTCCGGTTCAGAAGCTCGCGGATGCAATGCTCGAAGAGGGCGACGTCGACGACGCTGTTGGCCTTGGCCACGCCGATGCGCTGCGCGAAATCGCGGATGGCGGCGGCGGGAACGCCGCGGCACCGCAAGCCCGCCAGCGTCGGCATGCGCGGATCGTCCCAGCCCTGCACGTGGCCGTCGCGCACGAGTTCGGTCAGCTTCCGCTTCGACAGCACGGTGTGGGTGAGCTCGAGCCGGGCGAACTCGTACTGCCTCGGCCGTGACGGCACCGGCAGGTTGTCGATGAACCAGTCGTAGAGCGGCCGGTGATCCTCGAACTCCAGCGTGCAGATGGAATGGGTGATGCGCTCGATGGCATCCGACTGGCCATGGGCGTAATCGTACGTCGGATAGATGCACCACCGATCGCCCGTCCGCGGATGGGGCGCATGCAGGATGCGGTACATCACCGGATCGCGGAGGTTGATGTTTCCCGACGCCATGTCGATCTTCGCCCGCAGGACGCGCGCACCGTCGGCGAAGGCGCCGGCGCGCATCCGCCGGAACAGGTCCAGGTTGTCGTCCACCGGCCGGTTGCGGTAGGGGCTGTCGCGGCCCGGCTCGGTCAGCGTCCCGCGGTAGGCGCGGATCTCCTCCGCCGACAGATCGTCGACGTAGGCCTTGCCCTGGCGAATCAGGTGCTCGGCCCATTCGTAGAGCTGCTCGAAGTAGTCCGAGGCGAAGTACAGGTGCTCCCCCCAGTCGAAACCGAGCCAGCGCACGTCCCGCTTGATCGCCTCGATGAACTCGAGCTCCTCCTTGATCGGATTGGTGTCGTCGAAACGGAGGTGGCAGCGGCCGCCGAACTCGCGGGCGACTCCGAAGTTGAGGCAGATGGACTTGGCGTGGCCGATGTGCAGGTAGCCGTTCGGTTCCGGCGGAAAGCGGGTGACGACGGACGCGTGCCGGCCGGCGTCGAGGTCGGCGCGGATCACGTCGCGGATGAAATCCCGTCGCTCTACGGCGGCGGGGTCGAGTTCGGCCATGGGCAAGGGTCCCGGTGCCAGGGGTCCGACTGTGGACCGCCTGTCTGCCAGAAATCCCGCCGCCGGCCAAGTCGCACGTCGGCGGAGCCGCGAGCGCCCGGTTCAGTGCGACATCAGCACCGGGACCGTCAGCTGGTTGAGCAGGTGCCGCGTGCCGCCGCCCCGATGCAGGTGCGGAAAGCCGTAATGGCCGTGCGCCCCCATGACGAGGAGATCGATCCCGCGATCCGCCACCCGCGACAAGAGCATGTCCATGATGCCGATGTCGTCGACCTCGAGCGTTTCGGTGTCGGCGTCGATGCCGTAGGCCTCGAGGTGCCTCGCGATGTCGGCGCACGGCACCGTGCCGTGCTGGCTGCCCGTGCGCTGCGGGTTGATGGCAATCACGACGACCTCGCGCGCCGTCTCCAGAAACGGCACCGCATCATGGACGGCGCGCGCCGACTCCCGTCCGGCGTTCCAGCCGACCATCACCCGCTCGCCGACCGTGGGGAAGTCGCCGACGAACGGAACCACCAGCACCGGCGTGCCGGCATTGAGCACGATCTGCTCGACGAGGTCGGAGGGAACGCCCGAGGTCGGCTGCTGCTGCGGATCATGCTGGCCGAGCACGACGAGGTCCGAATGGCGGGCGCCGAACAGGACGGACCGGGTGAGCGGACCGTCCCGCCTGACGATCGTCGCCTCCCACTCCAGCGCGACACCCGACGCCGCGGCCTTCGCCCGCAGCCACGGCTCGAGGCGCGCCGCCTCCTCGCCGAACATCACCGCGGGCAACCGCGAGGCGAGGTTGGCGAGATAGGGATCGCACTCCGCGAACACCGCTTTCAGGCGCGCTCCGAACCGCTCCGCGATCGCGACGGCGATCTCGGCCCGAGCCTCGCTGCGCGGGGTGCTATCCAGGTGAACCAGCACATCCTTGTAGGGCACGCTCCGCCTCCTCTCCCTGCCATCGTCGCGGGCGGCCTCGGCCGTCCCGCCGCTTCTTGCCATCGTCCCATACTACCCGGAATCTCGGCCTGGTCCATGCGCCCCGACGCGGCCGGCGGCCTTGATCGGTCACGCGTTTGATGGCATCTGAACGTCATCGATCGGTCATCTGCGTCCGCTGACGAAGGAGGCTCCGCGATGGATCGCCCGCTCCCCCGAATCGAGACACTGAAGCCGGCCGAGGGCGAGACGGTCACGCTGACCTTCCCTGCCGACGGCAGGCAGTACGATATTCCCGTCCTCGGCGGCACCCACGGACCCAAGGTGCTCGACGTCCAGCGCCTCTACCGCGACACCGGCTATTTTACCTACGACCCCGGTTTCATGTCGACGGCGAGCTGCGATTCGGCCATCACCTTCATCGACGGCGAGCGCGGCATCCTTCTGCATCGCGGCTACCCGATCGAGGAGCTTGCGGCGGAGGCGCCGTTCCTCGAGGTCTGCTACCTGCTTCTCTATGGCAGGCTGCCGACGCGGAGCGAGCTCGACGCCTTCGATTGCACCATCACCCGCCACACCATGGTGCACGAGAAGCTGAGGTCGTTCTTCGAAGGCTATCGCCGGGATGCCCATCCGATGGCGGTGATGGTCGGCACGGTCGGCGCCTTGAGCGCGTTCTACCACGAGGACACCGACGTCAGCGACCCCGGCGCCCGCGAGATGGCCACCCACCGCATCCTCGCCAAGATGTCGACCATCTGCGCCATGGCCTACAAGTACTCGATCGGCCAGCCGTTCATGTACCCGCGCAACGAGCTGAGCTACGCCGCCAACTTCCTTCACATGTGCTTCGCGGTGCCGGCCGAGCCCGACGTCGTCAGCCCGGTGCTGGAGCGGGCGATGAACCGGTTCCTCGTCCTCCACGCCGACCACGAGCAGAACGCGTCGGCCGCCACCGTGCGCATCGCCGGCTCCAGCCTCGCCAATCCCTACGCTTGCATCGCCGCCGGCATCGCTTGTCTCTGGGGCCCCGCCCACGGCGGCGCCAACGAGGCCGTGCTCAACATGCTGATGGAGATCGGCGGCAAGGACCGCATCCCCGAGTACATCCGGCGCGCCAAGGACAAGAACGACCCGTTCCGGCTGATGGGCTTCGGCCATCGCGTCTACAAGAACTACGATCCGAGGGCGCGGGTGCTGCGCGAATCCTGCCACGAGGTGCTGGAGGAGCTGGACAAGAAGGACGAGCCCTTGTTCGAGCTGGCGCTCGAGCTCGAGCGCATCGCCCTCGAGGACGACTACTTCGTCGAGCGCAAGCTGTTTCCCAACGTCGACTTCTACTCGGGCATCACGCTTCGCGCGATGGGCTTCCCGACCTCGATGTTTCCGGCGCTGTTCGCGCTCGGGCGGACGGTCGGCTGGGTAGCCCAGTGGAACGAGATGATCGCGGCGCCCGACCAGCGCATCGACCGGCCGCGTCAGCGCTACACCGGCGAGGCCATCCGGCCTTACCTGCCGATCGCCGCCCGCTGACCCCGACGCCGCTCACCGGAGGCGCTCAGAGGACCGGCGCGCCGTAGCCCCAGCTGTAGGGAACCGGCCCCGAGAGCGCGACGACGTCGCCGTCGTCGACGGCGCGCTCGGTGTTGACGCCGGTATGAAGGCTGGGCGTCACGTCGCTGCCGTTCCTCAGCGCCAGGTGCACCTCGGACGCCGGGATGGCGAGCGTCGCCAGGACGTCGCCGATGGTGCTGCCGGCCGGCAGCGTCAGCGTCAGCCGGTCGCCGTTGCGGCGCCCGAACCGGGCGAGGCTGTTGAACAGGCGGACCTCGATCGCGACGGTGATGCCGTCCACGTTGGTCCGCCGTGCGGACGGCTCGCTCATGCCTCTGTCGCTCTCCCTGGTCGGCCTCGCGCCTCCCGAGGCTACCGGGGCCGGGCCGGCTCCCCCTTGACGGCGGTCAATCCGGCGGCGGCTTCGACCACAAGCGGCGTGGGGTCATGTGTCGATTGCGGCAGGGCCGGGCGAAGCGTATCATCCCCGCAACAGAGCCGCTTCGTGCCGAAGGCAGGCCAGCGGGCGACGGGTGGCACCGCCGCTGGCGCTCGTGCCGGCGCTCAACGACGCACCGGGAGGAACCGTTTATGCTGAAATCTCTCCACATCGATCCGGAGAAGTGCACCAACTGCCTGCAGTGCGAGATGGCCTGCAGCTACGACAACGAGGGCGCCTTCAACCCGGCGAAGTCGCGGATCAAGGTGTTCACGTTTCACGACGAGGGGCGGTTCGTTCCCTACACCTGCACCCAGTGCGCCGAGGCGTGGTGCATGCAGGCGTGCCCCGTGGACGCCATCTCGCTCGACCGCGCGACCGGGGCGAAGGTGGTGTCGGAGGCGTTGTGCGTCGGCTGCAAGGTGTGCACGATCGCCTGTCCGTTCGGCACGGTGAACTACAACGCCGACACCGGCAAGGTGATCAAGTGCGATCTCTGCGGCGGCGAGCCCGAGTGCGCCAGGGCCTGCCCGACCGGCGCCATCACCTATATCGACGCCAACTGGACCGGCCTCGATCGGATGCGCCAGTGGGCGGCGCGCACCGGCGCCGGCGCGGCGGCGACGCACTGAGGAGGGAGGACTTCGCCATGGCATGGACGCGGAAGATCCTCCGGGTCGACTTGACCCGGGGCCGCTGCGAAGACGAGCCGCTGCGCATGGACTGGGCGATGAAGTACCTGGGCCAGCGCGGTCTCGCCACCAAGTACTTCGTCGAGGAGGTCGACCCTCGGGTCGATCCGCTGTCGCCCGAAAACAAGCTGATCATGACCACCGGTCCCTTGACCGGAACCTGTGCGTCCACCGCCGGGCGCTACTCGGTGGTGACCAAGGGCGCGCTCACCGGAGCCATCGCCTGCTCGAACTCCGGCGGCTTCTTCGGCAACGAGATGAAGAACGCCGGCTACGACATGATCATCTTCGAGGGGCGCGCCCCGAAGCCGGTCTATCTCCTGGTGCAGAACGCCGAGGCGCGGCTGATCGAGGGCGCCGAGGTGTGGGGCAAGTCGTGCTGGGAGACCGAGGAGCTGATCAAGGCCCGCCACCAGGATCCGCTGATCCGCGTCGCCTCGATCGGCGTCGCCGGCGAGAAGGGGGTGAAGTTCGCCTGCGTCGTCAACGACATGCACCGGGCCGCCGGCCGCTCGGGGGTGGGCGCGGTGATGGGCTCCAAGAACCTCAAGGCGGTCGCCCTGCGCGGCACCCTCGGGGTGAGCGTCAAGGACTTCGCGGCGTTCCTGGAGGCGGCCAACCGCGGCAAGAAGATCCTCGCCGACAACCCGGTGACCGGCCAGGGGCTGCCGACCTACGGCACCCAGGTGCTGATGAACGTCATCAACGAGGCCGGCTCGCTGCCGACCCGCAACCACCGCGACGTGCAGTTCGATGGCGCGAGCCGGATCTCCGGCGAGGCGATGCACGAGAAGCGGGCCTCCGACGGCAAGTCCAACCTGATCACCAACCAGGCGTGCTTCGCCTGCACCATCGCCTGCGGCCGGGTATCGGCCATCGAGCGGACCCACTACACCGTCGTCGACCGGCCGCAATACCAAAAAGCCTCGGGCGGCCTGGAGTATGAGGCGGCATGGGCGTTGGGTGCGGCGACCGGAGTGGGCGACCTGGAGGCGCTGACGTTCGCCAACTTCATCTGCAACGAGCAAGGCTTCGATCCGATCTCCTTCGGCGCCACCGTCGGCGCGGCGATGGAGCTGTTCGAGATGGGCGTGCTGACCACCAAGGAAACGGGCGGCATCGACCTCCGCTTCGGCAACGAGCATGCGCTCACCGACCTGGCCGAACTGACCGGCCGCGGCGAGGGCTTCGGCGCCGAGATCGGCCTCGGCTCCAAGCTCCTGTGCGAGAAGTACGGGCATCCCGATCTGGCCATGCAGGTCAAGGGGCAGGAGTTCCCGGCCTATGACTCCCGCGGCATCCAGGGGATGGGTCTGACCTACGCCACCTCCAACCGTGGCGCCTGCCATCTGCGCAGCTACACGGTGGCATCGGAGATCCTCGGCGTGCCCGAGAAGACCGATCCGCTGGTCACCGACGGCAAGGCGGGCTTGGTCAAGGCGTTCCAGGACGCGACGGCCGCCGTCGACTCTGCCGGCATCTGCGTGTTCACCACCTTCGCCTGGACGCTCGACGACATCGCGCCGCAGATCGACGCCGCCTGCGAGGGCGATTGGACCACGGCGAAGCTGCTCGAGGTCGGCGAGCGGATCTGGAATCTCGAGCGCAAGTTCAACATGGAAGCCGGCTTCACCGCCAAGGACGACACGCTGCCGAAGCGGCTGCTCACCGAGCCGGCGAAGACCGGTCCGGCCAAGGGCAAGGTCAACGGTCTCGCCAGGATGCTGCCGGAATACTACCAGCTCCGCGGCTGGACCCCGGACGGCGTGCCGACCAGCGAGACCCTCGATCGGCTGGCGCTGTAGCGGCCGGCATCGGGGCGGATGCGGCCATGAGCGCCAACGGAGCCCTGCGCCACGTCATCGTCGGCGCCGGCCCGGCCGGGGTGATCGCCGCCGAGACCCTGCGCCGGCTCGACCCCGCGGGCGACGTCCTCGTCATCCACGGCGAGGACGGCGAGCCCTATTCGCGGATGGCCATCCCCTACTACCTGAGCGGCCAGATCGTCGAGGAGGGAACGCGGCTGCGCAAGGCCGCCGGCCACTACCAGGCCCAAGGCATCCGCCTCCGCCACGGCCGCGTCGAGCGCGTCTTCCCCGACGACGGCCGGCTCGCGCTTGCCGGCGGCGAGTCGGTGCGGTTCGACCGGCTGCTGGTGGCCACCGGCGCCAGCGCCATCCGGCCGCCGATCCCGGGTCTCGAGCTTCCCGGCGTGCACCCGTGCTGGACGCTCGAGGACGCGCGCGCCATCGTCCGCCTGGCCGAGCCCGGATCCCATGTCGTCCTCCTCGGCGCCGGCTTCATCGGCTGCATCATCCTGGAGGCGCTGGTCGAGCGCGGCGTCCGGCTGACCGTCGTCGAGATGGGCGACCGCATGGTCCCGCGCATGCTGAACGCCGCCGCCGGCGCCATGCTCGAGCGCTGGTGCGAGGCGAGAGGGGTGAGCGTCCGCACCTCGACCGAGATCACCCGCATCGAGCCGGCCCGCCATCCGAGCGATCGGCGGGACGCCCTCGTCGCCGATCTCAGCGACGGCAGCCGGCTGCCGGCGCACCTGGTGGTGATCGCCGCCGGCGTCCGCGCCAACATGGGAGTCCTTGACGGCAGCGGCATCCGCACCGACCAGGGCATCCTCGTCGACGACCGGCTCCGCACCTCGCACCCCAACGTGTTCGCCGCCGGCGATGTCGCCCAGGGGCCCGACCTCTCGACCGGCGGCTTCTCGGTGCACGCGGTGCAGCCGACCGCCGCCGACCACGGCCGCATCGCCGCCGTCAACATGGCCGGCGGCGACGCCCCCTACAAGGGCAGCCTGATCATGAACGTGCTGGACACCGTCGGCCTCGTCTCCTGCTCGTTCGGGCAGTGGCAGGGCGTCGACGGCGGCGAGTCCGCCGAACGCATCGACGACGACGCCTTCCGCTACGTCAACCTGCAGTTCGCCGACGACCGCCTGGTCGGCGCCATCACCCTCGGTCGCACCGACTGGGTCGGCGTGCTCCGCGGCCTGATCCAGACCCGGGTGCCGCTGGGATCGTGGAAGGAGAAGCTGAAGGCCGATCCCCACCGCATCGCCGAGGCCTATGTCGCCCGCGCCGGCGCCTGAGCCCGAGACCATCGAGGTCACCGTCAAGCTCTATGCGTCGCTGGGTCGGCACCTCCCGGCCGGCGCCGTCGACAACGCCGTCCGCATCCGCGTCGCCGCGGGCAGCACGCCCGACGCCATCATCAGCCGCCTCGGCGTGCCGCGGGAGCACTGTCACCTGGTGCTGATCAACGGCGATTTCGTGCCGCCGGGCGAGCGCGCGCGACGCCCGCTCGCCGCCGACGACACGCTCGCCATCTGGCCGCCGATCGCCGG
>CAYQSU010000054.1:0-24142 GCA_964420325.1 uncultured Rhodospirillaceae bacterium | reverse complement strand
GGGGCCGTCACCGCCGGGGAGGAAACGGGCGATCAGGGAACGACCAGAAGCATCCGCCGGTCCGGCGCTCGAGATCGAGGACATCCACAAGCGCTACGATGCCTTCGAGGTCCTGAAGGGGGTGTCGCTCGCCGCGGCCGATGGCGACGTGATTTCGATCATCGGCGCCAGCGGCTCCGGCAAGAGCACGCTGCTCCGCTGCGTCAACCTCCTGGAGTCCCCGGACCGGGGCCGGATCCGCGTCGGCGGCGAGGAGATCCGGTTGACGTCGAGGCCGGGACGGGGCCTGGTCGCCGCGGATGCGCGCCAGATCAGCCGGCTTAGGGCGCGCATCGGCTTCGTCTTCCAGAGCTTCAACCTGTGGTCCCACCTCACCGTCCTCGAGAACGTCGTCGAGGCGCCGGTGCACGTGCTGAAGGTCGCACGGAGCGAGGCGGCGGCGCGGGCGGAGGCGTTGCTGGCCAAGGTCGGCATCGCCGACAAGCGCCATCATTATCCCGGCCAGCTCTCCGGCGGCCAGCAGCAGCGGGCGGCGATCGCCCGCGCGCTCGCCATGGAGCCCGGCGTGATGCTGTTCGACGAGCCGACCTCGGCCCTCGATCCGGAGCTGGTCGGCGAGGTGTTGCAGGTGATGCGGGCGCTCGCCGAGGAGGGGCGGACGATGCTCGTCGTCACCCACGAGATGCGGTTCGCCCGCGACGTCTCGACCCGGGTGGTGTTCCTCCATGACGGCCGCATCCTCGAGGAGGGGCCGCCCGAACGGATCTTTCAGGCGCCGGAGACCGAGCGCTGCCGGCAGTTCCTGGCGAGCCACCTGTAGGCGACCGCGGCGAGGCCCATTCCAGCGAAGGGAGGACACCCATGAGACGAGGCATCAGCACCGGCATCGCGGCGGCGGCCGTCGCCCTTTCGATCGCGGTCTCCGCGGCGGCGACGGAAAAGATCCGCATCGGCACCGAAGGGGCGTATCCGCCGTTCAACCAGATCGACGCCCAGGGCCGGCTGGTCGGCTTCGACATCGACATCGCCCGGGCGCTCTGCGACAAGATGCAGGTGGAGTGCGAGTTCGTCGCCCAGGACTGGGACGGCATCATCCCCGGGCTCTTGGCGAGGAAGTACGACGCCATCGTCGCCAGCATGTCGATCACCGAGGAGCGGAGCCGGGCGGTGGCGTTCACCGACCGCTACTACTCCAACAAGCTCGCCTTCGTCGCCCGCAAGGGCTCCGGCTTCGATCCCGGGAACCTCGAGGGCAAGGCGATCGGCGCCCAGCGGGCGACCATCGCCGCCCAGTATCTCGAGGACACCCTCGCCGGCACGGTGCGGATCAAGCTCTACGACACCCAGGAGAACGCCTATCTCGATCTCGCCGCCGGCCGCACCGATGCCGTGCTCGCCGACTTCGGACCGAGCTACGTCTGGCTCGCCTCCGACCGGGGCCGCGGCTTCGCGTTCGTGGGCGAGCCGCTCAAGCTCGACGACCAGATCGCGATCGCGCTGCGCAAGGACGACACCGAGCTCCGCGACCGCTTCAACAAGGCGATCGCCGAGATCCTCGCCGACGGCACCTACGAAGGGATCAACGCCACGTACTTCCCGTTCAGCATCTACTGACCGGCGGGCCGGCGCCGGCGCGGGATGATCGACCTCCACGGCTTCGGAGGCCAGCTCCTGATCGGGGCCGGCGTCACGCTCGCGCTGGCGTTCTCGGCGCTCGCCGTCGGCCTCGTCCTCGGTCTTGTCGGCGCGACCGCCAAGCTCTCCGACGTTCGCATCGTGCGCGCCGCCGCCGAGGCGTACACCACGGTGGTCCGCGGCCTGCCGGAGCTCCTGGTCGTCCTCGTCGTCTATTTCGGCGCCTCGGGCGGCCTCACCGCCGCCGCCGGTTGGTTCGGCCACCGGGATTTCGTCGAGGTCGGACCGTTCGCCGCCGGCGTCGTCGCCCTCGGCCTCACATTCGGCGCCTACGCCACCGAGGTGTTCCGCGGCGCCATCCTCGCCGTGCCGCGGGGGCAGATCGAGGCCGGCTACGCCTACGGCATGGGCCGGTGGCTCGTCTTCCGCCGCATCGTCCTGCCGCAGGTCTGGCGCATCGCGCTGCCGGGGCTCGGCAACCTGTTCCTGGTGCTGTTGAAGGACACCTCGCTGGTCTCCGTGGTCGGGCTCGACGAGCTGATGCGCAAGTCCTCGATCGCCGTCGGCTTCACCCGCGAGCCGTTCACCTTCTATCTCGCGGCGGCGTTCCTCTATCTCGCGATGACCGTGGTCACCGTCGCCGCCGTGCAGCGCGCGGAGCGGGCGGCGGCCAGGGGCGTGCCGCGGGTGAGCGCCTGAAGGGCCGGTCGTGAACGTCGGGATCGTCATCGACAACCTGCCGAAGCTGCTCGCGGGCGCGCTCCTCACCCTCGAGCTGGTGGCGCTCGCGCTCGCCGTCGGCGCGTCGATCGCCCTGCCGACGGCCCTCGCCCGGGTCTCGCGGCACCTCTGGCTGCGCCTCTCCGCCTTCGCCTACATCTTCTTCTTCCGCGGCACGCCGCTGCTGGTCCAGATCTTCCTCGTCTACTACGGGCTGAGCCAGTTCGAGGCGGTGCGGACGAGCGCGCTGTGGCCGATCCTGCGCGAGCCCTACTGGTGCGCAATTATTGCCTTCGGCCTCAACACCGGCGCGTATTCCGCCGAGATCCTGCGCGGCGCCATCGAGTCGGTGCCGGCAGGGCAGGTGGAGGCGGCGCGCGCCGTCGGCATGTCGACCCCGCTCACCTATCGCCGCATCATCCTGCCCCAGGCGGTTCGTCTGGCGCTGCCGGCCTACGGCAACGAGGTGATCCTGATGCTGAAGGGCAGCGCGCTCGCCAGCACCATCACCCTTCTCGACCTCACCGGCATGGCGCGGACGATCATCGCCCGCACCTACACGCCGGTCGAGATCTTCGTCGCCGCGGGCGTCGTCTATCTCCTGCTGACCTTCGCGTTCACCCGGGCCTACCGGCTCCTGGAGCGGCGCCTGACACGGCACCTCGCGCGCGCCGGCTGACGCTCTCAGATCGCGAGCGGGACGTGGGGCGCGGCATCCCGCGGCAGGAGCCCGGTGAGGCGCGGATCGTCGATCAGCGTCTCCTCGGTGCGACAGGGCCGGAAGCCCGCGGCTCGGTAGAAGGCGAGCGCGCCGGGATGGTCCTCGCTGCAGGTGTGGAGCCACACCCGGCGGGGCCGGCGCGCCCAGGCGGCGCCGAGGGTCTCCGCCAGCAAGTGGCGGCCGAGGCCCTCGCCGATGAACGCCTCGGCGAGACCGAGGTAGGCGAGCTCGATGCCGTCCTCGCCCCGGAGGTCGAGCTCCGAGTAGCCGGCCACCGCGCCCGCGACCGTAAGCAAGCGGATCTCCACCCGCGCATCGGCGAGGATCGCGGCAAGCACGGCGTCCGGCATGAGAAGCCGCTCCCACCACAGCCAGGGCGTGCCGATGCTCCGGTAGAGCGCACGGTAGCCTTTGACCGACAGCCCTCTCGCGGGCTCGATGCGGACGGATCGAGCCGGCTCGAACGGCGGCTCCGGAGCCGCGGGCGGCGCGGTCATCTCGAGATAGGTGACGCGGGAGCGGAGCTTGCCCGCGGGCCGGCCGCCGGCCTCCATCACAGGCATTCGAGGAACCGCACCGCCTCGCCGGCGGCGTCGCCGACAAGCTCGCCCTCGCGCATGACGATGCGGCCGCGAACGATCGTCATCAGCGGCCAGCCGGTCACCGAGAGCCCGTCGAACGGCGTCCAGCCGCAGCGGCTGACGATCCAGCGGTTGGTGATCATCCGCCTGAGGCCGAGATCGACCACCGTGAAGTCGGCGGAATAGCCGAGTGCGATGCGCCCGCGACCGGCGATGCCGAAGATGCGGGCGGGGCCGGCGCAGGTCAGATCGACGAAGCGCTCGAGGCTGAGCCGCCCCCTGGCGACATGGTCCAGCATCACCGGCACCAGCGTCTGCACCCCCGGCATGCCGGACGGGCTCTCCGGATACGGCCGGTTCTTCTCCGATCGGTTATGCGGCGCGTGGTCGGAGCCGATGCAGTCGACGAGGCCCTGGCCGACCGCCCGCCACAATGCCTCGCGGTGGCGCCGGTCGCGGATCGGCGGGTTCATCTGCGCGTAGGCGTCGAGTTCGTCATAGCAGGCGGGTGCCTCCAGCGTCAGGTGCTGCGGCGTGACCTCGACCGTGGCGATGTCGCGGTGGTCGTGGAGGAGCTCCATCTCCTCGGCGGTGCTGACGTGCAGGACGTGGATCCGCCGCTTGGCGCCCAGAGCCAGGGCGAGCAGGCGGCGGGTGGCGCCGACCGCGGTCTCGACGTCCCGCCATTGCGGGTGCATCGCCGGCTTGGCGCCGCCCTGGACGATGCCGAAGCGCTCCTTGAGGCGGCGCTCGTCCTCGCTGTGCACGGCGATCCGCCGCTCGCCGGAGGCGAGCACTCTCGCCACCGCCTCGTCGTCGGCGACCAGGAGATCGCCGGTCGAGCTTCCCATGAACAGCTTGATGCCGGCGCAGCCGGGCAGCCGCTCGAGCTGGGCGAGATCCCCGACGTTGTCCGGCGTGGCGCCGGCGAAGAAGGCCATGTCGACCCAGGCGCGGCCCTTGGCGCGGCGGCACTTGTCGGCGAGGAGCGCCGCGGTGGTGGTCGGCGGCCGGGTGTTCGGCATCTCGAACACGGCGGTCACGCCGCCCATCGCCGCGGCGGCGGTGCCGGTGCCGATGTCCTCCTTGTGCTCGAGGCCGGGCTCGCGGAAATGCACCTGGGTGTCGATCACGCCGGGCAGGACGTGGAGGCGGGAGCAGTCGACGACCTCCGGCGCGGTGGCGGATCCGAGATCGCCCACGGCGGCGATGCGGCCGGCGCGCACGCCGACGTCGGCAGGCACGGTGCCGCCCGGCGTGACGCAGCGGCCGCCGCGGAGGATGAGGTCGAAGCCGTCGGTCATCGTGGCGCCCCTCGTTCCCGGGCCTCGGGCGGTGCTACGAGCCGGGCAGCGCGCGGATCGCCTGAGCGATCTCGCGGCTCAGACTGGCGAGCGCCCGGCTCATGGCCGAGGCGACGGCGTCGTAGTCCGGCTCCGCCGGCTGCTCGCCGGGCACCGCGTCCGGGGCGGGCAGCGTCTCGCGCAAGGTCGAGCGGCCGAAGGCGAGCTCGTTGCGGCCGTCGCCGTCGAAGACGCCCCACAGCGCGGTCAGCACCACCGAGCCGTCGGCCTCGCGCTCGAAACGGGCGATGTCGGCCTCGAGCCGGTAGGCGAGCGGGATCCCCCGGCTCGCCGGCAGCACCAGCACCCGGTCCGAGGGGATCATCGCGGTGAGGTTCTCGGCCAGCGTCCGGGTGATCTGCTCGTCCAGCGGGGCCGCCCACTGATCGAACGCGGCCAGCGTGACGCGGTTCTGGCTGTCCCGGGTGACGATCGGTCTGTGCTGCAGGTGTTGGGCCAGCCGCACGGTCGACACCCCGACGGTGGGCCCGGCGGCGCCGCCGGCTGCCGGTACCGGAGCCGCGCTGAGCACGTAGTGGCGGGTCGGTGCCGATACGCCGCCAAGGACGCCTTCGCAGCCGCCGACCGCGAGCGCAACCAAGCCGAGCAGCGGCCAGACGAGGGAGCGGTGCGTCATGGAATCCTCCCTAAGGCACGCGTTTGCCGAACAGGATGGAGTTGGGGTCGCGTTCCAGCGCATCGGCGAGGGCGCGGACCGAGCGGGCGGCGCTGCCGATGTCGCGGAGCGCGGTGACGAGCTCGAAATGGATGGCGGAATCCGGCTGGATCACGGTGTTGGCGCTGGCGAGCAGCGTCCTCGCCCGGTCGAGCGTCGCATCGAGGTTCCTCAGCGTGCCCCGTGCGTCGGCGAGCGCCCGCCGGCCCTCGTCGCCGGCGGCCTCGAACGACTTGAGTGCGTCGGTGGCGCTCGCCGCCAGGGGCCCGACCTTGGAGTCTACATCGTTGATCAGGGAGCGGAGATCGGCCACCGTGCGGTTGGCGCCGCCGATGATCTCCTTGATCTCCGGGTCGCGGACCAGGGCGTCGAAGCCGGTGATCAGGCTCCTCGTTTCGGCGACGACCTCCTCAAGATCCAGCTCGGCGATCTTGCGGACCACGGCCTCCACGGTCGCCTTGACCTCCGCCAGGTCCGAGGGAACCGTCGGCACCTCGAACTCGCCCCCGGGCGTGATCAGCTCGGCATCGGCCTCGACGAGGGTGATGTCCGACCCCGGTCTCATCACCAGGCTGACCGCCAGCTTGCCGGTGACGAAGCTGGTCATTCCGAGTTGGGCCCTGAGCCCGCGGTGGACGAGGGCGCGCCCCCAGTCTCCCGTGCCGGCCTTCTGGGCCTTGCGGAACTCCGTGATCTGCTCCGGCGTGCCGTCCACCCCGAACGTGGTCGGCAGGAACCGGCCGCGGACCGGGATCGACAACGTTCCGTCCGCGAGGTCGAGGCGGAGGTCGATGCGGGTGACGGTGCCGACGACGACGCCCTCGTAGATGATCGGGGCGCCGACGTCCAGGCCCTGCACCGACTCCGTGAAGTACATCACCAGGGGCTGTGTAGTCTCGAAGAACCGCCCGGCCCCGAACGCCAGGATGCCGGCCACGGCCAAGACGATGCCGCCGACGACGAAGGCGCCGATGGCTTTCGGATTGGCTCGCTTGCTCATGGTTTTCCTTCAGATACCGAGGACGTTGGTGATGACCGCGAACAGCCCGTCGACGACGACGATCAGCACGATGGCGGTGACCACGGCCGACGTGGCGGCGGCGCCCACGGCCGACGCGCTGCGCCCGGACTGCATGCCGCGGAGGCAACCGGAGAGGGCGATCAGTACGCCGAACACGGCGGCCTTGACGACGCCGACGGCGAAGTCGGTGGGCGACAGGGCCGCCTTGGTCTGACTGAGGTACTGGGCCGCGGTGATGTCGAGCATGCCGATGCCGACAATGGCGCCGCCGATGATGCCGAGCAGGTTGGCGTAGAGGCAGAGGATGGGCATCATCAGGATCAGCGCCAGCATCCGCGGCAGGACGAGGAAATCCATCGGCGGAATGCCGAGGGTCTTCAAGGCGTCGATCTCCTCGTTGACCTGCATCGTGCCGAGCTGGGCGGCGAACGCGGCGCCGGTCCGCCCGGCCATGATGATCGCGGTCATCATCGCCCCCATCTCCCGCGCCATGCCGATGCCGACCAGGTTGGCGACGAAGATCTGGGCGCCGAACAGGGCGAGCTGGACCGCGCCGACGAAGGCGAGGATCAGGCCGACCAGGATGCTGATCAGCGAGACGATGGGCAGCGCCCGCACCCCGCAGTCCTCAACGACGAGCCAGAGATCGGAGCGCCGGAAGCGGGCGCGGCCGGAGACGAGGCGGCCGAAGCTCATCGTCGCCTCGCCGAGGAAGGCGAGGCTGTCGCCCGCGGCGTGTCCGAGGGCGAGCGCTCTCACGCCGACCCGCTCGATCAGGCCGGGGCTCGTCAGGCTTCGGCGGGCGCCCTCCTTCTCCGGCACCGCCGTCGCCAGGTCCAAGAGCCGGTGGACGCCGTCCGGGAGCCCGGCGGCGTCGACGCCGATGCTGCGGGCGAGGCAGCTTTCGCGGATCTTCATCAGGAAGGTGAGAAGGCCGGAGTCCCAGCGGCCGAGGCCGCGGGTGTCGAAGGCGACGGTGCTGACCTTCGTCTCGTCGGCGATCATCCGGGCGGCGTCGCTGGCCGGCGGCGGGCGGTTGGCGAGGAGCCAGTCGCCGGTGAGCTCGAGCGTCAAGAGGCCGCCGGCCGCCCGGCGGATGCCGATGGCGGGAGGAGCGGGCACGAGGGATCCGATGTCGGTCAACTGGGTCTCGTTTCGGTGTCCAACGACACCCTCTGTAATGGCTCGCCGCCGCCTCGGCAACGCCGGCCTACGGGCCATCGCGGATGCGCGGCGCCGGGTCGGTTGCCGGCGGGCCTCGACGCAACTATCGTGGCGGCCATGACGCGGGGCTTGGCCTTTGGGCTCGTCGCTCTCCTGGCGGCCGGATGCGGTGCCGTGGATCCGTACGTGTACACGGAGCGGGAGTTCGACCGGAGCGCCCCGGGGTTCGGCCGGGAGCCGGAGGACCTCACCGAGGTGACGGTCTGCTATTCGCGCCTCGCCACCGCGCCCGCGACCGTCAGGGCGCTGGCCGAGGACCGCTGCGGCGCGTTCGACAGGCTCGCCCGCTTTCGCGAGCACGGCTATGGCGACTGTGCGCTGCTGACCCCGGTGGCCGCCCACTTCGACTGCGTGCGCCGCTGACGGCGGTTTGTGGCCGGGGAGGAAGGGCTTCCGCGTGCGCATGACCGCGACCGTGCTCTTGGTGATCGCAGGCGCCTACGTGGCGCTCGTGGCGCTGATGTGTCTGTTCCAGCGGAGCCTCCTTTATCTGCCGTGGGGCGTCGCGCCGTCACCGGCTGCCGCAGGCGTTCCGGAGATGGCCGAGGTGACGCTGGAGACGGCGGACGGACTGAGCCTCATCGCCTGGTATCGGCCCGCGCGGTCGCAGCGGCCGACGATCCTTTACTTCCACGGCAACGGCGGCCACATCGGCTACCGGGCCGGGCGCGTCCGGCCCTACCTCGATGCCGGCTTCGGCGTCCTCCTCGTCGAGTACCGGGGCTACGGCGGAAACCCGGGCCGGCCGACCGAGCAGGGGCTCTATGCCGACGGTCGGGCCGCCTTGAGACATCTCGCCGCCGACGCCGTGCCGCCGCAGCGCGTCGTTGTCTACGGCGAATCCCTGGGCAGCGGCGTGGCCGTCCATCTCGCCCGCGAGCAGGCGGTATCGGCAGCGCCGGTCGCTGCGGTCGTCCTGGAAGCCCCGCTGACGTCGGTGGCGGACGTCGGCGCCCACCACTACCCGTTCCTTCCGGTGCGGTGGCTCGCCAAGGACCGCTTCGAGACGAGAAGCAAGATCGCCGACATCGGCGCTCCGCTCCTCGTCGTTCACGGCGAGCGCGACTCGATCGTGCCCGTTCGCTTCGGGCGCGCTGTCTTCGAGGCCGCGCAGGAGCCGAAGGAAAGCGTCTGGGTGGCGAGAGCGGGACACGAGGATCTGGATCTCTACGGTTTGCAGCGGGAGGTGATCGGTTTCCTGCAGCGGCGGCTGCGTCTCGGCGAAGATTGACTTGTCGTCGGCGTCTTGGTATACTTAAAGTTGCATTAACAACTGCTCTGCCCGGGAAGAGAGAAAACGGCCGGGACGAACGGAGCGCGCCATGCAGATGACGGCGCCAGGTGTTGGATCGTATCTCATTCCCGCGGCGTCGCTCGCCGGGCTGACCGGCCCGGGTGTGGCTCCCGCCGCAAGCCTGATGCCGATGGCCGTCGCCGACGTCGAGAAGAAGCCCGGCGTCCGCTGCGACCGGGGCACCGGGGCCGCGCCGAGGAGACGGCGGCGGGGCGGCAACGGGTCCGGCGATCGGGACCGCTCTCCGCCGGAGGACGCCTTCGATTTCGCACCCGGCTTCGCCGTGACGCTGATCCGACTGGCGCAGGAGCGACCGGAAACCGCTGCGTGGTCCCCGACCGCGCCCCGCGGGTTGCGGGCGCGGGCCGTGCTCGAGGCCAATCGCGCCTATCGCTCGGCGGCGCTCGCCGCGGACGACTGCGGAGAGACGCCGGACCTCGAACTCGAACTCTAGGCGGGCGGAGCCGGGATCAGTTGAACGCCTTGAAGGCGATGATGGTGAAGGTGTCCTGAATTCCGGAGAGCGTCTGGATCTTCTCGTTGACGAAATGGCCGATGTCCCGGCCATCCTCGAGGTAGCACTTCAACAACAGATCGTAGTTTCCTGAAATAGAATACACTTCCGACACGTTCTCGACGTTCTCGACGATCTCCTCGGCGACCTGGTAGGCCTTGCCGAGCTGGCACTTGACCTGGACGAAGATGGTCTGCACGGACGCCGCCCCCTAGGCCAGCTCCTTCTGGCGCTTGCCCCGCGGCTTCGCTTCCGGCGTCGGCGCCCGCAGCAGAAATGCCGGTACGTGGTCTCCCATGCCGACCACGGGCTCCTCGGGCTCTCTCTCGCGCCGCTCAGGCGGCCTCCTCTCCGGCTTCTGCCGCCGGTGCCGGTCCGCGTCGGCGATCGCGGGCGTGGCTCGAGGGGGCGCCGCAGCCTCGACGCGTTCGGGCCCCCGGCCGCGTCCCTTTCTCCCCCGGCCCCTCCGGCTCGGCAGGGCGAGCTCGCCGGCATCGAGGCCTTCGATGCGGATCCGCGGGATCGCCGTTCCGATGAGCTGCTCGATGGCCTGGACATACTTGCCGTCCTGGGGCGTGGCCACCGTGAACGCCCGGCCCTGCCGGCCGGCGCGGCCGGTGCGGCCGATCCGGTGGACGTAGTCCTCCGGGTTCGACGGCACGTCGAAGTTGACCACGGCATCGAAGCTGGTGATGTCGAGGCCGCGGGCGGCGACGTCGCTGCACACCAGGAACGGCACCTTGCCTTCCTTGAACCGGGCCAGCACCTCGGAACGCGCCGACTGCGCCATGTCGCCGTGCAGCATGGCGGCATCGAAGCCGCGGCGGCTGAGCGAGCGCTGGAGGACGCCGATGTCGCGCTTGCGGTTGCAGAAGATGAGGCCGCTCGCGAGGCCCTTCTCGCGAATGAGCTGACGCAGGGCGGCCCGTTTGGCGCGGTGGGCACCCCGCGGCTCCGCGGTCGAGTGATCGTCGACAACGAGAAGCGCCTGGGCCACGGTGGCGGCCGGAGTGGCCGACGGCGAGACCATGATCTCCTTGGGATTGGTCAGGAACGCCTCGGCGAGTCGGCGGATCTCCCGCGGCATGGTCGCCGAGAACAACAGCGTCTGACGCATGCGTGAGACGAGCCCGATGATCCGCTCGACATCGGGAATGAAGCCCATGTCGAGCATGCGGTCGGCTTCGTCGATCACCAGGATCCGGACGTCGTTCATCAGGAGGTAGCCGCGGTCGAACACGTCGAGAAGCCGGCCGGGCGTGGCGATGAGGACATCGACGCCGCGCTCGAGCACCTTGAGCTGATCGGCCATCGATTCGCCGCCGATCAGCAGCACCTTGGCGAGCCGGTGGTACTTGCCGTAGGTCTCGAAGTTCTCGGCGACCTGCGCCGCAAGTTCCCGCGTCGGTTCCAGAATGAGCGACCGCGGCATGCGCGCCTTCGCCCGGCCGGCCGCGAGGATCTCGATCATCGGCAGGGTGAACGAAGCCGTCTTGCCGGTCCCCGTTTGCGCGCAGCCGAAGATGTCCCGCCCCATGAGGATGTAAGGGATGGCTTGTTCCTGGATGGGCGTCGGTTCGCTGTAGCCGGCGTCGGTGACGGCTCGAAGGACGTCCTCGCTGAGACCGAGTTCAGAGAATCCCATCAACCTAGACGGTGCGAAGCAGCCCGCAGGCGACGCGACGGCGTCGATGATGAACCATGACCGTGAACCATGAACGCAAGATATTAGATGTCCCCGGGCCCAAGTCAACGCCAACCGCACGGAAATCCGAGGGAATCGCACAAGCGAGGTGAGGACGGCGCCATGGACGAGATCGCGGCGGCCTGTGCCCGATCGCCCTGCAGGCGGTCGCCCGGGAGCCGGCCGCCGCCCGGGCGTCCTGCTAACCTCTTGTTAACGCCTTCCCCGGATGAGGGGCGCGAAGGGTTGCCGGAACTGCTATCATGCAGCCGAAGATTGCAGGAGGGCGTGCCCTTCGGGACGGGCCGCAACGCAGGGACGAGGCGACAACCTGGATCCGTCGCGATGGTGAGATGCACGATCGAAAGGAACCGCTCGGGCGCTGAGCTGGTCTGCCGCGAGGACCGGAAGATCCTCCGGCTGTGGTTTCCGACCGTGGTCAAGGCGCTGATCGCCAAGGCGCAGCTCGAGGCGAGCGGCCTGCTGGCGACCGGAGATGCCGCGAGGGCCAGGCCGGCCCCGGACAAGGGACAGCAGCGCGGCTAGGCGAGAAGCAACACCGCCTCCTTCGCCGCGAAGCCGGACCCCACCCTGAGCCTCAGGGTGGGGTCTCGTGATTCCGCCGCCGGGCGTCCGCGACCTCAGGAGGCGAGGACGAGCGCGATCTCCCAGTGCGAGAGCTCCGGTGGCGCGCGGCCGTCGCCCGCCTGGCCGTCCGGGTCGGCCGGTCCGGCGACGCCCCGAACGGACGGCCGCCGGTCCTGGAGAGGAGCCTGCAGGTAAGGACCGGCCGATGCCGCGACCGCTTGGGTGCGCGCGCCGCAACCCGGGTCGGCGCCGGCAACGGCGAAGCGGTTGCGGCCCCGGGCCTTGGCCCGGTACATGGCGCGGTCCGCGGCCTTGATCAGGGTTTCGGCGTCCGCCCCGTCGGCGGGATAGAGACCGACGCCGATGCTCGCGGTGACCCGCACCGCGCTCCCCTCGATCGTGAACGGCGCCGCCAGCGCCTCGTTGAGGCGGCGGGCGACCGCGGTGCCGGTGCCGGGCTCGCGGACGTCGGTGAGCACGGCGACGAACTCGTCGCCGCCCAGCCGGGCCACGGTATCGCCCAGGGGTTGGCCGCGGTCCGCGTCGGTGGCGGTGCCGGCGCGGGCGTCCCGGCTGCGTAGGCAGTTGAGGAAGCGCTTCGCCGCCGCGCAAAGCAGCGCATCGCCGGCCTGGTGGCCGAGGCGGTCGTTGACCGGCTTGAAGCCGTCGAGGTCGATGAACAGCACGGCGACCAGGCAGCCCTGCCGTCTCGCCCCGGCGATCGCGCGCCCGAGCAGGTCGAGGAGCAGGGTGCGGTTGGGGAGGCCGGTCAGCGGGTCGTAATGGGCGAGCCTCCGCATCTCGCTCTCTCGCCGGTCGCGGTCGGTCACGTCCTGGACGATGCCGACGGCGCCGATCGCCCGGCCCGCGGCATCGACGACCGGCTCGGCCCGATGGAAGATCGTCCGTTGGCCGCCGTCGGCGTCGAGAACGCGGTGGTCGAGCCGGAAGCCGGTGGCGGCGCGGCGCGCGCTGCGGATCGCCCCGACGACGGCGGCGCGGTCGTCGGGATGGACGAGCCTGAGAAAGCGACCGTAGCCGAGGCGCCGGTCGGCGGTCGAGAGACCGAGAATCTCCAACAGAGTGGCGGAGCAGAGGGCGGTGCCGCTCGGCACCCATTCCCAGTGGCCGAGCCGCGCCAGCCGCTCAAAGCGCTCGCGCGCGGGGACCGGTCCGGCCTCGGGGTCGGCGTCGACGACGTCGACGGCGAGACCGGCAAGGGCCTCGCGCACGGCCGCGCCGACCGTTGGGTCGCCAGCCGCCAGAAGCACCCGGCACCGTTTCCTCTTCTCTTCAGGCAGCGTTGAGACACGCGGCATTCGCAGAGCTCGCGCTCGCCGACGCAAAGGTTGAAAAACTCAGAGATCCTACATCGAAATAGTCGCGGCCTTCAAACACTCATCGCGCGTCGCCCGCACCCCCCGCGCCGCCTCCGGGCCTTGCGGCCGCTCTCAGGCCGAGGGGCCCGAGGCCATCTGCAGCTCCCGGATCGCCGCCGCATAGTCCGGGCTCAGCCGCCACTTCCGCACCACCCGCTGGGCGCTCTCCAGCCCGAGCAGATCGTAGAACGCCACCGCCCGGGTGGTCTCGATGCGCGTCATCGCGTCCCGCTGCAGCCGGGCGCTGCGGCTCGCGGCGAACACGCGGGCGAAGATCTCGCGGCCGACGCCGATCGCCTTGCAGGCGATGGCGAGACCCTCGCCGCCGGGCTCGAACAGGATGCGGCGCACCAGGCGGGCGCGAAGCCCGGTGGTGCGGGCGAACAGCGCGACGAACAGGCCGATCTCGCCCTCGGTCACCGTTCTCAGCAGCAGATCGTGGTCGATCAGCCCCTCCTCGGCAAGGACGTCGGCGAGCCGCTCGGCGCCGGTCGGCGGCGGCGCCTCGCCGATGCCGCGGATCTGCTCGGCGACGACCCGCTCCATCATCTCGTCGACGGTGTCTTCGTCGAGCCCGAGATGGTCGATGAGGTGGCGGCGGAGCGCGGCGGAGACCCAGAGGAACATGCGCTTGGCGAGATCGGGGCTGAGCTCGCTGCGCCGGACCACAGGGTCCTTTCGGGACTCGGCCTCCTTCGAGCGGTCGAGAACGTAGGTCGCCGCCGCCTTGGCCACGCGCTCGCCGGCGCTCCGCATCAGCGCCTCCGCCACCCCCGGCTCGGCGGTCGCGGCCGCTTCCTCCTCGGCGCGCCGGCTGGCGGCGGCGCGGAGGGCCAGGCCAAGCCGCTGCTCGAGCGCGCGATGGCGGACCACCTCGACGAGCTCCTCGGCGTGAAGGGTGGGGCTCTGGGTCAGCACCGGATAGGCGACCTCCGCCCGGTCGTCGGCGACTCGGGCCAGGAGATCGGGGGCGCACCCCGGGAGCGCCTTCAGCCTCTCGCGGAACGCCCGGCGGAGGGCCTGCTCGATGTCGCCGACGACCGCATGCAGCATCGCCGACATCGCCTCCCGCTCCCAGTCGCTGAGGAACTCGCCCTTCTCGGAGAACAGGTCGGTGATCGTCTCCGCCAGCGTTGCCCGGCTCTCGACGGTCTTGAGGCGTGCCAGCGCCAGCAGGTAGTCGCTATCGAGCCGCGGCATGCCTCGGGCCCTCCTTCCGGGCCTGGACGCTGTCGGTGCCGGCGCTCACCGGGCCCGCCTCGTCTGCGACGCCCGGGCGATCGAAGCGAAACGGCACCGCCCGGCTCACCTCCCCACGCCTCCCTTCCGCGCACAAAGAGAATTTGAAGGCATGCTACCCCCGGGGCGGATTCGGTTTCAATCACCCGGACGTAGGCCGGCTGCCATCCCGACGGGCCAGGTTTGTGCGCCGGGGCGCTCAGGCGGCGCGGCGGCGGGCGACCGCGCGCGGCCGCGGCGGCGCGGCGTACCAGCCGTCGAGGGCGCCGAGCGCGCGGGCGCGGGCCATCACCGCCTCGGCGGAGAGGCCGGCGAGCGCCGAGACCAGCGTGAGATCCCGGCTGGGGTGCGAGAGCCAGTGCCGCGCCTCGTCGCGCTCGCGCCCCTTCGGCAGCACGCAGGCGTCATGGAACGCCTGGCGGAGCACCGCGAGCCACAGGGTGCGCTCGGGCAACGCCGCTTCGGATCCGGTCGGATACGAGATGAATGACATCGAACCAGTCCCTTCCACAAGATGTTGGGTTGTACGCGACCGGTGGCGACGCTATCGAGGCCTTCGTTGCCAAACCGTTAAGCCGCCGCGGGCACCCTCGCCGCGAAGCCAAGGCCCTGAACCGGCGGGGATTTCCGCTGACAGGGCGGCGCCGGGCCAGGCGCCGGCGGCACGCCCGCCCCGGCTCTGAAACCGAATCGGGTGCCGCCTGCCGCCCGTGACCCCCTTCCTGCAACCGAAAAGACCACGGCAGCCCGTAGGCTTGCAGGAAACGGTTGAAGTCAGGTCTGCGTTGCGGTCACGGAAGCGCCACAATTCACGTGGCTTGTTCCCGCATTTGTGGTAAGCTTTTTTTTTGGCTTCGAGGCGGGCAGCGCCGGAGCCGCTCCGCCCCGGGCCGGGCAACGCGCCCAGCGTCCAACCAACAAGAGGGGTAGGAGGTGCTCATGATCCACGCCCGCATTCCCATCGCGCTTCTGGGTGTTGCGCTCGTCCTGCCGGCGAGCCTCGCGCACGCCAACGTCGTGTACGAAATCCTCGACACGACCAACGTGCTGCAGAGCAAGGAAAAGGCTGACGGCAGCATCGGCAATCAGGGCAACTGGGTCGACGTCGTCGGCCCGACGGGAGGTCGGGGTAACGGCAACTTCGGCTTCGACACCCACAGCCTCGTGATCGAGCTGGACACGACCGACAAGCTCGTCATCGTCCGCGCCCGCACCAACTTCCCGGCCCCGGGTGTCGCGCTCGACGGCTACCCCGACTACTTCATGGCCGACATCTTCTTCGACCTGCACCGGACCGGGACGAACACCGGCTTCACGTATGCCATCAACACCGGGTACGACTATACGGCCAACCCCAACCCGGCTCTGCCGCCGGAACGCAGCGCCGTGCTGGCGAGCCCGAGCTTCCAGATGGCCACCAACGCCGCCGATCCGTTCTGGACCAGCCTCGACCTTTTCCCGAACGACGAAGTCGCCGGCTGGTGGTCCGACACGTGCATGGGCGTGCCCGCTGGGCCCGACTGCAACCCGCCGCCGCCGACCGACGAGGCCCGGCTGATCCCGGTCGAGATCAAGGGCACGACGGTCGCCGGCACGTCGGTGACTTATTCCCAGATGGGCGGGCTGTTCCAGACCCACGGCTACCGCCGCGAGTATTCGTGGACCATCTCCGGCCTCGACGACGCGCTGTTCTCCGAGTTCGTCGACGGCTTCGCCGTGCTCTGGGGCACCGCCAACTGCGGCAACGACGTGATCCATGGCGTGGTGCCGGTGCCGGCGGCGCTGCCGTTGTTCCTCACCGCGCTCGCCGGCCTGGGCGTCGCCGGCTGGCGGCGGCGGCGGGGCTGAGGGCGCCGCGGACGGCCGGCGCCGCGGTTTCCGCTGGCATCGGCCGCCCGTTTGCGATAGAGTTGCGAATGAACGGCGGCGGCGCGCGGCCGGGGAAGTCGTGCGCCGCCGCCGGCGCGTGAACAACACCAACAACGACGTTCGAAAAGAACGGTCGCGGGATAGGAGGGCTTGATCATGCACTGCGGGCGCGTCGCGCGGAGCGCGCTTTTGGGCGCGAGCTTGGCCTTGCCGGCCGGGCTCGCCCAGGCCAACGTCATCGTCACCATCCTCGACACCACGCTCGTCCTCCAGCAACAGGAGTTCGGCGGCGGCTCCCAGGGCGACTGGACGGATGTCGTCGGCCCGGCCGGAGGTGCCGGTGCCGGCAACCACGGCTACAACACCCACAGCCTCACGGTCGAGCTCGACACCACCAACATGGTGGTGATCGTCACCGCCCGCACCAACTTCCCGCGGCCGGCGCAGACGGTCACCAGTTTCCCCGACTACTTCATGGCCGACATCTTCTTCAACCTCGGCCAGACCGGGAGCCTCACCGACTACACGTATGCCATCAACACCGGGTACGACTATACGGCCAACCCCAACCCGCTTCTGCCGCCGGTGCGGAGCGCCGTGCTGGCGAGCCCGAGCTTCCAGGAGGCCTCCAATCCCGCCGATCCGTTCTGGGTGAGCCTCGATCTGTTCCCCGAAGAGGATGTCGCCGGCTGGTGGTCGGACACGTGTTCCGGCGCGCCCGCCGGGCCCAACTGCGCGCCGCCGCCGCCGACCGCCGAGGCGCTGCTGATCCCGGTCGAGATCAAGGGCACCACGGTCGGCGGCACCACCGTCACCCGCGTCACCAACAACGCCAACTTCGACACCGTCGGCTATCGGCGCGAGCACATCTGGACCATCGCCGGCCTCGACGAGGGGCTGTTCAGCGATTTCGTCGACGGCTTCGACATCCTGTGGGGCACCGCCAACTGCGGCAACGACACGATCCACGGCTCGTACCGGCCGCAGCAGGTGGCGGCGCCGGCGACGCTGTCATTGCTGATTCCGGGTCTCGTCGCGCTCCGCGTCCTCCGCCGGCGGCGGGCGGCCTGACCCGCCGCGGCCGGCCGCCCTCAGCGCCGGTCGTCGACGTAAAGGTGGAGGAAGGTGTAGCAGTCGGCGTTGGCGAGCGCGACCGGCGGCCGGGTGCAGGCGACGTTCAGGAGCGCCACCTCGCGGCCGGCGTCGCCGACCGGCATCGGCACGAAGCCGCCCTCGACCGGCCGATGGACCGGCACGGTGACGCCGTCGATGCCGGTCCCCGTCAGCACTTCCAGGACGTAGGGCCGCAGGCGTGTCCGCCGCGCGCTGACGGTGGCCTCGAGGATGGCCGCATGGATGCCTGTCAGCGCGCCGGGCCGGGCGGCGAAGCGGGCGGCGGCGCCATCGACCGGCCGGTTCCTGGGCGTGCCGGGGCCGAGCACGGCGGGGCCGAAGCGTGACGGCGCGCGGGTGAAATCGACCGCCCGGCCGGCCACCCGCTCGGCGATCAGCGCCGCCATGGCCCGGGCGTAGATCTCGCCGCCGCGGTCGGAGTAGTGGCCGTCGAGCGGCAGGTTGAACCAGCCCAGGGCCTCCGCCGCGTCCTCGGGCCGCGGCAGCCGGCCCCGCATGTCGACGAGGTCGAGCCCGGGCTCATCCGCGGCGAGGCGGCGGGAGCGGGGAAGCGGGCGGGCGGGCGCCACCAGCTCGTCGTGGAGCGGCATCACCGTCACCAGCATCGGCGTCCCGGGCGCCGCCGCGGCGATCGCGCCCAGCGCATCCCGCGCCGCCCTGATCATCGCGTCCTCGTCGGTGAGCCGCGGCCCCAGGTCGGTGCGCGGAAAGTCGATCTCGAGGACGTTGACGACGACGAGGTCCGGGTCGAACGCCCGGCCGCTGCGGCGGAAGACGCGGGCGAACGTCGGGAAGCCGCCGCCGGCGACGCCGAGGTTGTAGGTGCGGATCGCCCGCCCGCCGACGGCCGCCCGCATCTCCTCGCTCGCGTCGAGGAGCTCCTCCAGCGTGTCCACCCACTGATAGGTGGCGGTCGAGGTCGCGGTGAACGATTCGCCGAGCAGGACGATGCGGAACTCGGGCCTCGCCGGGTCGCGTTCGAACGCGTAGTCGCGGTCCGAGAGCAGGCCGACGTTGTTGGTGCGGACCGAGAAGTGCAGCGACTCGGCCCCGCGGTCGGTGGTCGGCACGATCGAGAGGTCCAAGGTGGTGTCGACCTTGAACAGCCCTCGCGGATGAACGCGCGGCCGGCGCCCGAAGGCGCTGTCGACCGGTTCGGCCGGGACCAGCGTCTCGCTCCACACCCAGAAGCTCGCCTGCGCGAAGTGGCGGTGCAGGCGATCCTCCAGGCGGAACCGGTGATAGGCCTCGAACAAAGCGAGCGCCACGGCGACCGCAGCCACGGCGACGACGGCGGAGACGACGATGCCCTTTTCGCGTGCGCGCCGCATCGCGGCCAAACCTCCGTCTCGCCGGTCGCTCCGTCCCTGCTTGTAGCCGATCGGCCGCCCCGACGCGAGCGGCCGCGCCCCGATGATCACTCCGTCGGCCTTCCCGGCCGCCGCCGAGCCCCTAGGATTGCCGGCGCACGCGGGCGATGCGGAGGCGGTAGCCGTGGCCAAAACCCTGTTCATCCTCAACGATCCGCCCTACGGGACCGAGCGCTGCTACAACGCGCTGAGGTTGGCGCACGCGCTGGCGAGAAAGGACCCGGAGGCGGAGATCATGGTGTTCCTCATGGCCGACGCCGTGGTCGGCGCCCGTAAGGGCCAGCGGACGCCCGACGGCTACTACAACATGGAGCACATGCTGCGGCGGGTGCTCGCCGGCGGCGGCGCGGTGTTGCTGTGCGGCACCTGCATGGACGCGCGCGGCATGATCGACGACGATGCCATCGCCGACGCGCGCCGCAGCACGATGGACGAGCTTGCCGCCGCCACCCTCGCCGCCGACACGGTCCTGGTGTTCTGAGCCGCGATGCGGTCGCCGGCAGGCGCGGCGCGCGGCTTGGCCGGGAGGGCTTGCGATGCCGGCAGCAGATAGCCGTTCGGCGCCGATCCTCGAGGGCAAGAGCTACCGGGAGGCTTCGCCGTTCACGCCGGAGAGCCTGTTGCGCGAGGCGAGGCGCCAGAAGGCGATCGCCGCGGTTCCGGTGCCGGACGTCTGCGTGCTCGACCCCGACGGCGACATCGTCCGCCGGATGCAGAGGGAAGGGCGGTCGCGCCGCCATCCGGGCTGGGCCTGCTACCATACCGCCCTCGACGTCATCGAGGCGGATGGGCTCGCCCTCGGCATGGTCGGCTCAGCCGTCGGCGCCTCGTTCGCGGTGCTGGTCGCCGATGAGCTGTTCGCATCCGGGTGCCGGCTCCTGATCAGCGTCAGGTCGTCGGGGCAGCTCGCGCCGGCCGGGCCGCCGCCCTACTTCATCCTCATCGACCGTGCGCTCAGAGACGAGGGCACCAGCTACCACTATCTGCCGCCGTCGCCGTACAGTCATGCGCCGGAGGCGCTGGTCGAGGCGCTCGCGGACGCCTTCGACGACCTCGCCGTTCCGGTGCTCCGCGGCGCCACCTGGACGACGGACGCGCCATTCCGCGAGACCGACAGCGCCATCGAACGGATGCGCCGCGACGGGCTTCTGGCGGTCGAGATGGAGGCCGCCGCGCTCTACGCCTTCGCCGCGGCGCGGGCGAGGCCGGTGGTGTGCTTCGCCCACGTCACCAACCGCATGGGACGCATCGAGGGGGACTTCGAGAAGGGCGATGCCGACGGCACCACCGACGCCTTGGCGATCGTCGTCCGCACCGCCCGACGGTGGCTGGAGCGGGACCGCGCGGGGCCGGAAGCCTCAGGCCCCGGGCCGGGGCGGGATTGACGGGGCGAAGCGGACGGCAGCCGACGCCACTCCCGGACGCCGGGCTCGGCTCGCTCTCGCCTGTCGTTGCCGGCTTTCTCGGCAGCCTCGTCGCCGGTCTCGGCACCACGGTCGGCGCCATGCCGATCGCGTTTCGCCGCGACTGGTCGGAGGAGGCGCAGTGCCAGCTGCTGGCGGTCGCCGGCGGCATCATGCTGGCGGCGACGGTGTTCACGCTGATCCCTCCGGCAACCGAGATCGCCGTCGGACGCGGCGCGAGCGCGCTCTCCGCGGCGGCTTTGGTCGGCGTCGGCGTCGGCCTCGGCGCCGTCGGCGTTCTCCTGCTTCATGCCTGGGTGCCTCACGAGCATTTCCTGAAGGGCACCGAAGGGCCGGTCGCGCTGCGGCTCGGCCGCCACTGGCTGTTCATCCTCGCCATCGCGATCCACAACGTTCCCGAGGGCATGAGCGTCGGCGTCTCGTTCGCCGCCGACGATCTCAAGGCCAGCCTGGCGATCACCGCCGGCATCGGCCTGCAGAACCTGCCGGAGGGCCTCGCCGTCGCCGCCGCGCTCACCGGCGAGGGGTACGCGCGCGGCCGGGCGGTGCTCATCGCCGCACTGACCGGGCTGATCGAGCCGGTGGCCGGGCTCGTGGGCGCGATCGCCGTCGGCCTCGGCGACGCGCTGCTGCCCTGGGGCCTCGCCTTCGCCGCCGGCACCATGCTGTTCGTCATCGCGGGGGAGGTGATCCCGGAGACCCATCGCCGGGGCGCCGGCCAGCGCGCCAGCTTGAGCCTTGTTCTCGGCTTCGTCGTCATGCTGGTCCTAGACGCCGCCTTCTGCTGATGCCGGCGTCCGCCAACGCTCGCGCCGCGGCGGTGCCGACGCGGCCGTGGGCTGCGACAAGAGGCTTGGCGATCCTGGCCGCGACTGCGGAAGCGGCGCGTGCTAGGATTCGGCTCCCGACACCGGTCGCGCGAGGGCAGCGCCCGTGACTGGCCTTTCCCGCTGGCTCGCCCGCCTGGGCCTCGAGAGCTACGCTGCGCTGTTCGCGGAGCAGCGGATCGACGCCGACGTGCTCCCCGATCTCACCGAGTCCGATCTCGAGAAGCTCGGCGTCCCGCTCGGCGACCGCAAGCGTCTCCTGAAGGCAATCGCGTCGTTGCCGGAGCGGACCGCGCCGAGCGAAGGGCAAGCATCGAGCCATGAGGCGTTGGCGAGGACGGAGGCGGAGCGCCGCCACCTGACGGTGCTGTTCTGCGACCTGGTAGGCTCGACGGCGCTTGCGGGGCGGCTGGATCCGGAGGACATGGGCGATCTCGTCCGCCGCTTTCAGAAGACATGCGAGGAGGAGATCCGCAAGTTTGACGGCTTCGTCGCGCGCTATATGGGCGACGGCCTTCTGGCCTACTTCGGTTATCCGCAGGCGCACGAGGACGATGCCGAGCGGGCGGTGAGGGCCGGACTCGACATCGTCGACGCGGTGCGGGAACTCGGTCGTTCGCTTGCGCGCAAGCCGGGACTTGAGCTCGCCGCGCGCGTTGGCATCGCCACCGGAAGTGTCGTCGCCGGTGATCTCATCGGACAAGGCGCCGCCGAGGAACGGACGGTGGTAGGGCAAACGCCAAACCTGGCCGCACGGCTGCAGGGGCTGGCGGCGCCCCATACGGTGGTCGCCGCTTCGGAAACCCGACGCATCGTCGGCGAACTGTTTGCCTGGGAAGATCTCGGCCCGCGGCCTCTCAAGGGGTTTTCCGAGCCGACCCGGGTCTGGCGCGTGCGCGAGGCGAAGCAGGCCGTCTCCCGCTTCGAGGCCCGGTTCGGAGCGGCGCTGACGCCGCTGGTCGGCCGCGAGGAGGAGCTCGAGCTGTTGCTCCGGCGCTGGCGTTCGGCCGAGGCGGGCGAGGGACAGGTGGTGCTGATGTCGGGCGAGCCCGGCGTCGGCAAGTCGCGCATTGCCCAGGCGCTCAGGGAAAGGATCGCCGACCGGCCACAGCTTCGCGTCCGCTACCAGTGCTCGCCGTACTTCTCGAAGACCGCGCTCTACCCGTTCATCGAGCAACTGGGCTGGGCCGCCGGCTTCGCCCGTTCCGACGGCGCCGAGCAGAGGCTGGACAAGATGGAGGCGATGCTCAGGTTGGCGATGGACGACATCGCGGATATCGCGCCTTTGTTCGCCGCGCTGTTCACGATCCCCGCAAACCGTCGCTACCCGCCGTTGGATCTGACCCCCGATCAATGGAAGGAACGGACGTTCGAAGCGATCCTGCGGCAGATGGAAGGTCTGGCCGCGCGTCAGACCATGCTCGTGATCTTCGAGGACGCCCACTGGATCGACCCGACATCGCTCGAGCTTCTCGACCGTGCCGTCTTGCGCCTGCAGCCGCTGCCGATCCTGTTCATCATCACCTCGCGGCCGGATTTCTCGGCTCCATGGGTCGGCCAGCCGCACGTCACACTGATGACGCTCAATCGCATGGGGCGACGGGAATGCGCGGCGATGGTGGACCGGGTCGCCGGCGGAAAGACGCTGCCGGAGGCGGTGGTCGATCAGATCATCACCAAGTCCGACGGCGTGCCGCTGTTCGTCGAGGAGCTGACCAAGGCTGTCATCGAGTCCAGGCTGATGCAGGAAGAGGCGGGGAGCTATGTGCTCGCCGGCCCGTTGCCGCCGCTCGCCGTTCCGGCGAGCCTTCAGGACTCGCTGATGGCGCGCCTCGACCGCATGGCGGCGGTCAAGGAGGTGGCGCAGACGTGCGCGGCGATCGGCCGGGAGTTCTCTTATCAGCTCATCTCTGCCGTCAGTCCGATGTCCGAGGGTGGGCTTCGCGGCGCCCTTGCCGAGCTTGCGGGGGCCGAGCTGGTCTTCCAGCGTGGAACGCCGCCTGATGCGACGTACCGTTTCAAGCATGCGCTGGTCCGCGACGCGGCCTACGAATCGCTGTTGAAGAGCAAGCGCCAGCTGCTCCATCAACGCATCGCGGAGGCGCTAGAAACGCGGTTCCTGGAGAGCCCGGAACAGCAGCCGGAGCTTCTCGGCCATCATTTTACCGAGTCGGGGCGCCCCGAACGGGCACTGGTCTATTGGCAGCACGCGGGTGACCGGGCGGCGGCACGTTCGGCGAACCGGGAGGCCATCTCGCACTACGGGCGGGGCCTGGACCTCCTACGAACCCTCCCGGAATCGGACGATCGCTCGAAACGGGAGCTGGCGCTGCGAATGGGGCTCGGTCCGTGCCTCATGGCCATCAAGGGGTTCGCCTCCTCTGAAGTGGTCGAAACCTACCGGCGTGCGCGGGAGCTTTACGACAGGGTGGGCGAGCCATCGCAACAGTTCCCCGTGGTCTGGGGGCTGTGGCACAGCATGAACTCATCCGGCCGCCTCGACGAAGCGGCCCTTCTCGCCCATGAGCTTATCGACATCGGCGAGCATCAAGGGAGCAGTGATCTGCTCCTGCAGGCGCATCATTCGGCCTGGACGAGCCACTTCGCAAGAGGCGAGCTGAAGGCGGCCGTCGAGCACGCGAAGCGGGGCCGCGATCTCTATGAGATCGACCGTCACCGGACGCACGCCTTCACTTACGGCGGCCACGATGCTGGCGTGTGCTGTCGCTTCATGGGCGCCATGTCTCTCGTGGTTCTCGGCTTTCCGGATCAGGCACAGGAGTGGGCCGAGGCGTCCGTCGAGCTTGCCGAGCGGCTCGATCATCCGTTCAGCCTCGCCATGGCGCGAAGCTTCGCCACCTCCGTCGATTACCTGCGAAGAGAGGCCGGATCGGTGCAC
>CAYQSU010000053.1:0-24475 GCA_964420325.1 uncultured Rhodospirillaceae bacterium | reverse complement strand
GCCGGCCGGGACGACCGCATCCTACATCGCACGCGCGTTCAACCGGCGCGGTCCCAAGGTGCCCAAGGCTCCGCGGGCGGGACGGCCGGGATCAGGGAAACCTGATCCGCCTGCATGCGACGGGAGCGGTCCGAGGCGGTGCGTTGCTCGTTGCGATCCTCCCCGGAGCCTCCGCGCAGCGGCGCCCGGAGCCTTTCCCGGCCCCGAGCCTGGCTCGGGATTCCCTAGGAAAAATGTCCACATTTCGCCGCAGACTCCTGCGTTTCGTCCGGTTCTCGTTGTATATCAACGGACTAGCCCAGAATCGGGCGTCGCGAAACGTCGCATTTCGTCGCGAAAGCGTCGCAAAATGTCGCATTTCGTCGCAAGACGTCGCATTTTGTCGCGTTTCGTCGCAGGTCGCCGCCGACCGCGCCCGCCGCAGGTATCGCATGTGCAAAAAAGTGCGTGCCGCAGGTGCGAAATCATGATTAAATCATCGGGTGAGTTTGGGCTTGCGGGCGGAGTGGACGGTTGAGCCGCGGCGGAGCCGGGCATGGCCGTCGTTGCCGAGGTGGAGAGCGTCGTGGCGGTGACAGGGTCTCCCGTGTGGACCGAGAGCGTGCAGCCGGCAGGGCTGCAGGTACCCCTGGCGGCACGCCCGAGAGGGCAGGTCGACGATGTGGCGATCCCCACCGTCGGCGTTCCGGAGATCGACGACGACCACCGGGAGTTGATCGCCCTCTACACCGCGCTGGTGCGGGCGCTCCAGCGCGATCACGACGTCGAGACGTTCGCGCTCGGCTTCCACGGCCTCATCCACCGGGTGCGCCAGCACTTCGCCCGCGAGGAGCGGCTGATGCAGGCGGTCGGCTACAACGGGCTCGCCTGCCACCGAGTCCTGCACCGGAAGTTCCTGCACGACGCCGAGGACTTCCTGGTCCACGTCATCGAGCGCCATGACGAGACCGAGTGCCTGACCGACCTCTTCTACGTCCGGCACTGGCTCGCGAACCACGTACTCAGCCACGATCGCAAGATCGGCGAGTTCCTCGCCGGCCGCATCTGGTCGTCCTGAGGTCCCCGGGCGAGCCTGGCCGCCCTGCCGACCGGTGCGCTCACTCGCGGGCGCGGCCGGCGACAGCGATCTCGGGGAGGTCGCTCGTGGGCCGGGGCCGAAGGTGACCCTGCGCGACCGCATCAGGCCGCTGAACGACCGGCCCCGACGGGACGGCGCCTATGTCCTCTACTGGATGCAGCAGTCCCAGCGCGCGAGCGGCAATCCGGCGCTCGACCACGCCATCGCCGAGGCCAACGCGCTGCGGCTCCCGGTCGTCGTCGGCTTCGGCCTCACCGACCGCTACCCCGAGGCCAACGCCCGCCACTTCGCGTTCCTGCTGCAAGGACTTGGCGACGTCGAGGCCGCTCTCGGGCGGCGCGGCATCGCCTTCGTCGTGCGCCTCGGTGCCCCGGACGAGGTGGCGCTTGCGCTGGCCGCCGATGCGGCGCTGGTGGTCTGCGACCGGGGCTACCTCCGCCACCAGCGGTCCTGGCGGCGGGCCGTCGCCGACGGCGCCGGCTGTGCCGTCGTCGAGGTCGAGGGCGACGTCGTCGTTCCCGTCGGCCTGGTCTCCACCAAGGCCGAGTACGCAGCGAGGACGATCCGGCCGAAGATCCTGAGCCACCGCGATGCGTTCGTGGTGCCGTCCGCCGGACTGGCCTGCGATCGCCCGTCGCTCGACCTCGGTGTGCCGGGCGACGTCGATCTGTCGGAGGGTCTCCGGCTCCTCGACCGCCTCGCCATCGACCGGAGCGTGCGCCCGGTGCAGCGCTTCACCGGCGGCACCGGCGAGGCGAGGGCGCGCCTCGCGGCGTTCATCGCCTCCGGGCTCGAGGGCTACGCCGGCGGCCGCAGCGAGCCTGGGCGATGGCAGGGCTCCCTGCTCAGCCCCTATCTCCACTTCGGCCAGATCTCGCCGGTGGAGATCGCCGCCGGCATCCGGGGCGCGGCAGCCGGCGCGCCGGACGACCGTGCCGCCTACCTCGAGGAACTGATCGTCCGCCGCGAACTCGCGGTCAACTTCGTCACCTTCGAGCCCGATTACGATCGCTTCACCGCCCTGCCGGCGTGGGCGCAGCGGACACTCCGGACGCACGCCGGCGACCCTCGCGACCATCTCTATGCGATCGAGGACCTGGAGCGGGCCGAGACCCACGATCCATTCTGGAACGCCGCTACGCGGGAGATGACCCGTACCGGGTTCATGCACAACACCATGCGGATGTACTGGGCCAAGAAGATCCTCGAATGGTCGCCGGCTCCGGACGCTGCCTTTCGCACGGCGCTGCATCTCAACAACAAGTACTTCCTCGACGGCCGCGATCCGAGCTCCTACGCCAACGTCCTCTGGTGCTTCGGACTGCACGACCGGCCGTGGGTCGAACGCCCGGTGTTCGGCCAGATCCGCTACATGAACGCCGCCGGCCTGCGGCGGAAGTTCGACATGGATCGCTACATCGACGCCGTCGACCGGCTGGTCGCGGCGGAAGCGGGGTGAGCCGCACGCCCGCGGTCGGGGCGGGAGGATTGCCGCGTTGGCGAAAAGAAACCTATGGTTTCATCGGTTGGAACGGCGGTAGGCTGCGGTCGCTTGCGTGCATGACAGGTCGGAGGGAACGGAATGGTCAGGTCGATGGGCGACGTCCTCGATCTGCAACTGGCGGTCGGGCGGCACTGGATGGCAACCGTGCTGGCGGTTGTCGATGCCTACGCCGCCCTGCTCGATCCGCGCCCGGACCTGGCGGTTCCGCCCCGCACGGCGGACCGGCCCCACTGGTGGTGGTCGTGAGTCCGCATTGACCGCGGCCGCGGCCGTCGACCGGGCGGCGTCGCGACGATCCCGATCGCGTGCCGGTGGCCGCGCCTTGGCCCCGGCGCAAGCCCGTCTGGCACCGTCGAGCCCGCGGCCAGCGCCGGTTCGAGGAGGCACGGCCATCGCCACGCTCAGCCGCGACGATCGCGAGACCTTGGAGCGATGCACCGGGGCGTGGGGCCGCGTCCCGGTTCGCGCCCTTCTCATGGGCGAACGCATCGACCTTCGCGCCGTCGCGGGCGACGCGCGGGTACCGGTCGGACCGATCGCAATGCCGGCCGGCGAGCACGGCCTCGCCGTGCTGTTCCGCTATGGCGTCGTCGTCGCGTTCAACGTCGAGCCTGCGGAGGAGGCTTCCCTGCGGAGGGGAGTCCAGGCGTTCGTCGGCGGCGGGCATGCCGTCCCCGAAAGTGAGGAGACCGAGATCCGCATCGAGCCCGAAGGCACCGAGGGGGTGACTGTCGGCGGCACCATCGTTCTGAGAAAGGCGACCCTGGAGCGGCTTCTCGTCGTCGCCGACGTGTTGGCGAAGAGCGTTGTGCTCGCCTTTCACGAGGACCGCGTCGCGCGCGCCTTCGACAGCATCGAGCCGGTGGCCGAGAGCCTGGGTCGGGGCGGCGGCAGCGCCGTCACCATGCGCCAGCTGCTCGCCCAGATCGGGGACGTGCTGATGACCCAGCACCGCATGGTTGGCCGGGTCGAGGCGACGGAGAAGCCGGAACTGCTGTGGGATCATCCGGAGCAGGAGCGCCTCTACCTCAGGCTCGAGGACGAGTACGAGTTGCCCGATCGGGATCGCGCCCTCGGCCGGAAGCTCGATCTGATCTCACAGACGGCGACGACGTCGTTGCGACTCCTTCAGGACCGCCGCACCCTGCGCGTCGAGTGGTACATCGTCATCCTCATCCTCGTCGAGATCGTGATCTACGTTTACGAGCTGTTTTTTCGCGGCAGCAGCGACGGCGTCTTCTGATCGGCGCCCGGCGAGCGGGATCGGTCAGCCGCGGCGGCCGATGACCGGATAGGTGCGCTTCACCGTCACCGCCACGAACGCCGCCACCGTCGCCTTGAGGAGATCGCCCGGAACGAACGCCAGCGAGCCGAACAGGGCCTTGTCGAAGGGAAGCCCGGCGACGAGGGCGATCCACGGCACGCCGCACGCATACATGAACAGGATGCCGCCGATGATGTTGATGACAAAGGCGTTGACGTAAGTGAGACGGCTCCAGGTGCGCTCGACCATCCAGCCGATGACGAAGGCGGCGATCGGCCAGCTCAAGAGGAAGCCGCCGCCCGGTCCGAAGAACACGCCGAGCCCGCCACGGCCGCCGGCCAGGATCGGCACGCCCACCGCCACCAGGACGAGGAACAGGAACAGCGCCAGCCCGCCGCGCTTGGCGCCAAGCACGGAGCCCGCCAGCATGACGCCCAGCGACTGGGCGGTGATTGGGACGCCGACAAGCGGCAAGGTCAGGGGCGGGAACAGGCCCAGGGCGGCGACGACGGCCGCGAACAAGGCGATGTAGACGACGTCCCGCGTGCCCATCACTTGTGTGCCTCCCGCGCTGGACCCTCGTGCTTTTGGTGCCTTATACAGCGTCGGCGTGGTGACGCAAGAACAACCCCGTCGGGCCACGATCGTTGCTCGGTGGGCTGCGCACCCTCTCCGCCATGCTCGCTGGCGGTGGCCCCGACGGTGCGCTTCTGGCATCATCGCCGCCGGCAGAGCCGAGGCAGAACGATCGCGCGACCGTGTGGACCTCCTCCCCGATAGACGTCTGGCTTGCCGTGGGCGCGGCCCCGTTGGTCGGCAGCTTCCTCGGCGTCGTCGTCACGCGGTTGCCGGCCGGCGAGGGGGTGATCCTCGGCCGCTCGCGCTGCCCCGCCTGCGGTCACGGTCTCGGCCCCGACGAGCTGGTGCCGGTGCTGAGCTGGGTCGCCCAGCGGGGCCGCTGCCGGCACTGTGCCGCGCCGATCCCGGTGTTCTATCCGGCGATCGAGCTGGCCGCCGTGGTCGTCGCGCTGTGGGCGTCGGTCGTCGTCTCGGGATGGCTCCTGTGGGCGACCTGCGCGCTCGGCTGGGCGCTTCTGGCGCTGGCGATCATCGACTGGCGCCACCTCGTCCTTCCCGACGTGCTGACGCTCTCGCTGCTGGCCGGCGGCCTCGCAGTCGCCGCCCTGCTCGACGGCGCCTCGGTCCTCGATCATGCCATCGGTGCGGCCGCCGGCTATGCCGTCCTTTTCGTCATCGGTCGCCTGTATGCCCGCCTCCGCGGCCGCGAAGGGCTGGGCGAAGGGGACGCCAAGCTGCTGGCCGCCGCCGGCGCCTGGGTCTCCTGGGAGGCGCTTGCCGGCGTGGTCTTCGTCGCGAGCCTGGTGGCGCTCGCCGTCGCCCTGCCGAAGGCCGTCGTCGGCTTGCGAAGGGCGATCACCGAGCCGTTGCCGTTCGGTCCTTACCTGTGCCTGGCGACATGGCTCACTTGGCTCTACGGCCCGATTTCCGTAACTTGGCCGGTCTAGGCCGTCGTGACGTCGAGCGCGGCACCGGACCCGTCAATGGCTTGTTGATGGCAACTGTGAGAGAATGCGGAGCCGAGAGGTCGGATCCGTTGTCGGCAGCGCACGGGTGAGCAATGGCGAGTGTTGAAAGCGCAGTCCTCGAAGACCCTGAGATGGCGATCATCGGCGACCTGATCGAGCGGCGGAAGCTCGACCAGGGAGGGCTCGAGCGGGCGCGGCGTGTTCGCCGGTCCGCGGCCGAGCGCCTGCACACGATCGTCACCAAGCTGGGACTGGTGCCGGAGACCGAGGTTGCCGAGACGCTGTCCCGGGTGCTGCAGATTCCGCTCACCACCGGCGATGCGTACCCGGACGAGCCGGTGCTCAACGGCCACCTCAGTCCGAAGTTCCTGAAGGATGCACGCGTTCTGCCGTTGGCCGAGGGGCCGGGCGAGGTGTTGCTGGCGATGGCGGATCCGCTGGACGACTTCGCCGCCCAGGCGATCGAGGTCGCCGCGCAGAAGCCGGTCAAGCGCCAAGTTGCGATTCCGGCCGACCTCGACCGGGCCTTCGAGCGCCTCTACGGCCAGGCGGGGGCCGTCGTCGCCCATCTCGCCGATGGAATCGGCGAGGCCGATCTCGAGGGCACCGACGCCGATGCCGAGCGGCTCAAGGATCTGGCCAGCGAGGCGCCGGTCATCAAGTTGGTCAACACCCTTATTAATCGCGCCGTCGAAGCCCGGGCGTCGGACATCCACATCGAGCCCTTCGAGAGCCGGCTCCGCGTGCGCTATCGCATCGACGGCGTCCTGCAGGAGGAGGAGTCGCCCCCGACGCAGCTGCGGGCGGCGATCGCGTCGCGCGTCAAGATCATGGCCAAGCTGAACATCGCCGAACGGCGCCTGCCCCAGGACGGACGCGTCAAGCTCGCGGTCCGCGGCAAGGACGTCGACTTCCGCGTCTCGACGCTGCCGACGATGCACGGCGAGAGCGTCGTGATGCGCATCCTGGACAAAGGCAGCGCGGTCTTCGAGTTCGAATCGCTCGGCTTCGAGGAGGACACGCTGAACGCCTACCTCGAGGTCCTGGATCAGCCGAACGGCGTGCTGGTGGTGACGGGACCCACCGGCAGCGGCAAGACGACGACGCTCTACACCTCGCTGCTCAGGCTGAACACGCCTGACAGGAAGCTCATCACCGTCGAGGATCCGATCGAGTACCAGCTCGACGGCGTCAACCAGATCCAGGTCAAGCCGCAGGTCGGCCTCACCTTTGCCCATGCCCTGCGGTCGATTCTGCGCCAGGACCCCGACATCATCATGATCGGCGAGATCCGCGACCGCGAGACCGCCCAGATCGCCGCGCAGGCGGCGCTGACCGGTCACCTGGTGCTGTCGACCCTGCACACCAACTCGGCGGCGAGCTCGATCACGCGGTTGCTCGACATGGGTCTCGAGGACTATCTCTTGGCGTCGACCGTCAACGGCATCACGGCGCAGCGGCTGGTGCGCAACCTGTGCGGCCACTGCCGCGAGGTGCATCCGGCGAGTGCCGAGCTGATCCAGGAGCAGGATCTGGAGCGGTTTGCGGAACACCGCGACATCACCCTCTACAGATCCGTCGGCTGTGATCACTGCAACGGCACCGGCTACCGCGGACGCACCGGCATCGCCGAGATCCTGGTGATGACCGACGAGGTTCGGCGCCTGGCGCTCAGGCGGGCGGACGCCCGCGAAATCCAGGAGCTGGTGGTCGCCAACGGCATGCGTACGCTCTACGAGGACGGCCTCCGCAAGGTGTTGAAGGGAACGACGACCATCGACGAAGTGCTTCGGGTTACCCGCGACCTATAGTGCCGGCATGCCACTCTTCCATTACAAGGCGGTCACCGAGCCGGGGGAATTGATCGAAGGCGACATGGAGGCCCTCGACCAGGCCGCCGTCGTCGAGCACCTGCGGGCTCTGGGCTACCTTCCCCTGCGCGCCGAGCGGCAGGCGACGGGCAGCCTTGCCGGCTGGCTGGGGCGCGAGCTCGGCCGCCGGCGGGGGCTTTCGCGCCAAAGCGTGACGGCGATCGTGCGGGAGCTCTCCACGCTGCTCGGGGCGGGCTTGGCGCTGGATCAGGCGCTGCAGGTCCTCATCGAGTTCTCCGACAAGGAGAGCGTCGGCGAGCTCCTGAAGCGCGTGCTCGACCGGGTTCGCGACGGCGTCTCGCTGTCCGAGGCCATGTCCGCGCAGGGAGGCGTGTTCGATCGGTTCTGCATCGGCATGGTGCGGGCCGGCGAGGCGGGCGGCTCTCTCGACACGACTCTGGCCAAGACCGCCGAATACATGGAACGCTCCCACGAATCGAAGCAGAAGCTCAAGTCGGCGCTCATCTATCCCTCCATTCTCCTGGTCGCGGCCGCGCTCTCGGTCGTCATCGTGATGACGGTGGTGATCCCGAGCTTTAAGGACATCTTCGAGCAGGCGGGCATGCAGCTCCCCCTGGTCACGCGGGTCGTTCTCGCCATCGGCGAGATCGCGCAGCAGTTCTGGTGGCTGCCGCTGCTCGCGGCTCTGGTCGCGATCCTGGTCGTCGGTCGCCAGCGGCGTGATCCCGTCGGGCGGCGGACCTGGGATCGCCGGATCCTCAGGCTGCCGCTCCTGGGAGACGTGTTCGCGAAGTCGGAGGTGGCGCGGGTCAGCTACACGCTGGGGATGCTGCTGAGCAACGGCGTCTCCATGCTCCAGGCGCTCTCGGTCGCCAAGGAGACGCTCGGCAACGCGGCCATGGCCTTCGCCTTCGAACAGGTCGAAGGAGAGGTCAAGGAAGGCAGGACGCTGTCCGGTCCTTTGGAGGATACGCAGCTGTTCCCGCGGCATGCGATCCATCTCCTGCGAATCGGCGAGGAAAGCGGACGCCTTGAGGACATGCTGTTCCGCCTGGCGAGCATGTACGAGACGGAGGTCCAGCATCTGACTCAGCGCCTGATGACCCTCCTCTTGCCGGTGATCACGCTGGCGCTCGCTCTCCTGATTGCAGGAATCATCATCTCGGTTATGGTGCCCATGCTGAGCCTTCATCAACTGGCCTTCTAACCCCCATCGGTCGAAGTGGATGCGCATGCTTGAGAGTTCGTACGGATCCTGGCCCTACACCTCGCGCCCGTTGAGCCGGCGCCGCTCCGCGCGGTCCGACTCCGGCTTCACGCTCCTGGAGATCCTGGTTGTCCTCTTGATCGTGGCGCTGGTCGCCGCGGTCGTCGTCGGACCGGATGTCTTCCGGGTGTTCGGCACGGCGAAATCGGAAGCCGCGAAGGTGCAGATCGAGCGGATCGCCTCCTCCCTCGACCTCTTCCGCCTCGAGGTCGGGCGCTATCCCACGCAGGAGGAGGGCCTGGAGGCGCTGATCGAGGCGCCGACCGGGCTCAACCGGTGGAATGGTCCCTACCTCAAGAAGAGGGAATCGATCATCGATCCCTGGGGCCAGGAGTTCGTCTACCGGTTTCCCGGCACGCACGGGGACTACGACCTCCTCTCGTATGGGGCCGACAAGGTCGAGGGGGGCGAGGGCGAGGCAAGGGACATCGCGAACTGGTAGCGTCCGTGACCTCCCGAGGGTTCACGCTCCTCGAGCTGATCGTCGTCATGGCGCTCGTCTCGCTGATTGCCGCGATCGGCATGCCGTTGATGTTGAAGGATACCGGCCGGGCGTCGGCGAAGGTGGCGGCGTACGAGGTTGCCGCAGCCCTGCGCCGCGCGCGGGGCGAGGCGATCGCCGCCAATGCCGAACGGACGCTGACTATCGACGTCGAAGGACGCCGGTTCCAGGTCGCCGGGTCGGCCGTGGAGAGTCTCCCCGCTGGACCAACGATCGCGCTCTATACGGCTCGGTCGGAGCAGCTATCCGACACCGTCGGCAGGATCCGCTTCTTTCCCGACGGCAGCACCACCGGCGGCGAAGTCTCCGTGCGTTCCGAGCGGACCAAGTACCAGGTTCAGGTCGACTGGCTGACGGGCCGTGTCTCGCTGTTCGCATCCGACGTCCAGGACTAGCCGGGGGTACACGCTCCTCGAGGTGCTGGTCGCCTTTGGCATCCTGGCCCTGGCGATCGGACCGATCCTGCAGGTGCTCGGCGACGGCATGCGTGCCGTTTCCGTCGCCGAGAGCTATGCGACGGCCACCTTCATCGCGCAATCGAAGCTGGAGGGACTCGGAATCGAGCGCCCGCTTGAGGAGGGCGTCGACGCCGGGTTCGTCGGCGGCTTCCGCTGGGAGACCAGCATCCGTCGCCACCGGCAGGGCGAGGAGCCGGGAGCGGAAGAGGAGCAGATGGTTCCCTTCGACGTCACGGTAAGGGTCGAATGGGGATCGGGCGATCGATCCGTCACGCTTTCAACCCTCCGCCTCGGCACCGCCCCCGAAGAGCGGTGAGGGACCTGGCCCATGCCTGCTGATTGCCGATGCCAAGCCGGGTTTACGCTCCTCGAGCTCCTCGTCGCCCTGACGCTGATGGCCCTCCTCGCCGGTCTCCTGTTCGGGGGACTGAGCTTCGGAACCCGCGCCTGGGAGAGGGGTGAAAGCGAGCTGCAGACGCTCGATGAGGTCCAGATCGCCCGGTCGGTGATTCGCAGGCAGCTGAGCCGTGCGTTCCCGAGCCGGCTCGAGGTCGAGGACGGAGAGGAGCGCATCGCGTTTGCCGGCTCGAGGACGTCGGTGTGGTTCGTCGGGCCGGCGCCCGTGGCGTCGGTGCCGGGCGCCTTGTACCGGCTGGGGCTCCGAACCGACAGCGCGGCGGACGGCGAGCTCCTCGGCATGGCGTGGGGATCGTTCGATCGGAGCGCGCAGATCCTCGGCGAGGACGGCGGCGACAAGACGGCGATTCTGCTCAAGCGTGTCGCCAGTGTTGACTTTCAATTCTTTGGCGTTGAACGTGAGGGCATGGAACCCCGATGGGTCAGTGACTGGCAAGGCCTGCCCCACCTCCCGTCCCTGATCAGGGTCCGCGTGGAGTTCGAGGACGGAGACCGCCGCAGATGGCCCGACCTGGTGGTGGCGCCGATGGTGAAGGCGCGCTAGAGATGCGGAGCGGCAGGCACAAACCCTCAGTTCCACCTGCCGTCGGCCGGGTGCCGACTGCGGTGAGCGCTCGATGACGGCGGCTGTCGGGCAGGTCGGGGAGGCGGCCGGCAGGCTGGCCCGGTGGTGGCTGGGCGAGCTGGCCGCGATGGTCCCTGCGCGGCTGGTCACCCTGCTCCGGCCGACCGTCGATGACCTCGTTCTCGAGTTCTCCGGGGACACGCTCGTCGTCCGCCGCAAGGTGGCGGGCGGCGAGACCGAGATCGGGCCGGTATCCCTCGCTCGCATCGAGGATCCGGGGAGGGCCATCGAGATCGCCGAGACGCTGGAAGGCGTGGTCCGGGACCTGGACGCGGAACGGATGCGCGTCAAGGTTTGTCTTCCGGCGGCGCATGCGTTGCGAAAGGTCTTGGATCTACCGGCTGCCGCGGAGCGCGACCTGCGCCAGGCGCTCGGCTTCGACATGGATCGGCTCACGCCGTTCTCGGCCGACGACGTCTACTACGACTTCCGCGTTCTCGATCGGGATCGTCGCGGCAAGCGGATCCGCGTCGAGCTCGTCGTCGTGGCGAAGGCGGCGGTCGATCGAGCGGTGCGGCTGGCGCGCGACTGGGGCCTGTCTCCGAGCGTCGTGGATGTGGCCTCGCAGGACGCCGACAAACATCCGGAGCTGAACTTCCTTCCGGGATCGGGCCCGACACGGCGGACGCGCCTGCACGGCGCCGTCTCGGCGGCGCTGACCCTTCTCGCGGTTGTCTTGCTGGCCGGCATCATTCAGGTTCCGCTGTCCGCGCAGCGCGAGCGCATCGAGGAATTGGAGCAACAGGTCGCGCAGGCGAAGAAAGAGGCCCTCACGGCGCGAGCGTTGCAGGATCAGATCGAGCAGGCTCTCCAGCAGGGCCGCTATATCCTCGACAAGAAGAAAAACCATCCGCCTTTCATTCACGTTCTCGACGAGCTCACGAAGATCCTTCCGGACAACACGTGGCTCTTCCGTTTGCGATACACGGCTGACGGCGAGATAAACCTGTTCGGGAATTCGGCAGCCGCATCGAACCTGTTGAGCCAGATCGAGGACTCGCCTCTGTTCGAGGGTGTCCAGTATCGTGCGCCGGTCACGCGGGATCAGCGCATCAACGCCGAGCGCTTCCATCTTTCCACCCGCGTGATTGCGAAAGCCGAATCGCGATGAGGATGACGCCCCTGGTGAGCCGGCTGCTGGCCCTGGCGCTGCTCGTCGGAGTGCTCGCGCTCCCTTACTTCGCGCTCGTCCGGCCGCTGATCGCCGCCTACGCGAACAACGCCTCCGAGATCGCGGAGCAGCGGGAGCTGATGAGCCAGTACCGGCGCCTCGCGGCAAACCAGGACATGCTGCGCACGCGTCTGGCCCGGCTTCAGCAGAACGCGCTGTATCGCAGCGCCTACCTCCCAGGCGGCAACGAGGTGCTGGTTGCCGCGCAGCTTCAGGAGCGCGTGAAGGCGGTCATCGAGAAGGCCGAAGGTGTTCAGAACAGCACGCAGATCCTGCAGAGCGAGCCGGAGAACGGGTTCCGACGGGTCACGGTCAGGGTGCGGATGACCGGCAACATGAACGTCCTGCACCAGACCTTCCACGAGCTCGAGTCGAGCGAGCCGCTGCTGTTCGTCGACAACGTCGACATCTCCGTGCGCAGGATCCGGCGCCGCCAGCCCGCGAGCGCAGGGGCCGCGGACGAGATCCAGTTGAACGTCGGTTTCGACGTCTACGGCTACATGAGGCACTCGTGACGACCGAAACCGGCCGCAGGCCGTCCTGGCGCCTGCCCGCAGTCCTCGCCGTCCTCTGCGCGGTGCTGGCCGTCATCCTCTATCGGCAGATGAGCGCGCGCGAGTCGATGCGCGACGACGTCGAGGCGGTTGCCGTCGGACGGCAGGCCGCTCCCGAGGCTCCAGGGGGAGGCGAGGAGGAGGTCGCAGAAGACGACGAGGCCGACGCAGAGGACTTCGAGATGGCGCCGGCCGAGGCCTTTGCCGAGATCTATGAGCGTCCGCTGTTCTCGGAGACGCGGCGGCCGGATGCACCCGGGGCCGATCCAGCGCTCCAGCAGCCGGCGACCGCCGCGACCGACCTGATCCTCCGCGGCGTCATCGTCTCGCCGGTCCAGCGACTTGCCATCTTGCAGACGCAGAAGACCGCGGCGATCGTTCATCTGTTCGAGGGCCAGGAATGGGGGGGCTGGACCGTCCAGGCGGTGCACCCCGACAAGGTCGTGATGCAGCGAGGTGCGACCACGGCCGAGCTCCTCCTCGAGGACACCTTCAGGCTGAAGCGCCAGGAGCGCGTGCCGGAGCGGCGGCGTGCGCCCCGCCAGGGGCCGCCCCAGCGTGGCAATGAGCAGCTCCAGCCCCTGCCCCAGGACGGCGGCGCCGCACCCGAAGGCGGCGAGCCGCCGCCCGATGAGGCGGCAGGGGACTAGGTCCGGCGTGGCGCACCGAAGGAGTCGATAGGGCCAGGCAGTGTTGCCGATTCGCTACCATAGCGCATGACTTTGACAACCTTTGATTTGCGTCTGGCGCGCGTTCGCTCGGTTATGCTAGTGGAGATCTGTCAGGGGCTCCACCGAACCGTCGGCTTTCGTGACCGTCATCAGCGGGGTTGCTTCGAACTTGTGAGGCTTCGCGGAATGGGCTCGCCAACGGCATGACTGGGCGCACGCGTCGGCCATGCATTCCCCCTCTCCTCGCTGCGGCCGCTACCGGTTTGCTCCTTTTCGTGTCGGCGTGCGAGGACACGCTCACCTCGGATCGCTCCTTCCTGCCCGCCCCCGAAACCGTCGCGAGAGCGTCGGCGTCCCCCGAATCGATGAAGACACCCTTGGATCTCCTCGGGGCGGACGAGACGGATCCGCTCGAGGACGAGACCACCCCGGTCGGCGGTGTCTTCCCGGGGACCGGCGTCTTCACCAATCCCGTGCCGATCGGCCAGCCGGATCTGGCCGCAGTGCAGGACGGCGAGGTGACGCTGAACTTCGTCGACACCGACATTCGCGAGGTCGTCAAGGCGGTGCTCGGCGATATCCTCGGCCTCAATTACACCCTCGATCCGCGCGTGGTCGGGGCGGTGACGCTGCAGACCAGCCGGCCGCTGGCGCGATCGGCGTTGCTGCCGACGCTGGAGCAGATTCTCGGCCTCAACAACGCGGCCCTGGTCGAGGCCGGCGGTCTCTATCAGGTCGTGCCGGTGGCCGAAGCGGCGCGCGGCGCGCCCGTGTCGCGGGCCGAATTCGAGAGGCTGCGGACCCCCGGCTATGGCGTTGCCGTGGTCCCCTTGGAGTTCGTGTCGGCGACGGAGATGCAGAGCATCCTTGAGCCCTTTGCCACTCCCGGAGCGCTCATCCGCCCGAGCCGCTCACGCAATCTCCTGTTGATCGGCGGAAGCCGCAATGACCGGGCGAATCTGCTGGATCTCGTCGAGGTGTTCGACGTCGACTGGCTGGAAGGGATGTCGTTCGCCATCCATCCCGTACAGTCGACGACCGCCGACGCCCTCGTCAAGGACCTGGAAAAGGTGTTCGGAGACAGCGGCGAGGGGCCCCTTGCCGGCCTCGTGCGCTTCGTTCCGATCGATCGCCTGAATGCGATCCTGGTCATCTCTCCTCGCGCCGAGTATCTCGACAAGGCGGAGATCTGGATCGACAGGCTCGACGTCGGCGAAGGAGTGATCCCCAGGATCTACGTCTATTACTGCCAAAACACGAGGGCCGAACAGATCGCCTCGGTCCTCAATCAGATCTTCGGCACCGGCGAGGCAGTCGCCGCTCCCCGCCCGGAGCTGGCCCCCGGGCTCACGCCGGTCGAGATCGGCGGCCTGCAGCCATCGGCCGGCCGGTCGTCATCGTCCAGGGGACGCTCTTCGGCAACGCGGGGCAGCGTGGACATGGTGCGGGCGCTGCAGGCTCAGCCCCAGGCGCCGGCCCCGGTGCCGGCAGCGGCTCAGCCCCCGGTCGCCCAGCCGGTACCTGCCTTTGCCGGGCCGGATCTGGCCCGCGAGGCCGTGGTCGCCGGAGCCGAGGCCGAGATCCGGATCATCCCCGATCCGGTCAAGAACGCGCTGGTCATTCTGGCGACGCCCCAAGACTACAAGCGCGTACACGCCGCGCTGCAGAAGCTCGACATCCAGTCGCTGCAGGTCGTAATCGAGGCGACGTTCGTCGAGGTGGGCCTGAACGACCAGCTGGAGTTCGGCACCGAGTGGTTCTTCAAGACCGGCACCAGCCAGCTGTTCTTCCCCACCGCGACACCCTCGCCCGCGACGGGGTTCTTCAACTGGTTTCTCACCGCGAGGGGCGGCGACGTGCAGGTCGCGCTGAGGGCGCTGCAGGTGGTCACCGAGGTCGACCTCCTGTCCTCACCCAACCTCCTCGTTCTCGACGGCGAGGAAGCCAGGATCCAGATCGGCGACGAGGTTCCGTTCCAGACCCGGACGTCCACCAGCGTCGAAGACCCCAACGCCCCCATCGTCAGCAGCATCGAGTACCGGGACACCGGAACGATCCTCAGCGTCAGGCCGCGCGTCAACGCGAGCGGCCTCGTGACGATCGAGCTCGAGCAGGAGGTCAGCGACGTCGCCGAGCAATCCGGCATCCAGGGCAACCCCGTCTTTACGCAAAGGACCATCCAGAGCACGATCGCGGTCCATGACGGCGAAAGCATCGTCCTCGGCGGCCAGATCTTCGAGGATCGCGATAGATCCAGGTCTGGCGTGCCGTTCCTGTCGCAGGTACCCGTTGTCGGCTTCCTGTTCGGCACCCAAGAGACGTCGTTCACCAAGAGGGAGCTCCTGGTCATCCTCACGCCCAGGGTGATTCGCAGCGAGGACGAGGCGCGGCGGACAACGGACGACCTCACCCGTCGGCTGCACAAGATCAGGCCGAGGCTCGAGGAGTTCCGTATCCGGGGATCGGGCGGTGGCTGAGACCGGCAATCGCGGCGTCGCTCTTGTCTCGGTGCTGTGGGGTGTCGTCCTGTTGTCCCTTCTCGCCACCGCCTTTGCCAGCAGCACGCGGACCGGAACCAATCTCGCGCGCAACCTCGTCGCCAACGCCGAGGCCGAGGCTTTGGCCGACGCCGGCGTCAGTCGCGCCGTCCTTGGCCTGCAGAGGCCCTTCGACGAGGGCGGGATCCGCGTCGACGGCACGGTGTACGCGTGGCGGTTCGCCGACGGCGAGATCCGGTTTCAGGCGCAGGACGAGGGCGGGAAGATCGACCTCAACTTCGCCTCGGCGACGCTGTTGCGCGACCTTTTCGTCGCGGTCGGGGTCGAGCCGCAGGAGAGCGAGGCCCTGGCCGACGCCATCATCGACTTCCGCGACTCCGACGACCGCCGCCGCCCGCACGGAGCCGAAGACTGGGACTACCGGTCTGCCGATCTGCCCGTCGGACCCAAGAACGCGCCCTTCGAGCTAGTCGAGGAGGTGCAGGGGGTGATGGGGATGACCGGGCCCCTGTATCGGCAGGTGGCGCCGTTGCTGACCGTCTATTCGCAGCAGGCGGAGCCGAACATCGACGTCGCGCCTCCCGAGATCCGGGCCATTCTCGCCACCTGGGGCGGGCGGGGGGACGACGATGACGAAGGCGACGACGACGGGGATGCGGCCGGCCTCGGGCCGGATGTGGAGCGCGACCGCGCGTTCGGCGACTCTCTCGATCCGCTCGAGGCCTTGCAGGAGGGCGGAACGGGAGCGCGCTCCGGTGTCGACGTTTACACGGTGCACGTCGAAGGCCGCTCGCGCACGGGAGCCTTCTTCGTGCGCGAGGCCGTGGTCGCCGTTCCCGGCACGGGCGATCGGCCGTACGATGTGCTCGACTGGCAGCGCGGCCGCCGTTTTCTGTTTGCCGACGGCAGGGTCACCGATGGCACGGATGGCTGAGGCGGGTCCGTCGGTGCGATCGAGGCGGCGGGCGATGTGCGCCCTGTCGATGCTCGCCGCAGCGTGCACCTCTTACGGTCCCGGGAGCCCGGATCAGCACGAGGCGCTGGACCGCGCGACCCGTGACTACCAGAGCTGCGTGCGCGCCGCCCTGTCGCGGCTGGTGCCGAAGACGCAGGCGCACGTCGCCGTCGTCCGGTCGCTCGACGCGAGTTGCCGGGCCCAGCGCCAGGCGGTGGCGACGGCGCTGGCGCCATTCGGCAGCGGCTTCGCCGACGACTACAACGCCGAGCTCAACGCCTGGGTCACGACGGAAGCTCGGCTCATCATGTCGGAGGTGCGATGACGATGGCGTCGTACAGCAAAACCCGGCGGCGTGGCGGTCGGTGGTCGGCGTTCTGGCGTTTCGGCCGGGCGACAGCTTGGGCTTTGGCTGTTGTCGCGGCGGCCCTGGCGAACGGGCGGCCCGGCTGGTGCCAGTCCGGTCTCGAGCAGGACCTCGCCCAGATCGACGACTACGTCTGGGGGGACTGGTTCGAGATCACCCTCGACCGGCCTCGCCCCGTGATCCACATCCGCCTCGATAGCGACGGCACCTTCCTGCACGGATCGGACAAGGACTTCGCCCTCTATCCCATGTTCTGGCGGGCGGAGCGCATCACGCCCCTCGCCAGGCAGACCTTGCTGGTGGCATGGGCGGACCGGGGCGAATGCGCGTATTATGTCCGCAAGATCGTCAAGGACGGGAAGGAGTTCATGTCTTGGCGTCCCTACCGGGACTATCGGGATCTCGGAGTGTATGACGGCTACATCACCCGCGCCCTAGTGCGATCGAGCCGCTGCCGCGAGATGATATGGGCGAGACATCCCGACGATCCCCTGCCCGTCGGCCGCCAGAGAACCGTGCCGGCCTTTCCCTGAGGGCGACCGCTTCCGTATCGGGATCGGCGCGCCTCTCGCGTCTCGCTGTGGGGGCCGTGATGACTCTCGCCGTTCTCATGCTGCCGTGCGCGGCGGAGGAAGAGACGCTCCGGCAGCAGCTCCTGCAGCTTTCCCGGCAGGAGAACCTCAGCATCTCCGGACTGGAGGCGATCGAGGACGAGCCGATGCGGCCCCTGATGCAGGGGACCCTGCGCGAGCGGCTGCGAAGTCTCCTCGAGGGGTACAACTACGTGCTGGTTAACGATGCCTCTGGAGGCATCGGGGCGGTGCGCATCCTCGGCCGCCAAAGGATCTCTCCGCGCGATCTTCCCTCGGCTGCGTCGACGTTCACCATCCGGACGACGAAGCGTGGCGGGCACCACGAGGTCGAGGCCGTGCTCGCCGGACCGACCGGGGCCTGGCAGCGGTTGCCGCTCATCGTCGACACCGGGGCGAGCGCCATCGTCCTGCCCGCGTCCTCCATCGGCGCTCTCGGCTTTCCGCCGCAGGGCCTGATCGACGGGTGGGCCGAAACCGCCGGGGGAGTCGTCCGGATGAAATCCGGACGCCTCGCGTCGGTGACGGTCGGCGCGGCGCACCAGCGCGACGTCGAGGTCGCGTTCATCGACGATCAGCAGATCGGCCGAAAGGCCCTGCTCGGGATGAGCTTCCTCGACCGCTATCGCCTCACCCTCGACGACGCCAACAGTCGGATCGTGCTCGAGCCGAAATGAGGCGACGCGGCCTCAGTTGCGCCGGATCGGGATCTGTCTCGCCGGCCACCTGTCGGTGCTCGCCATGTAGAAGCGTTTGCCGTTCAAGCTGAAGATGACTCCTCCCTTGGTGACCTCGGCGAGCTTGAGATTCGGCGCAAGCGAATCCCCTTCCCGCAACGTGCGCCCGTTGATGCGCACCATGCGCGCCGCGGCCTGCGGCGAGAAGCTGTGGATGGTCACGGCGATCTCCGGCAGCGCCTGTTGCTCCGCCGGCGTCAGGTCATGGACGCTGGGCGCGTCGATGACGACGACCGGCTGAGGCGGTTCAGGCTCCGTCCTTGGGGGATCGATGGCCTTGGCCGCGCTCGCCGCCGAGGGCTCGGCCGGAGCCGATCGCCCGCTCGGCTCGCTGTCTACCTCCTCGCTCTTCCGGGGCAGCAGGCTGACCGGCGCGGGCGGGCCTCTCACGGGTTGCCGCTCGGCCACGATCGTCCGCGGCTTCGGCTTCGGAGGCGGCGGCGGGGGTGTCGCCAGGGGCGGGGCGGCGTCCGGCGCGGCTTCGATCGTCGCCGCCTCGCCGGCCGGTTCGGGCGGCTCCGCGGCTGCGGCTGCCCTCTCCTCGCGACGCGCGGCCGCGGTCTCTGCTGCGACGCTCTCGAGCGGCGGCGGGACGACCGTCGTCACCGCCTCGCTTTCGCTCGCCGCCGGCCTCGCTTCAGGGATCGCCGCCGCGACGGCCTCCGCCGGCGGGGGCTCTCGAGCGCGCTCGGTGGCCGGCTCGGCGACCGGCACGGGCCGGTCAGCCAGGGCCTCCTCTCTCGGGCCGGTCGGCTGATCGACGATCCACGGCTTGAACCACGCTAGCAACACGAGCGCGTTGGCAAACAGCGCCGCCACCAGCAGCAGCGGCCACCGCGATCGTCGCGGGCGCCGGGTGGCGACCGGGACGTGCTCGGCGAACACGTCAGGGACGCCGCCGCGGCGGCGCTCCTCCTCGGATCGTTTCAGGGCCTCGAGAACATACGACATGCTCAACGGTCCTCGGGATCGTCGGCCAGCCTGGGAAGACCGGTGCCACCCGAAGAGCGAAGCAGGATCAGAGTCTCCGGCCCGGCGATGCCGCTCTCGGTCAGGCCCCGGGCCTCCTGGAAGCGCTTCGTCCGGTCGCGAAGCTCCTCATCGAACCGCGCCTTGGGAACCCTCGGACCCTGCCCGTCCTCGCCGTCGTCGAGGGCGACGCTCAGCCATTCGACCAGAGGTCCGCCGTCGCCGAGGCCGATCGGCCTCTGGTAGCCCGGCGGCGTTCGCCAGACAATCGTGAAGTCGCCGCTCCACTGCGCCTCGAGCGCGGCGAGCGGAACCGTTCGCGGCTCGCCATCGACGACGAGGGTGGCGGTCGTGGGGGTCAGGCCGGTCAGCGCCGCGTGAACCGCCTCGCCGTCGCCACCGACCAGTCTGACAACGGCGGGAAGGTCGAGCCGACGCAGCCGCTCGACGCCGCCGTGGCCCTTGAAGCAGCGGAGGCCCTGGCGTTCGGCCTGCTCGCAGGGCGGTCCGTCATCGGGCCGGTAGGAGATCCGCCACTCCGCGAACAAGACCTCGTAGGCACGCACCCATGACGGAACGCCGCCGTGTCCAGGCGGGCCGGAGCGGGGCAGCAAAGGCTCGGCCGGCTCGGGGTCGCGCGCGGCGACGGCGACCGGAAGCACGGTCACGACGTCGGTGGCGGCCGCAGACGGGCCGTCCGCGGGCAGGGCGGCGGGCCGCGCGTCGCCTGCGGGCTCGTCGGCGGCCTCGGTTCCGGTCGCTTCGGCAAGCCCGGCCGAGGCGAGGTCGCCCGCCGCCGGCGGCCGATCAGGGCTCGCCTGCCTGTCCTCGCCGGCCGTCACCGCCACCTCGATCGCGGAGCCGGCCTCGCGACGATCGGCGACCGGCCGCGCCCAAGGCATCTCGCCGAGCCCGCGCCCGAGGTAGCGGCGGGACAGCTCGTCGAGGCGGCCGGCATCGCTGCGGTAGGCGACGGCGGCCAGGCCCGCACCGCCCGCGATCAGGACGATGCCGGCGAGAGCGCCGGCGGCGAGCCGCATTCTGCGGGCCGCGCCCCGGGTGGTTCCTCCGAGCACCTCCTTGGCAGCCTTTGCGATGGTCGCCGCGGTCACCCGATCCTCGCCTTCGGCATAGGCGCCGAGCAGCGCCCGGTCGCAGATGACGTTGATCAGCCTGGGCACGCCGCCGCTGAGCCGGCAGAGACGGGAGAGCGCCGCCTTGCTGAACCGCGGCGCCCGCTCCCCCGCCACCTTGAGCCGGTGCGCGACGTAGCGCGCGACCTCGTCCGGGGTCAGCGGGGTGAGGTGATAGCGCGCTGTGATCCGTTGCGCGAACTGGCGCAGCTCCGGGCGGCGCAGCATGTCGCGGAGCTCGGGCTGCCCGATCATGATGATCTGCAACAGCTTCCGCTCGTTGGTCTCGAGGTTGGTGAGAAGCCGCAGCTGCTCCAGGACCTCGGCACTCAGGTTCTGCGCCTCGTCGATGATCAGGATCGAGGTGCGGCCCTTGGCATGGGCGTCGAGGAGGTGGCTGTTGATGAGGTCGATGAACCGTTTCACGCTCCGCGTCGTGCGCGGATAGCGGATCTCGAACTCGTCGCAGGTCGCCGCCAGGAGCTCGATCGCGGTGAGCTTGGGGTTGAAGATGAAGGCGACGTCGCAGGTCTCCGGAACCTGCTCGAGGACGCAGCGGCAGATCGTGGTCTTGCCCGTCCCGACCTCGCCGGTCAGCAGAACGAAGCCGCCGTTCTTGATGCCGTAAACCAGATGGGCAAGCGCCTCGCGGTGCTTCTCGCTCATGTAGAGGAAGCGCGGGTCGGGGGCGATCGAGAACGGCGCCTCCGCCAGCCGGAAATGACGCTGGTACAGGGCCGGGCGCGTCGTCACCGGCGATGGTCCTCATCGGCCGGCGGGCCGTGCCGCGTGGCCGTCGCCGCGGGCGACCCGCGCCTGAGCCTACAGCGAGAGCAAGTAACGGACGCCACCAGTTGTTCCCGGATCGGGCTCGCAGCTTCGGGGAGACGGCACCGACGGATCCGATGTTTCCGCCAGTCCCCCCTGGCGGGATACTCTACTACAAATGCGGGTTGCCTCGAAAGCCGGAAGCGGTATTCTCTGCCGGCGCGCTCAAACGCGAACAGGGGACATCGTGTCGGCTCGACGCCTCCGCTGCAATCCTTTCGCGGCTCTCGGTCTCGCGGTCCTGCTCGCCATCGCCTGGACCGAGGCCGTACCGGCCCGATCCGTGGTCGTCACCGGGCCGGCGGGCGAGGGCGGTCTCACGCTGAGGAGCATCGTGATCACCGGCGACACGCGGTTCGCGCTCGTCGAGCACGCCGGCCGAACCGTCAAACGGCAGGTGGGCGAGACGGTGGATGCCTGGACGGTCGAGGCCATCGAGCCGACGCGGGTCACGTTCACGCGGCCGGGAGCGAGCCTCGCGCTAAGCATGTTCGGGAGGCCGTTCGAGTGGCGCGCCCTGTCGGCGCTGACGCCCCCCGCTCTCAGGGACGCGCCCGTCCGGGACCGCCATCGTCGCGCGACCGACTGGCAGCAGGCGGTGACGGATCTGTTGAAACGGGAGGGCTCGACGTTCAATCCGGCCGATCCGTCGAAATGGGGGGTGAAGCTGTCGACCCTGCAGGCCCATCGCCGCAAGCACGGCAGGCACTCCCCCGGGCTCGCCGAGCTCAAGCGGCTCTCGGAGCGGGAGGCGCGCCGCATCTACCTCGAGGACTTCATCGCCCGCTACAACCTCGATGCCATTCCCGACCCTGGCCTCGCCGAGCAGGTGTTCGACGCGACCGTGCACCACGGTCCCGCGGTCGCGCTCGCGCACCTGCGGGCGGACCTGAGCTCACAGGTGGGCCGGAGGATTGCCGAGACCGGCGCCATCGGTCCCGAGACCGTCCGGGCGATCGAGGCGTCGATCGGGCAGGGCCGGGTCCAGCACCTGCGGCACCGCTTGGTCAACACCCGCAAGCGCTTCCTGCATCGCCTGGGGCAGCGGCGGCCCGACATCCAGGCGCAGCTGGTGGCGCTGCTGGCGCGCGCGGAGTCGTTCCGGCCTTGACGCCGGGCGGGTGTGGATAAGGTTGTCGATATGTCCCCGGCGGCGCTGGCCGGTGATGGCCGCGGCGCGGCGCCGGTCGGGCCGCCGGCAGCCATCGGCCTCCCCGCAACCTTCTGATCGCAAAGACGTTTGCCTCGGCGGGGCGATGGCCCGGAGCGGCCTTCGCGTCCTTTCGTAGAGGTGTGCGCCCGGCTCCACAACAGATGCGCGTGCGAAGGGCGTTGTGGACAGCCTGCGCCCTTTGTGTGCGCGAGCGAAGTCCGGGCGACGGCACTGCAGCAGGCAGGCGGCGTGCAGGCGGCCGGTTGACGCCGCCCTCGCTCTTCCTGTAATCCGGCCGGAGCGGTTGCCGTGGACATCACCCTGCCCGCGGCCGAGAGACGGATGGGAGAGACGATGGACCGCCGCCTTGTCAGCGTTCTCGGGGGCTCCGGGTTTCTCGGCCGGCACATCGTGAGACGGCTCGCCGCCGACGGATGGATCGTCCGCGTCGCCGTCCGCGATCCCGAGGCCACCTCGTTCCTGAGGACGATGGGCGAGCCGGGGCAGATCGTACCGGTCGCCACCGATATCACCAACACCGCATCCGTGCGCTTGGCCGTCAAGGGGGCGACGTCGGTCATCAACCTGGTTGGCATCCTCTACGAGCGCGGCAGGCGCACCTTCGAGCGCATCCATGTGGAGGGGGCGAGGACCGTCGCCGCCGCCTCCCGCGAGGCCGGCGCCTGGCGGCTCGTCCACGTCTCGGCGATCGGCGCCAATCCCCATTCCGCCGCCGCCTACGCCCGCACCAAGGCCCTGGGCGAGGACGCGGCGCTCGCCGAGTTCCCGGAGGCGACCATCCTCCGGCCCAGCGTCGTGTTCGGGCCGGAGGACGACTTCTTCAACCGCTTCGCTGCCGTGGCGCGGATCGCCCCCGTCCTGCCGGTGTTCGACACCCGCCTGCAGCCGGTCTACGTCGCAGACGTCGCGCGGGCCGTCTCGGTTGTGCTCGACCGCGCCGACACCGCGGCCGAGACCTACGAACTCGGCGGCCCGCGGGTGATCGCCTTCCGCGAGGTGATGGAGCTGGTGATGGCGGAGACCGGGCGGCGGCGGATGCTGCTGCCGGTGCCGTTCGCCGCCGCCGAGTTCGCCGCCCTGTTCCTCGAGCGGCTGCCGGTGCCGCCCCTGACCCGGGACCAAGTGAAGCTGCTGGCGACCGATAACGTCGTCGCGCCCGGCGCCCTGGGCCTCCCGGACCTCGGCATCGAGGCGACCGCGGTCGAGACCATCCTCCCGGCCTACCTCGACCGCTACCGCCGGCCCGGCCGCCCCCCGTTTCGCCCCTGAGCCGCCCGGCCGGCGCCCGCAGCGGCGTGGTTCGCCTGACAGTGCCCAATCGATCGGCTCATGTCGGTCGAGGGTGGCAAGGCGTCCGCGAGGAGCGTGAAGGATCATGGAACCGACCGCGATTATCGAAGGCCAGGGCGGGGGCTACGTCGCCCTCCACCCGGCCATGACGAGAGGGACGCCGGCGCCCGGGCCCCCCACTCGTCATCACCGGGCCTTGTCCCGGTGATTAACGCCTTCGCCGCGGCGCCGCGGCAGCAGCATGGGGGTCAGGTCGATCATCGTACCACCGTCGGCCGCATCGTCCGCGCAGCGAAGCACACGGACAACGACCGAGCTACAACGCTAGACCCAACTTCTGCACTTTCCGCCGAGCCGGCTTGCGAAAGCGGCGGAAAGTGCAGAAGTTGGGCCGAACTCGTGTCCAAAGAACCGGGTGCGATACGCGCCCGGCAAACAGGAGCAGCTTGACGCCCAAAGCCCCAAGCAGAGAAGACTCCTACAACGCCAAAGGGGCAAAAGTTTGCCTGCTCGACGTTGCAAGTGGAATTGGCGAGGGGTTGGTTCGGCTGAGTCATGTGCCTGGGGTTGTGGAGGTCGCCCAGCTCCATCCCTTTGTTCGACCGGGTCGGCCATCCCTTCGTCCCGACCTGCCATTCGAAGGCCGTCGCGCGCAGCGCCGGTCAAGGATGGCCGCTTGGCCACCGCGGCAGCGGCGCAGGGCGTCCTTGACCGGCGCGAGCACGGTGGCACTCTGGCTGCCCTTCAGGGACGGACGGAGACCATGGACGCCAACGACATTCTCGCCCTCGGCCTCGGCGTGACGCCGCCGTGGACGCTGGTCGGCCAGCGGCTCGACACCAGCACGCAGCCCAACCGGCTGCATCTGGAACTCGCCGCCGAGCGCGGCGCCCTGTTCCCTTGCCCGACCTGCGGCAAGCCGTGCAAGGCGCACGACTTCGCCGAGTTCACCTGGCGGCACCTCAACTTGTTGGTTCTTCGACGTTCTAAGTGGATTGGAAGAGGTCACCGAGTGGGGCGGCGATGAGGTAGATCATGGTCGCG
>CAYQSU010000052.1:0-24638 GCA_964420325.1 uncultured Rhodospirillaceae bacterium | reverse complement strand
CTCGCGCCCGGGCGCATCGGCGTCCGCGGGCGGGGCCGCGCCGGTTGCCGCCGGTGCCGGCTCGGTCGGACCGACATGGGTGACGAGCCGCTCCAGAGCCTCGGGCTCGACCACGGGCGGCTCGGCCAGCGGCGCCGGCCTCGCCGGTGTCGCCGCGCTCAACTGCAAGGCGGCGTAGCGCCTGGAGGCCATGACCATGGCGTCGGCGAGCTGCCGCGGCGTGAGCTCGCCCGAAAGCGCGCTTGCCGCCTCGACGGCGCCGCCGTGTCCGAACGCCATGGCGAGGGTGAACCAGGCATAAGCCTCGACGAGGTCCCGGCCGACGCCGGCGCCGTCGCGATAGAAGGTGCCGAGGCGGTACTGGGCATCGGCATCGCCGAGGAGGGCTTCGACGCGGAGAGCGTCGATCGGCCGCTCGGCAGGGCGCGGCGGCTCCTCGGCCGCGGCCCCGACGACGAGGGCGACGACGAGGGCCGCCGCCAGGCCCAGCCGCATGCGAGCAAAGGCGACACCCGCAGAGCGACGGCCGCGACACGCAGGTCCCGCCTCGCTCAAGCCCGCTCGTTCGATCCCGTCCGACACCCGATCCTCATGCGCCGCCATGGCCGGTACCCCTCCCGTTGCGCCTGGCGCGGTTGGCCGGCCCGCCGGCCGACCGACAGATCTTCGCACAAATGTGACACGAGGAGAACAGCCGCGGGCCGTTCTCGGCCCTCGCGCGCACGAAAGCGCCACGGCGATCTTGTCAGCGATGCCGGGACGCGGTAATTTTCGTGGCCAAGGGTACACTCTTCGACGGCGAACCTCGTTAGTTGTTTTCACGCCTAGCCTGGTTGCTCCCCGCAGATCGTGTTTCCCGCCCACTGGTGTCACGCCGCCCGACCGGCAGGATGCCGCGCCGAAGACCATCAAGAGGAGTCGTCATGGCTACCGGAACAGTGAAGTGGTTCAATCCCGTCAAGGGATACGGCTTCATCGCCCCCGACAACGGTTCGAAGGACGCCTTCGTCCATATCTCGCAGGTCGAGCGTGCCGGGCTGTCGACCCTGCAGGAAGGCCAGCGGGTCGAGTACGAGCTGGTGGCCGGGCGGAACGGCAAGTCCGCCGCGGAGAACCTGGTCGTTCTCGACTAGCCACAGGCCCGCCGGGACCGGCCCTGAGGACGGTTCCGGCGACAGTCCACATCGCGGGGGCGGAGGCGTCTCCGCCCCTCCCTGGCGGTACCCGCGGCGTCCGGGCGTTCGAAGGCACCCGCGAGCATGCCGGGCCGTGCCGGGGGGAAACCCGACGGACCAGCGTCCTTCCGCCCACGGACCGAGGAGGCACGATGGCACGCAAGCCCAACTACCGAGCCGACCGCATCGAGCGCGAGAGAGCGAAGGCCGCCAAGCGCGCCAAGCGCGCCGAGGCCAGGGCGGAGCGATCGGCACGGCCCAAGGATGACAACCCGTCCGCCGCCGAGGCCGAGGGCAGGCCCGGGGACGGCGAGAGCTCAGCGGACGGCGCCGCCGACCGCTGATACCGCCAGCCGGTCGACATCGCGGGCGGCCGACGCCGTCAGCCGAAGCCGCGGCGGGCCTTCAGCGCGGCGGTGAGCGTGCCGTCGTCGAGGAAATCGAGTTCGCCGCCGACGGGGACGCCCAGCGCCAGCGCCGAGACCGCCACGCTTTCGCCGGCAAGGCGATCGGCGACGTAGTGGGCGGTCGTCTGCCCCTCGACGGTGGCGTTGGTGGCAAGGATCACCTCCCTGACCCCGCTCTCCCGCACCCGCGCCAGCAGTTTCGGAATGCTGAGGTCGTCGGGTCCGACGCCGTCCAAGGCCGACAGCGTGCCACCCAGCACGTGGTAGCGGCCGCGAAAGGCGCCAGACCGCTCGAGCGCCCACAGGTCGGCGACGTCCTCGACGACGCAGAGGACAGAGCCGTCGCGCGCCGGGTCGGCGCAGATCCGGCACGGGTCGAGGGTGTCGAGATTGCCGCACACGCCGCAGGTCGAGATCCGCGCCGCCGCCAGGGCCAGCGCGGCCTTCAAGGGCTCCAGCACCGTCTCCCGGCGCTTCAGCATGAAGAGGGCGGCGCGCCGGGCCGAGCGCGGGCCGAGCCCCGGCAGGCGGGCAAGCGACTGGATGAGCTGATCGATCTCGTTCATCGGACGGTCACTGGCGGCGGTCGCTGCCGGCCTCGCACCGGCCGCCGTCGGGCGCCTACAGCGGGAGCTGCATGCCGGGCGGCAGGTTGAGGCCGCCGGTGATCTCCCGCATGCGCTCGGCGATGGTCGCCTCGACCTTGGCCTTGGCGTCGTTGATGGCGGCGACGATGAGGTCCTCGAGCACCTCGGCCTCGCCGCGCTCGAGCAGCGACGGATCGATGCGCACATGGCGCGCCTCGGCCTTGCCGTTCAGGGTTACCTGGACCATGCCGCCGCCCGACGCGCCGGTGACCTCGGTCGCGGCCAGCTGTTCCTGCAGCGCCGCCATCTTCTGCTGGATCTGCTGGGCCTGCTTCATCATCTGGCCGAGATTCTTCATCGTCTGGACACTCCCTGAGGCGCCCGCGAGGCACCGGATTTGAGACCCCACCTCTATAGCACACCTTCGCCGCCGCGAGTCATCGGCCGCCGCGCCGGCGCCCCCCGCAACGCAGCCATCGCCAAACGGCGATGGACAATCGGCTCGCTAGACCCCAAACTGTTTGTGTATTTTGGTATTGCAGCGCGATGGAGAGGGACGATGCTCGACCTGCCCGAGACGGTGACCGACCGGCCGAAAGGCGTCGCCGACACGGCCGCCGCCGAGGCCCGTCAGACGGCAGCGCGGCGGCACGCCTCGCGTCCTCCGGTGCCCCCGGCCGAGCCGAAGAAAGAGATCGCCGAGGCCATCTCGTTCCCGGCGAGTGCGCACACCATCGATCGCTTCGCGCATGCCGTGCTGAGCCGGATGACGCTCGGCACCTCGCCGGCAGCGGCGATGCTCACCTATCTCGACTGGCTCACCCATCTCGCCATCGCGCCCGGGAAGCAGACCGAGCTGGCGCAGAAGGCGTGGCGGAAGACCCTCAAGTACATGGTCTATGCCGCGCGCTGCTCGAGCCGCCCGGACATGCCGAACTGCATCGAGCCGCTGGCCCAGGACAGCCGCTTCCGCGGCGCCGATTGGCAGAAGCCGCCGTTCAACCTGATCTACCAGTGGTTCCTCCTGCAGCAGCAGTGGTGGTACAACGCGACGACCGGCATCGGCGGCATCTCCCCGCAGAAGGAGAAGGCGCTCGAGTTCATGGCCCGCCAGGTGCTCGACATCTGGTCGCCCTCGAACTTCCCCTCGACCAATCCCGAGGTGCTGAAGGCGACGTTGAGCCAGGGCGGCCTCAACCTGGTCCGCGGCTGGATCAACTTCGTCGAGGACTGGGAGCGGACGGTCGCCGGCGCCAAGCCGGTCGGCACCGAGAGCTTCGTGGTCGGCCGCGACGTCGGCATCACCCCCGGCAAGGTGGTGTTCCGCAACCGCCTGATCGAGCTGATCCAGTATGCGCCCACGACCGAGACGGTCTACGCCGAGCCGATCCTGATCGTGCCGGCGTGCATCATGAAGTACTACATCCTCGATCTGTCGCCGGCGAACTCCATGGTCAAGTACCTGGTCGACCAGGGGCACACGGTGTTCATGATCTCGTGGAAGAACCCGACCGCCGAGGACCGGGACCTGAGCATGGACCACTACCGCCGGCTCGGCGTCAAGGCGGCGCTGAAGGTGGTCGAGGCCGTCCTCCCCGGCCGCGCGATCCACACCGTCGGCTACTGCCTCGGCGGGATTCTGCTGGCGACGACCGCCGCCGCCATGGCCCGCGACACCGAGGACAGCCTGAAGACGGTGACCCTGTTCACCACCGAGCTCGACTACTCCGAGCCCGGCGAGATGCAGCTCTTCCTCGACGAGAGCCAGGTGTCGTTCCTTGAGGACATCATGTGGGACCAGGGCTATCTCGACGGCAAGCAGTTCGCCGGCGCCTTCCAGATGCTGCGCTCGCGGGATCTCATCTGGTCGAGGATGGTGCGCGAGTACCTGCTCGGCGAACGGAGCGGCATGAACGACCTGATGGCCTGGAACGCCGACCAGACCCGCTCGCCTTACGCCATGCATTCGGAGCTGCTGCGGAGCCTGTTCCTCAACAACGACTTGGCCGAGGGCCGCTACAACGTCGAGGGGCGGCCGGTGGTGATCAACGACATCCGCGTGCCGATGTACTCGGTGGCGGCGGCCAAGGACCACATCGTGCCGTGGCGCGCGGTGTACAAGATCAACCTGCTCACCGACACCGACGTCACCTTCGTGCTCACCGCCGGCGGCCACAACGCCGGGGTGGTCAGCGAGCCGGGCCACAGGGGCCGCCAATACCAGGTCGCGACCAAGATCGAGGGCGACCGCTACGTCGATCCGGAGACGTGGGCGGCGACGACGCCCGTGCGCGAGGGCTCGTGGTGGCCGGAATGGCAGCGCTGGCTCGCCGAGCGCTCCACCGAGCGGGTGGCGCCGCCGGCCCTGGGCGCGCCCCGGGCCGGCTATCCGGTGATCGCCGACGCGCCCGGAAGCTACGTGCTCCAGGAGTAGCAGGACCAGACCTACCGCCACGGAACCCCGCCCGCAGCCGTCCGTGGCGTCCTTGTTGCAGCCTTGCCACAGTGAGGAGGAATTGGCGCAGTTGCCGGCAGGCGGCGCTTGAACGGGCCTCGGCTTCATGTCTTCAATGGCGGTGTTCCCGGTGGCGGGCGTCTCCCGCGAGGTGGTCCGTCCGGAATGCGAATCTAGGGGAACTCCTTGCAGACGATGGAGAGGATGCAAATGAAAAAAGTTCTTTATGGCACCACCGCGCTGGCGACGGCCGGTCTGATGGCTGGTGTTGCGGGCGAGGCCGCCGCCGCCGAACGGATCAAGGTCGGAATCGCCGGCTACCACCAGCAGTGGTTGGTCGGGAACTGGCAGGACTTCAACGACGACGATGCCGGCCGCGCCCCGCAGGGCTTCAAGAACGCGACCTTCGACCAGAAACACAACTCGGAAATCTGCTTCGTCGGCGAGACCACGCTCGACAACGGCATCACCGTCGGCATCAACGTCCAGCTCGAGGCCAACACCTCGGCCGACCAGATCGACGAGTCCTACATGTATGTGGAGAGCGAGCGGTTCGGCAAGCTCCTCCTCGGCGACGAGAACAACGCCGGCTATCTGCTGTCGCTGACCACGCCGAACGGCGGCGTCAGCGTCGATTCGGGCGACATCCTCAATGTGAGCATGTTCGTCAACACCACCGGCGTCGACTTCTACGATACGCCGGCGGGCACCACCAAGCTCAGGCTGCAGGACAACGACTCCGGCAAGTTCACCTACATCACGCCCCGCTACTGGGGCTTCCAGGCCGGCGTCTCCTACGTCCCGATCTCGGAGCCGGCGGGCGGTGATTCGAACACCTCCAACTACAATGCCGTGGCGGGCATCCATGACACGTTCGTGTGGGGCCTCAACTTCAAGGAGACCTTCAACGGCTTCGGCGTCCAACTCGCCGCCGGCGGCATGTACGGCGGTCAGACCGTCGCCATCGACGGCGACGGCAGCGAAGAGGTGGGCCTCACCGCGCACACCTTCGGGGCGCAGTTCTCCTATGCCGGGTTCTCGCTCGGCGGCTCCTACCTGAACGCGTCGTCGGGGCGGCGCGCCGGTCCTGCTGCCACCGGCACTCTTGTCACCGGGGATAGCTTCTCGGTCGGTGCGGCCTATGAGACCGGTCCCTATGCGGTCGGCGTCGAGTGCCTGGTAGGCTCTGCCGACTGGACGGTCAATGATTCCTCGGAGGTCGATACGACGATGTGCATGCTCTCCGGCGGCTACCAGCTCGGCCCGGGCATCCGCCTCGTCGGCGGCATCTTCTATTATGACCTGGAGGCCGAGGACGGGAAGAACCCTGACGGCAGCTTCATCAACCAGAACGTGTCCGACACCGACGGCTTCGGCGGTGCGGTCGGCTTCAAGCTGAGCTTCTAGGCTCACGCGCTCGTCGCGACGGAAGAGGGCGGCTCCGGCCGCCCTCTTTTGCTTTCGAATTGTGCGTGCAGCCCCTTGTCGGTCCCTTGGATTCGTGCCATGTCACCGTCATGCAGCACGTGAAGCCCGCCGCGACCAACGAGTACAGCTACACGGTGTTGTTCGAGCCCGACGAGGATGGCGGGTTCACGGTGACTTGCCCCGCTTTGCCCGGCCTGGTCACCCATGGCGGCACTCTCGAGGAAGCCAGAGAGATGGCCAGGGAGGCCATCGAGGGCTACCTGGAGAGCCTGCGCAAGGACGGTCTGCCCGTTCCGCCCGGCGAGACGCACCCCGAGCAATCGCTCCGCGAACCCATCACGGTCAAGCTCGTGACCGCATGACGGGGCGGCTGCCGGCCCTGCCGCCCCGGGACGTCGTTCGCGGTCTAGAGCGCGCCGGGTTCGTTGTTCATCACGTCAAGGGCAGCCACTATTATCTCAAGCACCCGACGCGGCCCGCCTTGCGGGTATCCGTGCCCTTTCATCGCAAGGATCTGCCGCGGGGGACCCTTCGCGCGATCATTCGCCAAGCCGGCCTTTCCGTTGAAGAGTTTCTGGGGCTCCTCCAAGGCTGAGCGGAGCGAAGGCCGGGAGAGACCGTATTTGGCCAAGATCCTGTGGCTCGCGTCGTTTCCCAAGTCGGGCAACACCTGGCTCCGGGCGTTCCTCGCCAACTACATCCAGAACCCGGCGGCGCCCGTCGACATCAACGCGCTGCCCCACTTCGTCTGGGGCGACATGCGCGCAGAGGCGTACGAGAAGCTTTGCGGCAAGCGCGGCGAGGATCTCAGCCGCGAGGAGCTGAGCCGGCTCCGCCCCGAGGCCCACCGGCTGATGGCCCAGCACGCCTCCGACCTCATCTTCGTCAAGACCCACAGCGTGTTCGCCGTCCTCGACGGTGTTCCCGCGATCACGCCGGAGGTCACCTTCGGCGCCGTCTATGTCGTCCGCAACCCGCTCGACGTGGCGGTGTCGTTCGCCAGCCACTACGCGCTGCCGATCGAGCACGCGGTCAAGGCGATCTGCTTCGAGGGCCTCGCCATCGAACCGAAGCCCGGCCACGTCCGCCAGGTGGTCTCCGACTGGACGAGCCACGTGCGGAGCTGGCTCGGCGCCCCGGGCCTGCGCCTCAAGGCCATCCGCTACGAGGACCTGTCGGCGCGGCCCAGGGAGACGTTCGCCGGCGTGCTCGCGTTCCTCGGGCTCGCTCCCGATGCCGAGCGGCTCGCACGGGCGATCCGCTTCAGCTCGTTCCGCGAGCTCGCCCGCCAGGAGAGCCGTGCGGGGTTCATCGAGCGCTCCAAGGGCGCCGAGCGGTTCTTCCGCAAGGGGCGGGTGGGCGGCTGGCGGAGGGAACTCGCCCCGGCCCAGGTCGAGGCCATCGTTCGCCGGCACCGCGAGGTGATGATCGAGCAGGGCTACCTGTCGCCCGCCGGCAAGCTGCTGGTCTAGGCTCTGGCGGGCGATGGCGAAGATCCTCTGGCTCGCGTCCTACCCGAAATCGGGCAACACCTGGCTCCGGGCCTTCCTCGCCAACTATCTCGACGACGCCGACCGGCCGTTCGACATCAACCGCCTGTCCCGGTTCTCCTTTGCGGACATGGCGATCGAGTGGTACGAGCGGGTCTCGGGGAAGCCGGCGGCGGAGCTGACCGTGGAGGAGGTCAATGCGCTCCGGCCGGCGGTCCACCGCTTCTTTGCGAACGCCCGTCCCGGCCTCGTGTTCGTCAAGACCCACAGCGCGCTGACGGCGATCAACGACGTGCCGACGATCACCCCCGACGTGACGTTCGGCGCCGTGTACGTGGTTCGCAACCCTCTCGACGTGGCGGTCTCCTACGGCCACCACGCGGGGGTCGGCCCCGAGACCGCCGCGTCCTACCTGTGCCACAGGCGGTTCACGCAGCCGATGGAAGGGGGCCAGGTGCTGCAGGTGCTCTATGACTGGAGCACGCACGTGCGCGGCTGGCTCCGGGCGCCGGGACTCTACCTCAAGCTCCTACGCTACGAGGACATGGTCGCCAACCCCACCCACGCCTTCGGCGAGGTCATCGATTTCCTCAAGCTCCCCCGCGACCGAAGGCGGCTGAAGAAGGCGGTCCGCTTCAGCGCGTTCCGGGAACTGGCCGGACAGGAACAGGAGGCCGGGTTTCGCGAGCGTGCGCCGTTGGCCGAGCGCTTCTTCCGCGACGGGCAAGCCGGCGGCTGGCGAGAGTGGCTGCCGGCGGCGCAGGTGCGCCAGATCGTCGACCGCCACCGGGAGGTGATGATCGAGGAGGGCTACCTCTCGACGGAGGGAGAGATCCTGGTGTGATGCCGTCCGCCGCCGCCCGGGGGCCGCCTACCAGCGGCGGAACGGGTGGCGGGCGAGGTTGACGTTGAGGTAGCGGGGATCCCCCGTCACCTCCTCGCCGACCCAGTCGGGCAGCTCGACCGCCTGGTCCTCGCGGGCGAGCTCGACCTCGGCGAGGACGAGCCCTTCGTTGTCGCCGGCGAAGACGTCGACCACCCAGCCGATGCCGGCATGGACGACCTCGAAGCGGGTCTTCTCGACGAGCGGTCGCGGGCACAGGTGGTCGAGCATGTCATGGGCGTCGGCGGCCGGAATCTCGTACTCGAATTCGGGGCGCGCCAGTCCCTTGGGCGCCCCCTTGACGGTGAGGAAGGCGCGATCGCCGGAGACGCGCACCCGCACCGTCTGCGCCTTGTGCGCGCAGAGATAACCCTGGCGGATCGCCGTGCCCGGCCGTCCCGGCCGCCAGCCGTCGCCGATCACCAGGAACTTCCGCTCGATCTCGAATCTCATGCCTCGTCCGCGTCGTCGGCATCGGCGGCGGCCGCGTCGGCCGCCTCCGTCGCAAGCGGTCGCTCCCGCACGTCTTCGATCACCGCCCCGGGGAAGGTCTCGAGGATGGCCCTGACCAGGGGATGGCGGGCGGCCTCGGCCTTGCGCCGGACATCGGTGGCCCGGTCCTCCTCGACCAGCGTCGTTGCGCCCGCGGCGCGGGAGACGGTGACCAGCCAGCGACGCGCGGTCACCGTCGACAGAAACCGGCTCAAGCGTTGCGGCAGGTCCGACGGCACGTGATCGGCGAGGCTGAGCTCGATGCGGCCGGACTCGAACCGGACGAGGTGCACGCCGCCCATGAGGTGGCCGTAGAGGTCCGGCTGCTGGTGCCGGCCGACCAGCGCGACGACGTCGCGGAAGCTCGAAGGCGATGGCATGCCGGCCGGCTCCTCGACTGGCTGAACCGCCGGCCGCGGCTGGGCCAGGGCCGCCGTCGGGCCGGAAGGTCCCGGCCGCGGCGCCGGTGGGATCGTCTCCGCGGGGCTCGACGCCGCGGCGACCGGGGCGGCGGCCGACGAGGCAGGCTCGCGGGGTGCGGCGACGCCGTCCTTGAGGCCCGCCAGCGCCTCGGCGGGCGTCGGCAGGCGGGCGGCATAGGCGAGGCGGATCAGCACCATCTCCGCGGCCTCGAGCGGTGCCGGCGCCGTCCGCGTCTCGGCGAGGCCCTTTAGCAGCATCTGCCAGGCGCGGGCAAGCTCGCCCATCGGCAGCCGGTCGGCCAGCGCCCGGCCGCGGACCCGCTCGGCCTCGGGCACGCCGGGTGCCTCGGCCGTCTCCGGGACCACCTTGATGCGCGTGAGCCAGTGGGTGAGGTTGAGCAGGTCCTCGATGACGATGGCCGGATCGGCGCCGGCCGCATGCTGGGCGGCAACGAGTTCCAGCGCGGTCGGGCTGTCGCCACCCATCACCGCGTCGAACAGATCGAACAGCACGGTGCGGTCGGCGAGCCCGAGCATCTCGCGGACCATCGCCTCGTCGACCGGACCGGCGGCATGGGCGATCGCCTGGTCGAGGAGCGAGAGGCCGTCCCGAACGCTGCCGTCGGCGGCGCGGGCGATGATCTGAAGTGCCGGCGCCGACACCTCGACGCCTTCGCGGGCGACGATGGCTGCGAGGTGGCGGGCCAGCGTCGCGGCATCGACGCGGCGGAGATCGAAGCGCTGGCAGCGCGACAGCACGGTGACCGGCACGCGGCGGATCTCGGTGGTGGCGAACACGAAGCGGACGTGCTCGGGCGGCTCCTCCAGCGTCTTCAGGAGCGCGTTGAAGGCGCTCTTCGACAGCATGTGCACCTCGTCGACGATGTAGACCTTGTAGCGGGCCGAGGTCGGCCGGTAGCGCACGCCATCGATGAGGTCGCGGATGTCGTCGACGCCGGTGCGGCTCGCCGCGTCCATCTCGAGCACGTCGACGTGGCGGTCCTCGGCAATCGCCCGGCAGTGGGGGCAGACGCCGCACGGCTCCGGCGTCGGGCCGCCCTGCCCGTCCTCGCCGACGCAGTTGAGCGCGCGGGCGATGAGCCTCGCCGTCGTCGTCTTGCCGACGCCGCGCACGCCCGCGAGCATGTAGGCATGGGCGATGCGGCCCGACCTCAGCGCGTTGGTGAGCGTCCGCACCAGGGCGTCCTGGCCGATCACCTGATCGAACGTCGTCGGCCGATAGCGGCGGGCGAGAACCCGGAAGTGCGGTGCCTGTTGAGGGCGGGTGTCGTCGTCGATCATCGGCTGGCGGCGGCTGCCCGAGGGTTGTCGCTTGCGTGCGCCGTCGAGGCGGGAGACTGGACGGTCAACCCGGGTCGGGCTCGTTACGGCTGCTTCCTTCCGGACCTGACCGATTTGGCGAGGGACCCGTCCGCCGCCAGCCTCCCGACGCCACTATAGCAGCGGGAGGGGGCCGTCGCGCAAGCGAAGCCGCGCGGCCTCAGCTATCGCACATAGATGGCGCCGATGCCGTCGCCGGACACCCGCACGTCTAGGTCAAGGAAGAAAGTCTGATCGACGAGGTCGTAGCGACCGTCCAGCGTCGGCATCAGGCGCACCTCGGCGGTCGCTCCGCCGGGAACGTATACGCTTCGGGGGCAGCGGTCGGCGAGCGGCTCTCCCGCCACCACCACGCTGTCGACGGCGGCCGTCTGGAAGAAGTCCGGGGCATGGAACGCGTGTCCGCTGGCATCCCCGTTGATGATGCGCAGCACGTACGGCCGGTTCTGCAAGAGACCGAGCACCATCGGGTTGAACTGGTCCTGACGGATGCGGACCTCGACGACCGGCGCCTCGGCCCAGTCGACCCCGGCCAGAACCGTTTCGGCGTCGGCGACGCAGGAGTGGGTGAACGGCGACGTTGCCCATTCCCAGGTCGAACACGCCGACATCGACAGCGCCACGACCAGCGCCACGCCCAATGAGCTCAACCATCTCACGCCGTAGCCCCTTCCCTGGTCGGCCGCGCTCCCGTTCATCGCGGCGAGAGTGTAGCAACCGGCCATGCGAGCGGCAACGCGTTTGTTGCCCCGTTCGGGCCATGCCGGCCGCGGCGGCGGCGTTGCCGATGCCGACGCCGTGTGGCAGGGTGCGCCCATGTTCGCACGGCCGTGCTACGCCGGATGCCGCCTGGATCGGGCCGCCGAGAGCCGGCGGGACGAAGGCTGGCTCGCCGATCGGCAGGCCGACCCCACAAGCCGCGTGGTGCCGCTGTGGCGCGACCGCAGCCTGTTCGTTGCCGGCGATCCGCCGCGCGCCCTTGCCGTCGCGCCGTCGGCGGTCACGAACCCCGGTGCGGGATCCGACGGCATCGTGTTTCTCGGCCGGGACGGAGGGGACAGCGCGTGGTTCGCTGCCGACGTCTCGAACTGGGAGCAGGATCGCCTGGGGCGGCTCGCGGCCGGCGTCGAGCTCGCCGACCTGCGGCGGATGGGGCCGGTGATGGACGCCGACGAGGCGGCACTCCTCGCCTACGCCCGCGGCATCCTCTACTGGCATCGGCGCCATCGCTTCTGCGGCGTCTGCGGGCATCCGACCCAAAGCCGCGACGGCGGGCACCTCAGGGTGTGCCTGAACGAGGCGTGCCGGGCGGAGCACTTCCCGCGCACCGACCCGGCGGTGATCATGCTGGTGACCCGGCCCGGTGCGGACGGCGGCGCGTGCCTCCTGGCACGCCAGCCGCGCTGGCCCCGCGGCATGTACTCGACGCTGGCCGGCTTCGTCGAGCCGGGCGAAAGCCTGGAGGAGGCGGTCGCGCGCGAGGTCAGGGAGGAGACCGGGATCGAAGTCGCAGCCGTGCGCTACCGGGGATCGCAACCGTGGCCGTTCCCGTCATCGCTGATGCTCGGATTTCGCGCCGAGACAGGGGAAGCGGCGGCGATCACCGTGTTGAGGGACGAGCTCGAGGACGCCATGTGGTTCACCCGCGCCGACATCGGCCGATTCGACGGCACCGCCCGGCGCTTACCGCGGATCGATTCGATCGCCCGCCTTCTGGTCGAGGAGTGGCTGACGGAGGCGGGCGCCTGAGCGCCGGGATTTCGACATGACTGTGCGCGGCGCCCCGCGATTGGGTTAGACTGCCGCTCCGGCCGCGCCTCGCCCGCGGGGGCCGCACAACGAAACAGGGGGAGAGCGGATGAACGGTCACTCGGGGACAGAGGGTTCGAAGCCGACCCGCCGCGACGGCGCCTTCCGGAGCGTCGTCCTGGCCGAAGAGCTGGAGGCGGTTCGCAACCGTCGGCACCGTTACGGCCTCGACCATCGCGGCGACCAGGAGCTCCTCGTCGAGCTGATCAACGCCTGTCCGCACCTGTTCGAGACCGAGGGCGAGACCGCCGGCGAGGTCAGGCCGGAAATGCTCACCGGCGCCGGTCAGCAGGCGCTGTGGCGCGAGGAAGGCGAGCGGAGACGCGACCGCGGTGAGGCCTTTCACGAAGGGCTCGTGGGGCTCGCGCTCTCCGGCGGCGGCATCCGCTCGGCGACCTTCAACCTCGGGCTCCTGCAGGCCCTGGCCGAGAACGGCCTGTTCAAGCGGATCGACTACCTCTCGACGGTGTCCGGCGGCGGCTATATCGGCTCGTGCCTGAGCTCCCTCTACAGCCGCTGGCGCGATCTGCCCAAGGACGACGATGGCCACCCGGAGTTCCCGTTCACCCACCGGAGCGGCGAACCGGAACCCGCGGTGTTCCGGCACCTGCGCAACCATTCGCGGTATCTCGCCGTCAACGGCTTCCTTGAGTGGATGCGCATCCCGGCGCTGTTCCTGCGCGGCCTCGTCGTCAACGCGCTGATCATTCTGCCGGTGCTGGTGGTGCTGGCGGGGCTCTCTTTGGTGCTGATGGAGCCGGTGCCGCTGCCCCGGCCCGGCCGCTGGCTGCCCGATACCGACTACGCCCATCAGTTCTCCCTGACCCTGATCGCCACGGCGCTGTTCGTCGCGGGTGGCCTGATCCACGTCGTCCTCTGCTCCGTTTCCTCCTTCCGCCGACTGGACAGCTGGACCTGGCGGGACAACTTCACGCGCGGCTTTCTCGGATTTCTGCTCGCGAACATCCTCGCCATCGCCTTCATCGAGGCGCAGCCGGTAATCATCGCAGCCCTTGCCGCCGTCTCCGACCTCCGCCACCTGTGGGAGGAGGTGACCGGCATCATAGCCTCGGTGTCCGTCGGCGTGACCTTCCTCGCCGGGCGTTTCGCCGGCCGTCTCGACCGCCTCTCGGGTAAGATCGGCATGGCGGCGATCGGCTTTCTGTTGCCGGTCGTCTTCTGGCTGATCTACCTCAACCTCTGTCGCTGGGGCTTCTTCCCGGCGACGCTGTTCGCCGAAGGCGTTCCCGGCGCCTCGCTCGGGGCCTGGGTCATCGAACGGATCACCGGCCGGTCGGCGTTCGGCCCTGGAGACGACGTGAGCCTGCAGGTGGGGTTCGCCTACATGGCGGCCGGCACGGCCGTGGTCGCCGTGACCACCATCGCCTTCAACGTCAACATCACGTCGATGCACGACTTCTACCGCGACCGCCTGAGCAAGGCCTACATCTTCCGCTACGCCCATGGCGAGTCGAACCCCGACGGTAGTGCGGATCCCGGCGCAGCAGCCGACGCCGGGGGCAGGCCCGCGCCGAGGCCGTTCGGCGGCGACCTGCCGCACAACGAGAAGCTGTTGTTGTCGAGCCTCGACACCGACTACAGCCCCTATCACCTGGTCAACGCCACCGTGAACATCACCAAGGCCGCGAGGGAGGAAGACAACCTGCGCGGCCGCAACGCCTCGTTCTTCATCTTCAGCAAGCTCTTCATCGGCGGCCGGCGCACCGGCTACTGCCGGACCGAGGAGATGGAGATGGCCGATTCGCACGTCGACCTGGCCACTGCCATGGCGATCTCAGGCGCGGCAGCGGCCCCGAACATGGGGACATCGACCTACCGGCCGCTGGTGGTGCTGCTCGCCTTCCTCAACGTCCGCCTCGGCTACTGGCTGCCCAATCCGGGGCACATCGCGCGGGCGGCGGGCGCGCGGACACCGCTCTTCCGGTGGCTTGCCGCGAGGTTCGCGGTGGGATCCTTCGCGCTCTTCCGCGAGATGGGCCAGCAGCTCAGGGCGAACTTCATGCAGGTGAACGTGACGGACGGCGGCCACATCGAGAATCTCGGGGCCTACGAGCTGGTCCGCAGGCAGTGCCGCATCATCCTAGTCGGCGACGCCGAATGCGATCCCGAGTTCCGGTTCAAGGCGCTCGCCAACGTCATCCGGCTGGTCAGGATCGATTTTGGCTATCAGATGTGGATGGACCAGCAGCACCTGCGCGGCATCCGCAACGGCACCCGCCATCACGCGCTCGGCACCATCGACTACGGCCGCGGCAGGCTCGGGCTGATCGTCTACGTCAAGTCGTCGCTGAGCTGCGACGAGGGGACGTACATCAAGCACTACAAGGCGACCCACCCGACCTTCCCGCACGAGACGACGGGCGACCAGTTCTTCGACGAGGAGCAGTTCGAGTGCTACCGCGCCCTCGGCCACCACGTCGGAACGAGCGTCTTCGGGCGCGAGGGCGGGACCCGCTCCGGCGGCGACTGCGCCTGGGCCCCTTCGGGGTCGTAAACCTTCGGAGGTCCCGGGGGCCGCGAAAAGATTCGGCTTGCAGGTCTCCCATTCGGCGCCGTCATGAGGTATTCATAGAGAAAGGAGGAGAGCAGCAAGAAGAGCCCCGATGCTCACGATTCGAGACGCCCGCGCCGCCGACGCGCCCGCCATCGCCCGCGTCCACGTGGACTCGTGGCGCAGCAGCTATGCCGGCCTGATCCCCGACGACGTTTTGATCAAGATGAGCCGGCGAAGCCAGACCGCGCAGTGGGCTCGCCTCATCGCCAAGAAGGGAAGCCGGGAGGTCATCCTGGTTGCGGAATTGCACGAGCGCGGCATCGTCGGGTTCGGCAGCTGCGGCCGCGCCCGCAATACCCGGCTGCCGCACACGGGCGAGGTGTACACGCTCTACGTCGATCCCGGCTTTCAGGATGCGGGAATCGGCAGCCGGTTGTTGCGGCGGCTGTTCGCGGCGCTGGTCACGCGCGGCATGACCTCGGCCGTCGTCTGGGTGTTGGCCGAGAACCCATCGCGGTTCTTCTACGAGACCATGGGCGGCAAGCGGGTCGCCGAGCGGGACGAGGCGATCTGGAACACGGTGCTGCACGAGGTCGCCTACGGCTGGACCGATCTGACACAGCTCCGCACCCGCACCGACGCCGGCAGGGCGCCTTAGCGCGGCTATTCCTCGTCCTCGGGCTCGCCCTGGAGGCGATAGGGGTGCTGCGGATAGACGCCGAGGATCCTGACCTCGCGGGAGAAGAAGTCCAGCTCCTCGAAGGCGAGGCGAAGCCCGCGGTGCTCCGGGTGGCCCTCGACCTCGGCGTAGAACTGGGCGGCGTTGAAGCGGCCGCCGACGAGATAGCTCTCGAGCTTGGTCATGTTGACGCCGTTGGTGGCGAATCCGCCGAGGGCCTTGTAGAGCGCCGCCGGCACGTTGCGCACCCGGAAGACGAAACTGGTCATCACCGGGCCGGACTTGGGGTGGGGAACGATCGCCTCGCGCGCCATGATCAGGAAGCGCGTTGTGTTGTGCTCGGCATCCTCGATGTTGGCGCGCAGGCTGACGAGGCCGTGGACCTCGCCGGCCAACTCGGATGCGATCACCGCCTGTGTGGTGTCGCCCCTGTGGGCGATCTCGGCCGCCGCGCCGGCGGTGTCGACGTGGACCACCGGCTCGACGCCGAGTTTCCGGATCAGCAGCCGGCACTGGTTGAGGGCATGGATGTGGCTGTGGACGTGGGTGAGTCCGTCGATGCGGGCGCCCTTTACCGCGAGCAGGTGGTGGTTCACCCGCTGGTAGTGTTCACCGATGATGTGCAGACCGGAGCTTGGCAGCAGATGATGGATGTCGGCGACACGGCCGGCGACGGAGTTCTCAATCGGGATCATCGCCAGTGACGCCTTGCGCTCGAGGACGGCGGCGAACGCGTCCTCGAAGGACCGGCAGGCCAGCGTCTCCATCTCCGGCCGCGACACCCGGCAGGCGAGATCGGAATAGGCGCCGGGCGCGCCCTGGAACGCTATCGTTCGGCTTGCATCGGCCATTGCAATCGCTCGCACGGATCAACGCCCGGCCGCGTACAGCAATGCCCGCGCACGGTCAAGGTCGGCCGCGGTGTCGACACCCGGCGGCGCTTCGGCGATGAGCGCGGCGTCGATCCGCATGCCGTATTCCAAGGCCCTCAGCTGCTCCAGGCGCTCGCGCCGCTCGAGCACGCCGGGCGGCAGGCGAATGAAGCGGACGAGCGACGGCCGACGGAAGGCATATACGCCGACATGGTGGTAGAGCGGACCCTCGCCGAACGGAACCACGGCGCGGCTGAAGTAGAGCGCGCGACCGACGTCCATCCCGGGAGCCAGGGCGACGACGGCCTTGACCACGTTCGGGTCATCCCTTGCGGCGATCTCGGCGAGGGGTGCGACCAGGGTCGCGATGTCGACCTCCGGGTCAACCAGGGGGCGCAGCACCGCGGCCAGCGCCTCAGGGTCGATGGTCGGCAGGTCGCCCTGGAGGTTGACGACGACGTCGTGCCGGCCAGCGGGATCGACGAGGTCCATCGCCTCGTGCACCCGGTCCGAGCCGGAGGCATGCTCCGGACGGGTGAGGACGGCAGTGCCGCCGGCGGCGGAGACGGCTGTGGCGATCTCCGCATCGGCCGCGGCGACGACGACGGGACCGAGATCGGCCTCCATCGCGCGCTGCCAGACGTGGACGATCATCGGCCGTCCGCCGAGGTCGGCGAGCGGCTTTCCGGGCAGCCGCAGCGAGGCCATGCGTGCCGGAACGATGACGATCGGGTTGGCGGCGCCCAGCATGGATGCACTCATATCCCATCGCCGCGCCGGAATCGAACCGTATCGGCGGAGGCGGTCGTTGAACTCCGGGAGAGCTTGCGGCTACATTCCCATCGCTCCGCTTCGAGACGGCCCAAGAGAGAGGAACGCCGGGATGCAGTATTCGTTGCTTGAGAAACTCGCCGCTTCGGCTCTGATCTGCGCCTGGGTGATCTACGGCAGTCATTTCATGGGGGAGGCTCTCGTCAAGGTGCGCGAGCACGAGCCGGCGATGGCCGCCCTTGCGCTGCCGACGGCCGAGGAGAGGGAGCAGCCGGAGGTGGCCGCGGCGGAGCCGCTCGACCTCGCCGCCCTCCTCGCGGCCGCCGATCCGGCCTCGGGTGAGAAAGCGTATTCGAAGTGCCGGTCGTGCCACACCATCGACGAGGGCGGCCCGAACCGGGTCGGCCCCAACCTTTACAATGTGGTCGGCGCCGCCAAGGCCCATCTTTCCGGCTTCAACTACTCTTCGGCGCTCGCCGGTCTGGGCGGGACCTGGACGTACGAGAACCTCGATGCCTTTCTCGCCGACCCCAGGGGCTATGCGCCAGGGACCAAGATGAGCTTCGCCGGGATCAGGAGTGCCGAGGAGCGTGCCGCCCTCATCCTCTATCTGCGGCAGAACACGGCGTCGCCGCCGCCGCTGCCATGACCGAGCTCGACGCCGCCGTGGTTCTTGCCGAGCGCCTGGCGGACGCGGCGCGGCCGATCGCGATGCGGCATTTCCGCAGCAGTGTGACCATCGAAGAGAAGGGCGACACGAGCCCGGTCACGGTCGCCGACCGGGATGCCGAGTGGGCGATGCGCCGGCTGATCGAGGCCGCCTTTCCCGATCACGGAATCTACGGCGAGGAGCACGGCGGCGAGCGACTCGATGCGCGCTTCGTGTGGGTTCTCGACCCGATCGACGGGACCAAGTCGTTCGTGACCGGCAAGCCCCTGTTCGGCACGCTCATCGCTCTTCTCCGCAACGGCGTGCCCGTCATCGGTGTCATCGACATGCCCGCCCTGGCCGAGCGCTGGGTCGGCGTCCAGGGGCGGCCGACCACCTACAACGGCGAGGTGGTCCACGTGCGCGTCTGCGAGAAGCTGGACCGGGCGTGGCTCTACAGCACGTCGCCGGAGCTGTTCTCGGGCGCGGATGCCGAGGCGTTCCAAAGGCTGCGCCGGCGCTGCCGCGCGGCGGTCTACGGGGCCGACTGTTATGCCTACGGCCTCGTCGCCAACGGCACGGTCGATGTGGTCTGCGAAGCCTCGACCAAGCCTTACGACTACTGCGCGCTCGTCCCCGTGGTGATGGGCGCCGGCGGCATCATCACCGACTGGCATGGTCATTCGCTGGGCCTCGACTCCGACGGCCGTGTCCTCGCCGCGGGCGATCCACGCGTCTATAATGCGGCGCGCGAAGCGCTGGCGGATTGATGGGCCTTGCCGTCGTCATTGCGGTGCTCGCGGTCCTCGCTCCGGCCGTCCACGCCCACGCGTCCGAGGAGATCCACGCGGGACACGGTATCGCCATGCACGGCGAGCCCAAGTATCCACCGGATTTCAAGCATTTCGACTACGTCAACCCCGATGCGCCCAAGGGCGGCACCCTCAGGCTCGGCGTTACCGGAACGTTCGATAGCTTCAACCCGTTCATCATCCGCGGCAATCCGTTCTCTGCCGTCGGCATCGAGACGCTGACGGCCGCCAGCGCCGACGAGCCGTTTACCCGGTACGGTCTGATCGCCGAAAGCGTGGAATGGCCGGACGACCGCTCGTGGGTGGTCTACACGCTCCGCCCCGAGGCACGATGGCACGACGGCCGACCGATCACCGTCGACGACGTCATCTTCTCGTTCGAAACCTTGAAGGCCAAGGGAGCGCCCTTCTTTCGCTTCTATTACGGCGCCATCGAGCGCGCGGAGGCGGCCGGCGAGCGCAGGGTCCGATTCGTCTTCAACGAGGCGGACAACCGGGAACTGCCGCTGATCGCGGGCGAGATGCCGGTCCTGCCGAAGCATTACTGGGAGGGGCGCGACTTCGAGCGCTCGACGCTGGAGCCGCCGCTGGCCAGCGGCCCCTACAGGGTCGCCGAGTTCGAGGCCGGCCGCTACGTGGTCGTCGAACGCGTCCGCGACTACTGGGGCCAGGACCTCGCGGTCAACGTCGGACAGCAGAACTTCGATCGCATCCGCTACGAGTACTTCCGGGACGACACCGTGCTGCGCCAGGCGCTCAAGGTCGGCCTCATCGACTACCGGCAGGAGAACCAGGCCAAGGCCTGGGCGCTCGACTACGACACTCCTGCGGTGCGCCAGGGGTGGCTGAAGAAGGAGCTGATCCCCAACGAGAATCCGGCTCCGGTTCAAGGCTTTGTGTTCAACACGCGGCGGGAGGTGTTCCAGCGGCCGGAGGTTCGCGCGGCGATCGCCCACGCCTTCGACTTCGAGTGGACGAACAGGGCGCTGTTCTTCGATCAATACACCCGCACCGAAAGCTACTTCCCGAACTCGGAGATGGGTGCGCGAGGCCTTCCTGAGGGGGAGGAGCTCGAGATCCTGGAGCGCTACCGCGGACGCCTGCCCGAGCACGTGTTCACCCGCGTCTACCGGGCGCCGGCGACCGACGGCTCCGGCTGGCCGCGGGCGAACCTCTCGCGCGCCTTCGAGCTCCATGCCGAGTCCGGCTGGGAGATCCGCGACATGAAGCTGGTCAATGCCGAGACCGGCGAGCACATGCGCTTCGAGATCCTCTTGGTCAGCCAGGCGTTCGAGCGCATCGTCCTGCCGTTCGTCCGCAACCTGAAGCGTCTCGGCATCGACGCCCGCGTCCGCCTCGTCGATCAGTCCCAGTACATCAACCGACTCCGCTCCTTCGACTTCGACATGATCGTCGGCGTCTGGGGCCAGTCGGAATCGCCCGGCAACGAGCAGCGGGACTACTGGGGATCGGCCGCCGCCGAGGCTCCCGGATCGCGCAACTACGCCGGCATCCAGGATCCCGTGGTCGACGAGCTGATCGGCCTCATCATCTCGGCCCCCGACCGCCAGAGCCTGGTCGCCCGCACCCGCGCGCTCGACCGCGTGCTGCTCGCCGGCCACTACATCATTCCCAACTGGTACATTGGCGGCGACCGCATCCTCTACTGGGACAAGTTCTCGCGCCCCGTTGTGACGCCGCGGCACGGCACCTCGGTGAACTACTGGTGGTACGACGCGGACAAGGCGGCGCGGCTGGAAAAGCAGACGGCCCAAGCGGACACGGCCGAGGTCAAGAGCCGGGACACTCCGGGCGCGGGCGTCGTCGTCGCCTGGGCGGCGGGGCTCCTCCTGGTCGGCCTCCTGGTGTTCCGCCACGCGCTGAAGCGTCCGTCCGGCTGAGACCGGGGCGATGACCGCCTACATCATCCGCCGCCTGTTGCTGATGGTCCCGACGCTGCTGGCGATCATGCTCGTCAACTTCGTGATCATCCAGGTGGCGCCGGGCGGGCCGATCGAGCAGATCATCGCCGAGCTCACCGGCCAGGGCGGGCCGGCGATCGAACGAGTCACCCGCGCCGGAGCAGGCGAGGTCACGGCCGCGGCGCGCCCCGCCGGCGCGGATGTGGCCGGCACCTATCGCGGCGCTCAGGGTCTCGATCCCGAGTTCATCGCCCAGCTCGAGAAGCAGTTCGGCTTCGACAAGCCGCTGCCCGAGCGCTTCCTCATGATGATGGGGAGCTACCTTCGCTTCGATTTCGGCGAAAGCTACTTCCGCAACCAGTCAGTCGTCGACCTCGTCCTCGACAAGATGCCGGTCTCGGTCTCCCTGGGCCTGTGGACCACGCTCATCGTCTATCTCATCTCGATCCCGCTCGGCATCGCCAAGGCGGTCCGCGACGGCACCGGCTTCGACATGTGGACCAGCGCCATCGTCATCATCGGTTATGCGGTGCCGTCGTTCCTGTTCGCCATCCTGTTGCTGGTGGTGTTCGCCGGCGGCAGCTACCTCGACTGGTTTCCGCTGCGCGGGCTCACCTCCGAGAACTGGGACCAGCTCAGCTGGTCGGGCAAAATCGCCGATTATTTCTGGCACATCACGCTTCCGGTCACCGCGATGGTCATCGGCGGCTTCGCCACGCTCACCATGCTCACCAAGAACTCGTTCCTCGACCAGATCAACCAGCAGTACGTGATGACCGCGAGCGCCAAGGGGCTGAGCGAGCGCAGGGTGCTCTACGGCCACGTCTTCCGCAACGCGATGCTGATCGTCATCGCAGGGTTCCCCGGCGCCTTCGTCAGCGTCCTGTTCGCCAGCTCCTTGTTCATCGAGGTGATCTTCTCGCTCGACGGTCTCGGGCTGCTCGGCTTCGAAGCGGTGCTGCGCCGTGACTACCCTTTGATGTTCGGTACCCTCTACTTCTTCTCGCTGCTGGGCCTGTTGCTCAACCTGGCAAGCGACCTGATGTACACCGTGGTCGATCCCCGCATCGACTTCGAGTCACGGGGAGTGTGAGTTGACCCCGCGCGAGGACCGGCCCCCACTGCCGCCCCGCTTCCTCGGCTTTTCGATTTCGCCGCTCAACCGCAGGCGCATCGACAACTTCAAGGCGAACCGCCGCGGCTACTGGTCCTTGTGGATCTTCGCGGTGCTGTTCGTCGCCAGCCTGTTCGCCGAGTTCATCGCCAACGACAAGCCGTTCGTCGTCTGGTACGACGGCGACCTCTACACGCCCATCTTCAAGGCCTATCCGGAGACCGCTTTCGGCGGCCCGTTCCAGACCGAGGCCGATTACAGCGATCCGGAGGTGCAGAGGCTCATCGCCGCCAAGGGCTGGATGATGATGCCGGTCATTCCGTTCAGTTACCGAACGGTGGCGTGGGACCTGCCCGAGCCGGCGCCCTCGCCGCCGGATGGCCGGCACTGGCTCGGCACCGACGACCAGGCCCGTGACGTGCTCGCCCGCGTCATCTACGGCTTTCGCATCTCCGTCCTGTTCGGTTTCGCGCTGACGATCGTCTCGGCCGTCGTCGGCGTCTCCGCGGGCGCCGTCCAGGGCTACTTCGGCGGCTGGGTCGACCTCCTGTTCCAGCGTTTCATGGAGGTCTGGTCGTCGGTGCCGCTGATCTACGTCATCATCATTCTGGCGAGCGTCATCGAGCCGACGTTCTGGCTTCTGCTCGGCCTGCTTCTGTTGTTCCAGTGGATGGGCTTCGTCGGCGTCGTTCGCGCCGAGTTCCTGCGGGCGCGCAACTTCGACTACGTGCACGCGGCTCGCGCGCTGGGCGCGCCCAACCTCGTCATCATGTTCCGGCACGTGCTGCCCAACGCCGTCGTCGCAACGATGACCTTTCTGCCGTTCACGCTGGCCGGATCGGTGACCATCCTCACGGGCCTCGACTTTCTCAACTTCGGGCTTCCTCCCGACTATCCGTCCCTGGGCGAGGTCCTCGCCCAGGGCAAGGCCAACCTGCAGGCGCCTTGGCTCGGCCTCACCGGCTTCTTCGTCATCGCCGCCATGCTGTCTTTACTGGTGTTCATCGGCGAGGCGGTGCGCGACGCGTTCGACCCGCGCAAGACCTTCATCGACGCACCGCCGACCGAGCCGGAGACCGGACCCAGGCTATCGGGTGCCGCGCGCACGGCGATCCGCCGGGGTCAGACGCCGTGACGGCGCCTCTGCTCGAGGTCGCCGGTCTCTCGGCATCCTTCGGCCGTGGGCCGCGCGAGGTCCGGGCGGTGCGCAATATCTCGTTCACCGTCGACAAGGGAGAGACGGTCGCGCTCGTCGGCGAGAGCGGCTCCGGCAAGTCGGTGACGGCGCTGAGCGTGATGCGGCTCCTGCCCTATCCCCATGCCTGGCACCCGGGCGGCACGATCCGCTTTCTCGGCGAGGATCTGAGAACGGCATCCCAAGACCGCATGCGCCGGCTGCGCGGCGACCGCATGACGATGATCTTTCAGGAGCCCCTGACGTCGCTCAACCCGCTGCATTCTATCGAGAAGCAGATCGCCGAGGTGCTCATCGTCCACCGCCGCATCGGCCGCAGGGAGGCGCGCGAGCGCGTCGCCGAACTCCTGCAGATGGTCGGCCTCGCCGACGCCGAGAGCCGGCTCGGCGCGCTGCCCCACGAGTTCTCGGGCGGCCAGCAGCAGCGGGTGATGATCGCCATGGCCCTCGCCAACGAGCCCGATCTCCTGATCGCCGACGAGCCGACGACGGCGCTCGACGTCACCATTCAGGCGCAGATCCTGAAGCTCTTGATGGAGCTCAAGGCGCGCATGGGCATGGCGCTGATGCTGATCACCCACGACCTTAGTATCGTCCGCGGCGTCGCCGAGCGGGTGTGCGTGATGAACCAGGGCGAGATCGTCGAGCAGGGTCGCGTCGCCGACGTGTTCCGGCACCCCTCCCACCCCTACACCCGGCGGCTGCTCGAGGCCGAGCCCAAGGACCGACCGCCTCCGGCGTCGCCGGACGCGCCCGAGATCATGCGCGCAGACGGCACCCGGGTGTGGTTCCCGATCCGCCGCGGCGTGCTTCGGCGCACCGTGGATCACGTCAAAGCCGTCGACGACGTTTCCCTTCGCTTGCGCCGCGGCCACACCCTCGGCGTCGTCGGCGAGAGCGGCTCGGGCAAGAGCACGCTCGCCCGCGCGCTGATCCGCCTGCAGCGGAGCGAGGGCGCCATCGTCTTCGAGGGAAGAGAGCTGCAGGGGCTCTCCTGGTCTCAGCTGAGGCCGTTGAGGCGACGGATCCAGATCGTCTTCCAGGACCCGTTCGGCAGCCTGAGCCCGCGCATGTCGGTCGGACAAATCGTGGGCGAGGGCCTGAAGATCCATCGACTTGGCGAGTCCCCCGAGCAAAGGCGAGCGCTGATCGCCGATGCGCTCGCCGAGGTCGGCCTCGATCCCGAGGTCCAGGACCGCTACCCCCACGAGTTCTCCGGCGGGCAGCGCCAGCGCATCGCCATCGCCCGGGCTCTCGTGCTCAAGCCCGACTTCATCGTTCTCGACGAGCCGACGAGCGCGCTCGACATGTCGGTGCAGGCTCAGATCATCGGGCTGCTGCGTTCGCTGCAGCGGACTCACGATCTCGCCTACCTGTTCATCAGCCATGATCTCCGCGTCATCCGCGCGCTGGCGCACGAGGTGCTGGTCATGCGCGCCGGCAAGGTGGTGGAGCAGGGCCCGGCCGACGTCATCTTCGAGGCGCCGAGCCATCCGTACACGCGGGCGCTGATGGCCGCTGCGTTCGAGCTCAGGGCCGACGAGACCGGGGCCGTGGCAACCTAATGTCCTGTCCCGCAAATATCGACTAAGATCTGCGGGAGTGGGATGTGCAGGGAGG
>CAYQSU010000051.1:0-25039 GCA_964420325.1 uncultured Rhodospirillaceae bacterium | reverse complement strand
GACTGGCGGAGGGGGTGGGATTCGAACCCACGGTACGCGTGAGCGTACAACGGTTTTCGAGACCGCCCCGTTCGACCGCTCCGGCACCCCTCCTTCGGTGTTCCCGCCGCCGGCCGCTCGGCCCGCGCACGTTAACGCAAGCGCTCTCGCCGTCGCAAGCATCGCGGCATGCGGCCGAGGGCGGTGTGCTATGGTCCCGCGATGCGTGCCCGAGCCCTGCCGCCCGTCGCCGTCGCGCTCGCCGGCTTTCTCGCCCTCGCCGCGGCGATGGGCGTCGGCCGCTTCGTCTACACGCCGATCCTGCCGTCGATGCTCGCCGGCCTCGGACTGACGACCGCCGCGGCCGGGCTCGTCGCATCGGCGAACTTCCTCGGCTACCTCGCGGGCGCCGTCGCCGCGGCCGCCATCGGCGCCGCCGGGCCGAGGCGCCAGCTTCTCCTGGTCGCCCTGCTCGCCAGCGCGCTCACCACCGCGGCCATGGGCCTCGCCACGTCGCTTCCGGTGTTTCTTATCCTCCGCTTCGCCGGCGGCGCCGCCAGCGCCTTCGTTCTCATCTTCGCGTCGGCGCTGGTCCTCGACTGGCTGGCGGCGGCCGGCCGGAGCGGGCTCGCGGCGGTGCACTTCGCCGGCGTCGGTGCCGGCATCGCGATCTCCGCCATCCTCGTCGCTGAGTTGGCGGCGCGGGGCTGCGACTGGCGGTGCCTGTGGGTCGTCAGCGGCGCGGTGTGCCTCGCTTCGCTGGCGGTCGTCGCCCGCCTGCTGCCGGGGGAGCACGGACCCCAGGGCACATCGGCGCCAGCCCGCGGCGCCCGGCTCGACCGCCAGCTGCTGCCGCTCATTGCCGCCTACGGACTGTTCGGTTTCGGCTACGTGATCACCGCGACCTTCCTGTCGACGATCGTCCGCACCACCCCGGGCCTCGCCACCGCCGAGCCGGTCATCTGGCTCGCGGTCGGCCTCGCGGCGGTGCCGTCGGTGGCGCTGTGGACCTGGATCGGGAGAAGGATCGGCAGCCCGCGCGCCTTCGCCGTCGCCGCCGTCGTCGAGGCCGCGGGCGTGGCGGCAAGCGTCCTGGCGACGACCCCGCCGGCGGTGATCGCCGCGGCCGCGCTCCTCGGCGGGACGTTCATGGGCCTCACCGCCCTGGGCCTTACCGCGGCGCGCGATCTCGCGGAAGGTGACGCGCGCAGCAACATCGCCCTCCTCACCGCGTCCTTCGGCCTCGGCCAGACGATCGGACCGGCCTTCGCCGGGTTGGCCCACGACCTCGGCGGCGGTTTCCTCCTGCCGTCCCTGGTCGCCGCGGCCGCGCTCGTGCTCGCCGCCATCCTGGTCGTCGGCCGGCCCCGGGAGCGGCGGCGGTGAGATCGCGGGCGGAACCGACGCCGAACGAAACCCGTCCGAATCGCTTCCCCGCAAGGGGGAACGGGGAGGGAACGCTGTCAAGGCCTGTTTTCACCGTCGCCGGACGGGGGCGGCGTCTCCTCGTCGTCGAACAGGATGCGCTGGGCGGCGCCGTCGAGGTCGTCGAACTGGCCCGACCTGAGCGCCCACAGGAAGGCCCCGAGACCGAGCAGGCCGAGCAGCAGCGCTGCCGGAATCAGGTAGAGGAGGATGTCCATGGCCGTCCGCGATTGAGCCTCAGCGCGTTGACGATCACCACCAGCGACGACGCCGACATGGCGACGGCGGCGATCAGCGGCGTGACCAGTCCGGCCACCGCCAAGGGGATGGTCAGGCCATTGTAGACGAAGGTGAAGGCGATGTTCTCCCGCACCAGCCGGCCGGCGCGGCGGGCGACCAGGATGGTCTCGATCACCGGCGCGAGGCGGCGCCCCTGGAAGACGGCGTCGGCGGCGGTCTGGCTGAGGTCGGTCGCCGTCGCCGGCGACAGCGAGGCGTGCGCCGCCGACAGCGCCGGCGCATCGTTGAGCCCGTCGCCGACCATCAGCGCCCTCCGGCCGCCCTCGGCCAGCGCCGCGAGGCGGCGGACCTTGTTGGCGGGATCCGAGCCGGCCCGCCAGTCGGCGATGCCGACGGCGGCCGCGATCCGTCGGACCGCGCCCGGGTGGTCGCCCGACAACAGGCGCACGCCGATCCCCAGGTCCTTGAGCGCGGCGACCACGCCAGGCGCGTCGTCGCGGAGGCGGTCGGCAAAGGCGAAGCGGACCGGCACCCGGCCGGGCCGGTGGAGCCACAGCTCCGGAGCCGGCGCCTCGGCGTCGCCGCCGATGCCGCAGAAGCTGCGGCTGCCGAGACGCACCCGTCCCGCGGCCGTCGGCCGCTCGAGGCCGCGTCCGGCGACCTCGCGGACGTCTTGGGCCGGGGCAACGGCGAGGCCTCTCGCCTCGGCGGCGCGGACGAGCGCCCTGGCCAGAGGATGGCGGCTCTGGGCCGCCATCGCCGCGGCCTCGGCGAGTGCCACCGCGTCGACGGCGTCGCCGTCGGCGAGCGCCAAAAGGCCTTCGGTCAGGGTGCCGGTCTTGTCGAACACCACCGTGTCGATCGCCGCGATGCGCTCGAGGGCGGTGCCGGACTTGATCAGCACGCCCTGGCAGAGGAGGCGTCCGGAGGCGGCCACCTGCACCACCGGCACCGCCAGCGCCAGCGCGCAGGGACAGGTGATGATGAGAACGGCGATGGCGTACATCAGCGCCGTCTGCCACGGCGCGCCACCGAGCCCGAACCAGCCGATGAAGGTCGCCGCCGCCAGCGCATGCACCACCGGCGCGTAGAGCCGGGCGACCCGGTCGGCCAACGCCACGTAGCGGCCCTTGGCCTGCTCGGCGGTCTCCACCAGGCGGGCGATCTCGGACAACAGCGTGTCCTCGCCGACGGCCGTCGCCTCGAGCGTCAGCGGCGCCGAGACGTTGAGCGTGCCGGCGAAGACTCGGGCGCCGGGGGCCACCGCCTTCGGCACGCTCTCGCCGTCGATCAGGCCGGTGTCGACATCGCTGCGGCCGGCGATGACGCGGCCGTCGACGGCGATGCGGTCGCCGGCCGCCGCCAGCACGGTCATGCCGGGGCGAACCCGCGCCGGCGCCAGGATGCGCCGACGGCCGGAGGGCTCGACGACGGTGACGGCGGTGCCGCCGAGGGCGAGCAGATGCTCCGCGGCGGATCGCGCCCGGCCGCGCGCACGCTGATCGAGATAGCGGCCGATGAGCAGAAAGAACAACAGCGCGACCGCGGAATCGAAGTAGGCGTGCCTGGCGCCGACGGCGGTCTCGTGCAGGCTCATGGCCGAGGCGAGAATGACGGCGAGGGAGATCGGCACGTCCATGTTGACGCGCCGTGCCCGCAAGGCGGCGAGCGCCGACCGATAGAACGGCACGCCGGCGTAGACCACGGCCGGCAGCGCGATCAGCGCCGAGATCCAGTGCAACAGGCCCCGCGTCGCCGGCCCCATGCCGCCGGCGTGCCCGGCCCAGACGGAGATGGAGAGCAGCATGACGTTGCCGGCGGCGAACCCGGCAATCGCCATCGCCCGCAGCAGCTCCTTCTCTCGCTGCTCGCCGTCGCGGCCGATGCGCGCCGGATCGAACGGCACCAGCCGATAGCCCAGTCGCTGGACCGTCGAGACGAGCGCGTCGGCGGTGGTGCGGTCCGCCTGCCATCTGAGCACCAGCCGGCGGGTGGTCATGTTGACCCGGGCATGGACCACGCCCGGCTGACGGCCCAGCACCGATTCGATCAGCCAGACGCAGGCGGCGCAGTGAAGCCCCTCGATCATCAGGCTGAGCGCACCGATGCCGCGGCCTTCGTCCCGCACGGAGCCCGCGAAGTCGGTGGTCTCCGCATCCTCGTCCGGTCTGAGGGGGCGCTGGGCGATGTCGATGGTCCGACGGCGATAGTAGTCGTCGAGGCCGAGCCCGTGGATGGTGGCATAGGCGGCCGCGCAGCCGCGGCAGCAGAACCCCGCGTTCGCCGTCAAGCCGGCCGGGATCGGCAGGCTACAGTGGCGGCAGCGCGCCGCTTCCGCTGCGGCTGCGGGCAGCGGGTCCGGATGCGCCACGGCCGCGTCGAGGTCATTCATGCGGGCCTGTCCTCGCGGCGCCGACCCGGCGTCCTGCGGCAGGGCGCCCGGTCAGGGCAGGAACAGCCGCTGTCGGGTCTGGAACGTTCCGTCACCGCGGTGCGCAAGGATCCGTGCATCCCATTGGCCGGCGAGTGCGACGCGCACCACCCCGGCATAGAGGCCGTCGCCCTGGTGCTCGAGGGTAACGGTGGCATCGTGGCCTTCGTGGGTGGGCCGGACCAGCATCGCCGTGACACTGAGATCCTCGAGCGGAGCGCCGTCGCGATCGGTGAAGACGACGCTCAGCGTGCCCTGCCGCTCGCCGCCGGCCGGCTCGCCCACGGCATCGAAGCTGAGGCGCGCCTGCCAGCCCCGTGCGTCCTGGTCGCGGCTCGCCGCGAGGGCCTGGTTGTACTGGAGCCCGCGCACATAGTAGTCCTTGGTCTCGAGTCCGGTCCAGGTGCTGAGGGCGAAGTAGACGAGGACGCCGTTGACGGCGACGACGACACCCATCGCCGCAACGAAGATCCACGGATACCACCAGCCCGGCGGCCTTGGCTTCGACATTCCCGCCTACCGAGCCGGTCCGGAGAACACCGACGTCCGCTCGACGGTCTCGCCAGTGTCCTGGTCGGTGAGGACGAAGGTCAGATCCGTCGCACGGCCGGCGAGACTCGATCGCGGCGCCGAGACGAACAGGCGGAAGCTCGCGACAGCGTCGGCCATCACCGGCAGCTCGACCTCGCCGGTGGGCTGCGGCTGGTGGCCGATCACCGTCAACTGCGCAGCCTCGATACCCGTCGTCGTTAGCGTGTAGGTCTTCTCCGCCCGCTCCATGTTCAGCACCTTGAACGTATAGCCGTTTTGCACGGAGCCGTCGGACAGCTGCACGAACAGGGGCGATCGGTCGGGAAGGACGTTGACCTCCAGGCGGGTGCGGGTCGCGAGGCTGAACACCATGACGGCCGCGACGGCGATCAGAATCGCGATGTAGGCGAGGGTCCTGGGTCTCAGCAGCCGAATCGTCGTCGGCTGGCCCCGTTCGCGGGCGAGCTGGTTGCTGATCGAGTCATAGGTGATCAGGTTGCGCGGCAGGCGGAAGCGATCCATGACCGAATTGCAGGCGTCGACGCACAAGGCGCAGCCGATGCACGCCATCTGCTGGCCGTCGCGGATGTCGACGCCGGTCGGGCAGACCTGCCAGCAAAGCCCGCAGTTGACGCAATGGCCGCGGCCGTCGAAGGACTGGCCGCGCTTGGCGGTTCCCCGAGGCTCGCCGCGCCATGCCTCGTAGGTGACGATCAGCGAGTCCTCGTCGAACATGGCGCTCTGGAAGCGCGGCCAGGGGCACATGTAGATGCAGAGCTGCTCCCGCGCCCAGCCGGCGAGCAGGTAGGTGGTCGCCGTGAACAGGGCGGTGAAGCCGTAGACCGCGGCCGAAGCCTCACCGGTGAAGAACTCTCCGGCGAGCGTCGGCGCATCCCGGAAGTACATGATCCAGGCGCCGCCGGTGGCGAAGGCGATGACGAGCCATGCCCCATGCTTAGCCACCTTGCGCAGCGCCTTGTCGACACTGAGCGGGGCCCGGTCGAGCCGGATGCGGGCGTTGCGATCGCCTTCGGTTTTGCGCTCGACCCACATGAAGAGGTCGGTCCACACCGTCTGCGGACAGGTGAAGCCGCACCACACGCGCCCGAACCAGGCGGTGACCAAGAACAGGCCGACGGCGGCCAGGATCAGTAGCCCCGTGAGATAGTAGACCTCCTGCGGCCAGATCTCGATCCAGAAGAAGTACGCGCGGCGTCCCGGCATGTCGATCAGGAGTGCCTGGTCCGGCGCCCCCGGCCCGCGGTCCCAGCGGATCCAGGGTCCGACATAGTAGAGGCCGAGCAGCACCCACAGAACCCACCACTTGATCCGGCGGAAGGTTCCCCGGACGCTCCGGGAATAGACCTTGACCCGGTCGGCGTAGAGCGGCGTCTCCTTGGCCGGGCCCGGCGCCGCGTCGGCGCCCTTCAGGCTCCCCGCAACTGGTGCCGGACCGGCCGCGACCGTGTGCCGGTCAACCTCGCCGATGGCGTGATGCTGTGCGGTCGCCATGTCCGATGCTGCTCTCGTGCCGCCGGGGCTCGACTTTATATTAGTGCTCGTTAATGAAAGCCGCAACGGCCCTCCGCGCTCGTCCGCCGGCCCTATTGCCCGCCACCCAGCGAGTGCACGTAGATGGTGACCTGCTTGAGCGCGGCATCGTCGAGACGGTCGACCCACGGCGGCATCACCCCGTGCCGAGGCTTGGCGATCTGGCGGATGACCTCCTCGCGGCTGCCGCCGAACAGCCAGATGTCGTTGGCAAGGTTCGGCGCGCCGAGGGCGGGGTTGCCGGTGCCGTCGTCGCCGTGGCAGGCGGCGCACTGGTCGGCAAAGATCTCTCGTCCCGCATCGTTGACCGGGCCCGCGCCGGACAGGGCGAACACATGGTCGGCAACGCTGGCGATCTCCTCCTCGGTGAGGATGCCGTCGGCGGCGAACGCCGGCATCTCGGAGGCGCGCGCATCCGCATGCGTGCTGCGCACGCCGTACGCTATGGTGGCATGGATATCGTCGAGCGTGCCGCCCCAGACCCAGTCGTCGTCCGCGAGGATGGGATAGCCCGGCCTGCCGGCGCCGCCCGAGCCATGACAGGGCGCGCAGTTGTCGGCGAAGATCGCCCGCCCGCCGGCCATCGCGAATTGCAGCAGCTCCGGGTCCTCGGCGACGTCCTCCAGGGTGCCCGCGGCGAACCGGTCGAGCCACGGACCACGGGCCTCCTGCACGCGCTCAAGCTCCCTGACCAGGTCGGCGCGGGATGAATAGCCGAGCACGCCCTTGGTATAGCCGCTGAGCGACGGCCACGCCGGGAACAGGATCGTCCACACCAGGGAGAACGCGATCGTTGCGTAGAACGTCCACAGCCACCATCTGGGCAGTGGCGTGTTCAGCTCCTTGATGCCGTCCCATTCATGGCCGGTCGTCTCGGTTCCGCTCAAGGCATCGATGTCTTTTTTCGCCATCACCTATCCTCCGTCTCATCCTTGAACGGAATCCGGGCTGCCTCCTCGAACCGCTTCTTGTTCTTCGGCCGGTAGGCCCAGAAGACGACCCCGACGAACACGATGAAAAGCCAAACCACCCACCACGACCGCAACTCTTCGGCGAGCGCCACGAAATCCATCTTCGCCTCTCACCGGTAGTCGAGTTCGGGCTTGTAGTCGGTGAAGTCCACCAGCGTCCCCAGCATCTGCAGATAGGCGATCATCGCGTCGAGCTCCGTCACCCGATCCGGATCGCCGTCGAAGTCGCCGACGACCGCCTTGGGATAACGGGCGAGCAGCCCATCGACATCGCCCACTCCCTTGGCCTGGGCGTCGATGTCGGCCCTTGCCGCGGCGATCTGCTCGTCGGAGTAGGGGACGCCGATCGTCTGGAGCGTGCGCAGATGCTCGGACGCGTCGGCGAAGTCGAGGTCGCGTCGTGCGAGCCACGAGTACGACGGCATGATCGATTCCGGGACCACGCTTCTCGGATCGATCATGTGCGCGGCATGCCAGTCGTTGGAGTACTTGCCGCCGACGCGCGCCAGATCGGGGCCGGTGCGCTTGGAGCCCCACTGGAACGGATGGTCGTACATGCTCTCGGCGGCGAGGCTGTAACGGCCGTAGCGCTCGGCCTCGTCCCTGAACGGGCGAACCTGCTGACTGTGGCAGGTGTAGCAGCCCTCGCGGACATAGATGTTGCGTCCCGCCAGCTCGAGCGGCGAGTAGGGCCTCATGCCTTCGACCTTCTCGATCGTTTGCTCCATCGTGAACAGTGGCACGAGCTGCACCAGTCCGCCGATGGAGACGGTGACCAGGATGCCGATGGCGAGCAGGATGACGTTCTTCTCGAAGATCTCGTGCTTGATCATCGTCGTTGCCCCTCAGCGGCCGGTCCCGGCGGCAGCGGCCCGAACGGCGCCCTCGAACGCCGCCTCGGTCCGGAGCTCGCCCTTGATCGTCTTCCACAGGTTGTAGGCCATGATCAGCGAGCCGAGGACGAACAGGGCGCCGCCGGCGGCGCGGATGAGATAGTAGGGGTGCATAGCCTCAACCGTCTCGATGAACGAGTACTGCAGGAAGCCGAGCGAGTCGTAAGCGCGCCACATCAGGCCCTGCATGATCCCGGAGATCCACATCGCGGTGATGTAGAGCACGATGCCGATCGTCGACACCCAGAAGTGATAGTTGACGAGGCGGAGCGAATAGAGGCGCTGGCGCTTCCACAGCACGGGCACCAGGTAGTAGACGGCCCCGAAGCTGATGAAGGCGACCCAGCCGAGCGCGCCCGAGTGGACGTGGCCGACGGTCCAGTCTGTGTAGTGGCTGAGCGAGTTGACCGCCCGGATCGACATCAACGGCCCCTCGAAGGTGCTCATGCCGTAGAAGGCGATGGAGGCGACCATGAAGCGGAGGACGGCATCGGTGCGGAGCTTATCCCACGCACCCGACAGCGTCATGATGCCGTTGATCATGCCGCCCCACGACGGCATCCACAGCATGACCGAGAACACCATGCCGAGGATCTGGGCCCAGTCGGGCAGCGCGGTGTAGTGGAGGTGATGGGGCCCGGCCCAGATATAGAGGAAGATCAGCGTCCAGAAGTGGACGATGCTGAGCCGGTACGAGTAGATCGGCCGCTCCGCCTGCTTGGGAACGAAATAGTACATTATCCCGAGGAAGCCGGTGGTGAGGAAGAAGCCGACGGCGTTGTGGGCATACCACCACTGTGTCATCGCGTCCTGGACGCCCGCCCACACGACGTAGCTCTTGGCGCCGAACAGCGAGACGGGCACCGTCGCGTTGTTGACCAGGTGGAGCATGGCGACGGTGACGATGAACGAGAGATAGAACCAGTTGGCGACGTAGATGTGCGGCTCTTTCCGTTTCATGATCGTACCGACGAACACGACCAGATAGACGACCCAGACGATCGTCAGCCACAGATCGGCATACCACTCGGGCTCGGCGTACTCCTTGCTCTGCGTCACCCCGAGGACATACCCGGAGGCCGCCATGACGATGAACAGCTGGAATCCCCAGAACAGGAAGTTGGCCACCGCGGGGCCGCCGAACAGCGGAGCGCGGCAGGTGCGCTGCACCACGTACAGCGAGGTCGCGAACAGGGCGTTGCCCCCGAAGGCGAAGATCACCGCCGACGTGTGGAGCGGCCTCAGGCGCCCGAACGACGTCCACGGAAGGTCCAGGTTCAACACCGGGAAGGCGAGCTGCAGGGCGATCACCAGGCCGACGACGAACCCGACGACCCCCCAGAAGATCGTCGCCACGACGAACTTCTTGACGACCTCCTCGTCGTAGGCCGGTAGCGCCGCCGCACCGGCTTTCGCTGCCATCGCTGCACTCATCATTTACTCCTGACCCGAGACCGGTAAGGATCCGTCCGCTCCTCCGTGGCATCGCTGGATTCAGCTTGAAGGTGCGACATGCCCCGCTCGATCGCTTCTCCGAAGGTCGGAACCGGCGAGCCGTTCCCCAGCCGTCGGCCCGTCAACGACTCTGCCCGGACGGGCAGAAAGGACGCGTGCTTTAGCAGATGCGAATGCTAGTGTGCACCTGCACAAGAGTCAACACGGCAGAACAGCGCGGGTTGATCGACCGGCTTGATAACAAGGAGTTATGGTTGGCCCTCCTGAACTCTTCACAAGGCAGCAGCAGGATGTCGATGGTCCGCCTGGCCCGAGGCTCTCCGTCTGGCGCGATCCGGCGCCCGGCGCTCGGCGCAGGACCGCGGGCGGCCTTACCGCCGGCACGAGGGCTGCCGGGAAGCCGACGCCGATGACGCCGGCTTCGCATCCCTGCATCTTCCTGCAGGCGGGGCAGGATCGGCGGATCGCCGCGGGCCACCCCTGGGCGTTCTCCAACGAGATCCGCATGGACCGCGAGACCGTCGCGGTCCCCGCCGGCGCGCTCGTCACCCTGCACCGGGTCGACGGCAAGGCGCTCGGGATCGGCACCTTCAATCCACACGCGCTCGTCGCCTTTCGCCTTCTCGACCGCGATCCGCAAGCCGTGATCGATGCCGCGTGGGTCGGCCTCAGGCTTCGGCGCGCCTTGCGGCTGCGGGAGCGGCTGTTCGGCGAGCCCTTCTATCGGCTGGTTCATGCCGAGGCGGACGATCTGCCGGGACTCGTCGTCGACCGCTTCGCAGACGTCCTTGCCGTGCAGGTCAACACCGCCGGTATGGAGGCGTTGAGCGGCGCCGTGCTCGAGGCCCTCGACGACACGCTGCGACCGGCGGCGATCGTGCTGCGCAACGATACGCGGGCGAGGGGGATGGAGGGCCTGGCCCGGGAGGTGCGCGTGGCCAAGGGCACGACGCCCGGGCTGGTCGAGGTGCGCGAGCGCGGTCTGGTGTTCCCGGCGGACGTGATGTCCGGGCAGAAGACCGGATGGTTCTACGACCAGCGGGACAATCGGCTCTTCGTCTCGCGGCTCGCGGTCGAAGGCTCCATGCTCGATGTCTTCTGCCACAGCGGCGCATTTGCGGTCAGGGCGGCAGCGGCGGGTGCGCTCGCGGCGCTCGCCATCGACAGCTCGGAGACCGCGCTGGCCCTTGCCCGCCGCGCCGCGGAGATGAACGGCGTCGCCGACCGCGTCGCGGTCCGGCGCGGCGACGCCTTCGGCGAGCTCGAGGCACTGTTCGCGGCGAGAGAGCGGTTCCACGTGGTGGCTGCCGATCCGCCCGCCTTCGCCAAGTCGCGGAAGGAGCTGAAGACCGCCCTCAAGGGCTACCGCAAGCTCGCGCACCTGTCGGCCAGGCTGGTGAAACCGGGAGGGTTCCTGTTCCTCGCCACCTGCTCCCATGTCGTGGCTTCGGATGCCTTTCTCGACGAGGTGAGGCGCGGTCTCGACCGGGCGGGACGCAGTGGTCGGTTCATCCGCGCCGCCGGGGCGGGACCGGACCATCCCGTCCATCCGTGGTTGCCGGAGACCGCCTATCTCAAGACCCTGGTGGCGGAGCTCGACTGACCTTCTGCCGAGGCTCAAGGCACCGATGAGGCCGCCCGACGGTGGTGACGGCGTGCTATAGTCTTGCCGGCACTGCGAGATCGCGGGAGGCCGAGGAGCTCCTCGGCGGATCTCCGACGACAACGGGGGGAACGTCCATGCCCGAACATCCCCAATTGAACGACGTTCTCATCCTGCTGATCGCCCTTCTCGTCTTCGTGCCGCTTTCGCAGCGCCTGAACATCGGCACCGTCCTTGGCTATCTCGCCGCCGGGGTCGTCATCGGTCCGTCGGTTCTGCAGTTCATCAGCAACGTCGACGCGGCGCGGAAGGTGGGCGAGTTCGGCGTCGTCTTTCTTCTTTTCGCCATCGGGCTCGAGCTCAAGTTCGAGCGCTTCCGATTGTTCGGGCCGAAGGTCTTCGCGCTGGCGCTGGCTCAGGTGGTCGCAACCACGGTCGTGCTCGCCCTCATCGCGCGATTGGCGGGCCTCGATACCGTCGTCGCCGTGCTCGTCGGCGCGGCGTTGGCCCTGTCGTCCACCGCCGTGGTTCTGCAGCTGATGGGAGAGCGGATCCAGATGGCGAGCGCGTTCGGGCGGACCGTGCTCGCCGTCCTCCTCGTCCAGGACGTCTTCGTCGGGCCGCTCCTGGTGTTCGTCTCGGTCGCCGCGCGCGGTCCCGCCGGCCTCTTGCCAGCACTGGGCCTCGCCTTCGTCAAGTCGGTCGTCGTCATCGCGCTGATCCTCCTTTTGGAGCGCACGCTGCTCAGGCCGCTGCTGCGGATCGCCGCCTCCAGCGCTCCCGAGGTGTTCACCGGCGTCACCCTGCTGCTCGTCCTCGGCACCGGGTGGCTGACCGAGGAGGCGGGCCTGTCGATGGCGCTCGGCGCCTTTCTTGCCGGCATGATGGTCGCCGACACCGAGTTCCGCCACCAGGTCGCCGCCGACATCCAGCCGTTCCGGGGGTTGTTCCTGGGCCTGTTCTTCATCGCCGTCGGCATGACCCTCGATCTCCGCGTCGCGGTCGACCACGCGGGGACGGTGATCCTGCTCGTCGTCATCCTAATGGCGGTGAAGTCGCTGGTGCTGGTTCTGCTGGGCCTGCTCTTCGGCCTGCCGCGCGCTCGGGCGCTGGCGCTGGGCGGCCTCTTGGCGCAGGGCAGCGAGTTCGCCTTCATCGTGCTCGTGCTTGCCGTCGGCCACGGCCTCCTGTCGGGAGCCGATGCGCAGATCCTCACCGTCGCCGTCGGCGCGTCGATGGCGGTCACCGCCGCCGGCTTCGCGGTCGTGCGCCAGCTCGTCCAAGCGCGCGCCGAGGCGCCCCGGTCGGCCCTCGGCCGGCTCGATCAGGAGGGAGACGAGCTCAGGGGCCACGTCGTGGTCGCCGGCTTCGGTCAGGTGGGAAAGGCGGTCGCCCGCCACCTCGCCGGGCTCAAGGTGCCGATCCTCGTCCTCGACCTCAAGCCGCAGCAGGTGACGGCAAGCCGGTCCCGCGGCCTGCCGGTGTTCTATGGCAACGCCGCCCTGGCCGAGGTCCAGCGCGCCGCGCACCTGGATCGCGCCGAGGCCCTGGTGGTGGCGGTGCCCGAGGCGGAGGATGCCGAACAGATCACCTCGGTGGCGCGCGCCACCTTTCCCGGGCTCAGGATCTTCGCGCGGGTGCCCGACGCAAGCTGGGTGCAACGCCTGCGCAAGTCGGGCGCGAATGCGGTGGTGATCGACGGCCTGACGACAGCGATCGAGCTCGCCGAACGCGTCGTTCTCGTCTATGAGCCGCCGCCGGCGCCCCTCAAGCCGGAGGTTTCGCGAAATCCGGCGCCGACGCCCGATGATCAACCCCGCGAGCGGTGATCCTTTGGCGGCTTTCGGATCGTAGCCTTGCCAGGGCGACAGGTTCGCGTACGCTCTTCCGGGCGGACGGCGGAACGATGGAAGAAATTATGCCGAAGACTGGTCCACAGACGGCTTGTGATCGCGCGGCGCGAGTCCTCAGGTCGTGCGGCGCGCTGGTGCTGAGCGGCCTCCTCGGCGGCTGCGCTCTCCTCACCCCGCTTCCGCGCCCGATGACGGTGGACGAGCGGCTTGCGATGTTTCCAGCGCGGGGGCTGCCGGTCGAGGGGCGCGCGGTCATCCACTGGGACGATCGCCAGATCCCGTTCATCGACGCCGAGACCGACGGCGATGCGGCGTTCGCGCTCGGGCTCGTCCACGCCCACCTCCGGCTCGGCCAGATGGCCGTCTACAAGCGGATCGCCCGCGGCCGGATCGCGGAGATGGGCGGCCCGCTCGCCACCGACATCGATCACGGGCTGCGCGTTCTGGCGTTCGGACGCGCCGCCGCCGAGATCGAGGCCGGCCTGCCGCCGGCGACGCGCCGCTGGCTGCAGCGGTTCGTCGACGGCATCAACCACTACCAGGCCGTAACTCCGAAGCTGCCCGTCGAATATTCGATCCTCGGCCTCGATCGCGAGCCGTGGACGATCGCCGATATCGTGGCCTTCGGACGGCTTGCCGGCACCGACGTCACCTGGCTGGTGTGGTTCAACCTTCTCAAGCTTCGCGAGCGCGAGGACTGGCCGGAGATCTGGGGCCGGCTGGTGAGGAACGGCTCGGACTCGGTGCCGAGCATCGCGGGTCGGGCGTCGGACCTCGGCGGGCTGCTCGCCGCCCTCGGCCGGTCGGGCAGCAACAGCGTCGCCATCGCCGCCGGCCGCAGCCGCACCGGCGGTGCGATCATGGCCAACGATCCCCATCTCGGCATCAACCTGCCCAATTCCTGGCTGCTGGTCGGGCTCAGGTCGCCCTCCTATCACGCGGTCGGGCTCATGGTGCCGGGCCTCCCGATCTTTGCGATCGGCCGCAATCCGTGGATCGCCTGGGGCGGCACCAACATGCGCGCGGCGGCGAGCGATCTCTACGACATCTCCGGTTTGGCGCCCGAAGACATCAGCGAGCGTCGGGAACGGATCCGGGTCCGCTGGTGGTTCGACCGCGAGGTCGTCGTCCGCGAGACGCCGTTCGGGCCGATCCTCTCCGATGCACCGCAGCTCGCGGACGTGCGGCGTCCCGAGTTCGCCCTCTGGTGGGCCGGCCATCAGGAGAGCGACGAGATCTCCGCCATGCTGGCGGTGGCGAGGGCTCGTACCTTCGAGGACTTCCGGTCGGCGTTCGCCACCTTTGCGGTGCCAGGTCAGAACATGCTGTACGCCGATGCCGCAGGCAACATCGGCCAGGTCATGGCCGTCCGCGTGCCGGCGCGCGGCAGGGAGCCACCTCCCGACATCGTCGTCGATCGGTCGCCGGAGGGGGCCGCGGCGCGGACGATGCTGGGCGTGCTCGAGCTGCCTTTCAGCTTCAACCCCGAGGCCGGCGTCCTCGCGTCCGCCAACAACCGGCCGGCGGACACGGCGTCCCCCATCGGCTTCTTCTTCTCGCCCGACGACCGGGTCGAGCGCATGGCAGAGCTGGTGGGCGAAGCAGGCACCGTCGCCATCGATGACGTGAAACGCCTGCAGCAGGACGTCTACATGGCGTCCTCGGTCGCCCTCCGGGACCTGTTCCTCGCCAGGCTCGACTCTCTCGGCCTCGGCGCCGGCGCGCACGGCAGGGAAGCGGAGGTGATCCGGCTGATGGCCGAATGGGACGGGCACTACCGCGTGGAGTCCCGGGGTGCGGTCGCCTTCGAGCTGTTCCACCATGCCTTCACCAGGGCGTTCTACGAGTACAGCTTCGGGGGACAGGACTGGGCGGCGTTCGCCAACGTCGGGCGGATCAAGTCCCTGCTCCTCGAGGACATCGAGCGCGCCGACGACGCCGCGCTGTCTCGGATGCTGAGGCAGAGCCTGGAGACGGCGGCGGAGGACATCGATGCCCATCGGGATTGGGGCGACATGCATCGGCTCGAGCTCAGGCACCCGCTCGCCTTCCTGCCGCTCGTCGGCGGCCGGTTCCGCTTCGGCGAGCACCCGATTGGCGGCAGCAGCGACACGCTGATGAAGACGGCGCACGCTTCGGCCCGCGAGCGGCATACGGTGCGCTACGGATCGAACGCCCGTCACATCTCGGACCTTTCCGATCCCGACGCCAACTACTTCGTGATCCTCGGCGGCCAGGACGGCTGGATCAACAGCGCCAACTTCCAGGACCAGGTCGCGCTCTGGCTCGAGGGCGAGTACCTTGCGATGCCGCTGCGCCTGGAGACGGTTCGCCAAAGCTTCCCGCGCCGGATCGAGCTTCGGCCCTAGCGGACGATCGGGAGGGTCGATCGGGATGCTGACCCGCCATGCTTGATGCCACCCCCCTCTTTCGGCTCTATGCCCGCCACCGGTTGCGGACGCTCGCCCGCCAGGACGCCGTCGACATCCAGCGCCGAGAGCTGCTTCGCCTCCTCGAGACCGCGAAGGGCACCGCCTTCGGTCGCGATCACGGCTTTACCGACCTTCGCACGGTCGAGGCGTTCCAGAACCGCGTGCCGCTCCGCCGCTACGAGGAGTTCTGGGAGAGCTACTGGCGGGCGTCGTTTCCGAGGCTCGTCGACTGCTGCTGGCCGGGCACGATCCCGTACTTCGCGGAGACGTCGGGCACGACGACGGGCGCCACCAAGCACATCCCGGTGACGCACGCGATGAACCGGGCGAACATGCGGGCTGCCGCCGATCTCCTCGTCCATCACCTCGTCAACCGCCCGCAAAGCCGCCTTTTCGCCGGCCGCAGCTTCATGCTGGGCGGGTCGACCGCCCTTCGCGAGCTTGCCCCCGACATCTGGAGCGGCGATCTGAGCGGCATCGCCGCCAAGGCGATGCCGTGGTGGGCGCGGCTCCGCTACTATCCGCCGCGGAAGCTGGAGACCATCGCCGACTGGGAGGAGAAGATCGCGGCGCTGGCCCCGCGCGCCATTGAGCAGGACATCCGCTCGATCAGCGGCATGCCGAGCTGGCTTCTGATCTTCTTCGACAGGCTCGGCGCGCTGCGCCCCGAGTGGGGGCGGCGGCTCGCCGGCATCTGGCCGGAGCTCGAGCTCCTCGTCCACGGCGGCGTTCAATTCGTTCCCTATCGGCCGGTGTTCCGCGAGCTCCTGGCCGGCAGCCAGGCGGAAACGCGGGAGGTCTATGTCGCCAGTGAGGGGTTCATCGCCGTCGCCGACCGCGGCGATGGCGAGGGCCTGAGGCTCCTTGTTGACACCGGCCTGTTCTTCGAGTTCGTTCCCGTCGACGAGCTCGCTTCGTCCCGGCCGACTCGGCATTGGCTCGCGGATGTCGACCTGGACGTCAACTACGCCGTCGTCTTGAGCTCATGCGCCGGCGTCTGGGCCTACGTCCTCGGCGACACGGTGCGGTTCGTCGATCGTGCGCCGCCGCGGATCCTGGTCACCGGGCGGACGTCCTACACCTTGTCCGCATTCGGCGAGCACCTGATCGACGAGGAGATCGAGAAGGCCGTCGCCGAGGCCGCGGCGGCGATCGGTCGCCGCGTCGTCGACTACTCGGTCGGCGCCGTCTACCCCGAAACCGAGCGCGATCTCGGCGGCCACCTCTACATCGTCGAGTTCGACGCGGAGGTGCCGGATGCGACGGCGTTGGACGCGTTCGCACGCCTCGTCGATGACGCTCTCGCTGCCGGCAACGACGACTACCGCGTTCATCGCGCGCGCGGTTTCGCACTCAGAGCGCCCCGCGTCGACGCCGTTCCGCCCGGCACCTTCGCCGCCTGGATGAAACGCCGCGGCCAGCTCGGGGGACAGCACAAGGTGCCGCGGATCATCAACGACGAGGAGCTGTTGCGCGATCTGCGGACGTTCGTGGAGGCTCCCTGACCGGCTTCGCGTTCCGATCTGCGGGGGGTACCGGCGGATCAGTGCGCGCCGGCGGTCGCCGGACCCGATCTCGGTCCGGCGAGGCCGCCCGCCCTTGCCGCTTCCAGCATCAGTCTCTTGAGCTTGGCGAAGGCCCGCGCCTCGATCTGGCGGACGCGCTCCCGCGAAACCCCGTACTCGGCGCTGAGGTCCGAGAGCCGGGGCGGATTGTCCTTGAGCTTCCTCTCGACGAGGATGTGGCGCTCGCGCTCGTCGAGCTGGGCCAGCGCGTTCTCCATCAAGAGCCGGCGCTTGCCGTGCTCGTCGGCGTCGATCACCTGCGACTCCTGGTCGGCGGCATCGTCGGCCAGGAAATCCTGCCACGACGATCCGGAGTCGGACTCGGTTGCGATGGTCGAGTTCACCGACGCATCCCGCTCGGCGAGGTGACGGTCCATGAGCACGACCTCGTCCTCCGGCACGCCCAGCGCATCGGCGATCGCCGTCACGTTCTCCGGCGTCAGGGCGGCCGTCGACCCGGGCTGGTGCTTCGACCGCAGGCGGCCGAGGTTGAAGAACAGCTTCCGCCGGTGCTCGTTGGTCACGAACCGGACGAGCGAGGACGAGCGCACCACGTAGTCGCTGATGGCCGCGCGGATCCACCACATGGCATACGTCGACAGCCGGAAGCCGCGGTCGACATCGAACTTCTCCACCGCCTGCATCAGGCCGACGTTGCCTTCCGAGATGAGATCCACGATCGGCAGACCGTACCGCCGGTAGTCGCCGGCGATCTTGACCACCAGGCGCTGGTGGCTGCCGACAAGCATCTCCGCCGCCTCAGGATCGCGGTGGTCGCGCCAGCGCCGCGCCAGGTCGGCCTCGACCTCGGCGCTCAGCACCGGGTACTTGCGCACGTCGCGCATGTAGCGCGACAGCATGTCGCTCGAATTGTAGCTCATAAACTTGTTCACAGTCCCTCCTCACTGGTTGCACCATGGGCCGCCGGTCGTTCGGCACGGCTCCAAACTCGCAGGCCCGCCGCCCGCGCCCTGCGCGCCGTTTGGTCCGGCTTGCTTTTCAGGGGGTGCTGAAATCCATCGGCGCTGCCCTGCAGCGCCCTCCTGGAGTACGAATATAAGAACTTACAACGAACATTGCAAGCGTCTTTTCGCGCCGGTTGATATAGCCCGGAGGGTTCGACGCGCATGAGGAGAGAGCACGCCTCCACCTTTTCCGGGGGGCCGGCCGCCGTCGATCTCGTCGCCTTGCAGGGACACGTTCGGCGGTTGGCCGAAGACATCGGCGAGCGCAACGTCTTTCGCCCCGAGGCGTTGGCACGGGCGGCACGGTACATCGAGGATGTCTGGCTGGCCCAAGGGTATTCGGTGGCGACCCAGGAATACCGGGCGGCAGGCACGGTCTGCGCCAACCTCGAGGCCACGCGATGGGGGACGGCGCGGCGGGACGAGATCCTCCTCGTCGGCGCCCACTACGACTCCGTCGCCGGCAGCCCCGGCGCCAACGACAACGCCAGCGGCGTCGCCGCGATGCTGGAGCTGTCGCGGCTGTTCCGCGTCGTCGAGCCGGACCTGACGGTGCGCTTCGTCGCCTTCGTCAACGAGGAGCCGCCGTTCTTCGCCGGCCCGCACATGGGCAGCGCCGTCTACGCCGAGGCGGCACGGCGGCGGGGCGACGACATCCGCCTGATGGCGGCCCTCGAGACCATCGGCTACTTCAGCGACGAACCCGAGAGCCAGCACTATCCGCTGCCGTTCAGCCTGTTCTACCCGGACCGCGCCAACTTCATCGGGCTGGTCTCGGACCTCCGCTCGCGCGGCGCGATGCGGCGTCTTGCGCGGCTGTTCCGGGCGCATTCCGCCTTTCCGCTCGAGCATGTCGCCACCTTCCGCTTCGTTCCCGGGATCGACTGGAGCGACCACGTCTCGTTCTGGGACCAGGGCTACCGCGCGGTGATGGTCACCGACACCGCGCTCTACCGCTATCCCTGGTACCATACCGCCGGGGACACGCCCGATCGCCTGAGCTACCCCGCCTTTGCCGGCGCCGCCGACGCCCTGTTCCGGGCCTTTGCGGCCTACGCCGGGGCCGTCGTCGCCGGTCCCGGGGACTGAGCCGGTCAGCGCGGCCGCGCCTGGCAGCGGGGGCAGAAGTATCCCGTCCGGCCGGCGAACGTGCGGGTCGCGATGGCGGTGCCGCAGCGGGGGCAGGCGGCGCCCTTGTTGCGGTGGGGAAGGAGGAAGTGCGCAGGCAGGCGGTCGAGGAACCGCTCCGAGCCGGCGCCGGTTGCGATCGCCGCCTCCAGCACGGTCTTGAGGCTCGCGAACACCCGGTCGAGGGCGGCGTCGTCGAGCTCGCTGATGCGGGCGGCGGGATCGATCCCCGCCTGGAACAGGATCTCATCGGAATAGATGTTGCCGACCCCGGCCATCAGCGACTGGTCCATCAGCGAAGACTTGACGTCCCGTCGGCTGCCGGCGACGGCGGCGCGGAACGCCCGCCGGTCGAAGGCCGGATCGAGGGCGTCGGGACCGAGCTCCTCGCCCCGGATGAAGGCGTCCGCATCGTCGGCAAGGCCGATCCGCCCGAGCATCCGCCGGTTGATGTAAGCGAGGTGGCCGCCGTCCCGGAAGTCGAAGCGGACCCGGTCGAAGGGCGGGTCCTCCGCCACATCCGTGAACGCCTTGAGACCGCCGGTGAGCCCGAAGTGCAGCGTGAGCCACCCGCCGTCGTCGAGGCGCACCAGGAGATGCTTGCCGTGACGGCGGGTCCCGGTGAACGAGCGGTGTCTCAGCCGCGCGGCGAACGCGGCCGCCGGAAGGCCGGCGAGGATGCGCGCATCAGTGACGCGGACGCCGTCGATCTCGCGACCGAGCGAGGTCTCGTCCAGGTAGCGCCCGTAGAACTCGACGTCCGGCAGCTCGGGCACCGCTCAACTCGCCCTGCGGGCAGCCACCGCCAGCCTCGTCTCGCGGTGCCTGCCAAATCCGTGTATAAAGCATAGCTCAACAATCAACCAAGGAGGAGAGCGATGGCGACGTTCATCCTGCTGACCCGGCTGGCGCACGGCGCGCTCCAATCGCCCGAGAACCTGGAAAGCCTCGAGCGCCAGATCATGGACCGCATCCGCGACGAGTTCGGCGAGGGCGGCGTGGAATGGGTCGGCAACTACGTCGTGCTCGGCCCTTACGACTATCTCGACATCTTCCGCGCGCCGGACATCGAGGCGGCGATGAAGGTGGCGACGATCATCCGCACCTTCGGCCACGCCCACACCGAGGTGTGGGCCGCCACCGAGTGGCAGCGCTTCAAGGAGATCGTCCGCGCCCTGCCTCGCGGCGGCGGCTGAGGGACGTCCGCGGACCCGGTCGGCGCCGACGCCGGGTCAGAGAGGCTCGACATGCAGCCTCAGATCGGCGGTGACCTCGTAGACCGAGCCCTCAGACACGATCCGCCACGCCTCGTCGGTGATCGGCTCGGAGGCGACCTCGACGGCGCGGTAGCCGGCCTCGTGGTCGGGATAGACATGGGACAGGCCGCAGAAGTCGCAGGCGTGAACGCCGTCTCGTTCGACGAAGTAGAGCGTCCGGCCGATGCGCGTGCCGACGAGCCGGTCGCCGTCGGTGAGGATGACGTTGAGACCGACGGGCTCGGCCGGCGCCGCGTCGTCGCACCAGTCGAGCACGCGTCGCACGCCTTCGCGCAAGGTCTCGAGCAGGGGCCGTGCCGGCGCTTGGTCGTGGAGGGTCATGAGCAGGCGAAAGACGTGCTCGCTGTCGGTCTCGCCCTCGATGCGGGCGCGCTGATGGAAGCTCATGGCGCCCAGGAGGTGGGGCCGGATGCGCTCGAAGGCCGGCACCGTGCCGTTGTGGACGAAGGCCCACGCGCCATCGGCAAACGGGTGGGTGTTCTCGAGCCTCGGCGCACCGATGGTGGCGCGGCGCACGTGGGCGAGCACGGTGCGCGAGAACACCCGCTCGGCGGCGCGGCGGAAGTGCTCGCCGTGATAGGCCGCCCAGGCCTGGCGCTCGACCCTGGGCAGGTGATCGGCATAGGTGGCAACACCCCAGCCGTGGCCGTGGCTGCCGCCCTCCTGGTCCTGGCGGCTCTGCACCATCAACGCGTTCTGGGCGTGGACCAGCGCGCACTCGAGCTTGGTGGGGGCGCTGGCGCGAAATCCGTAGAGGCGACACATGGCGATGCGAACGGGCCGAGGCGAAATCCGCTGCGATCATAGAATGGGGGCGAGGCGAGCGGTAGCGGGCTCGGCGTGGCGCCGGTCGTCGGCACGGCGGTGATGGGCGCGCGCAACGCCGAGATCGCCGCGATCCTCGACGAGATCGCCGATACGCTCGACATCCAGGGCGCCAATCCGTTCCGGGTGCGGGCCTACCGCAACGCCGCGCGCGTCGTCGCCGGCCTCGATGCCGAGGTCAGCGATCTCGTCGCGGCGGGCGAGGACCTGACGGCGCTCCCCGGGATCGGCGCCGACCTCGCCGCCAAGATCGAGGAGATCGCCAAGACCGGGCGCTCGCCGATGCTGGAGGCCTTGCACAGGGAGACGCCGGCGGGGCTGACCGAGCTCCTGAGGATCCCCGGGCTCGGCCCGAAGCGGGTCCGGGCGCTCCACCAGGAGCTGGACATCCACACCCTGGAGCAGCTCGAGCGGGCCGCGAGGGACGGCCGCATCCGCGCGCTGGCCGGCTTCGGCCGGAAGAGCGAGGAGCGCATCGCCGCGGCCGTGGCGCAGCTCAGAAAGACCCCCGGGCGGTTCAAGCTGGCCACCGCCGCCGAGTACGTGACGCCGCTTCTCGCCCGCCTCGAAGCGGTGCCGGGTGTGGGCACGGTCACCGTCGCCGGCAGCTACCGGCGCGCCAAGGAGACCGTCGGCGACGTCGACATCCTGGTCACGGCGAGGAAGGGAAGCCCGGTCATGGACCGGCTCGCCGGCGACGAGGAAGTCCGCGAGGTCGTGTCCAAGGGAGGCACGCGGTCGACGGTGATCCTGCGCCCGGGCCTGCAGGTCGACGTCCGGGTGGTGGCGGAGGAAAGCTACGGCGCGGCGCTGCAGTACTTCACCGGCAGCAAGGCGTTCAACATCGAGATCCGCCGCCTCGGCCTCGAGAGGGGGCTCAAGATCAACGAGTACGGCGTGTTCCGCGGCGACGAGCGGATCGCCGGCGACAGCGAGAAGTCGGTGTTCGCCGCCGTCGGCCTTCCCTGGATCCCACCGGAGCTCCGCGAAAGCCGCGGCGAGAGCGAAGCCGCGCGCGCGGGCCGTCTGCCGCGGCTGGTCGAGGTCTCCGACCTCAAGGGCGATCTCCACACCCACACCAGCGCCACCGACGGCCGCAACACCATCCGCGAGATGGCGGAGGCCGCGCGCCGTCTCGGCTTCGGGTACCTCGCCATCACCGAGCACTCGAAGCGCGTCTCCGTCGCCCACGGGCTCAGCGCCGGGCGTCTCGAGGAGCAGATCGCCGAGATCGATCGCCTGAACGACGAGGATCTCGGTGTCACCATCCTCAAGGGCATCGAGGTGGACATCCTCGAGGACGGCAGCCTCGACCTCGCCGACCACGTCCTCGGCCGGCTCGACGTCGTCATCGGCGCCGTCCACAGCCGGTTCAACCTGTCGCGCGCCAAACAGACCCAGCGCATCCTCAAGGCGATGGATCGCCCCTTCTTCACCATGCTCGCCCACCCCACGGGCCGCCTCATCCCCGATCGCGAGCCCTATGACGCCGACATCCCGAGGATCATCCGCCACGCCCGTGAGCGGGGCTGCTTCCTTGAGCTCAATGCCCATCCCGAGCGCCTCGACCTGCTCGACGTCCACTGCCGGCTGGCCAAAGAGGAGGGCGTGCTCGTCAGCATCAACTCGGACTCCCACAGCGTCCACGGCTTCGCCAATCTCCGCTATGGCGTGGGGCAGGCCCGCCGCGGCTGGCTCGAGGCCGGCGACGTGCTCAACACCCGGCCGCTCGCCGAGGAGCGCCGGCTGATCAGACGGACGCGGGCGAAGGAGGCGTGAGTCCGGGCCCGTCGGCCGGCCGACCGGGACTGCGCCCCGCGTCCGACCAGTAGCGCCACGCCGCCAGCGGCGCCGACAGCACGACCTCGGCCAAGTCCAGGTTGGAGAGGTGGGAGGCAAGCGCGCGCGAGTACGGCGCAGACACGAGGCGGACGCCCGCTTCCAGGGCCAGGGTGCGGACGAAGGCCGAGGCGAGCACGGCGTCCGGATCGCAGCGCTCCGAGACGTCGGCGACGACGCCGGCAAGCGTATGCAGCACCTTGCGGAAGATGGTGAGATCGGCGCCGAAGCGGAGGCCGGCCTCGGCCGCCGCCGCATCCATCAGCGCCGTCAGCCAGGCGAGGCTCGGCCAGGGCTCACGGCCGAGGCGAGAGAGGCTCGTGGCCACCACCGCCGCCACCCGGCCCCCGTCGGCCGGCATGCCGGCGAGCGCGGCCAGCGCGTCGGCGATGCGCCCTCCATCCCGGGTCGCAGCGCCGACGAGAATCCGGGTGAGCCCGATCTGGTGGTGCTTGCCGAGGCTGCCGACCAGGCTCCAGTCGAGGATGGCGAGCCTGCCGTCGTTGGTCGCGAACAGGTTGCCGGCATGGGGATCGGCGTGGAACATCGTCTCCGGCCCGGGCGACCAGATCGGATGGGCAAGCAATGCCTCGACGATGGTCTCGGCGAGCGCCCGGCGGGCGTCGGCCGGCATGCCGGCGACATCGGTGACCTTCTGCCCGTCGATCCGCTGCATGGCCGTGAGCCGCGGGCTGCAGAACGGATAGACCTCGGGGATCTGCACCGCCGCCATGCCGGCGTAGGCCTTGGCCGCGGCCGCCAGGTGCGCCTGCTCGCGGTCGAGGCGGACTTCGTTCTGCAACAGATCGCGCACCTGGGTGAACGTGCCCTCGTAAGCAATCCTCGGCAGCCCGTACTGGCGGCAGCGGCCGTCGAGGAGCGCGCCGACGCGCTGCAGGAGCCACAGCTCCTCTTCGAGCTTCTCCTCGATGCCCGGCTTCAAGATCTTGAACACCCCGCGCCGCCGCTCCTCCCCGCCGGCCTCCCAGGTGAACGGCACGACGACGGCGGCGCTGGCCTCGGCCAGCGGCTCCTCGTCGAGGTGAACGCCAATCTCGGCAAGCGGCCCGAGCTCGTCCTCGAGCCGGGCGTGGATCCAGGCCAGGTCGTCCGCCGGCAGCAAGGACTCGAGGCGCTGCAGCAGCCGGCGGAAGCGCAACGGCAGGCGGCGGTCGCGGGCCAGCACCTGGCCGAGCTTGTGCAGCGCCGGGCAGTGGCGGGCGATCGCCACCAGCCGCTCCTCGACGCCGCAGTTCGGCGGCAGGGCGGCCTGGTCACCCAGGAGATCGATGGCGCGGAGCGGGTCCAGGTTCTCGAGGAAGAAGGCAAGGCCGTCGGCGACCGCCAGCCGGTAGCGGGCAAGCTCGTCCGGCACCACCGAGGCGAAGTCGAGCGTGCTGCAGAAGCGGTCCCAGTCCGACATCGGCGTCCACCAGCCTCACCGGCCTGCCGGGAGACGGTGCCCACCATAGCGCCCGACGCGTCCGCCGCCTACTCCCTTGCGGCCGCCCGGCCGGGGCGCGTCTGGCGCCGCCGACACCGGCGAGTATATCATCGGCAACGGACGGACCAGGGACCTGTGAGGGAGGGACGCATGCCGACCTATGCCTACCGCTGCGAGAGCTGCGGCGAGACGTTCGAGCGCACCGAGACCATCTCGGAGCACGAAACCGCCAAGCCCGCCTGCCCGAAGTGCGGCGGCGACAAGGTGGCGCGCGCGCCGACCCGGTTCATGGTCAAGACCTCGCGGAAGAGCTGAGGCGCCGAGGCGCACCCGGGGCGGTGGCGGGCGGGACGCGCTCGGGTGCCGCCCCGAACGGCGCGACCGTTGACGAGCGCCGCGGGGATCGCCCGCGGCGTCACCGGGAACGGCACCGCCTCCGACGCGGCTCGCCCTGGGGCAGGACCAGGGCGGTGCCGGTGACGATCGGCACCGCCGGCGCGGCGGGACGAACGGCCGCTCGGGCGGGCGGCGCCGGCGAAATGCGACATTTCGCGACAAAATGCGACAAAATGCGACAAAATGCGACATTTTGCGACGCTTTCGCGACGAAATGCGACGTTTCGCGACGCCCG
>CAYQSU010000050.1:0-25937 GCA_964420325.1 uncultured Rhodospirillaceae bacterium | reverse complement strand
CCGACCAGCAGGCAGCCCTTCGGGATCTTGCCGCCGAGACGCTGGAATTTCTGGGGGTCCTTGAGGAACTCGACGACCTCTTCCAGCTCCTGCTTAGCTTCTTCGATGCCGGCGACGTCGTCGAAGGTGACGCGCCCGGTGCGCTCGGTGAGCAGTCGCGCCCGCGACTTGCCGAATCCCATCGCCTTGCCGCCACCCGCCTGCATCTGGCGCATGAAGAAGATCCAGACCCCGATCAGCAGCAGCATCGGGAACCAGGAAATGAGGATGCTCCACAGCGTCGGCGATCCCTCATCCGAGGGCTGCGCGCTGATGCGAACGCCGTGGGACTGCAGCTTCGGGATCAGGTTGGGATCCTCGGGCGCATAGGTCATGAGAGGTTGGCCATCGCGATAGCGGCCGCTGATGTCGCGACCCTTGATCAGCACCTCCCGAACATTGCCGCCTTCGACCTGGGAGAGGAACTCGGAGTAAGGGAGCGGCTGCACCACGCCACGCGGCGTCGATCCCTGGAACATGTTGAAGAGGAACAGAACCGCGAGGGCAATGACGACCCACAACGCAAGGTTCTTGCTGAAATTCACCGTCTAGCCCTCTCTCTCTGTCAGGCCGCTGTCGGACGCATCCGCGCCGGCTGCCTCCAAGCTCGTGTCTCTGGCCTATCAAATAATACGCGAGTCGGCATACGCAAGGAAGCAGCCTCCGCCCGACAGGGGATTGGGCGGCGAGAAGACAATGGAGCCGAAAGCGACTCCACGTCCGGCGCAGTCCGGTCGGCAGAAACCGAGATGCGGCACGACCCTGATGCCGCGGCCATCGGCGAGCGCCGGCAACGTCGAGCGAACCTGGGGCGGCAGGCCGCTGTTCCTCAGGGTCGGGGTCTCCCGGACGATCTGCCGCCAGCCATCGCCGCCGAGGGGTCTCAGAACGAGGTTTTCCTGCTCGGGCAACGTGCCCCCCGACAGTCGGATCCGAAAGCGTCCGTCCCACACAAGGGACGTGGCGGCGTCGACGGGAACGGGTGCCGGCAGAGCGCGCGCCTCCCGACAGACGATGAGGCGGCCCCGGCTTCCCAGCACCCGGCAGCCGCTCAAGGTGTGGCTCGGCGCACCGCCCGGAGCAACGATGTCGCAATAGAGCGTCCGGACCCTCTCGATCGGCGGAGCGCGCGGTCGGCCGCCGACCGCCGCCAAGGCGCGTCCCAAGACCCTGAGAGCGAGCTCGGGCGAGGCTTCTCGCAAGCCTGCCGGGTCCACGTAGACGTACCCGGCGGGGTGGACCCGGCAGACCCGCGCCGCAAGCGCCGCTGCCCGCATGTCGAGGGCCGACCTCGCCATCCCTTGGCGGCCCGCGAGCGTGGCCAGCACGTCCGCCGTCACCCCTTGCGCCGGCATCGACGGCAGGGCCCGTCGCACGCGGACGCGAAGGAAACGGTCGTCCCGGTTCGACGGATCGTCGATCCACTCCTGACTGAAAGCCCTGAGAAGCGCCTTCAGCCGCTCGGCCGGGACGCCGAGCAGGGGCCGGAGCAGGCGAACCGATGGCGTTTCGACGACCGGGGCCATGGCGGCGAGCCCCTCCGGGCCGCTCGCCCGGCAAAGCCGCATCAGGAAGGTCTCGGCCTGGTCATCCCGATGATGGGCCAGCAAGAGGTGGAGAACGCCGTGCTCGCGGCACCACGACGAAAGCAGGCCGTACCGGGCGTTGCGAGCGGCTTCCTGAACGCCGGCCGCCGGTTTCGGCCCCTCCCAGGTCAGGATGCGATGCTCGAGACCGCATGCCGCCATCCATTGGCCGACGCGTCTCGCCTCCTCGCCGGAGTCCGCCCGCAGCCGGTGATCGACGGTCAGCGCGGTCAGCTTCGCCTGGTGCCTCCGCGCCCAGCCGTCGGCGAGGAGGCACAGCGCCAGACTGTCCGGGCCGCCGGATACCGCGACCGCCAGGTGCGGCCTCCGCTCGAACGGCCCAAGCGCCGCCATTGCAGCGTCGAACGCCTCCGGAGCGACGGGGCGCACGGCATCCGGAGCCTCCCGCTCCGTGCTCGAAGGAGACCGAGAGACGGCCTGCGAAGCCACCCGACGCCGGATGAACGGCCGCCCGGATCGCAGCTAGTTACATCCGATGCGTTTGCGTTCGTCGGCGGACTTCTTCTTGACCCGCAGCGGCGCGTCGGGAACGGCCCTGCCCAGCTCCCGCAGGGTCGTGCACGCCTCGTCCTTCTTGTCGAGCCGTCCCAGCGACATCGCCAGCTTCAACAGCGCATCGGCCGCCTTCGGACCTTGCTTTCCTTGCTGGTACGCATCGAGGAACGTCTCCGCCGCCTGAACGTAATCGCCGCGCACGTAATAGGTTTCACCCAGCCAATAGCGAGCGTTGTCCGCCAGCTGGCTGTCGGGATGCTGCTCCATGAACTGCTTCAGAGCCACCTCGGCTTCACTGTAGCTTGCCATGCGCAGCAGCCCGAAGGCGTACGCATACTGTTCCTCGGGCGTGCCCTTCGGCAACGTCCCGCCCGGACCCGACAGGGCGCCGGTCGGGGCGCCGCGGAGAGCGACCGGAGGAACGACCAACGCCGTCCGCGCCGCCTCGTCCTTCGCCGCCTGCCGAGCGCCGCCGGCCGCGGCACCGCCCGTCGGAGCCGCCACCCGTTGGGTGGGGTCACTCGAGTCCAAAGGCTTCGAGTCCGGCCCAAGCCCCAAGTCGGCCTGCTGCTCCACGCGCCCGAGGCGAAACTCGAGGTCCTTGAACACCGTATCCAGCCGCTGATTGAGCTGCCGGACGAGATGGTTCAACTCCTCGATCTGCCCCGTCGTTGCCCGCAGGTCGCCCTCGAGCGCCGACAGCCGGACCTCGAGGCGAGCCGCCGCCGGGCCGCCCGCCACGCTGCCGCTCTCGCCGACAGAGGGGCCGGCGGCGCTCGCCGGCAGCGCGCCCGGTCGGCGATTGAGCGCACCGACATCCCGTTCGAGCCTGTCTAGTCTCAGCTTCAGAGACTCGAGACTCGCATCCTGGGCAACCGCGTCCACGCCGTGCGTGGCAATTCCGACAAAGATGGCCGCGCCGCCCAGAAGCGATGACATCGCGCTCGGCCGCCGCCTTCGATTGATCATCCCGGTCCCCGCCCGTTCAAGATCCTAGCCTCATTATCAAGGTAGCAGCATGCGATCGATTATCGTCAGAAATGTGGCGCCATCCGACACCAGTTCCTTTCCGTCGCGGGCGCACGCATCAAAAGGCTCCGGTAAAGGCACCGACGACGCTCTCGAGCGTTCAGCTTCCGACGCGCCCGCCCGTGACCGCGGTGACCCCACGCCGGTTTCTCGCCCACGCGCTCTCGTTCGAGCCGATGACCGCGGGTCGCTCCTCACCGTACGAGATCGTCGCAACCCGCGCAGGGGACACGCCGAGAGCAACCAGGTAGTCCTTGACCGCGCTGGCGCGCCGCTCGCCGAGGGCGAGGTTGTACTCGCGCGTGCCGCGCTCGTCGCAGTGGCCCTCGATGGTAACGGTGACCGCCGGGTTCTGGGTCAAGAGGCTCGCCTGTCTCTCGATGACGGACCGCGCCTCCGATCCGAGAGCATACTCGTCGAAGCCGAAGAACACCGTCGAGCCGACCTGTTCCAGCTCCTGCTGAAGAGCCTCGATGGTGACCGGACCTCTGGGTTGTCCCGAAACGACACCGGCGCCGCTGCCCGCGCCGGCGGCGCCGACGCCGGATGCGGCTCCGGTGTCCTCCGGGGTCGTCTCGCACCCCATCACCGCCATCAACGCAACGCACAGGGCCAGAATCGGTAAGCGCATGGATATCTCCTTTTCCCGGCGCAGAAGGTTCAATGTGATTGACGTTTTTTTTGGGCACTCGGGCGGCTTGCGTTTGCCTTGCGCGCGTCGCGCAGCGGAGCCGCTCGGTGGCCACAACCGAAACTAAGCAGTTCGGGACCATAAGTTCCTCTCATCAGGGAATCAAGGGGGACCACGCCGGATCCGAGGCGTCGAGGGGCGTGACCACCTGGCGCTGGTTGAACCCGGTCAGATCGATGGTGTAGAGGCGGGAGCCGCCGCCGCCGCGGGCATCGGCGGGATCCTTCTGGAAATACATCAGCACGCGTCCGTTGGGGGCCCATGTCGGCCCCTCCACGTGGAAGCCCTCCGTCAACAGGCGCTCGCCCGAACCGTCGGAACGCATGACGCCGATATGAAAGCGGCCCTGGTGGATCTTGGTGAAGGCGATCAGATCTCCCCGCGGCGACCACACCGGTGTCGCATACCGGCCGTCACCAAAGCTCACCCGCCGCACATTGCCGCCGTCGGCATCCATGACGTAGAGCTGCGGGCTTCCACCGCGGTCCGAATTGAACACGATCTGGCGGCCATCCGGCGAGAAGCTGGGCGAGGTGTCGATCGCCGCGTTGTTGCTCAGCCGCCTCACGGCGCGCGAGCGGAGATCCATGGTGTAGATCTCGGAATTGCCATCCTCGGCAACACTCATGACCAGTTGCGATCCGTCGACGGAGAACCGTGGGGCAAAGCTCATGCCCCTGAACTCTCCCACCACCTCCTGCCGGCCGGTATCGATGTTGTAAATGTAGACGCGGGGCCGGCCGCCCCGATACGAGAGGTAGGTGATCTCCTGGAGTGTCGGCGAGAAGCGGGGTGTCAGGACGAGATCGCTGCCATCGGTCAGGAACCGGTGTTTCTCTCCGTCCTGATCCATGATCGCCAGCCGCTTGACCCTCTTGGTCGCAGAGCCGGATTCGGCGACGTAGACGATGCGGGTGTCGAAGTAGCCATCCTCGCCCGTAACCCGCTTGTAGATGGCGTCGGCGATGATGTGTGCGACCCGCCGCCAGTTCGCCGGGGCCGTGAAGTAGGCAAGGCCAACCATCTGCTGTTCGGCGAACACGTCCCACAGCCGGAACTCGACCTTCAGCCGGCCGTCCGGCAGCATCTGGACCCGGCCGTGAACCAGCGCCTGGGCGTTGATCACCCTCCAGTCGCCGAACCGCGGCAGGCCATCGAGGGCCAGTTCCTTCTCGATGAACGCGGCGGGGCTTACCGGCCGGAACAGGCCTGAGCGCTCCAGATCGGCAGAGACGACGAGAGCGATGTCCCGGCCGAAGGCCTTCTCGTTCTGCACGGCACCGGCAAAATCCGTCACCGCGATCGGCAGGGGCTCGACGACGCCGCGGGTGATGTCGATGTTCAACTGGGCGTGAACGGCTCCGGCCGATATCAACGAGATGCCGATGAACAGCCAAGCGCCGCCAACGACCGTTCGCAACCAGCGCCCACACCGCTTCGAGAGCGTCATGTTCCCAGCATCTCCCTCGGATTGAAGACCAGCGTCATCGTCTTCCAGCGATCGTATCGATCCGGCGGTAATCTGAAGGGATGGCATCGAGGATTCAAGACGGCGCGCAGCGCGCTTTCGGCGGCCGCCCGGAAGAAGGCGTCGGAACCCATGCGATCCTGATTCACCACCGCCGCACTTCGCGGAGTCCCGTCCGCGTTCATCTCCACGCGGACCGTAACGACCAGATTTCCGGCATCACGGGCACCGGCCGGCACGTTCCAGCACCGCTCGATCTGGCGACGAACGGCGTCGATCTCGCTGATCGAGATCGGTCGCTCGAGGTCGAGATCCGAGGATGGCGAGGCCGCCAGCGCCTTGGCGATCTCGTTCTCGAAGGCCTCGCTTTCGTCCTGCCGGGCCGTCGGTTGCGGCTTGGCGTCTTTGTCGGGGTCCTTGGCCGGAGCCTCTTTCTTCAGGCCTTCCAGCGACTTCAGGACCGAGGCAAGCGCCGAGGGCGGCTCGGGCCTCGGCCGCGGCTTGGCTTTCGCCAGCTCGCTTGAAAACGGCGGTTCCGGCTCCGCCGGACTCGGAGCCGGAGCGGGCGCCGTCGGCGGCGTCTCCTGGCGGACGGCCGGCGCAGGCTCGGGCTCGGGCGATGGCTCGGGCTCCGGCGCGGGCGGCTCGGCTCGTCGGGCGGGCTCCTCCTTGGGCGCGGCGATCGCCTGGGGCGGCGGCTCGGGCTGAGCGGCCGGTTCCGGCGGGGCTGGGCGCGGCGGCGGCGCCGGCCGGGGCGGCGAAGGGGCGGGCGCGGCCTCGGCCTTCGTCTGCTTCTCCTGTTGGCTGGTCGCGGCCCGCGGCAGATTGCGGTCCTCGGTGACGGCGACGATGTCGACGACGACCGGCGCATCGACGACGATCTCGTCCAGGTACCGGGGCAGCGTGATCAGGGCGGCCGCGACGATCACGGCGTGGAACACCAGGGAAAAGGCAAGGCCCTTCCGCATCGCTAGCGGGTTTCCGGCCGCGTCGTCGCCGTCCCGATGCGGGCGCTTCGTTCCGGAGCCTGTTCGGTGATCAACGCGACCTTTCGGTATCCGGCGGCATTGATGGCGGCGACAACCTCCATGATCCGCCCGTAGGGAATCGATTTGTCGCCGCGGACGAAGATGCGGAGATCGGCGTTCCGACCGGTGATGGCGACGAGCCGGGGAACCAGCTGGTCGAGAGCAACCTCGGTATCCTGAACGAAGATCCGTCCCTCGCCCGTGATCGACACCGACAACGGCTCGTCCTGTCCTTCGACGGCGGACGCCTCGGTTCGCGGCAGGTCGACCTGCACGCCGACGGTGAGAAGCGGTGCCGTGACCATGAAGATGACGAGCAGGACGAGCATCACGTCGACCATGGGCGTGACATTGATCTCGCTCATCGGTTGCGAGCGGCGCGGTCGCGAGCGTCGCCGACGCTCCAGGGAGATGGCCATCCGATCAGGCCTTTTCGGTCGACTGCCTTGCCAGGATGGCGAGGAACTCGCCGGCGAACCCCTCGAGGCGGCCGGCGTAGCTGTCGATGTCCTTGGAGATCTTGTTGTAGGCGAGCACCGCCGGGATCGCCGCGAGCAGCCCGAGCGCGGTCGCGAACAGCGCCTCGGCGATGCCGGGCGCGACCACGGCGAGACTGGTGTTCTTGGTCAGGCCGATGGCTTGGAAGCTGTTCATGATTCCCCACACCGTGCCGAACAGGCCGACGAACGGCGCCGTCGCCCCGGTCGATGCCAGGAACGGCACGTGCCGCTCCACGCGTTCGAGCTCGCGATTGAGGGTGAGCTGCATCACCCGCTCGATCCGATCCTCGAGGCCGGCGCGGGACAGCACGATGTCGCCGAATCGCCGCACCTCGCTCCGCTGCCATTCCCGCATCGCCGCGACGAAGATCGCCGACATCGGATCGCGCGGCCGCTCGGCGATGCGGTCATAGAGGTCCTCGAGGGCGCCGCCCGACCAGAAAGACGACTCGAACTCGCCGGCCTGCGTGTTCAGCCGGCGCAGGCTGAGATACTTCTCGAAGATGATGGCCCAGCACCAGACCGAGGCCATGAGCAGCACGACGATCACGGTCTTGACGACGACATCCGCTCGAAGAAACAGGGACCACATCGAAAGGTCGGTCGCGGAGATCGAACCCCCGAGCGATGCGGCTTCGACGATGTTGCTTTCCATTCAGTCCAACCGTCCATTTCCGTTGCAGAGTTCCAGAAGCGCCGCGCGGACACCCGGCGGCAGACGCGCCGGCCGGCCGCTCCGGGACATGCAGGCCAACCGCATGTCGATGCGGACGAGCTCCTCGGCGTCCTTCAGCACGCTCTGTTCGAGGCCCAACGAAGCACCCTTGACCCCGGTCACCCTCGTTCGAACCTGCAGCACGTCGTCGAGCCGCGCCGGCCGCAGGTATTCTGCCACACATTTCCGCACGGCGAAGGCGATACCTTCGCAGGCGAGGAGTTGCGCGTGCGCGACGCCGAGGCTTCGCATCATCTCCGTCCGCGCCCGCTCCGCGAACTTTAAATAATTCGCGTAGTAGACTATGCCTGCAGCGTCCGTATCCTCATAGTACACGCGCACGGGGAACATGAATGCGCTCTTATCATGCCATGGGGACGGTGCATTATTCCGCGACATCGTTGCCGAGAAGATCGAGTTGGGCCTGGAGGTTCGGCACCGGGAGCCCAAGATGACCATAGGCCTGGCTGGCGAGCACGCGACCGCGGGGTGTGCGCATCAGGAAGCCCTGCTGCAGAAGATAGGGTTCGATCACCTCTTCGACGGTGTCGCGCTGCTCGGAGATGGCGGCAGCCACCGTCTCCACGCCCACCGGGCCGCCCCGGTAGTGCTCGGCGATGCACAGGAGATAGCGGCGGTCCATGGCATCCAGCCCCCGCTGGTCGATCTCCAGGCGGTTCAGCGCGGAGTTGGCGGCAGCCGCATCGACCGAGGCCAACCGTCCGACATCGGCGAAGTCCCGGACGCGCCTGAGAAGGCGGACCGCGACCCTGGGCGTACCCCTGGACCGCCGCGCGATCTCGGCGGCGCCGCTGGCCGTCACGGGCAGGTCGAGGATCGCCGCGCCGCGGCTGACGATCGCTTCGAGCTCGCCGTCGCTGTAGAACTCGAGGCGCAACGGAATGCCGAACCGCTCGCGCAGCGGACGGGTGATCAGGCCCGAGCGCGTCGTCGCCCCGACCAGGGTAAACGGCGGCAGATCGATGCGAACGGACCGCGCCGCCGGACCTTCGCCGATGACCAGATCGAGCTTGAAATCCTCCATTGCCGGATAGAGGAGCTCCTCGACGGCCGGCGACAGGCGGTGGATCTCGTCGATGAACAAGACGTCGTGCGGCTGCAGGTTGGTGAGGATCGCCGCCAGGTCTCCCGGCCGGACGAGAACCGGGCCCGAGGTGGCGCGGAGGCCGACGCCGAGCTCGTGCGCGACGATCTGCGCCAAGGTCGTCTTGCCCAGCCCCGGCGGCCCGTGCAGCAGCACGTGGTCCAAAGGCTCGCGGCGGCTGCGGGATGCGGCGATGAACACCGCCAGGTTCTCGCGCAGCACGCGTTGACCGACGAACGCGGCAAGCGACAGCGGCCTCAGCCCTTCCGCCGCCGCATCCTCCTCGACCTGCTTCCCGGCGACCAGACGGTCGCCTTGATCGGGAGCGCTCGGGGGCAGCCGATCCGCGTCCTGCATCATCTTCCGTGCTCTCTCGGCGCCAATTCCGCGAGCCCGCCACGGATCAGGGCCTCGACATCGGCGCCGATGCCGATCCGCGACGCCGCGTGGGAGACGGCTGCCGCGGCCTCGGCCTGCCTGAAGCCGAGATTGACAAGCGCCGCGACGGCATCCCGGGTGTCTCCGCCGAGCCCCGCCACGGCTGCGCCCGGCGACGGCAGAACGACGTCCGCCTTGCCCGCCTGGTCGCGCAACTCACTGACGATGCGTGCCGCCAGCTTGGGGCCAACCCCGGGAGCCCGGGTGATCGCGCCGCGGTCGCCGACGGCGATCGCGTGCGCCAGACCGTCCGGCGCCAGCACGCCGAGAACGGCGAGCGCCGCTTTCGCGCCGACGCCCTGGACCGTGGTCAGCAAGCGGAACCATTCGCGCTCGCGGCGGTCGACAAACCCGTACAACAGAATGGCGTCCTCACGAACGTGGGTCTCCACCGCCAGCGATACGGTCTCGCCCGGCCGCAGCCGCGCCAACGTGCGACCGGAACAGAAGACCAGGTAGCCGACTCCGCCGACGTCGACGACGACCGAGCCGTCGCCAGGCGCGTCAACAATGCCGGTAAGTTTGGCGATCATGAGGCGAACGACGCCACTCGCCGGGCCGTCTCCCGGTGATGCGCGTGGCAGATCGCCACGGCCAGCGCATCCGCGGCGTCCGCGCCGGAGACCTTCGCCGCCGGCAGCAGGACACGCACCATCATCTGTACTTGCTCCTTGGCCGCGTGGCCCGTTCCGACAACCGTCTTCTTCACCAGGTTCGGCAAGTACTCGGTAACCGGAATACCAGCTTGCGCGGGAACCAACAATGCGATCCCGCGCGCCTGACCCAACCTCAACGCCGACACCGCATTACGGTTGACGAAGGTTTGCTCGACGGCGGCCTCGGCCGGCCGGAACGCCCGAATCACCTCCGTGAGGCCGGTGGCCAGCTGGACCAGACGCTGCGCAAGCGGCTCCCGGTCGTTGGTCGTCAACACCCCGTCGGCGACATACGTGAGGCCGCCGCATCGGCACTCGATGATCCCCCATCCGGTCACCCTGAGACCGGGATCGAGTCCGACGATCCTCATCGGTTCCGAAGCCCGGGCGGCGGGCCGACGACGACGAGGACCCAGTTCGACGCGCCGATCACGCGCTCAGCCGATCCATGACGTCGTCGGCGACCTCGAAGTTGGCAATCGCCCGCTGCACGTCCTCGTTGTCGTCGAGGGCGCCGAGAAGCCTGAACAGCGTGCCGGCATCGTCTTCATCGATCGTGACCGTGACGGTCGGTCTCCAGTCGAGGCGGGCCTCCTCGGCCACCCCGAAGCGCGCTTCCAGCCGGTCTCGGACGTGGCTCAGGTCCGCGGGCGGGCACGTGATCTCATGCCCCCCTTCGCCGGACTCGACGTCGGCGGCGCCGGCGTCCAGGGCCGCCTCGAACATGTCCTCGGCACTCGCGACGTGGGCGGGGTAACGGATGAGACCGATGCGCTCGAACATGTAGCTGACGCTGCCCGACTCGCCGAGGGTTCCGCCGTGCTTGCCGAACGCGGCTCGCACCTCGCTGGCGGTCCGGTTGCGGTTGTCGGTCAGCGCCTCGACGATGACGGCGACCCCGCCCGGCCCGTATCCTTCGTAGCGCACCTCCTCGAAGGTGTCGGCGGCCTCCTCGCCGGACCCGCGGCGGACGGCGCGATCGATGGTATCCCTCGGCATGTTGGCCGCCCGCGCCGCGGCGATCGCGGCGCGGAGCCTCGGGTTGGCGTCGGGATCGGGCAGGCCGGAGCGGGCCGAAACCGTGATCTCACGGATGAGCTTGGTGAACATCTTGCCGCGCTTGGCGTCCTGCGCGCCCTTGCGGTACATGATGTTCTTCCACTGTGAATGACCGGCCATCGGGTGAACGCCAGCGTTTCCTGCAAGAAGATGGGGTGGGAGTCCGAGCGCCCTTCTACCAGATATCGCGATCGTACGCACCAGTAAGCGTCTCGGGCAAGACCGCCGGAGGGAACGGTGGCGGGCTGCGCCATGCAACCGCGATCAGACCGGGACCTGCTCATCGAGACAGCCCCCGATCCGCAGGGGTGCCACCCGCCGTGCCAGCCCGGTCCGGTCGTCGGTCTGGAGGTAGACGGCGCACAGGGTGGCCTCGCCGTTGGCCGGCTCCAGCCGACCGCCGGGAACCTTCCTGGTGAACCGCGAGGCCGCCTCCTTCTTGTCCATGCCGATCACCGAGTCGTAGTCGCCGCACATGCCGATGTCGGTGATGTAGCCGGTTCCGCCGGGCAGCACGCGGGCGTCGGCCGTCGGCACATGGCTGTGCGTGCCGGCCACCAGCGACACGCGTCCGTCTAGCATGCATCCCATGGACGCCTTTTCGCTGGTCGCCTCAGCATGGATGTCGACGACGATGCAGTCCAGCGTCTGGCCGAGGCGATGATTGAGCAGGGCGCGCTGGGCCGCGGCGAAGGGATCGTCCAAGGGATCCATGAACAGCCTGCCCATCACCTGCAGCACCATCACCCGCCGCCCGTTTCGCGCCGGATAGACGGCCGCACCCGCCCCGGGGGTGCCTTCCGGGTAGTTGAGGGGTCGCAGCAGCCGCGCGTCGGAGGCGATGTGACCGACGATCTCGCGCCGGTCCCAGATGTGGTTGCCGCTGGTGATGGCATCGACACCGACCTCGTAGAAGGATCGACAGATGTCCTCGGTGATGCCGAAGCCGTGCGCCGCGTTCTCGCCGTTGACGACGACGAAGTCGAGGTCGAGCGTCCGGCGCAGCTCCGGGATCCTCTCAACGATGACGCGACGCCCGGACCGGCCGACCACATCGCCGCAGAACAGCAGTCTCACGAGGGGAACCTTGTCAGGGACTCCTCGGTCACCACCCAGTCCAGCGGCTGGTCGCGGGGGCCGCGCGGCACGTGGTCCGCGCGTTGGATGGCGTACGCGGCACCGATCGCCGTCGTCGGCCCCTCGGCGCGCAAGGCGGCAAGCGTGCGATCATAGTATCCGCCGCCGTGGCCGAGCCGATACCCCGTCCGGTCGAACGCCAGCAGTGGGACGAAGAGGATCCGTGGCCGGAGCGTCTCGCGGCTCGGCCGCGGATGCCACGTGCCGTGCGCTCCCGCTTCCAGCTCATCCTCCGGGCACCAGCGCCGGAAAAGGAGCGGCGCATCGCGGCCGACGACGACCGGCAGGGCGCAGCCGACGTCCCGCTCGTGGAGCCTCGCCAGCAGCGGACGGACATCGATCTCGGTGTCGATCGGCCAGTAGCCGGCGACCACCGAGCCCCTGCCGATGCCCAGATCGTCGAGCCTGGTCAGGACGTGTCGCATCAACGCCACGGCCGCATCCGGTCCCTGCTTCTGATCCGCGATCAGGCGCAGCGAGCGCATCTTTCGCCGGAGGTGCGCCTTGTCCTCCGTCACCGAGGCCGAGCCGGGCCGAAGCTGCATGGATGCCGCCAATCACTGCCGAGACTGCGCTTGCGACGAGGTGGACGGCGCCGCACAAGCCGTCAGGTCTGTGATCCTCTGTGGCCTGCTTACACAGGTGGGCGCCGTGTGCCGAACCCACGGGTCCGGCAGGGACAGCTCCCAAGAGGACGTCGTTGGGCCCAGAGAAAACGAGACCCCTCGCACCCCGCAGCCACCGTCCGATTCCATATCTACGGTGTCGTCAGGCGGGCGGCAATGGCCTCGATCCGTCGGGCTAGTGCGTCGATGCCGGCGTCGATCGACGCGTCGTCGCGCCCGGAGGACGGGTCCGCGCGGGACGCGTGGAGATCGTCGAGCTCGGCGTAGGCTTCCGCGAGCTCGTCGGCGACGAGCAGGCTGGCCAGCACCAGCAGCCGCGCCTCGCCGACCTGCCCGACGGTGGCGGCCAGCTCGCGGACCCGCCTGTCCACGTAGCGGGCGAGATCGACCACGTGCTCCTCCTGGCCGTCGTCGCAGGCGACCTCAAAGACGCGTCCGTTGATGGTGACGCCGATCTCGGCCACGCCCGCTACTCGCCCAGGAGCGCGCGCAGCCTCGCGATGGCAGCGTCGAGATGCCGAGCCATCAGCGCGTTGTTCTGGCGGAGCGCCGCCACCTCGCTGCGCGCAGCGGCAAGATCCTCCTGGCTGGCGGCCGTCTCGGTGGCCGACAGGCCGTCGACGGCGGATTCCAGACGGGCGACGGCGGATTCGAGGCGCTCGTAAGCGGACCCGAAGGCCGGTTGCGGACGCGGCACCGCTTCGACGGCTCGTTCCTGCACGCTTCCCCCTCTCGCCCAACACGCGGAGGATAGGCATCCCGCGCCGGGGGCGTCAACCGTTTCGCAGCCGCTTCTCGGAAGGGTCGCCTGAAGCGCGGGGTCTCCACATCGCCGCTCGGCCGGCCCGCTTGGTTGTAGGCGATCAGGCGGAGGCGAGCGGTTCGCCGGCGACGACGCGGTCGATCTCGTCCTGGGAGAGCGGGGCGGAGGGGTCGGCAGGGCCGGCACCGCGCCGCTCGGGGCCCTGGTAGCCGCCGGCCCGGCGGCGGCGGTCGGGACCGAAGTAGGTTGCGGTCTCGACGAACGGGCGCGGGCGCTCGATCACCTCCTGGAGGTGGCGGACGACCGTCAGCGCCGAGAACGGCCTGGCGACGATCTCGTTGATGCCGGCATCCCGCGCCGCGGCCACCCGCCGGAGATCGGTGTAGGCGGTGACCATGATCATCGGCACGTGGCGATCGGGGCTGTCCTCGGCGGTGCGGACTCGCTTCGCAAACGCGGCGCCGTCGAGCGGCTCCAGGAGCCACTCGAGCAGCACGATGTCGGGATGGAAGAACCGGAGCTGCCCGAACGCCTCGTCCGAGTCGCCGGCGAGGGCGACGTGCAACGCGCCGTAGCTGCGCAGCACGGTGCGGAGCATCTTGCGCGAGAAATCGTTGGCGTCGACGACGAGGAACCGGACGTCCTTGAGATAGCGGCAGACACCGACAAGGCGGCTCGCGGACGCCACACCACACGGGGCACCGGCTTTGATGTTCACCGGCATTGTTCCCTTCGTGCGATGACGCCCCGCAGCCCGGCGAGCAGTTCTGCTCCCCTGGCGCCGCCGTCGCCGGTGATCCGGTCGTGAAGGATGACGGATATCGCGTCGAGGTGCAGGTCGATGACCTCGAGCTCCCTCGGCCCGAGCCCGGAAAGCCCGTCGATGAAGCGGCAGAGCTCGCGGCCGACCACGCTGGCCAACGGATAGCCGACGCTTCCGCCCTGGCCGGCGACGTCGAAGACGAAGCGGTAGAGGCGCTTGAGGCCGTCGCCGTCGGCGGCGGCGGCGGCGCCGTGCAGCCGCGGGAGCGTCTCCTTGAGATCGCGGACGCCCGCGCCGGCCCGCGCCGCGAACTCCTCCTGCAACTCGCCGAGCGCCGCCTCGGCCGCGGCGACGAGCTCCGGCGCGAGGATGCCGCCCTCCGGCAGATTCACCTTCGCCTTGAGGGTGTTCGGCGGTTCGACGATCCGGCAGTCGGACGTCGCGGGCGCGGCCGGTGCAGCGGAGTCCCGGGAGGCCATGGTCAACGCTCTTGCCCAACAGGAGCTGACGACCAGCGTAGGGGGCGACGCTTTAATGCGACGTTAAGCCGGTCGCTTGCTTCGCCGTTCACGGAGCCGCGGCTGGGGCGCTATAGTGTCGCTTGCGACGTCATTCCCCGGGATCCGCGATGCTTGCCTATGATATCCCGCTTTATCGTCCGCCGAGCGAGGGCCGGAGCCTGATCATCCAGGCGACCATCGGCTGCTCGTTCAACGGCTGCACCTTCTGCTCCATGTACAAGACCAAGACCTTCCGGGCGCGGCCGGTGGCGGACGTGTTCGCCGACATCGACGCCGCGGCGGCGCTGTCGCCGGGGTCGCGCCGGGTGTTCCTCGCCGACGGCGACGCCTTGGTGCTACCGACGGCGGATCTGGTCCGCATCCTCGACCGGCTGGCGGCGGCGTTCCCCGCGCTCGAGCGGGTCTCGGCCTACGCCACGCCGATCAACCTGCTCGGCAAGGACGTGGCCGAGCTCGAGACGCTGAAGGCGCACGGCCTCGGCCTCGCCTATGTCGGCATCGAGTCCGGCGCGGCCGAGATCCTCAAGCGGATCCGCAAGGGCGCGACGCCCGAGGGGATGGCCCGGGCCCTCAACAAGGCGCGAGCGGCCGGGATGGCGGTCTCGGCGACGGCGATTCTCGGGCTTGGCGGCCGGCGACTGTGGCGCGAGCATGTCGACGGCACCGCGCGCCTGGTCGGCGAGGCGCCGCCGGACTTCCTCTCGACGCTGCAGCTCCGCCTCGACGCGGACGTCGCCGCCGACTTCGTCGCCCGCTTCGAGCGCTTCGGCGTGCCGTTCGAGGCGCAGGACGACGCGGGCGTACTCGCCGAGCAGGCCCGCCTCATCGCCGGCATCGAGACCAAGACGCCGGTGGTGTTCCGCTCGAACCACGCCTCCAACTGCCTGCCGCTGGCGGGCGTGCTTCCCGACGATCGCGCGGCGCTGCTGGCCGTCGTCGCCGCCGCACGGGCGGGCGTGCCGGTGCTGAGGCCCGAGGCGCTGCGCGGCCTCTGACGGCGATCAGCGGGCGGTGAGCCCGAGCCGGGTGACGAGCGGCAGGATGGTTTCGTCGAGCGCGGCCCGGCTCAAAACGCCGACATGGCGGTAGGCGATGCGGCCGTCCCCGTCGATGACGAAGGTCTGGGGCAGGCCGAACAGGCCCATCGCCTCTGCCACCCGGCCGTCGCGGTCGGCGCCGGTGCGGTCGTACGGATCGCCCAGGCGGTCGAGCCAGCGCCGGGCGTCCTCCGGCCGGTCCTTGTAGTTGAGGCCGTGCACGGCGACCGCGCGGCGGCGCGCGAGGTCCATGAGCAGGGGATGCTCGTCGCGGCAGGGCCCGCACCAGGACGCGAAGACGTTGACGAGGGAAACCTCGCCGTGCAGGTGCTCGGCGCCAAGGCCGCGGGAACGGCCGTCGACGGCCGGAAGAGCGAACGCCGGCACCGGCTGGCCGGGGGGCGCCAGCATCAGCATCTGCGGATCGAGCGCCGCCGCCGGCCGGGGCGCCGCGAGGACGAGGAGACCGCCAAGCACCGCGGCGACGAGGGGCGTCACAGGATCTCGAGCACCCGCTCGGGCGGCCGGCCGAGCCGCGCACGGTCGCCCGAGACGACGATCGGCCGCTCGATCACCGCGGGATGGGCGACCATGGCGGCGATCAGCGCGTCGCCGTCGAGCGCGGGGTCGTCGAGGCCGGCCTGCTTCGCCTCCTTCCCGCGCAGGAGCTGGCGCGGCGCCATCCCGAGGAGGCGGAGGATGCGCCTGAGCTCGTCGGCGCTTGGCGGGGTCTCGAGGTACTCGACGACGGTGGGGCGCGCGCCCTTCTCCTGCAGCAGGGCGAGCGCCGCCCGCGACTTGCTGCAGCGGGGGTTGTGATAGAGGGTGAGGCTCATCCGCAGTCCCGTTTCCTTCGCGGTTCGACGCGGGCCGGCCGACCTTCCGCGGGCCCGGCACCCTGCATGCTAGCCCTCTTCGCCGGCCAGGTCATCCTCGGTCTCGGCATCGACCACCCAGCGCGCGACCTCGAGCGGGAACCCGGCGCGGGCCAGCGCCGCCAGGTCCCTGTCCCGCCTCGCCGCCCGCCCCTCTCCCGGCCGGAACGGTCCGAGACGACGCCTGCGCGCGAGGTTGACCGCGGCCCTGCGCTCGACGGCCGCCGCCCCGTCGCCGAGCCCGGCGAGCGCCGCCTCGAGGTCGTCGTCGCCGACGCCCTTTTGGCGCAGCCGCACGCGGATGCCGTGCGCCGGCAGGCCGCGGCGATGCAGGCTCGAGGCACGGGCCTCGGCGAACGCGCGGTCGTCGAGGAGGCCGCTCGCCAGGTAGCGCTCGACGAGCGCCTCGACCCAGGCCTCGCCGACGGCCGGGTCGCCGCCGTGGGCGTGCGCCGCCCGCTCGACGCGGCGCATCAGCACCCGGCGGAGGTTCTCGGCCGAGGTCCCGAAGCGCCCGAGATAGTGGAGCGCGGCGTTGTCGAGTGACTGGGGCGTGATCTTCCTCGGACCCTTCGCCATCGGCCGCGTTCGCTTGGTGTGGCGCCGGCGCTCGCCCGCCGCTATCAAGGTCGGGAGCGACGGCGAGGGATCATAGCATGCGCGAGCTGGAAGGGGCCAACTGGCTGGGGCTGTGGACGCTCTATTGGCGGGAGGTGCGGCGCTTCCGCAAGGTCTACACCCAGACCATCGTCGCGCCGGCGGTGACGACGCTGCTGTTCCTGGCGGTGTTCGCGCTGGCGCTGGGACGCGCCGTCGAGAGCGTCGGCGGCGTGCCGTTCCTCGAGTTCCTGGCGCCGGGACTGGTCATGATGGCGATCGCCCAGAACGCGTTCGCCAACACCTCGTCGTCGATCGTCATCGCCAAGGTCCAGGGCAACATCGTCGATACGCTGATGCCGCCCTTGACCGCGCACGAGCTCACCTTCGCCATCGCCATGGGCGGCGTCAGCCGCGGCGTCGTCGTCGGCGCCGTGGTCGCCGCCGCCATGGCGCCGTTCGTCGCGCTTCGCATCCACGATCTCGGGCTCGTCGTCTATCACGCGATCATGGCGTCCTTGATGCTGTCCCTTCTCGGCATCGCCGGCGGCATCTGGTCGGAGAAGTTCGACCACATCGCCGCCGTCACCAACTTCGTCGTCACCCCGCTCGCCTTCCTGTCGGGCACCTTCTACTCGATCGACCGGCTGCCGCCGGCGGGGCAGCTGATCGCCCACGTCAACCCTTTCTTCTACATGATCGACGGCTTCCGCTACGGCTTCATCGGCCATGCCGACACCGAGCCTTGGATCGGCATGGCGGTGCTGCTCGTCGTCAATGGGCTCCTGTGGCTCGTCTGCTACTGGATGTTCGCGAGCGGCTACCGGTTGAAGGCGTGAGCACGGACGCATCCGCCCTGGACCGGGACCTCGACGCCCTCGTCGCCGAGATCCGCGCCTGCCGGGTCTGCAGGGCGGAGCTGCCGCTCGGGCCGCGGCCGGTGCTCGCCGTCGATTCCCGGGCGCGCCTCCTGATCGTCGGCCAGGCGCCCGGGACGCGCGTGCACGAGACCGGCATACCCTGGAACGACGCGTCCGGAGACCGGCTCCGCGGCTGGCTCGGCCTCGACCGCCAAGCGTTCTACGACGCCTCGCGCATCGCCATCGTGCCGATGGGGCTCTGCTATCCCGGCCGTGCCGCCAACGGCGGCGACCGGCCGCCGCGGCCGGAGTGCGCGCCGCTGTGGCACCCGCGTCTCCTGGCGCTGCTTCCGGCGCTCGAGCTCACCCTGCTGGTCGGCCGCTACGCGCACGCCCGCTACCTCGGCGCGGCCCGGGGTGCTACGGTCGGGGAGACCGTGCGCGCCTGGCGGCGTTGTCTGCCGCGCGTCCTGCCGCTGCCGCACCCGAGCTGGCGGACGACCGCGTGGCAGCGGCGCAACCCGTGGTTCGACGAGGAGCTGCTGCCGGAGCTGCGGCACAGGGTGGCTCACGTGATCGGGTGTCCTCCGCCGCAGGGCCTGAACGGAAGGAAGGACCGATGATCGACTTCGCGGCCATTGCCGCCAGCGCCGCCGCGCGGGCCGGCGGGGCACAGGCGCTCGAGGACAGGCTCCCCGTGCCGAAGACCGAAGCCGAGCTGAGGGCGGTGGCCGACGACCGCTATCTCTCCCTGATGTCGCTGCGCATCTTCCGCGCCGGCTTGAAGCACGGCCTGGTCGACGACAGGTGGCCGGCCTTCGAGGGGGCGTTCTCGGGCTTCGTGCCCGAGCGGGTGGTGGCGATGAGCGACGAGGCGCTCGAGCGGCTGATGGGCGACCGGCGCCTGATCCGCCACTGGGGCAAGATCCGGTCGGTGCGCGACAACGCCGCGGCGATGCTGGGGGTGGTGCGGGAGAAGGGCAGCTTCGGCGGCCACCTCGCGGCGTGGCCGGCGGCCGACGTCACAGGCCTCTGGGACGACCTCGCCCGGCGGTTCTCGCAGTTCGGCGGCAACTCCGCGGCCACTTTCCTCCGCATGGCGGGCAAGGACACGTTCATCCTCACCGATGCCGTCGTCCGCGCCCTCGCGCATTGGGGCGTCGCCGACGGCAGGCCCAGGGGCAAGGCCGCCCGCGGCCAGGTGCAGTCCCACTTCAACGCCTGGTCCGCGGCGACCGGGCGGCCCCTCTGCCAGCTCAGCATGATGCTGGCGCTGTCCGTCGACTGAGCGGCCAGCGATCCCTGCGGCGAATGGGAAGTTTTTCGTTGACAGGCTCAGTTGTGCCTATTATGTTCTTTTTATGTTCTTTAAAGGTCCGGGGCTGGCCGGCGAGAACCGCCCCGAGCGAGGCAACCAAGACATGTCGAAGGGGTGGCGACCATGAGCTCACCGCAGCGAAAGAGGATCCGCAAGGCTGTCTACCACCATGACTGGTCATCGCTCGAGGAATGGGTGGCGACACTGGGCGAGCTTGCGGAACTCGACGACCACGACATCGAGGATCTCGTCCGCCGCGCCGCCAACGATGCCGTCGACGGCGACGACGACGACGCCTGAACGGCCACCGCCGCTCATCCCCGGTCGCCGCCGCCCCCTTTCCCGAACAGCGGCAGCAGGTCCGCGAGGCGGGTGAGCACGGTCGCGGCGCCGGCCTTTCGCAACATCGCCGCGTAGCCGGGGCCGGCATGCCCGCCGCCGGCGAAGCCGATGGCACGCATCCCGGCCGCCCGCGCTGCCTCGATGCCGGCGACGCTGTCCTCGACGACGGCACACGCCGCGGGCCTCGCGCCCATGCTCGCGGCGGCATGGAGGAACAAGTCCGGGGCCGGCTTGCCGCGAGCAACGGACTCGGCCGAATAGAGGTGGGGCTCGAAGAAGCGGAGAAGCCCGGTCAGCGAGAGCGTGAGCCGCATCTTCTCCGGCGCCCCCGAGGAGGCGACGCATGTCGGCCGAGCGAGGCGCTCGAGCATCCGCTCCGCCCCGGGCATCGGCTCGAGCTCGGTGCGGAACGCCCGGGCGTCGCGGGCGCGCACGGTGGCGAGAAAGTCGTCCGGCAGCTTCCGACCCCACGCCGCCTCGATCCGCGCCATCACGGTCGCCATGGAGACGCCGGTGAAGCGGTCGATGCAGTCCTGCGGCGTCAGCGCGTAGCTGAGCTCGGTCAGCACCTCCGACATCACCCGGGCGGCCAACGGCTCGCTGTCGACGAGGACACCGTCGCAATCGAAGATGACGAGGCGGGGCCAGGCCATTCACACCCCGAGCCGGTCGAGGATGCGGCCGACGGCCGGGAGATAGGCGTCGCCGAACAGGCGGACGTGGACGAGCAGCGGAAAGAGGTTGTAGACGTCGCGGCGGATCTCAAGGAAGCCGGGCCTCAAGGGCCGCCGCGCGCCGTAGGCGTCGAAGAACGGGTCGCCGAAGCTTCCGAACAGGGTGGCGAAGGCAAGCTCGATCTCGGCGTCGGCGAAATGGATCGCGGGGTCGATGAAGGCGGCGATGCGCCCTTCGCGGCAGAGCACGTTGCCGGCCCAGAGGTCGCCGTGGATCAGCGAGGGCTGCGGCGGCTCGTCGAGCCAGTGCTCGAGCCGGCCGGCCGCGGCCTCGATCCGCGCCATCAGGGCAGGCGGCAGGCGCCCGGCAGCGAGAGCGCCGCGCGCCATGGTCATCAGCCTCTGGTCGCGGAAGAAGGCGAGCCAGCCGGCCGCCACGGGTTCGGCTGCACCAAGCCGCCGATCAGGGTGTCGCGCTCGAAGCCGAAGGCCGGTGCCGTCACGTCGTGGAGCCGGGCGACGAGCTCCCCCGCGTGCGCCTGGCACGCGGCACTCAGGTGCTCGCCGTCGGGCTCGACGTAGCTCATCACCAGCACGCGGTCGTCGGCGTGCAGCACGGCCGGAACCGGGACTTGGCCCTCGCGGCCGAGGTAGCCGAGCATGAACGCCTCGAGGGCGAGGTGCTGCCCGGGCTCGGCCTGCTTGACGACGATGCGGCCGCCGTCGGCGAGGCAGACGACGCCGACCCGGGCGACGCAACCGCCGGCGAGCGGCTCCCACCCGACGGGGCGCGAGCCGGTGACGCTAAGGATCGTCGCCGCGACGTCGGCGCGCACGCTCAGAGCCCGGTCCGGCGCAGGTGATCGAGGAGGCCGCGGGCGCCGACCTCGATCAGGTCCAGCATGCGCTCGAACGCCTCGGGGCCGCCACAGTAGGGATCGGGGACCTCGCGGCGGGCGACGCCGGGGGCGAACTCCAGGAACAGGCGGAGGCAGGACTCCGCCCCCGGCGGGCACAGCGCCCCGAGATCGGCGAGGTTGTCCCGGTCCATCGCCAGCACCAGATCGAAGCGCCGGAAGTCGTCGACCGTGACCCGGCGGGCGCGCAACGACGACAGGTCGATGCCGCGCCGGCGGGCCGCCGACGCCGCCCGGGGATCGGGCGGCTTGCCGACGTGGAAGCCGTGGGTGCCTGCGCTGTCGACGCCGAGCCGATCGCCGAGCCCCTCGCGCGCGGCCAGCGCGCGGAGCACGCCCTCGGCCGAGGGCGAGCGACAGATGTTGCCGAGGCAGACAAACAAAACGTTGACCAGCGGCGTCTCCTCCCCGAGCCTAGCGCCGGGCTTAGCAGCTCCGAGGGGGAGAGAGCAATGATGCGGGCGACGGACGCGGCGGCGGCGAAGGCGAAACCCATCGTCGTGCTGACCGGCGCCGGGATCTCGAAGGAGTCCGGCCTCGACACCTTCCGCGACGCCGACGGCATCTGGGCCAAGGTGCGGCTCGAGGACGTCGCCACGCCGGAGGCGTTCGCCCGCGATCCCGAGCTGGTGCAGGACTTCTACAACGCCCGCCGGCGACAGCTGGTGAGCGGACCGGTCGAGCCCAACGCCGCGCATCGGGCGCTCGCTCGCCTGGAGGAGCAATGGCCGGGAGAGGTGCTCATCGTCACCCAGAACATCGACAACCTTCACGAGCGCGCCGGCAGCCGCAATCTCCTGCACATGCACGGCGAGCTTCTGAAGATCCGCTGCGACGGCTGCGGGACGATCGCCTCGTGGTACGAGGACCTCACCGTCGATCACGCCTGCCCCGCCTGCGGCAGGAAGGGCTGGCTCCGCCCGCACGTCGTCTGGTTCGGCGAGATGCCGCTCGAGATGGAGCGGATCTACGCCGCGCTCGGGCGCTGCGGGCTGTTCCTGTCCATCGGCACGTCGGGCAACGTCTACCCGGCCGCGGGCTTCGTCAGCCACGTCCGCCGGTACACCGACGCGCACGCGGTCGAGCTCAACATGGAGCCCTCGGCGGGCGCCACCCTGTTCACCGAGACCATTTACGGGGCGGCGACCAGGGTGGTCCCGGACTACGTCGACCGCCTTCTCGCCGGCGCCTATCGCTGCCGGCCGGAGGCCCGGCAGTGAACCGCGTTCGGCGGTCGTTGACAATCGCGCAACCGCGCCAATACCATGGTTTTTTCGTTTCGGCCGGGCCGGCACGCGAGGCCGGCCCAGCGCCCAAGGAGGAGGCCGGTGACGTCTGCCGTGATGCCGACCTATCGGCGGTTCGAGCTTTCCTTCGAGCGGGGCGAGGGGCCGTACCTCTTCGCGAAGGACGGCCGCCGCTTCCTCGACTTCGGCGGCGGCGTCGCGGTGACGTCGCTCGGCCACTGCCATCCGCACCTGGTGGCGGCGCTGACAGCGCAGGCCGAGCGGCTCTGGCACTGCTCCAACTACTACCACATCGAGGCCCAGGAGCGCCTCGCCCGACGGCTCGCCGAGGCGAGCTTCGCCGACCGGGTGTTCTTCTGCAACTCGGGGGCCGAGGCCATCGAGTGCGGCCTGAAGCTGGTGCGCAAGTATCACGACGAGACCGGCCAGCCTCAACGCTACCGGGTGATCACGTGTGCGGGCGCCTTCCACGGCCGGACGCTGGCCACCATCGCCGCCGGAGGCTCGCCCAAGCACCTGGCCGGCTTCGATCCGGTCGTCGACGCCTTCGACCACGTGCCGTTCGGCGACCTGAACGCGGTCCGCGCGGCGATCACCGACGAGAGCGCGGCGATCCTGGTCGAACCGATCCAGGGCGAGGGCGGCATCCATCCGGCGTCCCTCGACTTCCTCCGCGGCCTCAGGGCAGCGGCCGACGAGTTCGGGCTGCTTCTGTTCTTCGACGAGGTGCAGTGCGGGATCGGCCGCACCGGGCGGCTGTTCGCCCACGAATGGGCCGGCATCGCTCCCGACGTCATGGCCTCGGCCAAGGGACTCGGCGGCGGCTTCCCGATCGGCGCCTGCCTCGCCACCGAGACGGCGGCGCGGGCACTGACGCCGGGCAGCCACGGCTCCACCTTCGGCGGCAACCCGCTGGCCATGGCCGTCGCCAATGCCGTCCTCGACGTGGTGCTCGCCGACGGCTTCCTCGACCGGGTGCGCGCCGTGGGCGATCTGTTGTGGCGGCATCTCGCCGCCGTCGCGCAGAAGCACCCGGGCGTGGTCGCCGAGGTCCGGGGCGCCGGCCTGATGCTGGGGCTCAGATGCACGATCGACGCCCAGGCCGTGATCGAGCGGCTCAACGCCGAAGGGCTGCTCACCATCCCCGCCGCCGACAACGTCGTGCGCCTGCTGCCGCCCCTGATCATCGGCGAGGAGCACGTCGAGGAGGCGGCGGCACTCCTCGACCGCGCGCTCGGCCCGTTGGCCGAGAAGGCGGCCTGAGATGCCGGCGCCGCGGCATTTTCTCGACCTCGACCGCTTCGACCGGTCGACGCTGAGATTGATCCTCGACACGGCCGCCGCCTTCAAGCGCACCGGACGCCGGCGACGCGGCAGGAAGCCGCTCGAGGGCCGGACGCTGGCGATGATCTTCGAGAAGCCGTCGACGCGGACGCGCGTCTCGTTCGAGGTGGCGATGCGCCAGCTCGGCGGCGACGTCGTCGTCCTCACCGACCAGGATTCCCAGCTCAACCGCGGCGAGACCAAGGCCGACACGGCGCGCGTGCTGTCGCGCTACGTCGATGCGATCATGATGCGCACCAGCGATCCCCGCTACCTTCTGGAGCTGGCGCAGGCAGCGACCGTGCCGGTGATCAACGGGCTCACCGACGAATCCCACCCCTGCCAGCTGATGGCCGACCTGATGACCTACGAGGAGCACCGGGGCAGCATCGCCGGCCGGACGGTGGCGTGGAGCGGCGATGCCAACAACGTCGCCAGGTCCTGGGTCCACGCCGCGGTGCGCTTCGGCTTCCGCCTCAGGCTCGCCTGCCCGAAGCCGCTCAGGCCGCGGAACGGCCGCCTCCTCGACTGGGCACGCACCGAGGGCGGGCACGTCGACTTCACGGAATCGCCCGAGGAGGCGGTGGCGGGGGCCGACCTCGTGGTCACCGACACCTGGGTGTCGATGGGCAGCCGCGAGGCGGAGAAGCGGCACAACCTGTTGGCGCCCTATCGCGTCGACGAGGCCTTGATGGCGCGGGCCAAGCCCGACGCCCTGTTCATGCACTGCCTGCCCGCCCACCGCGGCCAGGAGGTGACCCAGGGCGTCATCGACGGCCCGCAGTCGGTGGTCTGGGACGAGGCGGAGAACCGCCTGCATGCCCAGAAGGGCATCCTCGCTTGGTGTCTCGGCTGACGCCGGCCGCGGGCCGGGACGCCCTGCCCGGGCGGCCGCAACCGGGGAGCTTGAGCGGATTCGCGAGGCGATGAGCCAGCCGAACGGCTTACGGGACTTCGTCCAACCGTTCCAGATCGAGGCGCAGGGGCTTCGCGGCCGCTTCGTCCGGCTCGGCCCGGCCCTCGATTCGATGCTCGGCGCCCACGCCTATCCGGCCGCCGTGGCCGGGGTTCTCGCCGAGGCCCTGGCGATGACGGCGGTGCTGGCCAGCGGCCTCAAGTACGACGGCATCTTCACCCTGCAGCTGCAGGGCGACGGCCCGGTCGGTCTCGTCGTCGCCGACCTCACCAGCGACGGCGCGATGCGCGGCTACGCCCGCTTCGATCGGGACCGCGTCGAGGCGGCGGAAGCGGCCGGCGGCGGCCCGGTGCCGCGCCTCCTCGGCGCCGGACACATGGCGTTCACCGTCGATCAGGGACCGGACACCGAGCGCTATCAGGGGATCACCGCGCTGGAAGGAGCGACGCTCGCCGACTGCGCCCACCTCTACTTCCGCCAGTCGGAGCAGCTGGAGACCGCGCTGAGCCTGTGCGCGTCGGACATGTCGCGGGCCGGCGACGGCCGGGCCGCCGCGGCGCTGATGATCCAGCGGTTGCCGCCGGCGGGCCCGGTCGACCTCGAGGCCGAGGAGGACTGGCGGCGGGCGGTGGTCCTGATGAGCGGCGCCACGCCGGCGGAGCTTCTCGATGCCGCGCTTGCGCCAAACGACCTCCTCTACCGCCTGTTCCACGAGGACGGCGTCCGCGTCTATCGCCGGCGACCGCTCCGCCACCAGTGCCGGTGCTCGCGGAGCCGCGTCGAGCGCACGCTCCGCTCGTTTCCCCGCGCCGAGATCGAGACGCTGGCCGAGGACGGCGTGATCGTCGTCGTCTGCGAGTTCTGCAAGGCCGAGTACCGTCTCGACCGGAAAGACCTCGACCGCCTCTACCGGTGACGTCGGCCGCCGACGGCGGCTGACCCGGGCGCGGCCGGCGAGCGCCAAGGAGGACGGCGGCTGACCCGCGACAGAATGCGACATTTTGCGACATTTTGCGACGCTCGATTCGTGTCTAATATGTTGATTTTAAACGATACTCTGACAATCGGGCGCGAGTCTGTGGACATTTGTGGACATTTTTCCCAAGGGATCCCGAGCCTGGCTCGGGTGCCCCTAGTGTCCTGTCCCGCAAATATCGACTAAGATCTGCGGGAGTGGGATGTGCAGGGAGG
>CAYQSU010000049.1:0-26368 GCA_964420325.1 uncultured Rhodospirillaceae bacterium | reverse complement strand
GACGCCGCCGGCGACGATCCACCAGCGGTTGAGGGTTCTGGCGTTGCCTGACGCTTGCATGCGGAAAGCTCCTTACCCGGCCGCTCGCCGGGACCCTGAGAACCCCACGCAGTGGTGCGCCGCCCCCGCGTCGTTCCTCGGGGGGCGGCGCACCGGCGCGGTCACCGGCTCATCGCTTGACGTTGCCGGCCTCTTCGACCAGGTGCTCCACGACGGAGGGATCGGCCAGCGTGCTGATGTCGCCCAGGCCGTCGGTGGCGCCCTCGGCGATCTTGCGCAGGATGCGCCGCATGATCTTGCCCGAACGGGTCTTGGGCAGGCCGGGGGCCCACTGGATGACGTCGGGCGAGGCGATCGGCCCGATCTCCGTGCGGACGTGCTTGACCAGCTCCTTCTTGAGCTCGTCGGTGTACGCGTAGCCGACCTTCAAGGTGACGTAGGCGTAGATGCCCTGCCCCTTGATGTCGTGCGGGTAGCCGACCACCGCCGACTCGGAGACCGCCGCGTGCGACACCAGCGCGCTCTCGACCTCGGCGGTGCCGAGGCGGTGGCCGGAGACGTTGATGACGTCGTCGACGCGGCCGGTAATCCAGTAGTAGCCATCCCCGTCGCGACGGCAGCCGTCGCCGGTGAAGTACTTGCCCGGGTAGGTGCTGAAGTAGGTCTGCACGAACCGGTCATGGTCGCGGAACACCGTCCGCATCATCCCGGGCCAGGCATCGACGAGGCAGAGGTTGCCCGAGGTCGCACCCGGCAGGTCCTTGCCGTCGGCATCGACGATGACCGGCTGGACGCCGAAGAACGGCCGTGTCGCCGAGCCCGGCTTGAGCGCCGTCGCTCCCGGAAGCGGGGTGATGAGGATGCCGCCCGTCTCGGTCTGCCACCAGGTGTCGACGATGGGGCAGCGGCCTTCCCCGACGACGTTGTAGTACCACATCCACGCTTCCGGATTGATGGGCTCGCCGACGGTTCCGAGGAGCTTCAGAGACGTGCGGCTGGTCTTCTTCACCCACTCCTCGCCCTCGCGCATCAGGGCGCGGATCGCGGTCGGCGCCGTGTAGATGATCTTGACCTTGTGCTTGTCGCAGATCTGCCAGAAGCGGGACGGATCCGGATAGTTGGGGACGCCCTCGAACATCATCGAGATGGCGCCGTTGGCGAGCGGGCCGTAAACGATATAGCTGTGCCCGGTGACCCAGCCGATGTCGGCGGTGCACCAGTAGACATCGCCGTCCTTGTAGTCGAACACGTACTGATGGGTCATCGACGTGTAGACCAGGTAGCCGCCGGTGGTGTGCAGAACGCCCTTCGGCTTGCCGGTCGATCCGGAGGTGTAGAGGATGAACAGGGGGTCCTCGGCGCTCATCTCCTCCGGCGGGCAGTCGGCAGAGGCGTTGGCCATGAGGTCGTGGTACCAAAGATCGCGCCCGCGGGTCCAAGCGACGTCGCCGCCCACATGCTTGACGACGATACATTTCTGAACCGTCGGACAGGATTTGAGCGCTGCGTCGGCGTTGGCCTTAAGCGGGATCGGCCGGCCGCCGCGCAGTCCCTGGTCGGAGGTGATTAGGATCGAGGAATCACAGTCCTGGATGCGGCCAGACAGCGAATCCGGAGAGAACCCGCCGAACACCACCGAGTGGATGGCGCCGATGCGCGCGCAGGCCAGCATGGCGACCGGCAGCTCCAGGATCATCGGCAGGTAGATCGTCACCCGGTCGCCCTTCTTTACGCCGAGCCCCTTGAGCGCATTGGCGAACTTGCACACCTCGGCGTGCAGCTGCCGGTAGGTTACCGACTTGCTGACGCTCGGGTCATCGCCTTCCCAGAGCAGCGCGACCTGATCGCCGCGCTTCGCCAGGTGGCGATCGAGGCAGTTGGCGGAGACGTTCAGGGTGCCGTCATAGAACCACCGGATGTGGACCGGCGGTTGAAAGCTGACGTCCCGGACCTTGGTGAACGGCTTGATCCAGTCGATCCGTTTCGCCTGCTCGGCCCAGAACCCCGCCGAGTCCCCGATCGACCGCCTGTACATCTCGAGATACTGCTCGTTCGTGCACCACGTGTCCTTGGCGAAAGCCTCGGGTACCGGAAACACCTGCTCTGCCATGACGCTCTCGTCCTCCCTGTTGCAGCCGTCAGCTTGTTGGGGTCCCCCGCGACGCCGAATGAGGAATGCCCGAACCCAATGAACCCCGGATTATCCCCGAATCGCGTCGCAACTCAAGCGCGGTTCTGCGGCGGTCGCCCCGACTCGCGGGCGTGTCCGCGATCGCGGCTCACGGATCGATGCCGCCCCGGGCGCAGAGAATGCGCCAGGCGTCGTCGTCGATCGGCATCACCGAGAGCCGGCTGTGGCGGACCAGCGCCAGGTGGTGGAGCCTGGGATCGGCCTTGATCTCGGCGAGCGGGACGGGACGGGCCAGCGGGCGGAGCGCCTTGAAATCCACCATCCCGAAACGCCCCGACGCGTCGGTGGGATCGGGATGGTACTCCGTGACGACCTCGAGCACGCCGACGATGCGTCGCTCGTCCCCGGAATGATAGAAAAAGGCGCGATCCCCGAGCCGCATCGTCTTCATGTTGTTGCTGGCCTGATGGTTGCGAACCCCGTCCCACGGCTCGACGCCGACCGCGACGTGCCGGTCCCAGGACCAGATCGCCGGCTCGGACTTCACCAGCCAGTAAGCCATGCGCGTGCCGCAGCCCGATCCTAGGCCAGGAACTTCATCACCTTGCCCACGACCTTGAGCACCTTGCTCACGTTCTTGAGAACGCTCTCTATCTTGTCGATGCGTGCGAGCGACTCCTGCAAGTCCTCGATCCCGTTCTTGAGATCGCGCTCGTTGGCCTCGAGCTGCTTCAAGAGGGCCATCAGCTCGGCGTTCTCGAGGTCGCGAATGCTGTTCTGGATCTGCTCCAGGGTGTCATAGTACTTGGTCAGCACGGCCGGACCGGCGACCTTTGCCTCCTGCTCCCGCTCCATGCGCAAGAGGTCGTTGCGCGCGGCATGAAGCTCGTCGAGCGTGAGCTGCTTGAGGTTCCTCTCGTCCGCATCGTCGACCTGCGGCATCGTTGCCTCCCCCTCCTGGTTGCGCCATCTATGCCGTTTTCAGCCGTCGCACAAAGCTCTGCGCTGCCTTGACGTTGCGGATCAGCCGGTCGATCGTCGCCTCGTCGGCGCCACCCGCGGCGAGTTCCCGCCAAGCGCTCCGCAGGTTCGCCATCGCCGCCGTGGCCGCTTCGGCGGCGGTCATGTCGATCGACCGCGCGAGATAGAGAACGCGGTCGTCCGACCAGCTCCTCGGCAGCGATCGCTCGCGGGTCTCGAACTCGGTATACAGTCGGTTGCGCTCGGCCACCACCTGCGCTTCGCGATGGGCCTTGAGATTGCGGACGATCGCCGCGACGAGGGCTTCCTGAACCGCCAGCTCGGCGTCGATGGCTTGGCCGTGGGCCTCCAGCTCCTCATCAAGCGCCCGGTTCTTGAGGCGGGCAACGGTGAACGACCCGGCGCCCTCCGCCGCCGAGGCCACGGAGACACCGAGAAACCTGCGATCGGCAACGTCGAGGCGCACGGCCTTGAGATTGCGGACGACATCGGCCGTGGCCTCGCCGACGCCGGCACCGCCCGCGGCAAGCTCCCGGAGAGCGACGAAGTAGTCCTCGAGAAGCGCCGCGTGCGTTTTCAGCGCGGCAAGCAGCGCGAGTGTCTCCCTGAAATCGTCGTCGCTGTCCGCGAGCGAGCGGCGAAGGTCCTCGCGGCCTCGGTCCTGGCGCGCCCGGGTCCGCTCCAGCACGGCGCTGTCGGCGATCACCGCCGCGGCGAAGTACTCGTCGTAGAGGTCCGGCAGCGTCCCGGTCAGCTCCTGCCCGGCCGCGGCGAAGCGCTCGGCCTCGCCGGTCTCGCGTGCCGTTTCGCAGCCGCCGAGCAGCACGACAGCCGCGACCAGGAAACCCAACGCACCCGCGCGCGCCCACGACGTTTCCATCGCCGTCCTCTCCCCGATGTCTTTGCGATCCGCACGAAGGCGGTCACGCAGTTGACCCCATCGGGGTGCTGAGATCAAGCCGCCTCCGTCTTCGGCAGCACTCGTCGCCACCGGCGTATGGTGACGGTGTCGAACAGGCCTGCGCGGTGGTAGGGGTCCTCGGCGGCGAACCGCTCCGCGGCTGGGCGGTCCGCGAACTCCATGATCAGCACGCTGCCCGTCATGTGCTCGCCGTCGTCGGTTTGCGTCGGCCCGGCGGCGACAAGGTGATCATGGAACCGCTCGAGATAGGCGAGGTGGGCCTCCCGCGTGCCGAGGCGAACCTTCTCGTGCCCCGGCTTGTCGCGGCAGTCGATGATGAACAGCACGCGAGCCTCCTTCCCTTGTCCGTTACATCAGGCTCCGAGAGGCCGCCACTGCTTCCGCCTTGAGCGGCCGCGCCAGCAGCCCGGCGATGGTGGTATCGATATCCGCGCCGGCGTGCAACACCGCTTCGACGGCGAAGCAGATCGGCATCTCGACGCCGAGACGCCGGGCGAGCGCGGAGACCGCCTGCGACGAGACGACGCCTTCGGTGACGCCGCGCCGCCGCGCCAGCTCGTCCGCGAGCGTCCGGCCTTCGCCGAGGGCCACGCCAAGCGAGTAGTTGCGGGACTGCATGGCGGTGCAGGTGAGGACGAGATCGCCGAGCCCGGACAGCCCCATCGGCGTCTCGGCGCGGGCACCCTTGGCGACGGCAAGCCGCGCCAGCTCGGCGAGGCCGCGCGTGATCAGCGCCGCCCGCGCGTTGTCGCCGAGGCGCCGTCCGTGGACGATGCCGCAGGCGACGGCGAGCACGTTCTTGACCGCGCCGCCGATCTCGGCGCCGACGACGTCGTCCGTCGAGTAGATGCGGAACCGGCTCGTTCCAAGGGCGCTCGGGACGCCTGTCTGCAGCCACGGGTCGGCGCAGGCGAACGTCACCGCCGTCGGCAGGTCGCGTGCCACCTCCACGGCAAAGCTGGGGCCGGACAGCACCGCCACCGGTGTTCCCGGCAGCGTGTCGGCGACCACCTCGCTCATCAGCGCGCCGGTCCCGAGCTCGATGCCCTTCGCGCAGACCACCGCCGGCACGCCGGCGCGCCAAGTCGCCGCCATCGCGGCGGTGACGCCGCGAAGGTGCTGCGCCGGAAGCGCCAGCATGACCAGATCGGCGCCGACGGCCTCGGCCAGATCGCCGGTCGCCCGGATCCCGAGATCGAGGGCGACGTCGGCCAGATACCAGGCGTTCTCGTGATCACGGTTGATGGCGGCGACCACCTCCGGCTCGCGCGCCCACAGCACCACCTGCAGGCCCGCGCGGCGGGCGACGGTGGCCAAGGCCGTGCCCCATGCGCCTCCGCCGATGATCCCCGCCCGCCGCATGCGGCTCTATTGCCCTGCCGGAGCGGTGATCGCAAGGGCCGCCGGCCGAGGATCGCGGGCGCTCACGCCTTGACGCCGGCAAACGCGACCGGGGGTGCCTGAGGGTCGAGCGGCCAGCGGGGACGCGGCGGCGTGTCAAGCGGATCGGTGAGCCCGAGCCTGAGCCGCTCGAGCCCGGCCCAGGCGATCATGGCACCGTTGTCGGTGCAGAGCCGCTGCGGCGGCGCGATCAGGCGGACGCCACGGCCGCGGGCGAGATCGGCGAGCCGCCGGCGGAGGTCGGCGTTGGCGGCGACGCCGCCGGCAACGACCAGCGTGCCGATGCCCGTCAGCGCGAGCGCGTTCGCCGTGCGGTCGATCAGCGCCTCCGCCGCCGCCGCCTGGAACGAGGCGCAGAGGTCGGCGATGTCCTGCTCGGCGAACGCACCGGGAGGCAGCGCGTCGACGGCATGGACGACCGCCGTCTTCAGCCCCGAGAAGGAGAAATTGCAGTCGGGTCGTCCCCGCATCGGCCGCGGCAACGCGAACCTGCGCTCGTCGCCGTCCCTGGCCTTGCGTTCGACCGGCGGGCCGCCGGGATAGCCGAGACCGAGCAGCTTAGCGACCTTGTCGAAGGCCTCGCCGAGAGCGTCATCGAGGGTGGTGCCGAGCCGCCGGTAGGCACCGACACCCGCGACGACAAGGAGCTGGCAGTGCCCGCCGGAGACCAGCAACAGGAGATAGGGAAAGTCGATGCCGTCGGAGAGGCGCACGCTCAGCGCATGGCCCTCGAGGTGGTTCACCGCGATGAACGGCCGCCCGCGGACGAGGGCGATCGCCTTGGCCGTCATCAGCCCGACGATGAGGCCGCCGATCAGCCCCGGCCCCGCCGTCGCCGCCACCCCGTCGAGGTCCTGGAAGTCGACGCCGGCCTCGTCCATCGCCTCGGCGACGAGACCATCCAGAACCTCCAGATGGGCGCGCGCGGCGACCTCGGGCACGATGCCGCCGAAAGGCCGGTGCGCGTTCAGCTGCGACAGCACGCGGTCGGACAGGATGTGGCGATCGTCGGAGACGACCGCCGCCGCCGTCTCGTCACAGCTCGTCTCGATGCCGAGAACGATCATCGTTTGGGTCCTTTGCGTGCATGCCGAATGACCATACTCTCAGCGATCAGCCGCAACAAAGGCCAGAGACGATGACCCGGAGACGGCTACGCATCGGCACCCGCGGAAGCCCCTTGGCCCTGGCGCAGACCGAGGAGACCCGCCGCCGGCTTCTCGAGCTGTGTCCCGACCTCGCGGAGCCGGGAGCGCTCGAGGTGACGGTGATCCGGACCACCGGCGACCGCGTCGTCGACCGCCCGCTCGCCGAAATCGGCGGCAAGGGCCTGTTCACCAAGGAGATCGACCTCGCCCTCATTGCCGGCGATATCGACCTCGCCGTGCATTCGGTGAAGGATCTTCCGACCCGCCTCGCCGACGGCCTGGTGCTGGCCGCAACCTTGCCACGCGAGGACCCGCGGGACGTCCTCGTCTCACCGCGGTTCGAAGGTCTCGCGGCGCTGCCGGCCGGCGCCGTCGTCGGCACGGCATCGCTCCGCCGGCAGGCGCAGCTCCTCAGCCGCCGCCCGGACCTGGAGATCCGGCCTTTGCGCGGCAACGTCGAGACGCGGATCCGCAAGACCACGGCCGGCGACGTCGATGCCACGGTGCTGGCGCTGGCCGGCCTGAGGCGGCTTGCCATCAGCGAGGTGGCGACCGCCGTCATCGAACCCGACGTCATGCTGCCCGCCGTCGGCCAGGGCGCCATTGGCATCACCTGTCGAGCCGGCGACGGGCCGGTGCGGGACTGCCTGGCCGGCCTCGACCACCGGCCGACGACGCAGGCGGTCACCGCCGAACGCGCCATGCTGGAGGCGCTCGACGGGTCCTGTCGCACGCCGATCGCCGGCCTCGCCCGGCTGGGAGAGGACGACCGGCTGGCCCTGCAGGGACTGGTCGCCCGTCCCGACGGCTCCCGGCTGATTGCAACCGAGCGGATCGGCAGCGCCGACGCGGCGCACGCGATCGGCCTCGACGCCGGACGCGAGCTGCGGGCGCGCGCCGGCCCCGGCTTCTTCGACGCCGCCGGCTGACCGTGCACATCCTCATCACCCGCCCGGAGGAGGACGCCGGACCTCTGGCCGCGGCGTTGCAGGCTCACGGCGTCGAGACCCGGATCGAGCCGTTGATGCGCGTTGTCGACCTCGAAGGCCCGCCGCTCGATCTCGGCGGCGTTCAGGCCGTGCTCGCCACCAGTGCCAACGGCGTCCGTGCCTTCGCCCGACGCGAGTCGCGACGGGATCTGCCGCTCCTTGCCGTCGGCGATGCGACCGCCAGGGCCGCCGAGGCCGCCGGCTTTCGGAGGGTCGAGGCTGCGGCGGGCCATGTCGAGGCGCTTGCCGAGCTTGTCGCCAGCCGCCTCCACCCGACGGACGGCGACCTCCTGCACGTGGCCGGCACGACCGTCGCCGGCGATCTCGCCGGCATGCTGCGGGCCTGCGGGTACGCCGTGCGCCGGGCGGTCCTCTACGAGGCCCGGCCGGTCGACCGGCTGTCCTGGGATACGCTCCGGGCGCTCGGCGATGCCGCTCTCGACGGTGTGGCCCTCTATTCACCCCGCACCGCGGCGCTCTTCGTCGACCTCGCCATCAGCGCCGGCGTCGCCGATTGCTGCCGGCACCTCATCGCCTTCTGTCTCAGCGAGGCGGTGGCCGCCAAGGCTCGCGGTCTCGCCTGGCGGTCGATCGTCGTGGCCGACCGGGCCGATCAGACGGCCATGATCGCCGCGGTGCTCGGGGCGGCCGCCGGCCGCGACGAGGATTTTGTCTCCCCATAGGCCCGGCTTCCCTGTTAGTGTGGGCTTACCAATCGCACTGCAACAGAACACAAATCGGCGTCGCAAGCCAAGGGGACGGGGATGACCGACAATCCCAAAAAAGAGGACGACAAGCCCGCAAAGCCGGACCGGCCCGCTGAGACGGCGGGCGGAGGCACGGCTGGGGAGCCCGCGAAGCCGGCCGAACAGGCAAAGGAGGGGGCGGCGCCACGCGCCGCGGCCGAGCCGGCGGCGAAGGAACCGGCACGGGCCGCTTCGGAGCCGGGACAGCCCTGGGCCGCGAAGAAGCCCGAGACGACGGCCAAGGAGGCCGCCAAGTCGGGCGTCGCGGCGGCCGCCGAGCCGCCGAAAGCGAAGGGCCCACCGGCGAAGGCCAGGAAGCGGCGCGGGTGCCTCGCGAGCGTCCTCTGGCTAGCGGCAATCGTCGTCGTGATCGGCGTCGTCGGCTATCTCACCTGGCCGCAATGGTCACCGGCCGTCGCGCCCTATCTGCAGGCGACACTGCCGCCGACCGAGCGGAACGAGCAGATCGCGGCGCTCGAGGGCCGGCTCGGCGAACTCGAGCAGGCCGTCAAGCAGCGCGAAAGCATCGACACCGAGGCGAGGGCGCGTGAGAACGAAGCACTTGCAACCCTGGAGTCGCAGGCCTCCAGCCTGAACGCGCAGGTGAACGAGATGCTGGCGCGCATGGCGGCCGTCGAGCGGCAGATCACCGATCTCCGCGAGGCGCCGGTGAGCCCGACGGTGCCGGGCACCGCGGTTCCCAATGCGGTGCTGCAGCGTCTGAGCCGGCTCGAAGCCGAGCTTCACCGCTTCGACGGCCTCGACCGGCAGCTCCAGGACACGGCGGAGATCGGCCGCCGCCTGACCGAGCTCGAAGCGTTCACCAAGGGCACGCGGGAAGCGGCGGCGGGTGCCTCGGCGATGGCGCTCGCCCTCGACCGGCTGGCGCAGGCGCTGCACCGGTCGGAGCCGTTCACGGCCGAGATCGATGCCGTGAGGGCGGCGGCCGGCACCGACCCGGTGGTCCTGGACGCGGTGTCGGCGTTGGAGCCGAACGCCGCCTCGGGCGTGCCGACGGTCGCCGAGCTCTACCGGCGCTTCGGCGAGGTCGCCGCCGGAGTTGTCCGGGCCGACGCCGAGCTCGAGGGCGAAGGCTGGATTCAGCGCACGGCCAATCGCCTGAGCTCGCTCGTTGCCGTACGCCGCACTGGCGAGGCCGCCGTCGCCGCCGGGGGCACCGATGCGACGATCGCGCTCGCCGAGCAGCGGCTTGCGGCCGGAGACCTTAAGGGCGCCGTCGATGCGCTCGACACCCTGCAGGGTGCGCCGCGTGAAGCGGCTGCGGCGTGGATCGACGGTGCCCGCGCGCGGCTGACCGTCGAGAAGGTGCTGGCGCGCCTTCAGCTCCGCGCCATCACCCTGCTCTCGGCGAAGGGAGACTAGGGCCGTGTTTCGCTGGCTGCTTCTCCTGGTCGCCGCGGCGCTGATCGCCGCGGCGGCGGCTTGGCTCGCCGGGCATCCCGGGTCCGTGAGCCTGGAATGGGGCGGGTACCGGATCGATACGTCGGCGGCGGTGCTGGCGGCGGCCGTCGTCGCGTTCGCGGTCGTCCTTGCCGTTCTCTACCGCTGCTGGTGGACGCTGTTGCGGGCGCCGCGGCACTTCCTCAAGACCCAGCGCGACCGCCGCCAGAAACGCGGCTACGAGGCGCTGAGCCGGGGCCTCGTCGCGGTGGCTGCGGGGGACGTCGAGACGGCCAATCGCCAGGCGCGCCGCGCCAGCTCCCTGCTCGGCAGTCCGCCTCTGACCATGCTGCTGGCGGCGCAGGCGGCACAGCTGGAGGGTGACGAGAAGACCGCCGAGACGTTCTTCGCGGCGATGACGGAGCGTCGCGACACCGAGTTCCTCGGCGTCCGCGGACTGCTCACCCAGGCAATGAAGCGCGGCGACTGGAAGCGCGCCTTGCAGCTGGCGCGCCAGGCCTACCGGCTGAACCCGAAGAGCGGCTGGGTGGTGTCGACCCTCTACGAGCTGCAGAGGCGCATGGGCCTCTGGACGGACGCGGAGGCGACCTTGCGCGAGGCGGAGAAGCTCCGGCTGATGCCACCGGATGCGGTCGGGCGCCAGCTGGCCGAGATCCGCTATCAGAAGAGCCTCGCCGGCGAGGGCTCCGAAGCCGTCAAGTTCGCGCGCCTCGCCTATCGCGCCGATCCCAAGATGGTGGCGGCGGCAAGGCGATGGGCCGAGCTGCTGGTTGCGGAAGGCCGCCACCGCAAGGCGGCATCGGTCATCGAATCGGCCTGGGAGCGGACGCCCGATCAGCAGCTCGCCCCGGTGTACTGGCGGGCCCGCCACGTCAACGACACCGCCGAGCGCCTGCAGGCGGCTAAGCGCCTCGCCGCTCACAACGCGAACCATGCGGAGAGCCGCCTCCTGGTGGCGGCGGCGGCGCTGGAGGCCCGGGCCTGGAGCGAGGCACGCGGCCAGCTGGAGCCGATCGCCGACGACCACGCCCCGCCGGCCGTCTGCCGGCTGATGGCCCGACTGGAGGAGGGAGAGCACGGCGACCTGACACGGGCACGGGAGTGGCTGATGCGGGCGACCGCGCAGGAGCCGGGATCCGCGCCGCAACCCCAGCTCGCCGAGCCGACGCCCGCGCGAGGTCCAGGGGTCGTACCCGCCGCCAACGCGGCGGCTTCCTGATCGAATCGCCGACCCTGCGATCGCGGCAGCGCTCGTGGCGTTGACCGCTCCGCCGGCTGAGAGTAAAGAGGCGCCGCGCGCCGAAGTAGCTCAGCGGTAGAGCAACTGATTCGTAATCAGTAGGTCCGCGGTTCGAATCCGCGCTTCGGCACCAGCCCGCCGAGAGTGTCGGCCCGGCGGGGACAGGACGCGCGGCTACCTCGTCTCCTCGCGCATCATGCGGCGCACGTGGTCCGGCATGCCCCAGGAGTACCGGGTGAGGATGATCTCGTAGAGCTCGCGCCAGGCCGGGCTCCCGGAATCGGCGAGCGCCTCCTGCTGTCGGACCAGGAGCCGGCGGATCTCGGCGACATTGTGGTAGTCCGGCCAGAGCTCGTGGGCGCGCGTGAAGCTCTCGATCGCCGGCCCCACCTGCCGTTGCACAAGCTGTTCGAACCCCCTGCCTTCCCATCGCGCGGCGGTCTCCCGGCCGACGGCGACGGGAGCCACCGTCGGCGGGCGCGAGGGCGGTAGCGGCCGTTCCGCCGGCGCGGTTTCGATCTCCTGGATCTGGCGGAACTCGCGACCGAGGTTGCGCTCGAGGCTGGCGATCCGGGTTTCGACCTCCTCGGCGACCCTGGCCCGGTCCTGTGGCGAGGCCTGTTGCAGCTCGGCAAGGAGCATGCGGATCTCGTCGAGTTCGCCGCGGACGTTGGCGCTGATCTGCTGGATGCGGGCGCCGACGCGAACGCCGAACATCTCCCACTCGCGCTCGGTAAGGATCTGCCGCACCTCGCCATGGAACAGAAGAATGGCGGTGACGACGGCCGCCGGCCAGATGAGCGCCCGCGCGTAGTCAAGCACCAGGCGTGCGAAGGCGTAGGGGTCGCGTTCGGCCACCATCCCAGTCTCCTCCCGTTGACCCGGCTCCCGGAGCCGGGCGAGAGAGTAGCGCCCCGGAAGACCCGGCCGCAACCGAGCTGGCCAGGGTTCAGCGAACGTGGTGGAGGTTGTCGAGGAACTGGCGGACGCTCCGATCCCAGGAGCAGGTTTCGGCGTAGGCCCGGCAGCGCTCCGGCGGGATGGCGAGGGCGGAACGGACCGCGGCCCCCAAGTCCTCGTCGAGGCAGCCGGCGCCCGAGCCGTGGACGACGTCGAGCGGTCCCGGCACCGGATAGGCGGCGACGGGAACGCCGGAGGCCATCGCCTCCAGGAGAACGAGGCCGAAGGTATCGGTGCGGCTCGGAAACACGAAGACGTCGGCGGCGGCATAGCAGCACGCGAGCTCCTCGCCCAGCTTCCTGCCGAGGAATCGGACATGCGGATAGCGCCGCTTGAGCGTCTCGAGCAGCGGGCCGTCGCCGACCACCACCTTGCTGCCGTCGAGCTCGAGGTCGAGGAAGGCCTCGATGTTCTTCTCGACCGCCACCCGGCCGACGAACAGGCTGACGGGCCTTGGCAGATCGAAGTAGTCCTTCGGACGCGGTCGAAACAGCTCGGTATCGACGCCGCGGGACCAGCGCCTGATGGCGCGGAAGCCGTGTGCCCGAAGGTCGTCCTCGATGCTGCGGGTGGCGACCATCACTGCGTCTGCGGGCGCGTGGAACCACTTGAGGAGGCGGTAGGTCCAGGCCATCGGCACGCGCCAGCGGGCGTGGATGTAGTGGGGGAAGCGGGTGTGGAAGGAGGTCGTGAACGGCCTCCCGCGGCGCCGGCAATGGAGGCGCGCGGCGAGCCCGAGCGGCCCTTCGGTGGCGATGTGGACGGCGTTCGGGACGAAGGACTCGAGGATGCGGCCGACGGCAGCCGGTCCGGCGAGCGCGAGGCGGATCTCCGGATACGACGGGCAGGGCACCGAACGAAAGCGATCGGGCGTGATGCAGAGGACGTCGACGCCGGCGGCGAGGAGCTTCGATCTCAGCGTATCGAGCGTGCGAACGACGCCATTGACCTGAGGAAACCAGGCATCGGTGACGAGGGCGAGGCGCATGCGGTCATCTCGATCGGGTTGATGGCGGGGTCGGCGATCATCTTCGCCCACCTGAGGATTTCGAGCCGGCCGTCCATGTGCTCGACCAAGGCCGTGCAGCTCTCGACCCAGTCGCCGTCGTTGCAGTAGAGCATGCCGTCGATCTCACGGATGTCGGCGGTGTGGATATGGCCGCAGATCACGCCGTCGGCGCCGCGACGTCTGGCCTCGGCGACCACCGCCTTCTCGAAGCTGGAGATGTACTCCACCGCGTTCTTGACCTTGTGCTTGAGATAGGCCGAGAGCGACCAGTAGGAGAAGCCGAGCCTTCGCCGAACGAGGTTGAACCAGGTGTTGACGCTGAGAGCGAAGACGTAGGCGCTGTCGCCGACCATCGCCAGCCATCTGGCATACTTGACCACGCCGTCGAACTGGTCGCCATGGATGACGAGGAAGCGCCTGCCGTCGGCGGTGGTGTGAATGGCCTCGTTGAGGATGACGACGCGACCGAACCGATGCCGCGCGAAGTCCCGGAAGTTTTCGTCGTGGTTGCCGGGGATGTAAATGACCCGAGTGCCCTTCCGCGCCTTGCGCAAGAGCTTCTGGATGACGTCGTTGTGGGTTTGCCGCCAGTACCAGGCCTTGCGCATCCGCCAGATGTCGACGATGTCGCCGACGAGATAGAGGTAGTCGCTGTGGGTGCGACGGAGGAACTCGAGCAGCATGTCCGCGTTGCATCCCCGCGTGCCGAGGTGAACGTCGGAAATCCAGATCGATCGGTACCGCAGGGAGGAGCTTCCAAAGGCATTCATGGCGCCGCCGTCGGTTGCATTCCAAGCCGGTCCTTACACGAAAGGAGGTAGGCAACCCTACTCGAAGCACCGTATCTTGCCTACGCTGCGAGCGCCCGTGTCATGAAAAATTATGAGTGTTGCCGCAGAAGCGTAACAATTGCTATAAAGCTTCGAAAAGAAGGCCTCTGATCAGGCAAGATGACGCCCGGTGACGGCGCTTGGGAACACCGAACAATGGCTCCTATGACCCTTCGGCGCCGCGTTCTCGTCATCCACAACCCCGTCGCAGGGTTCTTCTCGGCGCGCCGATTCGACCGCGTCCTTCGCCACCTGGCCGCGTTCGGTGCCGAGGTCACCGTGTGGCCGACGTCTTGCCGGGGAGATGCCGAACGGCTGGCGTCTCGGGCCTCGGCGGAGCGATACGACGTCGTCGCCGCCGCCGGCGGCGACGGCACCATCAATGAGGTGGTCAACGGCCTCGACGATGCCGACCTGCCACTGGCGGTGATTCCGCTGGGCACGGCGAACGTGCTTGCGGCCGAGATCCACATGCCTCGGCGCTCGCGCTCGATCGCCCGGACCATCCTGTCCGGTCCTCTTCTGCCCGTCAGCCTCGGGCTCGCCAACGGCCGCCGCTTCGTGATGATGGCCGGCGTCGGCTTCGATGCCCACCTCGTGGCGCATATCGATCCGAAGGCCAAACGGCTGCTGGGCCGGCTGGTCTACCTGATCGAACTGCTCGTGGGCCTGTTTCGTTTTCCGTACCGCCGCTACCAGGTGCGCATCGACGGCCGGCGGTACGAGGCGGCCTCCGTGGTCATCGCCAACGGGCACTATTACGGCGGGCGCTTCACCTGCGCGCCCGAGGCCGATCTTCGCGACGCGAGCCTCGATGTCTGCCTGTTCCTGCGCTCCGGAGCCTGGAACGTGCTCCGCTACGGATGCGCGCTTGCCCTCGGCCGGCTGCGCCGCCTCGACGATTTCCGGGTCGTCCGTGGCCAGCGGATCACCATCGAAGGCGTCAAGGGCGAGCCGGTGCAGTGCGACGGCGACATCGCGGGCTCGCTGCCGCTGTCGATCCGGCCGGAGGATCGCCGGCTGGCGCTGGTGGTCGCTGCCAGTGCCCCCGAGGAGAGACGCGGAACGGCGTGAGCGCTCACCCGAGCCGGCGATGACCGCGATGACCGCCCGGTGGGACAGCCGCGGCTCGCGGATTCCGGGCCACGGCCTCAGCGGCCGGCGACGGTCATGCCGTCCACGCGAACGGTCGGCGAGTCGGTGCCGTAGCGGAACTCGAGATCGTCGGCCGCGGTGAGATGGGCGAACATGTCCAACAAGCTGCCTGCCACGGTGACCTCGGTGACGGGGTAGGCGAGCTCGCCGTTCTCGATCCAGAAGCCGCTGGCACCGCGGCTGTAGTCTCCGGTCAGGCCGTTGACGCCGAAGCCGATGAGCTCGGTGACGTAGAGGCCGCCGGCGACGTCGGCGATGAGGTCGTCCGGCTTTGCAGTGCCCGGTTCGAGGAACAGGTTCGACGTCGCCGGCGACGGCGGTGTCGTCGTGCCGCGCGAGGCGTGGCCGGTGGTGCGGAGGCCGAGCTGGCGCGCCGAGCGCAGGTCGAGGATCCACGTCGTCAGCACGCCGTTCTCGATTACCGCGAGCCGGCTGGTGGGGATGCCTTCGCCGTCGAACGGGCGGGACCTGAGGCCGCGCCGCCGCAACGGGTCGTCGATCACCGTGACCCCGGCGGGCAGGATGCGCGTCCCCATCCTTTCGAGGAGAAAGGTGGTGCCGCGGGCCACCGCGCTGCCGTTGATGGCGGCGGCGAGGTGCGAGAGCAGGCTCCGCGCCACCCGCGGATGAAAGACGACGGGAACCTGCGCGGACTGCGCCTTTCGGGGGTGGAGCCGTCTCACCGCACGTTCGCCGGCGCTGCGACCGATCTCCGCGGGGTCCCGAAGGCCGTCCGCATAGACGGCGCTGGCAAAGTCGTAATCCCGCTCCATGGCGGTTCCCTCACCCGCCAGCACCGAGACCGCGAGGCCGTGGCTGGAGCGCGACCGCTGTTTGGCGAGACCGTTGCTGGCGACGATCACCGAGTGCGTCAGCCCCCACGTCGCCTCGGCGCCCTCGGAGTTGGTGACGCCGGCGACGGCGCGGGCCGCATCCTCGGCGCGGGCGGCCCTGTAGAGCAGGGCTTCGGCCGTCGGTTCGATCGGGTCGCAGCTGTCGACGTCGATCACGCAGTCAACGAGAAGCTCGGGGTCCGCGAGTCCGCAATAGGGGTCTTCGGGCACGCTTCGGGCCATGGCGACGGCGCGGCCGACAAGCTCGGCCAGCGCCGGCCTGGACAGATCGGAGGACGAGACGATGGCCTGGCGGGCGCCGACGAACACGCGGAGGCCGACGTCGACAGACTCGGAGCGCTCGATCTGCTCCCGCTTGCCGAGGCGCCAGGCGACCGAGAGGGATCGGCTTTCGACGAAGATCGCGTCGGCGGCGTCGGCCCCACGCGCGCTTGCCGCCTCGATCAGGTCGGTCATCCAGCTGAACGGGTCGTGCATACTATCCATCCGCCTATCCCCTCCGGGCACGTGCGGCAACGCCATCCTGTCGGTGGCCCGTCGAGGCCCACCTTGACCAACATCATAGGGGAGGAGCGATCAACGAACTAAGCTTGATTGCCAGCGGATAACGATCCACCAATATTAGGAGTCGCGCGTGTTCTCGCAGAAGCGGCCAGCGGTGCGGGAGACCGCCGAGCACCGGGACGCAGCCAGGGAAAGGAGCCCGTTTGGGACCGACATGTTGGATAGTGACGCTCACGAGCACAAGGGAAGAGACCGTCCCCATCGGGCCTCCGTCGAATCGGCCGTCGTCCGCCTCGCCGGTGACTCCGGCGACGGCATACAGGTGACCGGCGGACGCTTTGCCGAGACGACGGCTCTGGCCGGCAATGAACTAGCGACGTTCCCCGATTTTCCGGCGGAGATCCGCGCACCCGCCGGGACGACCTACGGCGTCTCGGCCTTCCAGATCAATTTCGGCGCTCGCACCATCATGACGCCGGGGGACGCACCGGACACTCTGGTCGCCCTCAACCCGGCCGCCCTGAAGGTGGAGCTGCCGACGCTGAAGACGGGCGGCCTGCTGATCATCGATAGCGGCACCTTCAACGAGCGCAACCTTCGCCGCGCCGGCTATACCAAGAGTCCCCTGGATGACGGGTCCCTCGACGCCTTCGTCAGGATTCCCATCGACATCTCGCAGATGACGCTGGAGGCGGTGAAGGGATTCGGGCTCACCCAGAAGGAGGCGTTGCGCTGCAAGAACATGTGGTGCCTGGGGCTCGTCTACTGGTTGTACGGCCGCAAGCGCGCTCCGACCGTGGACTGGCTACGCCAGCGGTTCAGCAAGCGGCCCGAACTGGCCGAGGCGAACATCGCCGCGCTGAATGCCGGCCACGCGTTCGGCGAGACGGCCGAGCTGCCTTACAACGTCACCGGCTACGTCATCGAGCCCGCCCACCTTGCCCCCGGCGAGTACCGGACCGTCACGGGCAGCGAAGCGTTGGCCTATGGGCTTGCCGCCGGCGCCCACCTGGCCGGGCTGAAGCTCGTGCTCGGATCCTACCCCATCACCCCGGCATCGCCGATCCTGCACATCCTGGCACGCCTCAAGGAATACGGCGTCGTGACCCTGCAGGCCGAGGACGAGATCGCCGCCGCCTGCGCCGCGATCGGCGCCTCGTTCGCCGGCGCGATCGGCGTAACGTCGAGCTCGGGGCCCGGCGTGGCGTTGAAGACGGAAGCCATCGGCCTCGCCATCGCCGCGGAGGTCCCGCTGGTGGTCATCAACACCCAGCGCGCCGGTCCCTCGACCGGCATGCCGACCAAGACCGAGCAGTCGGACCTCTACCAGGCGGTGTTCGGGCGCAACGCCGACAGCCCGCTCGCCGTGCTCGCCGCCCGATCCCCTGCCGACTGCTTCGATGTCGCCATCGAGGCCATCCGCATCGCCACCAAATACATGACCCCCGTCATCGTGCTTTCGGACGGCTACATCGCCAATGCCGCCCAGCCATGGCGCCTGCCGAAGGTGGAAGCCCTGTCCCCCTTCCCGGTCCGCTTCCGCACCGACCCGGATGGATTCCAGCCGTACCTGAGGGACCCCGAAACCCAGGCGCGGCCGTGGGCCATTCCCGGAACGCCCGGCCTCGAGCACCGCATCGGCGGCCTCGAGAAGGATTACGACACGGGCCACATCTGCTACTACCCCGACAATCACCAGCGCATGACCGACACCCGGGCCGCCAAGATCGCCGGCATCGCGTCGGACATCCCGGCGCAGACCGTCGAGATGGGCGAGGCCACGGGAGCGCTGGCAGTGATCGGATGGGGTTCGACCTATGGCCCGATCAGCCGGGCGGTCTCGAACATGCGCAAGGCGGGCCTGGACGTCTCCCACATCCACCTCCGCCATCTTTCGCCTCTGCCCGCCAATCTGGGCGACCTTCTGCAGGGGTACGAGCGGATCCTGGTGCCGGAGATGAACACGGGCCAGCTCGTCACCATGTTGCGGGCCCGCTACCTCGTGCCCGCCGTGGGCGTCAACAAGGTGTCCGGCCAGCCGTTCAAGATCGCCGAGATCGAGGACGCCATCCGCGCCAACGCGCCGGCCTCGATGAGGAGGACAGTCGCATGAACGTCGTCGCCAAGCTCGATCGCAAGCCGCAGGACTTCGCCTCCGACCAGGAGGTGCGCTGGTGCCCCGGATGCGGCGATTACGCCGTCCTCAAGGCGGTGCAAAAGACGCTCGCGGACCTTGGCGCGGATCCGGCAACGACGGTGTTCGTCTCCGGCATCGGATGCTCGTCGCGATTCCCGTACTATCTCGCCACCTACGGCTTTCACACCATCCACGGACGCGCGCCCGCGGTTGCCACGGGCATCAAGCTCGCCAATCCGGCCCTCGATGTCTGGATCGCCACCGGCGACGGCGATGCGCTGTCGATCGGCGGCAACCACCTCCTGCACATCCTGAGGCGCAACGTCGACGTTCAGATCCTCCTGTTCAACAACGAGATCTACGGTCTGACCAAGGGGCAGTACTCGCCGACCTCCCGCGTTGGCACGCGCTCGCCGTCGACGCCCCGGGGCTCGGCGGAGGCGCCGGTGTCGGCGGCGCTGTTCGCGCTCGGAGCGGGCGCCCGCTTCGTCGCGCGCTCGGTCGACACCCAGCAGAAGCAGCTGGTCGATGCGCTCAAGCGCGCCCATGGCCACCGCGGCGCTTCGTTCGTCGAGATCTTCCAGAACTGCATCGTCTACAACGACGAGGTCTTCGCCGACTTCACCGCGAAGGAGGTCGCGGCCGACCGGCAGATCCACGTCGAGCACGGCAAGCCGTTGCGGTTCGGTCGTGACAGGACACTCGGCCTGCGCCTCGATCCCGCAACCATCCGTCTCGAGGTCGTCGCCGGCGGCGACGGCGGCATCGACGAGAACCAGGTTCTCGTGCACGACGAGACCAACCGGATGCTGGCGACCATGCTCGCCGCCATGGAACCGCCGCGGATGCCGGTGGCGCTGGGAGTCCTCTACTGCGATCCGGCACCGAGTCTGGAAGAACGCATGGCGCAGCCGGACGAGGCAACCCCGAGTGCCCAGGACCTCGACCGTCTTTTGCGGAGCGGCCACACATGGCAGGTCGCCGATTGAGCGCCTGAGCGGCCGTGAGGAGAATCGGGCTTAGCCTCGGACCGACCCCTTGCTAGAATGCGGCCAACAGCGGTCGCGGGAGAAGCGAGTCTCGCGCGGCCGCAGCCGAACCAGCGGGGGGCGATGTCCATCAGCGTTGCGATCGTCGGTGCGGGCCCGGCCGGGTTCTATACGGCCGAGGCACTGCTGAAGAGCGGGAAGGTCGTCGAGATCGACCTGATCGAGCGGCTGCCGACACCCTACGGGCTGATCCGCGCTGGCGTCGCTCCCGACCATCAGACCACCAAGAAGGTCACCAGGAAGTTCGAAGAGACGGCGACGCACGCCGCGGTGCGGTATTTCGGCAATGTCGAGGTCGGCAGCGATGTGAGCCTGGATGAGCTGCGCGCCATCTACGACGCCGTCGTGCTCGCGGTGGGCGCGCCGGCGGATCGGCCCCTCGGCGTTCCGGGCGAGGACAAGCGCGGCGTTTACGGCTCGGCGGAGTTCGTCGGCTGGTACAACGGCCATCCGGACTTCCGCGACCTCGATCCGGAGCTCGGCACGGATACGGCAGTGGTGATCGGCAACGGCAACGTCGCCATCGACGTCGCTCGGGTGCTGGTCAAGACCTCGGACGAGATGGCGGACTCCGACATCGCCGACTATGCGGCCGAGGCCATCCGCGCGTCCCCGATCACCGATGTCTACCTCGTGGGCCGACGCGGGCCGCTCGAGGCGAAGTTCACCAATGTGGAGCTCCGCGAGATGGGGCGCCTTGCCGTGTGCACGCCCGTGGTCGATCCGTCGCACCTTCCCGACGGCGAGATCGATACTCTCGACCGCGATGGCCGCCTGAAGGAGAAGAACCTGGCGACACTTCGCGATTTCGCCGCCCGTCGCGGCGACCGGCTGCCGAAGCGCGTGCATTTCGAGTTCTTCGCGAAGCCGGTGGAGATCGTCGGCGACGAACGGGTCACCGGTCTTCGCTTTGAACGCACTCGCGTGGTCGATGGACAGGCCGTCGGCACCGGCGAATTCCGGACCGTCCCCTGCGGGCTCGTCATCGCCGCCATCGGCTATCGCACCGTGCCCCTCGACGGCGTCCCGTTCGACGAGCGGCAGGGCATCGCGTCCAATACCGACGGCCGCGTCGCCGATGGCCTCTATGTCGTCGGCTGGATCAAGCGGGGTCCCCTTGGTGTGATCGCCAGCAACCGGCCCGACGGTGTCACGTGCGCCGAACAGATCTGCGGTGACATCGCGTCGGGCGCCAAGCCGGGCCGACCGGCGCTGGCGGCACTGCTCGCCGCGCGAGGGGTACGCGTCGTCGACTTCTCCGCGTGGAAACGGATCGAGGCGGCCGAAACGGCAGCGGCGGCGGGTCGCCGGCCCCGACGCAAGTTCACGTCGATCGCCGAGATGCTGCGGGTTCTCGACGGCCCTTGAGTGTACATTGCCTCCTATTCACACCATATCAGGAGTGAATGGACAACGCGGGGGCCGAACCATGGAACAAGGGTACGCCGGAGACTTTACGCCGAGACAGGCCTGGGACACCCTGGCCCGGGACCCAAACGCCGTGCTGGTGGACGTTCGCACGCCGGCCGAATGGTCCTATGTCGGCGTTCCCGACCTGTCGAGCCTCAGCAAGCGGACGCTGTTCGTGCCCTGGGTCCTCTTTCCGGGGATGGAGATCAACACCCAGTTCGCCGAGCAGATCGTGGCCAGCGGCATCAAGCCGGATGCCACCGTGCTGTTTCTCTGCCGCTCGGGCGCGCGCTCCCGTTCGGCGGCGATCGCAATGACGGCTCGCGGGTATCGGGCCTGCTACAACGTCGCCGAGGGTTTCGAGGGGGACCCCGACGGCGCCCGCCACCGCGGGACCGTCAGCGGCTGGAAGGTCGCAGGGCTCCCCTGGGTTCAGGGATAGGCGGCTGCCGCGGCGGGCTGGGCAGCGGCCAGCGCCGCAGCGATGTCCTCCTCGAGATCCTCGAGGTCCTCGACGCCGATCGAGAGGCGCACCAAGCCGTCGCCGATGCCCATCCGCGCCCGCTCGTCCGGAGTGAGCCGCTGGTGGGTGGTGGTCGCAGGGTGCGTGGCCAGGCTCTTGGTGTCGCCGAGGTTGTTGGAGATGTCGATCAGCCTGAGGGCGTTGAGAAAGCGGAATGCCGAAGCCTTGCCGCCGGGGAGCTCGAAGGAAACGATGCTGCCGCCGCGACCCATCTGCCGAACCGCGAGGCCGTGCTGGGGGTGGCTGACGAGGCCGGGGTAGAGCACGCGCACGATGTCGCGTCGCGCTTCGAGAACGCGAGCGACGGCGAGCGCGTTCTCGCACTCGCGGACGACGCGAAGCTCAAGGGTCTCCAGGCCCTTGAGCATGAGCCAGGCGTTGAAGGGACTGAGCGCCGGACCGGTATTGCGGAGAAACGGAACGAGATGGGTTTCCTCGTAGTCGGCGTCGTTGGTAAGCACTGCGCCGCCGAGGCTGCGGCCTTGTCCGTCGATGTGCTTGGTCGCCGAGTAGACGACGACATCGGCGCCGAGCGCCAGCGGCTTCTGCAACAGCGGCGTGGCGAACACGTTGTCGACAACCACCAGCGCGCCGGCGGCATGGGCGAGGTCGCACACGGCTCCGATGTCGATCACCTCCAAGGTCGGATTGGAGGGCGTTTCGATGAAGACGAAGGCCGCCTCGCGGCCGAGCGCCGACCGCCACTGGTCGTAATCGGTGCCGTCGACGAACTCGGTCGCGATGCCGAACCGGGGCAGCAGTTCGGCGATGACATAGTGGCAGGAGCCGAACAGGGCGCGAGATGCGACGATCCGGTCTCCCGCGCGGAGCCGGCAGGCCATCGAGGCGAACACGGCGGCCATGCCAGACGCCGTCGCGCGGGCGTAGGCGGCGCCTTCCAGCGCCGCCAGCCGGGCCTCGAACATGGTCACCGTCGGGTTGCCGAAGCGCGAGTAGACGAAGCGCTGCGTGTCGCCCTTGAAGGCCGCCTCCGCCTCCTCGGCCGAGCCGTACACGTAGCCCGAGGTCAGAAACAGGGCCTCGGAGGTCTCGTCGAAGGGCGAACGCCGTGTTCCACCGCGGACGAGACGGGTCGCCTGCCGCCAGCTGTTGTCTTCCCTGAGATCGCGAGCCATGAGGGCACCTCCCGTCGACGCCGTCCGGCTTAACGACAACGCCCCAACCGCAACGGTCGGGGCTCCGGGAGCTCGGACCTTTTAGCGGTTTGTTTTACGTGGCCGCAAGCCGGTCGACCAAATCACCACGTGCGGGTCCCGATAGCCGTCCCGCTGCCCGGCGTCAAGGCGAATTGCCGGCGTCGCGGTCCCTGGCCACGCGATTGCGGCTTCCGCGCGGCCCCGTATGGTAGTAAGGGGCGTCCGAGAGCTGCAACGGCGACGCCGCCCGCCCCGGCGAAGGACACGACCCAAGTCGATGAACGACGAGACGGCCGGCAAGGGTTTCGACATCCGCTTCCAGATCCAGAGGATCTGGCTGTTCGTCCAGTACGCCGTCCGGCGTTTCATGCGCGATCGCTGCCTGGAGGCGGCGGGATCGCTCACGTTCACCAGTTTGCTGGCCGGCGGTCCGGTGGTGTTCATGGGCTTCGCCGTGCTGGCGGCGTTCCCGGTCTTCGACGGCATCCGCAAGAGCTTCCTCGACTTCCTCGCCGCCCACCTCCCCGCCGAAGTGGCGAGCCTCGTCCTCGAATACCTCGACCGGTTCCTGGCCAGCGGCGGCGAGGTCCGCACGGTCGGTGTCGTCGCCCTGATCGTTACCGTGATCATCCTGTTGCTGAACATCGAGGCCGCCTTCAACACGATCTGGCGGGTCACCGAGCGCAGGCCCCTGATCTGGCGCATGGTCGGCTTCTGGGCCGTGTTCACCATGGGGCCGATGCTGCTGGGACTGAGCCTGTCGCTGTCAAGTCCCTACGTCGAGACGGTTGCGGGCGTTCCCGGTCGCGATGTCGGAGCCTCCGGGCCGGTCGCGTGGAGCGTCGCACTGGTACTTCAGTTCGCCGTGTTCACGATCGTCTACACCATCATTCCCAACCGTCCGGTCCGATTCGCCCATGCCGCCTCCGGGGCGTTGCTCGCGTCGGTGGGGATCGAGCTGCTGGCGCTGCTGTTCGGGCTGTTCGGAACCGCGCTGACCACGCTCCGCACGTCCTACGAGGCGATCGTCGTCATCCCGTTGGCTCTCATCGGCCTGTTTCTGGGATGGGTGATGGCCCTCGTCGGCGCGGTGATCGCGGCGTCGATCGCCGAATGGGGGGCCCGGCGCGAGGTGCTGGGCCGTCCCCATCTGTCGCCGGGAAACCGTCTCGCGGTCGCGCTCGCCATTCTTGCCGACCTGTTCCAGGCGAGCCGTGTCGGGGTTGTGCGCAGACGCAAGGATCTGCTGCGGAACCTCAACCTGGGAGCGTTCATCGTCGAGGCGGTGATCGACGATCTGGCGAAGGCGAAGTACCTCGCACGCGCCGGCCGCGACCGGTGGGTGTTGAGCCGCGATCTCGAATACACGTCGGTCTACGAGCTCTACTGGGACCTCAATCTCGGCGTCGCCAGCGATCCCTTCCGCTGGATGCAGCCGGCCGGCTGGCAGGAGCGCGTGGGCGAGATGATCGCCGCCTTCGACGCCGCCGGGCGGGTCAACATGGCAACCACGCTGAAGGAGCTGTTCTCGATGACCGATGTGCCGGCATCACGCCCTCCGACGCCCGAGGGGGGGGCCTGACGGATGCGCGCCTGGACGCGGCCAAGCGCACGCCCCATATCTGGCGCGAGGCCACCCAACCCGGCGGCCACCCACTGCGAGGGCGTATCCTTGGCGGAGAGGGAGACACCATCGTGACCGACATCCGTTCGAGCCAGGATCTCTTCTACGAGAAAGCGGGTGTCGATCGGGATCGCGTCCAGGCGCTCGTGGACGAGGCGCTGGCCGGCATGGACGACGGCGAGTTGTTCCTCGAGTATCGGCAGTCGGAAAGCCTGGTGTTCGACGATGGCCGGCTCAAATCCGCCGGCTTCGACACCGTCCAGGGCTTCGGTCTCAGGGCGGTGTTCGACGAGGCGACCGGCTACGCCCATGCGTCCATCCTCGACGAGGAGGCCATGCGCCGGGCCTCGGCCAGCGTCCGCGCGGTCCGCTCCGGCGGCTCGGCCACGCTCGCGGCGGCGCCGGTCGGCACCAATGCCCGGATGTACGGCGGGGACAACCCGCTCGCTCCCGTCGCCTTCGAGGACAAGGTTCAGCTTCTCGCGGCGATGGACGCGTACGCGCGGGCAAAGGATGCACGGGTTCGCCAAGTGACGGCGTCGCTCGCCGGCGAGTGGCAGGCCGTGGAGATCGTCCGGGCGGGCGGCCATCGCGTCGGAGACGTCCGGCCCCTCGTCCGGCTCAACGTCAGCGTCGTCGTCGAACAGGATGGCCGCCGGGAACTCGGCAGTCACGGCATCGGCGGACGGGTGAGCTACGAACGCTACCTCGAGCCGGAAAGCTGGCAGGCCGCGGTCGACGAGGCCCTGCGGCAGGCGCTGGTCAATCTCGAGGCGGTGGCGACGCCGGCGGGCGAGATGACCGTGGTCCTGGGCCCCGGCTGGCCCGGAATCCTGCTGCACGAGGCCATCGGTCACGGCCTCGAGGGCGATTTCAACCGAAAGAAGACATCCGCCTTTGCCGGTCTTGTCGGCCAGCGGATCGCGGCAAAGGGCGTGACGGTGGTCGACGACGGTACGATCCCCGACCGGCGCGGCTCGCTCACCGTCGACGACGAGGGCACGCCGACCGAGCGGACGGTGTTGATCGAGGACGGGATTCTCGTTGGCTTCATGCAGGACCGCATGAACGGCCGGCTGATGGGCACCCGCTCCACCGGCAACGGACGCCGCCAGAGCTTCGCCCACCGCCCCATGCCGCGGATGACCAACACGTTCATGCTTGCCGGGGATCGCCATCCGAAGGAGATCATCGCGTCGGTCGACCGCGGACTTTACGCCGTCGCCTTCGGCGGCGGCCAGGTCGATATCACCAACGGCAAGTTCGTGTTCTCGTGCACCGAAGCGTACAAGATCGAGAACGGCAAGGTCGGCGCGCCGGTGAAGGGGGCGACGCTCATCGGCAACGGACCTGACGTTCTGACCGAGGTCTCGATGGTCGGCAACGATCTCGAGCTCGATCCGGGGATCGGCACCTGCGGCAAGGAGGGCCAGGGCGTTCCGGTCGGCGTCGGTCAGCCGACGCTCAGGATCGACAGGCTGACCGTGGGCGGAACGGCGGTCTGAGGGACGGAGGAGGTCGACGTCTCAATGGAAGGAATCGGGATCCTCGCCTTCCTCCTGATCGGGCTTCTCGCCGGCTGGATCGCCGGCCGGGTGATGCACGGCGGGGGCTTCGGGGTTTTCGGCAACCTCGCCCTCGGCGTGATCGGCGCCGTCGTCGGCGGCTTTCTGTTCCGCCTTCTCGGCGTTTCGGCCGGCGGCATTGTCGGATCGCTGATCACCGCCACCGTCGGCGCCATCGTTCTCCTGTTCCTCGTCGGCCTGCTGAAGAAGACCTGATCCGCGCGCCGCCAGTGGAAGATCAGTCGGCCCGGTTCTGCGCCGCCTCGGCGGTTTCGAGCCGCTGCCTCAGCCACAGGATCGGAACGGGCTCCCCCGCAGGATCGCCAAGGCCGTAGAAGCTACAGAGCGCCTCGTTCCAGGCCTGCCAATTGCCGGGCTTCTGGAAGTTGGGACTGCCCAGCACCCAGACCGCCCGGCACCGTTTCAGCGCAGCGTGCACCGCCGGGGCGGATTTCTGCACGGCCTCCAGCTTGGCGACGATCCTGTCGGTTTTCCAAGATCCGTAAAGCGTGCTGTCGGCGTCGACGTCGTCGATGACGAGCGTGTCCTCGCCGGTCAGCTCGTTGAGATCCCAAGGGTCACCGACGCCGAGGAGCTTGGGCCGGCGGCGC
>CAYQSU010000048.1:1837-26877 GCA_964420325.1 uncultured Rhodospirillaceae bacterium | reverse complement strand
CATCATCATCCGGGCGACCCAGAAGAAGATGATGTCGAAGCCGGTGACCAGCACGCTGGTCGGGTAGTAGCGGCCGAGTTCCGGCGTCTCCTCCGGCCAGCCGAGCGTCGAGAACGGCCACAGCGCGGAGGAGAACCAGGTGTCGAGCACGTCCGCATCGCGTCTGAGGTCCACCGCCCGGCCGTAGTGGGCCTGGGCCGCCGCCAAGGCCTCCTCCTCGCCCAGCTCGACGAACACCCTGCCGTCGGGGCCGTACCACGCCGGCACCTGATGCCCCCACCAGATCTGCCGCGAGATGCACCAGGGCTGGATGTTGCGCATCCACTCGAAGTAGGTCTTCGTCCACTGCTCCGGCACGAACCGCGTCCGCCCCTGCTCCACCGCCGCGATTGCCGGTCCGGCCAGAGTCGCGGCATCGACGAACCACTGATCGGTCAGCCAGGGCTCGATGACGACGCCCGAGCGGTCGCCGTAGGGGACCTTCATATGATGCTGCTCGACCTTGTCGAGGAGGCCCAACGACTGCATCTCCTGGACCACGGCGTCGCGGGCCTCGTAGCGGTCGAGGCCGCGGAAGCGCTCGGGAACGGCGTCGTTCATGCAGGCCTTGGCGTCGAGGACGTTGATGGCCTCGAGGCCGTGGCGCCGCCCGACCTCGAAGTCGTTGAAGTCGTGCGCCGGCGTGATCTTGACCGCCCCCGTACCCTTCTCCGGATCGGCATGGGTATCGGCGACGATCGGGATCGGCCGCTCGACGATCGGCAGGATGCAGCGGGCGCCGATGACGTCGGCGTAGCGCGCATCGTCGGGGTGCACGGCGACCGCGGTGTCGCCGAGCATGGTCTCCGGTCGCGTCGTCGCCACGGTGAGGAAGCGCCCGGGTCGGCCCTCGACCGGATACCTGAAGTACCACTGGTGGCCGTGCACCTCCCTCTGTTCCACCTCCAGATCGGAGATCGCGGTGTGCAGCAGCGGATCCCAGTTGACCAGCCGCTTGTCGCGATAGATCAGCCCCTCCCGGTAGAGGTCGACGAACACCTTGCGCACCGCCCTGGACAGGCCTTCGTCCATGGTGAAGCGCTCGCGCGACCAGTCGCAGGAGGCGCCGAGGCAGCGGAGCTGGCCGTAGATGGCGCCGCCGGACTCCCGCTTCCATCGCCACACCCGGTCGATGAAGGCGTCGCGTCCGAGGTCGTGGCGGCCGAGACCCTCCTTCTCCAGCCGGCGCTCGACCACCATCTGGGTGGCGATCCCGGCATGATCGGTTCCGGGCTGCCACAGCGCATCGAAGCCCAGCATCCGCGCGCGACGGATCAGGATGTCCTGGAGCGTGTTGTTCAGGGCATGGCCCATGTGCAGGCTGCCGGTGACGTTGGGCGGCGGGATGACGATCGAGTAGGCGGGCGCATCGGTCCGGCGGCCGGCGGCAAAGGCTCCGGCGTCCTCCCACGCCTGGTAACGCTGGCGTTCGATCGCGGCGGGTTGATAGGTCTTGCCGAGCATCGCCGTGACTGGATCTCCGGGGACGGGGCGGACCGATCGGCTGCGGCCGGCCAGGTCGCCCGGACCTGTTAGCCGCTGGCGGACGGCGCCGTCAATCCTCGAGCCGTTCGGCGCGGTTGATCATGCCGTCGATCTCCCGCTTCACCAGGCGCTCGATGAGGTAGGGCAGGTTGCGGTCGAGCCATTCCTTGAGCAGCGGGCGCATCATCTCCCGCACCATGCCCTCGAGCGTCAGGTCGCGGGAGCCGACCGCGATGTCCCGGCGGTCGAGGATCGCCTTGGCGAGCTGCGACAGCACGTCCGTCGACGCCGCCGCCGTCGGCGCCGACAGCACCGGGCCGACGCGCATGGCGGGGGTCAGCTCGAGAACGTTGTCGGCGGCCCAGCCGCCGGCCGGCCGTGGCCGGTCGGCGAGCTCGATGTCGGGGTCGGGTTCGCGCGCGGTCGCGGGAGATGCATCGTCGGCGGGGAGCGCCTCCCAGGCCTCGTCGTCGACAGGGGTCGACGCCGGCCCTTCGTCGATCGCAACCTCCTCCAGCTCCGCCGGCTGCGGATCCGACGCCTCCTCTCCGGCGGCCGCCGGCGCCTGGGCTTTGTCCTCGCCCTCCTCGGAGAGAATGCGGCGGATGGAGGCGAGGATGTCCTCCATCGACGGTTCCTGGGGAGCCTCGCTTGTCTTCTTCTCCTGGGCCATGGCTTCCGCGCTCACGGGCAGGGTCGGCCTCGCACGACGAGCGACGAGATTAGCCGAGTGCCGGGCGCAACGCTAAACAAAACGGACTCTTTCGGTCACGGCCACGGCCGGGCCGTCAGCGGGCCGGCGCCGCGGCGCACGCCGGGTCGTTGATGTCGCCGCAGCTCGAGCCGCCGAACCATCTGCCCCGCACCTCGTCGTAGTGCAGGGCAGGATCATAGTAGCCGACCGCAAGGCCCAGTTGGCGCGCCGTGAGCTGCCCCATCGCCTCCTTGAGCTCGGCGGCGAAGCGGATCTCGTCCCGCCGCGCCACCACCAGGTTGCGCTGTGAATCGATCAGGTCCTGCTGGGTGTCGAGGACATCGAGCACCGTCCGCGTGCCCACCGCCTGTTCGCGTTCGGCACCTTCGACCGCAACCTCGTTGGCGCTCACCTCGGTGGTGAAGGCCTTGACCCGCGCCTTCGCCGCCTCGAACTGGCTCCAGGCCGTCGTCGCCGCCCGCACCGCCTCGCGCCTGGCGTCGTCGACCCGGCGCAGCGCCTCGGTCACGCCCTGCTTCGCTTCGCGCAGCCGCGAATAGACAAGGCCGGCCTGATACAAGGGGATGGTCACGTCCAGGGTCGCACGATACTCCTGCCCGCTGGTGTCCTTGCTAAAGATGTCCTCGCCGTGCGAGGCCTCGCCGATGACGCTGACCTGCGGCAACAGCTCGCCGCGGGTCTGATCGACCCCGTCGCGCGCGGAACGTTCGGCGTATTCCGCCTGGATCACGGTTGGATTGTTGTCGGACGCCAGCGCCGTCGCGGCGTCGAGGTCGCCCGGCAGGTTCTCGGGAACCTTGGGGAATTCCAGGAGGCCGGGGCTTTCGCCGATGACGTTGCGGTATTGGCCGCGGGCGCTCTCGAGATCGCCTTCCGCCCGCACCCGGTCGGCGGTCGCCCGGGCGAGGCGAGCCTCGGCCTGAAACAGGTCGGTCCGCGTCACCTCGCCGACCTCGAAGCGGTCCCGTGTCGCCTGCAGGAAGCGGGCGAGCCGCTGTTCGTTCTGGATCTCGAACTCGAGCACCGCCTGCGCGGCGAGCACGTTGACGTAGGCGATCGTGCCGTCGCGGAGCACGGCTTGCTCGACGGCGATCAGCTCTGCCCGGTCCGCCCGCACCGCGTTCTCCGCCCGCCGGGTCGCGGCCACCGTCTGGCCGCCGCGGAACACGGGTTGGACGATGCGCCCGCCGATCTCTCGCTGGAACAGGCTCTGGTCGTCGAGCCTGTCCAGGTTCCGCCGCACCCCGCCGAGACTGCCGAACAGCTCGGCATTGGGCCGCCAGCCGGAGAGCGCCTGCGGCACCTGTTCGTCGGTCTGCCGCAACCGGGCGCGCTGCGCCTCGAGCTGGGGGTTGCGCAAATAGGCGGCGATCAGCGCTTCTTCCAGGGACTGGGCGTCCGTCGGTCCGGCTGCGACCGCCACGCCGAGCAGCACACCCGAAGCAACGGCGAGACGCAGGATCATGAGGCTTCCCCTACCGGATGCACGAGGCAGCGCACCGGGATCGGCGCTGCCGATTTCGTCTGCAACCCCGCACAGGACCAGATCCGCGGCGGGCGGTCAAGCCTTGATTACAACTTTTCATCCGGATGTTGCGTTGTTGCAACATACCAGAGGTTGCAGAGGCCGGCATCTAGAACACGAATCTCGGCCTCGCCTCGAAGCCGGGCAGGATCGGCGTCGCCGCATCGAACACTTGGCGCTGGGAGAGCGCGCCGTGGACGCGCCGGAACAGTGTCCCCTTCCCCACCCCGCCTCGGCCGGTGACGACGGCGACCATGCGGCCGCCCTCGGCGAGCTGATCGGCGACCGCCTGCGGCACCTCGGCGATCGCCCCGCCGAAGACGATGACGTCATAGGGAGCGCCTCGGGCATAGCCCAGGGCGAGCGGACCGTTGACGACGGCGACGGTGTCCAGGCCCAGCGCCGTCAGCGCCTCCGCCGTGCGAGCCGCCAGTTCCGCATCGCTCTCCACAGCGACGCCGGTGCTCGCCAGCCGCGCCAGCACGGCGGCGGCATACCCCGCGTCGCTGCCGATCAGGAGCGCGACGTCCTCGGGCCCGATCTCCGCCGTCTGCAGGAGGCGGGCAAGAACCAGCGGCTCCATCAGGTATCGGCCGCGTCCCAGGGGCAGGTCCTCGTCGACATAGGCGACGCCCTTGGCCGCCGGCGGCACGAACATCTCGCGGGGCAGGTCGTCCATGGCGGCGATGATCAGGGGGTCGGTGACGCGGTTGGTGCGAAGCTGGTTCTCGACCATCGATCGGCGCGCGGCGGCGAAATCCATGACGTCTCCCTCGGCGGCAAGCGGCCAGCGACGCCGCTGTATAGCCGCGCCGGCGCCGTCGCACAATCGTTCCGCGCCGGGCGCGCGGCCGCGGCGACGCCTTGACCGGGATACCGCCGACGGTCTAAGGTCTTGGCCCCGGCGCGACCTTGGCGCGAAGCCGAAGGGCCCGGCCGGGCCGTGGGCGCGGTGGCGGAGTGGCTACGCAGCGGCCTGCAAAGCCGTGCACACCGGTTCGAATCCGGTCCGCGCCTCCAAGCCTGATCCGGAGTAGCTCAGTGGTAGAGCGGTCGGCTGTTAACCGATTGGTCGGGGGTTCGAATCCCTCCTCCGGAGCCATCGCCGGCGGGGTCGGGGCCCGCACACCCTGACCCCGTCCACGCGGGAGCGGCGGGAACGCCCCGGCCCCGGCACCGCCCCCGCAGAGACCAAAGATTTGCCACAAACGGGGTATTCCTGGGGAAGTGCGTCGGTCATCCCCAATTCAGAGTTTGGGGTTGGCGGTGCCACCTCGAGAGGCGAGCGGTGATCCGAACTTCCGCGAAGGCGCAAAGGGGAGAGGCCGTCGGCCAGCGGCCCATACCGCCCGCGAGGTCGATTGTGCTGCAGCGCAAGATGCTGACCCGGCGCGAGCGAAGGAAGTGTGACCCAGGTCACAGACTAGGTATAGCCTCGTTTGGGGTAAGCTGGGTAGAATGCGACAGCCGTGTTACGGAATCCGCGGATGCGACCGCGGTCCGGTCCGCCTCGGGACAACGTTGGACGAAGGGTGCTCAGGCATGACTGTGGCCCATCAGGTCAACACCAAGCCGTCGGTGTTCGCCATGATCCTGCATCGGCTGAAGACCCGAAAGGACAGCGAGCACGAGCAGTCGATCATCCGCATCGTCCTCAGCGCCCTGCTCACCCTCTACTTCCTGATCTGGGACCAGACGCATCCGGGCGCCGCCAACGATTTCCTCGCGTGCATGATCATCACCGGCGGCTACCTCCTGTTCTCGCTGTTCGAGCTTGCTCTCATCGTCATCTGGCCCGCGCCGTCGCCGGTGAGGCGCCTGATCATGATGTTGGCCAACGTGTCCGCGCTGTCGCTGGTGATGCATTTCGGCGGTGCCGCGGCCTCCTGGTTCCCGGCGTTGTACCTGTGGATGACGTTCGGCTACGGTTTTCGGTTCGGGGTTCCTTACATCGCCGCATCGGCGGCGGTCTCGTTTGCCGGGCTTCTCGGCGTCGTGCTCACCACCGGGTTCTGGCAGGAGCAGATGCCTCTGGCGTTCGGCCTGCTCGGCGCTCAGCTCGCCCTGCCGGCGTACGTGTCGACCCTGATCAAGAAGCTGACCGAGGCCAAGGCCCAGGCCGAGGCGGCCAACCAGGCCAAGAGCCGCTTTCTCGCCAGCATGAGCCACGAGCTGCGCACGCCGCTCAACGCCGTCATCGGCGTGAGCGACCTGATCGGCGAGACGCCGCTCGACCGCGAGCAGCGCGACATGGTCCAGACCATCCGCACCTCGGGCAGTGTTCTGTTGTCGCTCATCGACAACATCCTCGACCTCTCGCGAATCGAGGCGCGCAAGGAGCCCGTCGTCGCCGAGGACTTCGACCTCCACCGCGAGATCACCGATCTCGTCTCGATCCTCCGCTACCAGGCCCGTCTGAAGGGACTTCGGCTCGGCGCCCAGCTGTCGCCGCTGGTGCCCTATCGGCTCTCGGGCGATGTCCGCCACCTGCGCCAGGTGCTCACCAATCTCGCCGCCAACGCCATCAAGTTCACCACCGAGGGCTTCGTGCTGGTCCGCATCGCTGCGGCGGAGACGGAAGCCGACGGACGCATTCGCGTCCGCTTCGAGGTCGTCGACACCGGGATCGGCATCTCGGCCGAGGACCAGCAGCGGATCTTCGACCGGTTCGCGCAGTCCGACGAAGCCGTCAACCGCCGCTTCGGCGGCGCCGGACTGGGCCTCGCCATCTCACGGAGCCTCGTCGGCCTGATGGGAGGGCGGATCGGCGTCGAGAGCTGCCATGGCCAAGGCAGCACCTTCTGGGTGGAGCTGCCGTTTTCCGTCCGTCATGATCCCCAGGCCCTGCCGGCGCCCCTTCCCGACCGCCTCGTGGTCGTCACCGACGACGGGAGCTTGGCCCAGGACGTGGCCCGAACGCTCGCCGGCGGTCTGGTCGAGGCCGTCGCCGTACCGGTCCGCCGCGTCGGCCGGGGCCTCGCCTCCGCTCTTGGCGTCGCCCGCGGCGTCGTGCTCGTCGACGCCCGCGAGCCGGGCCAGGACCCCGACGCGCTGGCACGATCGGTGCTCGCGAGCGCGCCGGGTGCCGATCTGTCGCTGATGGCGCTGCGTGGGGCGGCAGGCGACGGCGGGCAGCCGGACCCCCTCTTCACCTCGGTGCTGAGCCTGCCGCTCGACAGCGGGGCGCTGGTCAACGCCCTCCGCGGCGCGCACCTGCTCTGCGGCGGTGATGAGCGGTGCGACGACCACAAGCACCTCGCGCCGTCTCCGCCGCGGCCGAGCCTCCGCGTTCTCGTCGCCGAGGACAATCCGGTCAACCGCAAGGTCACCGCCCGCCTGCTCGAGCACGGCGGACACCGGGCCGTCGTGGTCGCGAGCGGCGACCAGGCCCTCGCGGTTCTGGACGGGGAGGACTTCGACCTGCTCCTGCTCGACATCAACATGCCGGGAACCAGCGGCCTCGATGTCATCAAGCTCCGCCGCATGGCCGAGCTCGGCGGCGATCCCTGCGCCATCATCGCCTTGAGCGCCGACGCCACGGCGGAGACGAGACGAGCGTGCGAGGACGCCGGTGTCGACGCCTATCTGACCAAGCCCGTCGAGGCGAGGCGCCTCCTGGAGACGATCGACGCCGTCTTCTCGCGGGTCGAAGCGCGGCGCAGCGAGTCGTCGGCGCCGAAGGACGGCATCGTCACCCGCATCTCCGCTCACCCCAGGTTTCGCGGCGAATCGGTGCCCGCCATCGACTGGAGCGTCGTCCAGGCGCTCGGCGGCTTCGTCTCGGATGACGACTTCGTGATCGAGACCCTCGCCGAGTACGTCGCCGATACCAGGACCCTGATGCACGACATGGCGCGGGCCGTCGCCGACAACGACGTGCGGGTCTTCCGCGACAAGATCCACGCGCTGCGCGGAACCTCCGGCAACGTCGGCGCCGCCGGCCTGCGCAGAGCCTGCCAGGAGATCGGCGGCTCCACCCACGACGACCTGAAGGCGAACGGGGACGAGTACCTGCTCTTGCTCGATCGCGAGTTCGCCCGGCTACAGACCGAGCTGTCGCGGAACGAGGCGTTCGCGCGACGGACGCGGACCCTGTGAGAGGGGACGCGCATCAGCCGGCATGCGAGAGACCTCCGAGCCAGCTTGCGGCCGCCTCCGTGACCCGCGGCTCCACGAGAAGATCCCAATGGCCCACGCCCTCCAGAATGCGCACCTCGGCGCGCGGCGCCGCCTCGGCCAGCGCGGCGGCATAGGCGTCCGGCCTGAAGCACTCGTCGCCGTCTCCGGCGACGACGAGGACGGGCCGGTCGTCGCCGATCGCTGCCAGGTCGCGCTTCCAGTTGGCCGGTCCGAAGGCCAGCATGGTGTTGAACGACCAGGACAGGCATTCGCGACCGTCGAGCGTCGACAGCGGCTGGTTGAACTCCATCGCCGGCAGCTCGTTCAGCCAGGTGACGCCGCGGCGGTTGAGTTCCGCGAGCGCCCGCACCCGGCGCGGCATCGGCCGGATCCAGCCGCCGAGGCCGGGTCGGGTGGTCGGAGACTGGGCGCCGAGGAACGGCGCCAGCAGGAGATAGGCGGCGATGCGCGTCGCCACCGGGCTCGATGCCAGCCGCAGAACCAGGCCGCCCCCCGCCGAATGCCCGCCGACGACGACGGTCGCCTGCGGCGACCGGCTGTCGACGAGGCCGATCAGGTCGACCAGATCGTCCCGCATCTGCTCGGCGTAAGTGACCATGTTGCCGCGTCTCCGTCCGGAGAGGCCATGGCCGCGCATGTCGGGGAGGTAGACCTCGGCCAGGCCGCGGCGCGACAGCGCCTCGGCCAGGAGATGCAGATGGCCGCCGTGGCCGGCAGCGCCATGGACCATGAGCGCCGCCACGGGCGCATCGGACCGATAGTGGCGATAGGCGAGGTCGAGGCCGTCACGCACCCGGAGGAACGCCACCTCCGGCTCCCCCGACCGGTCGGCGGCGCAAAGCCGCGCGAAGCTCCGCTCGTGCGTCGGCTCCGCGGTATCGCCGGTCTCGATGGCTGCCGCTTCCTCGATCAGGCGGACGATCTCCTCGTCGACGGCCATGGAAGACTCCCTGTGCTGCGGGCGACATCTCGAGGCGGCGCGCCGGCAGAGCTCGCCGACGGCTTGCCGAGGACAAGCTCTAGCACGTCCCGGCAGGGGCCGACACGTCTCCTCGCGGCCGCGCGGGCAGACCCGTCTCCGGCGGAGGTCTGCCGGCACCACAGCGGACGACGAACGAAGCGCCGCGCTCCGTTCGCGCGCTCTCACGCCCGGATCGACGGCTCCACGCCGGACCGGGGCCGGAACGGGGCGCGAGGGTCCAGAGCCGCGCCGATGATCCCTGAGGCGGACGAGCTACACGGCTTGTCTCTGTGCCTCCTGGCGCCCGCGACCGTGGCCGGCGACCTTCGACCACATGCGATCCTGAGCCTTGGCGAGATGCCTCATCTTGCGCAGGTCGGCGGCGCCGAGGTCCATCGCCGTATCGACCCAGATGTCGGTGACCCGCAGCAGCTCCGCAAGGGTCACCGGGCGGACGATGTCGCGCACGCGGGCCACCGCCTCGCGGGTCCGCCGGCTGCGCTCGTAGCCGTCGATGAACTCCTCGACGGCCTCGATGCCCCGGCCGTCATCGGCGAGCACGTCGACGATGCCCATCTCGTGCATCTCCTCGGCGGTGTAGACGCGACCGCTCAGGATCATGCGTTCCGCCCGCGCCGCGTCGAGACGGCGCGCGAGGAAGCTGTAGGCGCCCATGCCGGGAAACAGGTTGAACAGGACCTCGGGAAGGCCGAACCGCGCCCGCCGCTCGGCGACCAGAACACTGTGGGCCATGGCCACCTCGAACGCCCCGCCGAGGGCGTCCCCCTGGACCAGCGCGATCGTGCAGAGCGGGAGATGCAGGTTGTTGGTCCAGCGGTGTTGACCGCGGACACACGCGCACGCGTACTTGCGCAGCGTCTCGCGATCGCCCCTCTCGATCAGGTCGAGGAACAGTGGCAGGTCGCCGCCAAGGTTGAACACGCCGGGCAGCCGCGAGCCAAGGACGAGAAACGACACGGGCGGCCCGTCGCCCTCCCCTTTCTCGGCCCAGGCGGTCTCGGTCAGATCGAGGACCGAGGTGATCTCACCGATGAGCTCGGGCGTGAAGCTAGGCCGCCGCGTCGGCGTCATCCATTGCCAGAGGGTCCGGCGTCTGTCGTCATGGACGAGGTCGAGTTCGTTGAGATGCCGCGCGTGGGCTGCCCAGTTGGCGGGCGCGGGGCTCGGGCGGTCGCTTCGCACGCTCCCTCGGGATCTGGCGACCGGCTCCTTAGCGAGAGAGAGCGGCGCGGTCAGGCGCTCGTCCAACGCCTCGCCGCGGACGCCGAAATGAGAGCGCGAAGCCGCAATTGTCTGCATGTGCATTGACAGTACCTCCGTTGCTTTGAACCGTGATGTCGTTCGTGCTTCCCTCGTCGGGTCTGAGCGACCTATGTTAGACCCAATTGGGTCAATTTGGGGAGTGGGTCTTTCGCGGCGAAGTCGTGATCTCGCGTCGGGGCGAAGGCATACCGACGGCCGTGCGATCATTGCCCCAGTTGAGGAAGATCGCTAACATTGATCCTTAAGGAAGCGTTTCACCGAATCGGACGGGATGTCTCGGGGAACCGACGGCGGCCACTCGTCTGGAGGACGGTTCTGATGCTGGCAATCGACGACGGAGCGGTTCGGTGGCGGGCGACGAGGCGGCTCGGCGTTCGGGATCGGACCACCTGACCGATGGCCGATCGAGCCGCCGCATCCACCGCCGATCTGGTGTCCGGGTGGCCCGGGACGGAGCCGGACGGGGCGCGAATCGTCATCGTCGATGACCGCGCGCCGAACCTGAAGATCCTCCGCCGGTTCGCCGAACGTCTCGGCGACGACGTGAGCGTCGCGACTTTCAGCGACGCCGAGGCGGCGCTCCGCAACATCGAACTCACCCAGCCGGACCTGATCGTCACCGACTACGTGATGCCGGGGATGAACGGCGAGGAGTTCATCCGCTGCTGCCGCGACAAGGCCGAGACCAGGGACGTTCCCATCATCGTCGTCACCGCGTTCGAGGACAAGGCGTTCCGCTACCGGGCGCTCGACTCGGGTGCCAGCGATTTCCTGTTGAGCCCGGTCGACGCCAGGGAGTTCTGTATCCGGGCGCGCAATCTCCTGACCATCCGCCAGCAGCAGAAGACGCTGCGCTCGCGCGCGCGCCTGCTCGAATCCGAGCTCGCCGTCACGCTCCGCCACCACGCCGAGGAGATCCGGCGGCGCGAGCAGCAGCTCCGCCGGATCATCGACTCGCTGCCGGCGCTGATCCGGGCCTGCGACTTGGAGGGACGGGTCCTTCTCGCCAACAGCTATCACGAACGCTTCTTCAAGACCGAACCGTCTCGGCTCGAGGATGTCGAGGTGGGCGTGGTGTTCGGCGACGAGTTCGTCGCGCGCCAGCGGGAGATGAACCGGCAGGTCGCCAAGCACCGCGTGCCGACCACGGGGGTCGAGGAGACCCTTTGCGATCGCGATGGCAACACGCGGGTGCTGTTGACGACGAAGGCGCCGCTGTTCGACCGCCAGGGCGGCGTCGACCAGATCGTCACGGTGTCGCTCGACATCACCGATCGCAAGCGGGGCGAACAGGCTCGCAAGGAAAGCGAGCAGCGCTACCGCGATCTGGTCGAGGGCTCGGTGCTCGGCATCGTCGTCGCTCGCGGGGGCAGGGCGATCTTTGCCAACCGCACCTACGCCGCCATCTTCGGCTACTCGGGTCCGGAGGAGATCCTTGCCCTCGATCGCCTCGACCGCCTCTACGCGCCGTCCGAGCGGGAACGCGTCCGGCACTTCCTTGCCGCCCGCGAGACCGGCGCCTCGACCCCCGTCCATTACGAGTTTCAGGGAATCCGCAAGAACGGCGCTCTGATCTGGGTGGAGACGCAGACGAGAGAGATCGTGTGGGCGGGCGAGCGCGCCGTCCAGGAGACCGTCGCCGACATCACGCTGCGCAAGCAGTACGAGGAGCAGCTGCAGCGCCAGGCCAACTTCGACGACGTCACCGGCCTGCCGAACCGCGTCCTCGCCCTCGACCGGCTGCGCGGTGCCGTCATCAGCGCCGGCCGCCACCATCACAAGGTCGGCGTTCTGTTCATCGACCTCGACCACTTCAAGAAGATCAACGACACCCTGGGGCACGCCATCGGCGATCAGCTGTTGAAGCTGGCGGCGGAGCGCTTGAGCCGGTGCGTGCGCGCCGAAGACACCGTGGCCCGTCTCGGCGGCGACGAGTTCATCGTCGTGCTGCCGAAAGTCGCCTCGGCGGCCCATGCCGAGCCGGTGATCCAGAAGATCCTCGACGTCTTCTCCCAGCCCTTCCGCCTCGGTTCCGAGGAGGCGTTCGTCACCGCCAGCATCGGCGTCACCGTCTGCCCCGACGACGGCCACGATCCGAACGTACTGATGCGCAATGCCGATGCCGCCATGTACCGGGCCAAGGAGCAGGGGCGCAACACCTTCCATTTCTTCACGCCCGAGCTCAATCAGCGCGCTCTCGAGCGAATGCGCATGGAGAGCCATCTTCTGCGCGCCCTCGATCGCGGCGAGTTCGCCCTCCACTATCAGCCGATCGTCGATCTCCGCGCCGGCACCGTCGTCGGCGCCGAGGCGCTGCTCCGGTGGTTCAACCCGACGCTGGGCGCGGTCGCCCCGGAGCGCTTCATACCGCTCGCCGAAGACACCGGGCTCATCGTCCCGATCGGCCGCTGGGTCGTGGAGACCGCCTGCGAGCAGCTCAGCGCCTGGCGCGCCGCCGGCCTCTCTCCCTTGCGTCTGTCGATCAACATCTCGAGCCGTCAGTTTCGCGGCGCCAACCTGATCGAAGCCCTGGGCGAGGCGCTGGACCGGTTCGGCGTCGCCGCCTATCACGTCGAGCTGGAGATCACCGAGGGGCTCCTGATGGACGAGCTGCCGCAGACGCGGGCCAACTTCCACGACCTCGCCTCACTCTCGGTCCGCATCTCCCTCGACGACTTCGGCACCGGCTACTCGAGCCTCAAGTACCTTCGCCAGTTCCCGGTCGATACGCTGAAGATCGACAAGACCTTCATCCGCGAGGTGGCGACGGATCCGGGCAACGCCACGGTCGTCGAGGCCATCATCGCCATGGCCCATCGTCTCGGCATCCAGGTCATCGGCGAGGGCGTCGAGACCGAGGCGCAGCTCGACTTCATCCGGTCGCGGGGCTGCGATCTCGCCCAGGGCTACCTTTTCAGCTATCCGTTGCCGCCCGATGAGTTCCTGGGCTGGGCCAAGGCTCGCACCGCCGAGCCTGCGACCGGGGCCGTGGCCAGGGCGGGCTGATCCCGGGCGCCGGGGCCGAGCCCGGCCCCGAGGCCTTTCCTTTTTCGCGTCGACGCGGTAAGCAGGCTGACCACCCCGTTGTCGGCCCACAGGAACCTGTCACGCCAACCCGTTCGTCGACCCGCCTCGATCCAGCCTTCGAAGCCACCACGGATCCCGTCCATGTCACTCGGATTTCGCGAAGACCAGAAGCGCCGTCGCCGGCGGATGCGGTGGACCCTGTTCAAGTGGACGGTGGCGCTGTGCCTGATCGCGGCCGCCGGCGTCTGGGCCTACCGCGAAGGATCGCGGCTGGCGAGAAGCGAGGTCGGCGACCTCGAGGGCGAGATCGCCTCGCTGCGCTCCGGCCTCGCCGACCTCGAGCGGCAGAACGCCGAGCAGCGCCTGGCGATCGAGGCGCAGCGCGCCGAGGCCGAGCGGTGGCGCCAGCGATACGAACGCGAGGTGCCGACGGGAGAGCGCAAGGAGCTTGTCGATCTGGTCCATGCCAGGCTGGCCGCCGGCGTCTCCCTGGAGCGGCTCCGCTTCGTCATCGACGCCGCGCAGGACAAGGACGACTGCATCGCCGACCCGGTGACCAAACGGTTCCTGGTCCGCACACCGCTCTACAGCGGCCCCGACGACACCGTGCGCTTCGCCGGCGGCGCCCTCTTGGTTACCGGCCACGGCGTGTCGGCGCGCGATTCCCTGGGCAATCCGGAGGCCTGGTTCAATCCCGCCGAGCCGGTCACCGTCAGGCTCGGCCACATCAGCGGCAAGACCTCGGAGGTCGCCGGCCAGCTGCCGCTCCAGCACAGCATGGTCGTCGACGATCGCGAGCATCGCTTCAACTTCACGAGAGGCGCCCGCGGATTCGTCGAGGTGACGTCCCAGGAGTGCCGCTACCCCTGAGCGCCGGACCGCCGACGCCGGCGGTCACGGCCCCTTCTTGTACGGATTGTGCAGCGACTGGACGACCGACGCGAACACCCGCCGAATCTGGTCCTCGTCGCAGCCCATCAGCAGGGCGTCCTCGAACGCCTCCTGGCACATCGCGCGGATCTCCGCGAGGTTCTCGTCCAGGACCTTCAATTTCTCCTCGCAGGCCACCGCCGACCCGTCGGTCTTGCGCCACAGCACGGAACGTCCCGCCTTCGCCATCGAATCCGTCACCGACCGAGGTCCACTCCGACCTTCTCCACCTCCACTGGTTTCGCATCGTAGCACAGGCGCTTGGCGAGCGGCAGGGGCCGACCCGCGGCGTGCGCTCAGCGGCGCCCGGCGTCCGTCTCGCCGATCCGGCGGCCGGCCAGCCGATCGCCGAAGCGCCCGATGAGGGCTTTCAGATCGCGTTCCCTCACGCACTCAACCGCCCGCTCGAGGGTGACCCAGGCCCGGCGCCGCCGGCTGCGCTCCGGCCAATCGGGTCGGAGTGCGGTCACCCGCATCGGGTAGACCTCGACCACGCAGGTCCGCGGCACCTCGCCGGGCGGCTTCGCGTACCGGTACGAGCCGACGCGACGCCGCGAGACGAAACCGACGGCACCGGCCTCCTCGAAGGCCTCCTTGGCCGCCGATTCGGGCGCGCTCATTCCCGACTCGACCATCCCTTTCGGCAGCACCCACCGCCCCGAATCCCTGGAGGTTACCAGCAGCACCTCCGGGCCGTGGGCACGTTGGCGATACGCCAGCACCGCCGATTGCAGCGCCGTTCCGAAGCGCGAAATCGGGCCCTTCTTGCCGGTCGCCATCGCCTTCACGGTCCGATGCCCCCGACCGCGGCGCCAACCCGCGCCCGTGCGGTCGGCTTCCGAGGCGCGAAATCACGAAAAAAACTCGCGTGCTCGTCTATTTTTTCGATGCGGCAAACCATCGCGCTGATTACATTACGCGCCGACTGAAGTGTCATCCAGGGGGACGGAGCTCCATGACCGAGGACCTTATCAAGAAGAGCCAGGAATTTCAGGATCGCGTCCGCGAGCTGGCATACAGCTTGTGGGAGGCCGCCGGGCGACCGTTGGGCATGGCGATGCAGTTTTGGCTCGACGCCGAGAAGCAGGTGCTGGCGACGATGCAGGCGGCGGCACGCACGATGATGCCGGCGCCGAAGCGGGAAGCCGCTAAGGAGGACAAGAAGGCCGCGGCCCCGGCCCCCGGGACCGGGAAGCCGGCACCGGCGGCGGCCAAGCCCGCCGCGGCGAAAGTCGAGGCGCCCAAGCCCGCTGCAGCGAAGGCCGAGCCGCCCAAGCCCGCTGCTGCGAAGGCCGAGCCGCCCAAGGCCGCGGTCGCCGCGCCAAGCGCCGCCAAGCCCGCCGCGACAAAGGCCGAGCCTCCCAAACCTGCCGCCGCCGCCGTGCCGAGCGCCGCCAAGCCCACCGAGAAGGAGACCCCGAAGGAAAAGGGGCCGCGGAAGAAAAGCTGACGGCGAGCTCCGGCGAACTCGCCGTCGGATCGTGAGGCGATCCGACACCTGGTGTCGCGTCAGTGCCGGTCGTCGTCGATCGCCGCCACCGTTGTCGCGGCGCCGGCGGAGGTTGAGTGGCGCCGCCGGCGAATCCTCTCGAGAATGCGGAGCCGCTCGGCAGCGCCGGCATCCCGCCAGCCGCCGATCTCCTCGGCCGTCCGCAGGCATCCGCGGCAGAGGCCGCTCTCCGGGTCCAGCACGCAAACCTTGATACAGGGCGACGGAATCGTCCGCTCGTCGGCCATGGGGATCTCGTTCGCGGTCCGTCGTCGAAGGGTGCCTCGCCCCGTCCTCCTAGCGCAGGTTCGCCCTCGCCGCAACCGATGCCGGCGCCGCCCGTTTTGCGCTTGCGCCGGTTCGCTTGCGCTTTAGGGTGCCGGCCACCACCTCTGTGCCGGGCGAACGAACGGGACGCGAAGGGAGGTCGAGTCCACCCGGGCATCGGGTGCGCGAGACGGGCCCGGCGCCACCGTCGTCACTCCGCTTCCACAGGACCGATCGATGCCGATCCGCAATCTCGACAAGCTGTTCTACCCCCGCTCGCTGGCGGTGATCGGCGCCTCGGCCGCGGACGGCGACCCCGGCACCCGGGTGATGCACAACCTGCTCGCCGGCGGCTTCGAGGGCCCGGTGATGCCGGTGAGCCGCGACCTCCGCGCGATCACCGGCGTGCTCGCCTATCCCGAGATCGGCAAGCTGCCGATGGTTCCGGACCTTGCCGTCATCTCCGCCGCCGCCGACGCCGTTCCGGGCCTGCTCGCGGAGTTCGGCGCCTTCGGCACGCGCGCGGCGATCGTGCTGACGGCGCCCCTCTCGGTCGAGAGACTGGCCCGCGATCAGGCCTTCCACGACGCCGTCGCCGCCGCCGCCGGCGCCTTCGGCATGAGGGTGCTCGGCCCCAACTGCATGGGGCTGATCGTGCCGCACATTGGGCTTAACGCCAGCACCGGCCACGTTCCGGCATCCACCGGGAGCGTCGCCTTCCTCTCCCAGTCGGCGGCGATGTGTGCCGGCGTGCTCGACTGGGCGCACCACCGCGACATCGGCTTCGCCCACTTCGTATCCCTCGGCGATGCCGTCGACGTCGACTTCGACGACGTGCTCGACTTCCTCGGCACCGACGCCATGACCCGGGCGATCATGCTGTACGTGGAGAGCGTCCGCCACGGGCGCGCCTTCCTCTCCGCCGCGCGCGGCGCCAGCCGCAACAAGCCGCTGATCGCGATCAAGGCGGGGCGGGTCAAGGAGGGCCAGAGGCTCGCAGCGCAGCGCAGCCGCGCCCCCGTGGGATCCGACGACGTCTACGATGCCGCCATGCGCCGCGCCGGCATGCTCCGGGTGTTCAGCTTCGGCGAGCTGTTCGCCGCCGTCGAGACGCTGGCCCGCGCCACGCGGCTCAAGGGGGAGCGCCTCGCCATCCTCGCCAACGGCTATGGCCTCGCGATCATGGCCGCCGACACCCTGGTCACCAAGGGCGGCCGCCTCGCCGAGTTGTCCGAGGAGACCCTGGCCCGGCTCGACGTCGTCGTCGGCGAGCGCGGCCACCGCAACAACCCGGTGAGCCTGGCCACCGATTCCCTGGCCGAGACCTACGGCGCCGCCCTGCGGGCGCTGGCCGAGGCACCGGGCGTCGATGCGCTGATGGTGCTGCACGTGCCGACGGCGACGACGTCGAGCACCGAGGTGGCCGAGGTCGTGATGCGCGTGGCCCGTGAGACCCGCTCCACCGTACTCACCAGCTGGATGGGCGGCGACACCGTATCGGCCGCGCGGCATGTCTTCAACGAGGCCGGCATCCCCACCTACGACACCCCGACCCAGGCCATCGACGCGTTCATGCACATGGTGCGGTTCCGCCGCAACCAGGAGATGCTGATGGAGACGCCGCCGTCGACGCCGCTCGAGTTCCGGCCGGCCGTCGCGGTGGCTCGGCAGGTGATCGCCGAGGCGCTGACGGCGCTTCCGGCGCACCTGAGCGAGCCGGACACGAGGACGGTGCTCGACGCCTACGGCATTCCGACGGCGGACGCCGGCACCGCCGATACGCCCGAGGCCGCGGTTCGCCTCGCCGCGCTGCTCGGCTTTCCGGTCTCGCTGAAGCGGCTCGCGAAGGGCGCGGTCGATGCGTGTCAGCAAGAGCAGAGTGAAGCGCTCAACAGCACGGAAGCGGTTCGTTCGGTCGCCACCTCGCTGCTTTCCGAAGCCCGCCGGCTGAATCCGGTCGCGCCCCTCGCCGGCCTCTGGGTCAGCAGCAGGCCGTTCGGACCACGCAGCCGCGAGCTCAAGCTCGCCGTCACCACCGACCCGGTGTTCGGCCCCGTCATCACCCTCGGCCCCGGCGGGCTGACCGGCCGGCTCGTCGCCGACCGGGTCGTCGCGCTGCCGCCCCTCAACATGCCGCTCGCCCGCGAGCTCGTCCATCGCGCCGAGATCTCGCGCATCCTCGCCGGAGCCGGCGAGATTCCGGCGGCGGATGTCGATGCCCTGTGCCTCACGCTGGTCAAGGTCTCCCAGCTCGTCATCGATCTGCCGGAGGTGGTCGAGTTCGAGATCACCCCGCTCGTAGCGGACGAGCGGGGCGTGCTGGCCGTCGGCTACCGGCTGCGCGTGGCGCCCGTCGAGCCGACGCCGGAGCGGACGCTGGCGATCCGTCCCTATCCCAAGGCCCTGGAGGAGGCGTTCGTGCTGCCGTCCGGGCGCCAGGTCCTCCTCCGGCCGATCCGCCCGGAGGACGAGCCGGAGCATTACGAGTTCCTGTCCCAGATCAGTGCCGAGGACCTGCGCTACCGCTTCTTCGGTCTGGTCGGGCGGTTTCCGCACGCGGTCATGGCGCGCTACACGCAGATCGACTACGACCGCGAGATGGCCTTCATCGCCACCGCGCCCAAGCCCGACGGCAGCGGCCCGGAGACCCTGGGCGTGGTGCGGACGATCACCGACGTCAACAACGAGGCGGCCGAGTATGCCATCCTCGTCCGCTCCGACCTCAAGGGCCAGCGCCTCGGCTGGAAGCTCCTCGACAAGATGGTCCGCTATTGCCGCGGCCGCGGCACCGGGCGCATCGACGGACTGGTGATGCGGGACAACGCGCGGATGCTCGGCCTGGTCACCGCGCTGGGCTTCACGAGCCGGCTGATCCCCGAACAAGACACGTTCGAGGTGAGCCTCGATCTGCAGGCGCCCGCCTCAGTCGGCGAGGTCGTATGACGGCCGGGACGCGGCGATCGGCGGCGAGGCGTCTTGGGCAGCGCTCGACCGGCTGAGCAGGCGCACCAGCGGCAATCGCGGCTCCGCCTGGATGTCGTGGTTGAGGAACGCCAGCAGGAACTGCGCGCCCAGAATGATCGGCAGCGCCGCCAGCATCACCGTTCCGGCGGGCGTCTCGGCATCGGTGCCGAGGTTGGCGATCCAGTGGGCGAGACCGTAGGACGCTCCGAACAGGATCAGCGGCAGGCTCAGCGCCAGCTCGATCGAGGCCAGGGAAAAGCCGCGAAGGAAGTAGCCGTAAACGACCCTCCGCAGGGTGTTCTTGAAATGGCCGATGAAGAACGGCAGCCAGACATGGCGGATGCGCAGGCTGCTCCTCTCACCGCGGTAGCGCGCCCGCATCGGCAGATCGTGAACCACCGCGCGGATGGTGTTGAGGCGAAACAGGAGGTCGCTTTCGAAGAAGTAGCGGCGGCTCAGCTTGTGCAACGGCAGCAGCCGCAGCACCGGCAGCGATATGGCGACGAAGCCGTTGGTCGGGTCCATCACCGACCAGTAGCCGGAAGACAGCTTGGTCATGAACGACAGGACCGCATTGCCGAACAGCCGCTTGCGCGGCATCTCGACGACGTCCTCGGGATTGAAGAAGCGGTTGCCCTTGACGCAGTCGCTGAGGCCCTGGGCGATCGGCGCGACGATCGCCGGAATCAGTGCTGGGTCCATCTGGCCGTCGCCGTCCAGCTTGACGACGACCGTGGCGTCGGTCTCCATGGCCGCATGAAAGCCGGTGATCATCGCGCCGCCGACACCCTGGTTCTCGGCATGGTGGAGCACCTTGACCCTGCGGTCCCGGCACTCCCGTTCGATCAGCTCGCCGCTGCCCTCTGGACAGGCGTCGTCGACGGCGAAGATGTACGAGACCTCTGGCCCGATGCCGGCGAGCGTCTCCAGCACCTGCGAGCGCACGCGATAGCAGGGCACGACGACGGCGACCACCGGCGCCGCGGCCAGCGGCGGCAGATCGAGGTCGGAGAAACCGCGAATCACGTATGGGCCGGCCCTCGGCATCCCTTCACGTCCCCAGAACTCTGCGCTCCCACTGGATAGTGTCCCCCAAAGGTGTCGACCCTGCAAGATGACGCATCGATGACGACGGCCTCCGGCGGCGGCTCCGCCATCACCGTGACCCTCGATCTCGAGGATCACAGACCGCCGGGAAGAGGCCACGAGGGTCTGCGGCGCACCGTCGCCGGCATCGCCGACTTCCTCGCCGAACGCTCGGTCAAGGCGAGCGTGTTCGTGGTCGGCGAGGTCGCCCGGGAACACCCCGATCTCGTCCGCGGGCTCGCCGACCGCGGACACGAGATCGGCTGCCACGGCCTCCGTCACCGTCCGCTCGACCACGAGGACCCGGAGCGTTTCGGCGACGACACGGCATGCGCGAAGGCCGTTATCGAGGACGTGGCGGGAACCGCGGTGACCGGCTACCGCGCCCCCATCTTCTCGCTCACGCCGCGAACGCTGTGGGCGGTCGACATCCTCGCCGCACTCGGCTTCCGCTACTCCTCGAGCGTGATGCCGGCCGCCAATCCCCTGTTCGGCTTCCCGAGCGCGCCCCGCCGTCCGTTCCGCTGGCCGGTCGGTCTTCTGGAGCTGCCCTGCCCGGTGGCGCGGCTGGGTCCGCTCTCGTTTCCCTACCTCGGCGGCATCTACCTTCGCTACCTGCCGCCTTCGCTGACGCGACGGCTCGCCGTGCAGAGCCAGGGCCAGTGTCTCTGGACCTACTGCCATCCGTTCGATTTCGACGGCGACGAGGGCCTGGTGCGCTTCGAGGGTACGGGTCTCCTGACCTCCCTCCTGTTGTCGCTCAACCGGCGCGGGACCTACCGGCGCATGGCCGGGGTGATCGCGCTCGGGTTCGCGCCACCCTTGGCCCTCCGCATCGCCGCCGGCGAGTTCGACCAGGCTCCCGTCTACGGCGCCGCGGCCGCCCGCTGAGGCGCCATGATGTGCAGCGGCGACAGCAGGAGAAAGACCACGAGCTGCCCCGCCACCAGACCGAGCCGCACCGCCAGCGCCAGCGCCACCGCCGCCGCCGGCTCAAGACCGAACAGGACGAGCAGCCCGGCGAGACCCGCCTCGGTCACCCCGAGGCCGCCGATGGTGTACACCGGGAGCGCGCCGATGAGCTGGATGGCGATGCCGGCGAACACCATCTGGCCGAGATCGAGGGGCGCGCCGAAGGCGCGAAACAGAAACCCGACAGCGGCGGTCGCCGCGATCCAGGCGACCGCCGTCAGGGCGATGACGCCGAGCCGAAGGGAGACGTCCGTCACCTGCCGGGTCCACCGCCGCGCCTGCAGCGCCCCGCGCAGCACGCCCCCCCGCACCCGTCCGCGGCGCCCGAGGACGCGGCGCGCCGTGGCGGCGACGGCGGTGGCGATGCGGTTGACGCCGAGCCAACCCGTCACGAGCATCGCCATCACCGCGCCGATGCCGGCCGACAGCGTCGCCGGAGCCTCTCCGCCGCCGGCCACGAGCAACAGCGCCAGGGCGAACAGGAACGCGACCATCGCCACGTCGGAGAGCCGCTGGTAGACGAGGTTGCCGACGGCGGCCCCCGCCCGCTGGCCGGCAACGCGCGTGAGCAGGAACAGATAGGCGATCTCCCCCAGCCGCGCCGGCAACAGCACCAGGTACACGGCGTGCAGATTGGTGATGCGAAGACAGCCGGCGATCCCGGCGCCGGGCCGACGGGGCAGGAGGATCTTCAGGCGCACCGCCGCGGCCACGGTCTCGACGACGATCATCACCAGCGCCAGCAACAGAAAGCGCACCTCGACCGCGCCGGCAAGGCGCCCGACGTGGTCGAGCTCCACCTGCGACAGCAACAGCGCCAGGGCACCGCCGGACACCAGCGCCGAAGCGGTCCACAGCCCGGCAGTGCCTTTCCGTGATCGTCCCCTGCTGGGCATCGGCGCTCGTATCGGCTATGAGGAAGGCAACCGCCGTCGGCCGCATACCAAAACGGGAACCGGTGCAGTTGTCCAGTCCGCTTTCGTTGCAGGCAACCATCCGCGAGGACAGGCGAGACCCGGCACCGCTCGGCCGGCCGCACTCGAGCGCGTTCGTAGCGGCTTGGCGCGACCTCGTCGCCGACCAGTTCGGGTACGCCCGTGCCGGACCGTTCCTCGTCGTGCCATCGCTCGTCCCCGGCCGGGCGACCCTGTCCTACCTGCCCTTCCTCAATGCCACCGACGTGGTCCGCGCCGACTGCGCGCCGCTGGTGGCGGAGGCGGGCGGCCGTCCCTACCTGATCCGCGCCCTCGATCCCGGCGGCGCCATCGAGCCGGGCGGGCCGGTGGCCGTCCGCGTCTGGCTGGCCGGACTGAGCGAGGACGAGATCCTCGCCCGCGTCATCAAGCCCGCCTGCCGGCGCAAGCTGAAGCAGGCGTGGCGCGCCGGCTTCACGGTCGAAGAAGGGCGCGATGCCCGGCTTGCCCGCCGCTTCCACCGCTTCGTTGCCGACACCCTGCACCGTCGCCACGGCGTACCGACCCTGCCGGAGCGCTTCTTCGTCGGCCTCGCCGCGGATGCCGCCATCGGGCTCACCTTCATCCTGCTGTCCCTCCACGGCCGCCTCGCCGCCGCCCTGCTCCTGCTTTTCGACGCGAGCCTCGCGTGGGTGCCGTGGATGGCGGCCGATCCGGCGGCCTTCGACCGGTCGCCCAACCACCTCCTCTACTGGCGGGCGATCGCGGCCAGCCGGGCGCAGGGCTGCGCGATCCTGGACTTCGGCCGCTCGCCGTACGAAAGCCCCACCTACCGGTTCAAGGCGCAGTGGGGCGCCGTGCCGGTGGCGATCGCGATGCTGCGGCCCCGGCCCGTCGACGTCTACGCGCGCTATGCCACGGCGACGACGCTGTGGCGGCTGTTGCCCGCCGCCGTCGCACGACCCCTCGGCGGCCGGCTCTGCCGCCATCTCGCGGATTTCTGAGATGGCTGCGCGCGCGGGCGGCAGGGTCGCGGACGCCGGCGCCGACCGGGTCTACGAGCGCTGGGCCGGGCGCTATCCGCCGGACGATCCGCGCGCGTCCGGCTACCTCTCGCCGTTCCTCTTCCGCCAGGAACGGCGGCTCGTCCTCGAGGCGGTCGGTGCCGACCCCGGTCTCGTCCTCGACGTCGCCGGCGGCTTCGGCCTCGTCACCCTGCCGCTGGTGCGTTCCGGCATCGCCGTCGTCGGCCTCGACTACAACCGGTCCGCCTGCGAGGGCGCCCGGCGCAACGGCCTGCAGGCGGTGCAGGGCAACGCCTTCGCCCTCCCCTTCCGCGACGGCGCGTTCGATACCGCAACCTGCATCGAGTTCCTGCAGCAGTGCCGCGGCGAGGACGTCGCCGCGCTGGTCGCGGAGCTCGCCCGCGTCGTCCGGCCGGGCGGGCGGATCGTGCTGGTCTGGCGCAACCACCGGGCGCCCCTGCACCGTCTCGCCCTCGCCCTCTTCGATGCCCTCGGCCGGGCGCGGGTGCCGCTCGTCGAGCACCCGGTCGGCGAGGTCGCCGGCATCGCCCGCCGTGCCGGCCTTGCCGAGGACTTGCTCTGCACCCTCTTCCAGCCGCTCGGGCTGCGCTTCCGCGATCCCGGCGGCCTCGCCTCGGCCCTTCTCGGCACCAGTTTCCTCGCCGTCTTCCGCCAGCCACGGGACAAGCCATGAGCATGCGAAGAGACCCGCGTCCCGGCTTTCGTCTCGCGATCACCGCGGCCGCCTTGCTCGCGGCGCTGGCGGTGGCCTTCGCCGCCCGAGGCGCGGCGCCGCAGCCGCTGGTCCAGGACGGCATCCCGACGCTGGCACCGCTGCTCGAGCGGGTGACGCCGGCGGTGGTCAACATCGCCGTCATCTCCCGCGAGCCGATCCGGCTCAACCCGCTCCTGCGCGATCCCTTCTTCCGCCGGTTCTTCGACATCCCGGAGGATCTGCCGCGGGAGCGGCAGCGGGTCAGCGCCGGATCGGGCGTGATCGTCGATGCCGCACGCGGCTACGTCCTCACCAACCACCACGTCATCGACAAGGCGACCGAGATCGCGGTGACGCTCAAGGACCGACGGCGGTTCACGGCGCGGCTCGTCGGCAGCGACCCACCGACCGACATCGCGCTCCTGAAGATCGACGCCGAGGGGCTCACCGAGCTGCCATTCGGCGAGTCCGATGCGCTGCGCGTCGGCGAGTACGTGCTGGCCATCGGCAACCCGTTCGGCCTGGGCCAGACCGTCACCTCCGGCATCGTTTCGGCGCTCGGGCGGAGCGGTCTCCGCATCCACGGCTACGAGGACTTCATCCAGACCGACGCGTCGATCAACCCCGGTAACTCCGGCGGTGCCCTCGTCGATCTCCGCGGCACGCTGGTCGGCATCAACACCGCCATCATCGGCCCCGCCGGCGGCAACGTCGGCATCGGCTTCGCGGTGCCGGCGAAGATGGCGCGCTCGGTGATGGACCAGCTCGTCCGCCACGGCGAGGTGCGGCGCGGCTACCTCGGCGTCACGGTCCAGGACGTCACCCCCGACATCGCCGACGCCCTTGGCCTCGACCGCGCCGACGGCGCCCTCGTCGTCGAGGTGGCGGCGGGGTCGCCGGCGGCACGCGCCGGCGTGCGGTCGCGCGACATCATTCTCGCCTTCGCCGGCGAGGAGGTGGCGGGCGCCTCCGACCTCCGCCTCAAGGTCGGTCTCACCCCCGCCGGCGAAACGGTCGAGCTCCGGATCCTCCGCGAAGGCCGCATCCGCGCCGTCCGCGCCCGCGTCGAGTCCCGCTGAGGCGCGCGGCCGGGCCCCTCAGCCGTAGCTGGCGTAACCCGCAGGCGGCACGTAGCCGGTCTCGGCGTCATGGGCCCTCCGCATCGCCCGCCAGCCCTCCTCCATGGTCATCAGCACCGTCGTCCGCAGCCGCTCGGCGCCGCCGCCGGCGCCGAGGATCAGGCTGCAGGCGGCGCAGTGCTCGGCGTCGGGGAATTCGACGATGGCGATCCCCGGCGGCTCCAGGGCCGGCGTGCCGGAGCGGAAGTTGGCAGTGCGCACGGCGGCCTCGCCCTCGATGCGGTGATCAATGACGACGCGAGACCTGGGATCGACGATCAGATGGTGCCGGACCGACGGCACGCGGGCGCAGTCGGCGAGCCTGGCGCCGGCGTCGCGCCCTTCCGACGACGGCGACAGGACCTCGACGACGATGATCGGATC
>CAYQSU010000048.1:0-1737 GCA_964420325.1 uncultured Rhodospirillaceae bacterium | reverse complement strand
GCCGATCTCCTTGATCAGCTTCTTCACCTTGTCGACGTCGGTGTCGTAGGTGACGCCGATGGTGAGCTTGTCGATCACCCAGTCGCGGCTCATGTTCTGCACCGCGCCGAGTTCGCCGAACGGCACGGTGTAGAGCGGCCCCCGGTGATGGCGGAGCTTGACCGAGCGCAGGCTGAACGACTCGACGGTGCCCCGATAGCTGCCGCTCTGGATGTACTCGCCGACGCGGAAGGCGTCGTCGAGAAGGAAGAACATGCCGCTGATGATGTCCTTGACCAGCGTCTGGGCGCCGAAGCCGATGGCGACGCCGACGACGCCGGCGCCGGCGACCAACGGGCCGATGTCGACGCCGAGCGACGACAGCGCCATCAGCACCGCCATCACCGCCAGCACGATGAACGCAACGTTGCGCAGGATTGGCAGCAATGTCCGGAGCCGCGCCCGCCGACGCTTCTCCTCGCTGTCCGTCTGGCCGGCGCTCTCCGCCTCGCCGAGCTTGCGGTCGATCAGCGCCTTGATGACGTGCCAGAGGAAATCGGCGACCAGCACGATGACGACGACGTTGAGGGCCCCGCGCAAGAGCCGCGTCGCCAGCGTGTCGCCCGCGGTGATCGCCACCAGGTCCAAGCCCCAGGCGTGGGCCAGCAGAAGCGCGGCGCCGACGATGAGGGCGGCGCGAAGCCCGCGGCCCAGGACCACCGTATGTGGGGTCGGCTGGACGGCGGCCTCGCCGGCGCCCGGCGGTCTCAGGATGTGATCGACGGCGCGCTGCATCGCCGCCACCGCCGCCGGCAGGCCGACGACGACGACGGCAAGCCAGAACGCGCCCATCGCGCCCGCCACCCACGTCAGCCACAACAGCACGAAATAGGCGGAGAGAAGCCATGCGCCGGCGGCGCGGCCGATGCGGTACGGCGCCGGCGGCGCGTCTGCCGCCCGCACCATGCTCGGCCGTCGCCACACCGCCTCGAGACCGGCCGCCAGCAGCCCGAGGCCGAGTAGGTAGGCGGCGATCTGGCGGACCTCCGGCGCCACGCCCAGGGTGTCGAGGAGCCCGACGGTGACCCAGCCGAAGGCGAGCCAGCCGACCAGGATCCCGATGCGGCGATGCCAGAATAGGGCGGCCGGCGTCGCCATCGGCAGGATGCGGAAGCGCTCGCCGCCCGGCGCCAGCACGAACCGCCCGGCGACCAGCGTGAGCCTGAGCATCAGGAAGGCGACGAGGTAGCCGAGCACGATCTCGCGCAACAGCGGCGGCCAGTCGAGCCCCAGGAATGCGCCGACGCTGCCAACGGCGAAGGCGGCGACGATGCCGAGGCCGTAGGCGATGCGGACGCCGACCGCGCGGAGCCGCTCCTCGACCGAATCGAGGGGCAGCGCGACGATCCACCGCTCCACCCCGGCTGCCATCCGATAGTAGAGCCGCTCGGCGCCGAAGCCGAGGCCGACGAAAAGGGCGATCAGCAGGAGAATCCGGAGCAGGCCCCGCTCCCGGAACTCCAGCATCAGGATGACCCCGGCCCGCTCGAGTTCTTCGGGCAGCGTCGGCAACGCCGCGCCGAGCCTCGCCACGTGGCCGCGGACTGCGGCGATCCGCTCGCCGAGACGGCTGGAGGGCATCGGCGCCGCCCCGGCCGCCGGCGGGGACGGAGCCACGGCCGCTCGCTGCTCGACCAGCCAGTCGCGAACCTCCGGCTCGGCCAGGAGATCGAGGAGTTCGCGAACCCGGGCCGGCAC
>CAYQSU010000047.1:25400-26880 GCA_964420325.1 uncultured Rhodospirillaceae bacterium | reverse complement strand
CCGCGACCTGACGTCGGACAGGAACGATGAGGCGATCGTGACCGCGACGATCGCCCTGGCTCACAACCTCAACCTCCGAGTGATTGCGGAAGGGGTGGAGCAACCGGTTCAGGCGAAGATGCTGAGAGATCGGGGCTGTGATGAGGCTCAGGGCTACCTGTTCAGCCGTCCCCTTCCACCCGAAGCTTTCGAGCGCTTGGTTCTCGAGCGGGCGGAGGTGTCCCTCGACCGCGTCCCCGCCTAGGGCCGAAGGCCGCGGACGAGACCGCCTCCGAGGGCAGGCAACCCCGCGGCAACAGGCCGCCGGCGAGCCGCCGACGCTGCCTCCCGCGGCATGATGCCCGGTTCCGATCAGGGCGGCTGCGGGACGGGGTGGCTTGCGGGCCCGGGTGGCGGCTCCTATAAGGCCGGGCATGATCGTCGTCACCGGCGGTGCCGGCTTCATCGGATCGAACATCGTCGCGGCGCTCGAGGCCCGGGGGCTCGGGCCGGTGGTGATCTGCGACCGCCTGCGCAGCGGCGCCCGCGGCAAGTGGCGGAACATCGCCAAGCGCACGCCCGCCGAAATCGTCGATCCGGACGCGCTGTTCGGCGCGCTCGACGACGCGGCCGGCCGCATCACCGCCGTCGTCCACATGGGGGCGATCACCACGACCACCGAGGACGACGCCGACCGGATGGTTGAGACCAACGTCCGGCTCTCGGTCCGCCTCTGGCGATGGGCGGCGCGCAACGGCGTGCCCTTTCTCTATGCGTCGTCGGCGGCCACCTACGGCGACGGCGGCGCCGGCTTCGACGACGACGGAAGCCCCGAGGCGCTGGCCCGGCTGCGGCCGCTCAACCTCTACGGCTGGAGCAAGCACCTGTTCGACCGCTGGATCGCGCGCCAGATCGCCGACGAGGGCGAGCGGCCGCCGCAGTGGGCCGGCCTCAAGTTCTTCAACGTCTACGGCCCCAACGAGTACCACAAGGGGCCGCAGGCGAGCGTCGCCTCGCACCTGTTCCCGGTGGCGCGCGCCGGCGAGACCGCGCGCCTGTTCCGCTCGCACCTGGCCGGCATCGCCGACGGCGAGCAGCGCCGCGACTTCGTCTGGGTCGAGGACTGCGTCGAGGTCGTCCTGTGGCTGTTGCGGACGCCCGGGGTCTCCGGCCTCTTCAACTGCGGGTCGGGCGAGGCGCGGACGTTCGCCGACCTCGCCCGCACCGTCTATCGCGCCCTCGGCCGCGAGCCCGCGATCGCCTACGTGCCGATGCCGGAGGCGATCCAGGCCCACTACCAGTACTTCACCGAGGCGCGCTTGGAGCGGCTGCGCGCCGCCGGCTACGATCGCCCGCTCACCCGCCTCGAGGACGGCGTCGCCGCCTATGTTCGCGGTTACCTCGATACCCCCGATCCCTACCGCTGAGCCCTCGCCCTTCGGATCCGCCGCACCCGATGCTGTTCGCCCTCCCCTATCCCGCCCTCGATCCGGTGCTCATC
>CAYQSU010000047.1:0-25300 GCA_964420325.1 uncultured Rhodospirillaceae bacterium | reverse complement strand
GCCTTCACGGATCTCATCGCCTGCGCGGCGCCGATCGGCCTCTTCCTCGGCCGCATCGCCAACTTCGTCAACGCCGAGCTGGTCGGCCGCGTCACCGACGTGCCGTGGGCGTTCGTGTTTCCCGGCTACGGCCCGGAGCCGAGGCATCCGAGCCAGCTCTACGAGGCGGGACTCGAGGGCCTGGCGCTGTTCGTGGTCCTCTACGCGCTGTGGCGCAGGCCCGCCATCCGCGTCCGCCTGGGCTGGCTCTCCGGCGCGTTCCTCGTCGGCTACGGCCTCGCGCGGGCGTTCGCAGAGATCTTCCGCGATGCCGATCCCGCGATCGGCTTTCTCCTCGCCGGCACCACCACCGGCCAGTGGTTCTCGCTGCCGATGGTGGCTCTCGGCCTCTATCTGATCGTCCGCGCCCGGCCGCACGCCTAGGCCGGGATGAGCGCGCTTGCCGAGCTGCTGGCGCGGCGGATCGCCCAGAAGGGGCCGATCAGCGTCGCCGACTACATGGCGCTTGCCCTCGGCCACCCGGAGCACGGCTACTACCGGCACCGCGATCCGTTCGGCGCCGCCGGCGACTTCGTCACCGCGCCCGAGGTCTCGCAGATGTTCGGCGAGCTCGTCGGCCTCTGGTGCGCGGTGGTGTGGCGGAGCCTCGGCGCTCCCGATCCGGTGCTTTTCGTCGAGCTCGGCCCCGGCCGCGGCAGCCTGATGGCCGATGCGCTCCGGGCGGTCGGCCGCGTCGCCCCGGACTTCGGCCGGGCGGCGCGGGTGCACCTGGTCGAGACCAGCCCGGCGCTGCGGCAGCGCCAGGAGGAGGTGTTGGCACGGGCCGCCGGGCCGCGGCCGCCGCGGTGGCATCGCCGGTTCGCCGCGGTGCCGCGCGGGCCGCTTCTCGTCGTCGCCAACGAGTTCTTCGACGCCCTGCCGATCCGCCAGTACGTGCGTGCGGTGTCGGGCTGGCAGGAGCGCCGGATCGACGCCGAGCCCGGAACCAAGGCGTTCCACATCGTCGCGGTGCCGGTGCGCACGCCCGCGCTGCCGGCGGCGCTCGCCGAGGCGCCGCCCGGAAGCGTGGTCGAGGTCTCGCCGTCGCGACGCATCCTTGCCCGCGCCCTCGCCGGCCGCGTCGTCCGCGACGGAGGCGCGGCGCTGATCATCGACTACGGCCATCCCTGGAGCGCTCCCGGCGACACCCTGCAGGCGGTGCGCCAGCATGCGTTCCAGCCGGTGCTCGAGCGTCCCGGCGAGGCCGACCTCACCGCCCACGTCGACTTCGAGGCGCTCGCCAAGGCCGCCGGGAGCGCCGGCGCCGCCACGCACGGCCCGGTCCCGCAAGGACTGTTCCTCGCCCGCCTCGGCATCCGCGAACGGGCCGAGGCACTGCAGGCCGGCGCCTCGCCGGCCCAGGCGCGCGACGTCAAGGCGGCGCTCGGGCGCCTCATCGATCCGCGGCAGATGGGAACGCTGTTCAAGGCGCTGGCGATCACCGCACCGGCCTTGCCGACGCCGCCCGGTTTCGCGGCGGACGCCAGCCGGTAACGCACAGGGGCGGCTCAGCCGCGGCCGCCGGCTTCGGCGCCCGCGAGCGCCTGGCGGATCAGCGCGACGCTCTCCGGAATCCCGTAGAGCGCGACGAAGGAGCCCATCCTCGGCCCGTCGTCCTGGCCGAGGAGGATCTGGTAGAGCGCCCGGAACCAGGCGCGCAGGTTCTCGAAGCCGGGATGGGCCTTGCCCACCTCGTAGATCAGCGTCTGGATGTCCTCGGCGCCGGCGCCGGCCGGCAGCGCCTCGAGCCCCTGCGCCAGGGCCGCGAGCGCCCGCCTCTCGTCCTCGGTCGGCGCGCGGTAGCGCTTCGCCGGCTTGACGAAGTCGCGGTAGTAGCCGATCGCGTGCTCGACCAGGCGGTCGAGCACCGGCGCGTTCTCCGGCGCGGCACCGGGACGGTAGCGCGCGATGAAGAACCACAGCACCTGCTTCTCCTCGGTGTGGCAGACGCTGGCGAGGTTGAGCAGCATGGTGTAGCTGAGGAGGATGTCCTGGCGCGGCGGCTCGCCCCGGTGGACGTGCCACACCGGGTTGGCGAGCCTTTCCTTCGCGTCTTCCCGCTGGTAGGCCTCGAGATGGGAGAGATAGTCGTCGACGGTCCGCGGGATGACGTCGAAATAGAGCCGCTTCGCGGTCTTCGGCTTCTGGTACATGAACAGCGACAGGCTCTCCCGCGGCGCGTAGGCGAGCCATTCCTCGATGGCGAGGCCGTTGCCCCTGGACTTCGAGATCTTCTCGCCGTTCTCGTCGAGGAACAGCTCGTAGGCGAAGCCGACCGGCGGCCGTCCGCCGAGGATCCGGCAGATGCGCTCCGAGAGCCTTGCCGACTCGATGAGGTCCTTGCCCCACATCTCGTAGTCGACGCCGAGGGCGGTCCAGCGCATCGCCCAGTCGACCTTCCACTGCAGCTTGCAGCGGCCGCCGGTCACCTCGGTCTCGACGGCGGCGCCCGCCTCGTCCTCGTAGACGATGGTGCCCGCGGTCGGGTCGCGGGCGATGACGCGGGCCTGCAGAACACGTGCGGACCTGGGGCAGACCGGCAGGAACGGGCTGTAGGTGGCGCGCCGTTCCGGCCCCAATGTCGGCAGCACGACCTCAGTCACCTCGTCATAGTGGCGGAGGACATCGAGCAGGGCCGCATCGAAGCGGCCGCTCCGGTAGCAGTCGGTGGCGCTGACGAGCTCGTAGTCGAAGCCGAAGCGGTCGAGGAAGGCGCAGAGCCGCGCGTTGTTGTGGTGGCCGAAGCTCTCATGGGTGCCGAAGGGGTCGGGCACCGCCGTCAACGGCTTGCCGAGGTGCTGGGCGAGGCGCTCGCGGTCGGGCACGTTCTCCGGCACCGCGCGCAGGCCGTCCATGTCGTCGGAGAAGGCGTAGAGCCGGGTCGGCAGCCCGGCGAGGGTGGAGAACGCATGGCGGACCATCGAGGTGCGGACGACCTCGCCGAAGGTGCCGATGTGGGGAAGGCCGGAGGGGCCGTAGCCGGTCTCGAACAGGACGAAGCCCTTGGCCGGCGGGCCGTCACCCAGCCGCTTCAGGAGCGCGCGCGCCTCGGCGAACGGCCAGGCATTGCTGTCGCGGGCATGCAGGGCGAGGTCCGAGACCACGGGACCCGATCGGTAGGGAGCCATCAGCCGGCCGTCCTGGGGATGGGTTCAGGGACCGGCGACCGTAAGACCCGGCGGCGACCCCGTCAACCCGCCGGCAGCGTTCGGGTGGCTCGGGCGCTCGTCCTCAAGGCGGCGCGTAGCCGAAGCGGGCCGCGGTCGCGGCCGTCTCCTCGGCGATGATGGCTCGCTCGGACTCGGTGAACGCGGGCGTGTAGTAGGCCGGGAAGCGAAGCTCGCGGGCCGCCGCATCGATGAGGCTGCCGGCGTCGGCGAGCCCGGCGTGGGCGAACACCCGCTCGAGCGTCTCCCCGGGCGATCGGCAGAGATCCTCGAAGCGGACGACGCAGGCGGCGTCGACGAGCCTCGTGTCGGCGGCGAGGCGGTCGGCGACGAAACCGTAGATGTGGGACCAGTAGCGGGCCCACCCCCTGACCTCCTCGCCGGCGGCCCACAGGGCGGCGATCTCCCGCACGCGCGCGGCATCGTCGGCGTCGATCGGCACGCGGTCGGGGCCGAACTCGAAGTGGCCGACGCGGCGCAGGTGCTCGCGCGCCCGCGGGCTCTCGCGCGTCGCCTGAGAGAACAGCCGCTGCTGCTTGATCAGCGAGGCGACGTGCCCGGCGGGGTCGCGAACCGGCAGGACGAAGCGGGCGTCGGGAAACAGGCGCTGCAGGTACTGGAGGCGGGTGATGTTGTAGTTGCCCTTGGAGACGTAGCGCCGGCCGCCCCGCGCGAGCAGGAGCTTGCCGACGTGCTCGCGGTAGAACGCCTCGAACGCCGGGTTCGAGGCGGTGCCGTCCAGGACGCTGTTGACGCCTAGCGCGTGGCAGTCGGGGAAGAAGGTCATCCACAGGATCTCCTCCATCGCCTCGGGACTCGCAGGCGTGATCAGGATGCCGTCGGCGTGCGCCCGCTCGATGGGCTGCGCCGGACGCGTCTCCATGTATCCGAGTAGCCAGTTCCACCAGTAGGGCGTGTAGACCGGCGGATAGTCCCGATACTGGTGGGTGACCACGTCCGGGTGGCGGGCGACGATCTCGAGCAGGATGGTGGTGCCCGCCCGTGCGAGTCCAGAAATGTAGACCGGTCTATCTATTCGCAGATCATCCAGGCGGTCGCGCAGGAGCCGCGTCTCCAGGCCGGCGAGGCGCACCCAGAGGTCCCGGCGGCCGGCGATGAAGCCGCCCAGGCGGTGCACCCAGCCGGTCACCTCGAACGGCTCCTTGGCGGTCTCGGCCATGCTGCGCTCCGGCTCGCTCGCAACCGGTCAGTGGATGTGGAAGACGACCTTGATGGCGACCGAGGCCAGGACGAGTACGGTGAAGAAGACGGTCTCCCAGCGCCCGAGCCACGACGGTCCGGCATCGAGATGGCGCTGGCGCGGCAGCTCGATCTCGATCTCGTCGACCGGCGACTCCTCCGGCAGGTAACCGAGAGGGTTGCCGATGAGGGCGTTCCACCACAGCCGCTTGTGGATCACCGGCACCGCCGCCGGCGGCGGCAGCGACAGCAGGGTGTGGCCGAGGCCGTCGACGAGGACCATGGCGCTGCCGTCGTCCGGCCAGACGACATGGTCCGCACCACCCGGCCCGCCCTCGCTGCCGGAGCCCTGCCAGCGGGCGTCGGCCGCGGCCGGACTCAGTCGTACCTCGATGGTCTCGCCGGGCTGCGGCAAGGCGAAGCCGTAGGCGTTCTCGAGCCATACCAGGAGGACCAGCAGCGGCAGCGAGGCGAGGACGGCGGGGCCGACGGCGAGCGCCACCTGGCGCAGGGAAAGCCCGATCGAGCGCATCAGCAACGGCCGCATGCCGTCGAGATCGCCGTCGTAGGCGGCGATCTCGCCACGCGTCCCGGCGATCTCCGCCTTCAGCCGGGCCATCTTGCCCTGGGACGACAACAGCCGGTAGAGCGCCATCGACACGGCGCTGCCGAGAAGCGCCCACAGGACGAGGCGCGCGACCGGAGGGAGCACGGCGCCGGCGGCACCATCGGCCCAGGCGAGCACCGGCGACGGGAGGTCAAACAGGCCCAAGGCAGCCCGGCGGCAGTTCGGCCAGGATCATCCGTTCGCCCGCTAACCGGAGCCCCGGCCCGCCCGGTCGGGCTCGGCCCGGCCGATCTCCGCCTCGCGCGCCTTGCGAGCCCGCAGGCGCATCCGCCGGAGCGGCCACAGCACGACGATGCCGATCGCCGTCGCCAGCGCGACGATCAGGCCGATGGCCGCGCCGATGAGGCTGATGCCCGCCCCCGGACCGACGTAGGCATGGGCCGTCGCCGGAAGGCCGAATACAAGGATTGCCAGCAGCACGGTCTTCGGCCACGTCAACGTCTTCATCGTCTCGCTTCCCCATCGCCTGTGCTTCCGAGTTCGGAGTGTCGATCCCCGCCAAGAGCGAACTGCAGCGCGCTTGCCGGATAACGCTCCGCGAACAGGATGCGGGCCCTCAGGCGACCGTCCGGTCCGTCGCGGAACGGGCTCACATAATCCCATACCACATCGTGGTTGCGGGTCACTTCCAAAATGCGGGCACCCTCGAACTCGGTGATCAGCACATTGCCGTTCGGCAGCACCTGTTGGCTGGAGCGGAAGGCGCTCCGGAGCTCGCCCTTGGCGGCGGACGGATACTGCCAGACGATCTCCAAAGTTGCGGGATCGAACTCAAGCACGCGCGAGCCGCCGCCGGCGAAGTCCCCCTGGTTGTCGAAGATCACGATGCGGCCCGAGTCGAGCAGATCCGGGTCGTGCTGGCGATGCCAGGCCCCTCGCAACGCCCAGACGACGGCGCGGGCATCGACGTCGATCGCCGCGATCAGGTCGAGCTCGCGGAGCGAGACCACGAGCTGCCCCGCCTTCAGCACGGGGAAGCGGCCGGCGAACGGCGGCGTGACGATGTCGACGGCGTTGGCGTGGAGATAGTCGCCCTTGAAGCGGTCGCGGTTGCCGAGGAGGAGCGAATCGAGCATCTCCGCGTAGGCCGGCGCGTTGCAGAACGCGTCCAGGATCGACAGGCGGTCGACGACCTCGCCGTCGGCGGACACGGTGACGATGCCGTCATCGAGAAATGGCGCCTGCATGCGGCGGATGCGGCACGGCAGCCGCATGCCGATGGCCTGATCGAGGACGTAGGTCCGGCCGTCGTCGGCCACCGCGAAGTCGTGATGGGCGTGCATCGGCCGGATCCAGACCGGGCGCGAATCGCGGTCGAGCTTGAGCAGCGCCAGCCCCTGCGGCGAGATCTTCGTCGAATCGACGATGACCATCAGGTCGCCGTTGGGGAACAGCTTCGCCGGCCACCAGTAGGCGAAGCTGTCGTCGGGCGGATCGGCGATGGTGCCGGTGGTGTCCCGGATCTCGGCGTAAGGCAGCGCCCACTCGTGGAGGACGGTTCCGTCCAAGTCGACGAGCGCCGCGCGCTGCGCCGCGGTGATCAGCGTGTAGCCGGGGCTGGTGGCCGCGGCGAGATGGTGCACAACGCCCTCGCCCAGGTCTTCGCCGGCCATCCAGAGATCGTTCTCGAACGGCCGCGGCGGGTTCGAAAGACCCTGCCAGGTGACGAGGAGGCCGGTGAAGGCCTGGCGGACATGCGGCTCGAACGGGAACATGGGCCGCCATGCCCACCACGCCCCGGCGATGAAGGCGAGGAACAGAAGGCTGACTACGACGACGATCGGGAAGACCCTGTCGACGATCGACTGGTGGCTCACGGCGGCAGACCGTTCTCGAAGGCAAGCGCGTCCGGCCCGGACCATAGGCGGCGTGCCGGCCGGTTTCAAGCAATGCCGGCGGCAGGTCCCCTAGCGGGTGATGCGGATGGGCAGGCCCTGGCGCTCATGGAGCGCCCAGGTGATGGCGTTCCAGTCGAGCCGCCAGATTTGGTCACCGGCGGCGAGCAGGATGCGGTCGGGATCGGCGCGCTCGGGCGCCGGCTCGGGATCGGGTATGCCCTCGGTCTCGATCTGATCCACTTGCGCCAACGACGGATGCACCTGGAGATAGAGTTCGCCGTTGCGGCGACCGAGCTTCACCGGCTCCTTGACCACCGTCACCGGCGTTCCCACCGGCACCTTGCCGAACAGCCATTCGATGCTCTCGGGATAGAGGCGGATGCAGCCGTGGCTGACCCGCCGCCCGACCCCCCACGGCTGGTGCGTGCCATGGATGAGGTAGGCCGGCCAGCCGAGATAGAGAGCAAACTGGCCGAGCGGGTTGTCCGGACCCGGCGGCACCACCGACGGCAGCTCGGGGTCCTCGTCGCGGATCGATTTCGGCGGGTACCAGGCCGGATCCTTCTTCTTGCGGACGATCTTGGTGGCCCCGAGCGGCGTCGCCGCGCCCTCGCGGCCGACGCCGATCGGGAAGGTGGTGACGGGTCCGTCGCCGGCGGGGAAGAAATAGAGCCGGAGCTCGGCCAGGTTGACGACGATCCCCTGCCGCGGCGCGTCGGGGAGGACGTGGGCGGTCGGCAGGATGATGCGCCGGCCCTCGCCGGGCAGCCAGGGGTCGACGCCGGGATTGGCGGCCATCAGCTCGATCAGACCGAGCTGGGTGGTGCGGGCGATGTCGAGAAGCGTGTCCTCGTACCGGGTGGTGTAGGTCTGGACCTCGCCGATGAGGTCGTCCGCTCGGCCGCCCGCGGACGCCAGCGTCACCACAACGGCCAGAACGACCGCACGAAGACCGTGCATCGCAGCCACCGCCGATTCATCGCGCCAGGCGCGCGCGCACTTCCGCGAACGGTTCATCCGTGCCCAGGGTCCCGCCAGAGGTCGAGCGTCCGCATTGAACATAGTCGCCTGTGCCGCGGCGGCAATGCCTGTTCGCGCGTCTGCGTCGTCCGGCCGGCCGCTGATGCCTATTCGGCGCCGAGGGCCAGCGCTGTCGGCTGGTGTGCGGCCGCCAGCACCGACGCCTCCCGCACCAGCGGCTCGAGCGCGGGCGCGATCGCCTTCAGGACCTGCACCGGCAGGGCGCTGGTGAAGCCGTGGAGGCCGGCTTCGCTGCCCGGCACGTGGGCGGTGACGGTCCCGAAATGGCGGTCGCCGGCGAAGAACACGAAGGCGGCGCTGCGGCCGACCTCCCGCTGCCGCGCCGCCGCCGCGCCGCCGGGACGGTCGAGCATCTCGTCCGCGGTTCCGGTCTTGCCGCCGATCGCCAGCGGCGCGCCGTCGGCCCGGGTGAACGCTCCCGACACGCGGCGCGCGGTGCCGCTGGCGACGACGTCGGCAAGGGCCAGGCGGACCGTCGCCGCGACCTCCGGCGCCAGCACGCGCCGCGCTTCACTCGCGGGCTCCCAGCCCAGGGCGACCTCGTAAGGCGTGTCCGCCGCAAAGTGGAGGCGCCGGATGCGCAGCGTCGGCAGCCGCAGGCCGTCGTTGACGAGGATGCCCATCAGCTCGGCCAGCGCCTGCGGCTGGTCGGCCGAGCTGCCGATCGCCGTCGCCAGCGAGGGGACCAGAGAGTCGAAGGGATAGCCGAGCTCGCGCCACGACTGATGGATCCGCCTGAACGCATCCTCCTCGAGCACCATGCGGATGCGGTTGTCGACGGCGCGCCTGCTCTTCGACCGGAACAGCCAAGTGTAGGCCTCCTGGCGCGCGTCGGCACCGGCGGCGAGGATCTCGCGATACGTCGCCGAGGGCCGCTCCTGCAGATGGGCGACGACCCACAGCTCGAGCGGGTGGATGCGGGCGAGATAGCCGCGGTCGGCGAGCGAGAAGCTGCCTGGGGCGTAGGTCGCGAACAGTTTCTGCACTTGCCCCGGGTCGACCGGCTCATGCGGCAGCCGTTTGGCGATGAAGGCGCCGAGCGCCTCGACGTCGGCCTCGGGTCGAACCGAGCGGAACGCGACCGCGAGCCGGCGGGCCGAAGGCCGGACCCGGCTTGCCAGGACGTCGAGCGCCTCGTCGGGCGAGCGCCCTTGATAGATGCGGTAGAAGCGGCTGAGGAACTCCGCGCCCTCGCGGTCGGCGAAGCGGGAGAGATAGAGCCGGCGATCCGGATGGTCGCGGTCGACCAGGATGTCGGTGCCCGGCCCTTCGGCAATATGGAAGCGGACGATGTCCCGCATCATGCGGACGAACACGAGGTTGACCGAATGCCGGAAGGCGTCGGCGACCGGGATCACCTGGTGATCGTGCCGGTTGTCGAAGTTGGCGAAGGTGTGCAATCCGCGCCCGGTGAAAAACTGCTCGGCCGGGCTGGCCGAATAGGGGCGCTGCATGGCGGCATCGAGCAGGGCCTCCAGCCGGCGCTCGCCGGTTGCGAGCAGACGGGAGAGCGCCCACCGCGTGAGCGGATCCTCCGCGTCTGCGAGCGCCTCCTCGAGCTGCGACGGCGTCAAGGCGGCATACCGGCCGTGCAACTCGGCGACGATCTGGAGATAGCTGACCAGGGTCCGCAGCTTGGCGGTCGATCCCAGATCCATCTTGCTGCCGGCATTGAGGTCGAGGGCGCCGTCGTAGTTGTCGGTCTGCACGACGAGATGGTTGGCGTCGCCCTTGCGCTCGTAGAGGGCGACGCTGTAGCGGACGGCGCCGGCATGCCGGGGTGCGAGCAGGCGCGCACCGGTGAGCCCGGCGGCGGTCGCCGTCGCCGGCTCGCCGAGGCTGCGAAGCCGTCTCGTCACGTCGCGCTGAACGTCCGCGTCGACGGTCGTGTCGACGCCGAGATCGAGGCGGTCGAGGGCGTAAAAGTCCCTGATCCCGAGCCGCGAGAGAAGCTCGACCCGGACGGCGCTGGCCGCCTTCTGGTCGATCGGCGAGGCCGTCGGCGCCGGCGGCGGCGCGGGGCTTCGCCGGAGCTCGGCGGCGAGCGCGGCGTCGCGCAGCGCGTCGTCGATGAGGCCTGCCCGCCCGAACACGCGCAGGTGGGCGTCGGTGAGGGCGACGAGCTGGCGGAAGCCGTGCTCGAGGTAGTAGGACGGCCGGCGCTGGGCGAGCAGAAGGCTCGTCACCTGCTTGAACAGCCGCGCCTTGTCGGCGAGGGCCGAGGCATCCGCGGGCGTCGCCCGAAGGCCTGCGTTGGCGGCCTCGAACTCGGATCCGTACCAGGCCCAGAGCCCGTCGCCGAGGCCGATGACCTCGCCGAAGCTGGAACGGCCGGCGAGCGGCGTCGAGTTGAGGTAGTCGACGACGAGGCGGCGGCGGGCGAGCGTCGTGTCGCTGCCGTCCTGGTAGGCCCGCACACTGGCCGACACCATTTGCCGCAGCTTGTCGCCGACGCCCTCCGTCCGCCCCTCCGCCGAATGCCGGAACTTCTCGATCTGCGTCGCCAGCGTGCTGCCGCCGTAGCGCTTCTCGCTTGAGAAGGCCTCGGCAACAAGGCTGAAGGTGGCGCCGGTCATGCGAGCCCAGTCGATGGCGGGATTGCGGCGCGAATGCCGCTCGTCCAGAAGCTCGCGATCCTCGATGAACAGCAGCGCGGCGACGACGAGCGAGGGGATCGAATCGAAGTCCGGGTAGGCCCGCTCGGGATGCCGAGAGACGAACATCGCCGCGCCCGACCGGTCGCGGATCTCGAGGCCGGCCCGGGTCTTCTCGTGGTAGAGCGCATAGCCGCCGGCGTCGACGAAGGTGCGCAAGGCCTCCGACCAGCGCGCCTGACGCTCGACCGCGTAGCCCTCGCGGCCCAGCGAGCCGATGAAGTCCTGCAGGCGGACGTAGCCGAGGCGCAAGTCGTAGGGGCCGGCCTCAGGATGGCGGATGTCGGGACTCGGCCCGGGCTCGACCCGCCAGGTCAGACGGGCGGCGACGTCGCTGAGGATCGTCGACTGGATCGGCGAGGCTCGAACCTCCACGAGCACCAGCCAGCCGGCCGCCGACAGGACGAACAGAAGCAAGAGCGCGGCGAGAAGCCGCTCGAACAAAGGCCGACCCATACCGCCTCACCCCTTGCAAGCCTCCGGTTTCCCGAGGTGCGAGACGCCCAGGTGTTCTCGACCAAACCCTCTAGTTGGACGGTGGCCAGGATCCATAGCCGCCACGTATAAGGGTAGCCGCGACGCTCGAGGTTGCATATCCCTTTTGGGTGAGCATCCGCGCCTTTCACTTCGGACTGCCGCAATTCTGCCACAGTATGCGGGCGGAGGGCCCTCCTTTTCAGCGCCCTCGCGGAGATGTGTCCTCGGCAGACTCCGGCGCGTCAGATCCCTTCACCGATGGTGCGGCCGGCGGCGAGCGCGGTGTTCACCGTGGCGATCACCTCGGCGGGGACGAACGGCTTCTCGATCAGCGGGCGCGACGTGCCGTCGACCACCGACCCCGCCTTGCCGCTCACGGTGTCGCCGGTCATGAAGATCACGCGCTCGCCCATCTCCCTGTGCCGCGCCTGAATCTCCCGGTAGAGGCCGAGCCCGTCGATGTCGGGCATCAGGACGTCGCTGATGACCAGGTCGTAGCGCGTCCGCCGCAGCCGATCGAGCGCCTCGCGGCCGCTCGCGGCGACATCGGCGGCGTGGCCCGCGGCGGCGAGGATGTCGCCGAGCATGCGGCCGATCTCCTCGTCGTCCTCGACGATGAGGATGCGCGAGCCCCGCGGCGCCTCGCCAGCAGAGCTTGCGGTGCCGGCGGCGGTCTCGACCGGGCGCACCGGCAGGACGATGGTGAACGCGGTGCCGCCGTCGTCGCTGGCCCCGACCGAGATCTCCCCGCCGTGCGCCCGGATGATGCCGTGGGTGACGGCGAGGCCGATGCCAGTGCCGATCCCGGCCGGCTTAGTGGTGAAGAACGGCTCGAAGATGCGGGGCAGGATCTCCGTCGGGATGCCTGGGCCGGTATCGCTGACGGTGACGACGAGCGCGTTGTCCGCCGCCTGATGCCGGCACGCCACCCGCAGCACCCTCTCGACCGCCGTCTCCGCCATCGCCTGCTGGGCATTGAGGAACAGATTGCAGAACACGTGGGTGAGCTGATCGGGGTCGGCCGATGTCGGAGGCAGGTCCGGCTCGATGTCCTTCACCACCCGGACGCGCGCGTCGCAGAGCTTGTCCTCGACCAGCTCGAGCGCGTCGGCGATCACGTCACCGAGACCGACCGCGACCCGGGAGGGCTCCTGCTGCCGGGCCATTGCCAGGAAGGTGCGGACGATCCGCGCGCAGCGCTCGGCGGCCAGCCGGATCTTGCGCACGGCGGCGGCGGTGCGCTCGTCCAGATCGGCGTCCTCGAGCATGACCGACCGGCCGACCACCACCGAGAGCGGGTTGTTGAGCTCGTGGGCGACGCCGGCGAGCAGCGAGCCGAGGGCATTCAGCTTCTCGCCCTGATGCAGGGCCTCGCGCTGCTTGGCGATCTCCGCCTCGGCGGCCTTCTGCGCGGAGAGATCGAAGATGCCGAGAACGATCGCCCGAGCGCCCGCGTAGGCGATGGACCGGGCCGTGATCGCGGCCGGGAAGGTCGAGCCGTCCGGGCGCTCGAGGGCCAGCTCGTAGGACCCGTGGGGCCCGTCCCCGGCCAGGCGTTCGAGCATCGGCTCGCGCTCTCCGGGATCGGCGGGAAGATCGCGAAGACTGCTGCCGATCAGTACAGCCGAGCCGCACAGCGCCGTGGCGGCAGGGCTTGCATAGAGGATCTCGCCGTCGTCCCGTCGGCAAATGACGACCGGCAGCGGGTGGGCCTCGGCGATGCCACGGAACCGCTCCTCGCTCTCGCGCAGCGCCTCTTCCATGCGCTTCCTCTCGGTGATGTCACGGAACATCACCAGCGCGAACGGCTTCCCCCAGCGGGTGAACGGAACGGCGGCGACGGCGGCGTTGATCAGGCGGCCATCCGCGGTGACCAGGCGCCGCTCGGTCGGCTCGAGCTGGCGGCCCTCCTCCAGGACCTGGTGCACGCGCAACGCCGCCGCCTCGCGCTCGTCGGCGGCGACGAAGTCGATGTAGGGGCGGCCGATCGCCGCGACAGAGTCCTCGAGGCCCAGGGTCCTGCAACCTGCGGGATTGATGTAGATGACGCCCGCGCGGTCGTGGAGCAGCACGCCGTAGGGTGCCAGGTCGATGAGCAGCCGATACAGCTCCTCGCTCTCGCGCAGGCGCTCCTCCGCCTTCTTGCGATCGGTGATGTCGAGCTCGACGGTGACGATGTGGGTGACGCGGCCGCTGTCGTCCGCAAGCGGCACCTTGGTCGTCAGCGCGTTGGCCGGCGGTCCGTGGCGGCGGCTGAGCAGGCTTTCGAAAAACGGCAGGGGCTCGCCAGAGGCCAGCACCTCGGCATCGCGGTCGACGAACCCGACCAGCATTTCCGCATCGAACAGCTCGTACAGGGTCCTGCCGATGACGGCGTCGCGGGCGAGCCTCCAGAAGTCCAGGAAGCCGCGGTTGACCATGCGGTAACGGAGCTCCCGGTCCTTGACATGGAGGATCGCCGGAACCGCATCCATCACCGCCTCGAGGAGGCGGAGCATGCTCTCGGCCTCGCGCTTGGCGCGGATCTCCGCGGTCGCATCGCTGAACGAGACGACGAACCCGCCTCCGGGCACGGGACGCCGGCGGACGTGGATGAACTGGCCGTTGGTGCGCTCGACATGGGTCTCCGAGACGAGGCCGGGCCGATAGTACGAGAGGAGGTGCTGGACATAGGCCTCCGGATCCTCGGCCTTCATGTAGCCGCGCTCGATGTCGTAGCGGATCATGCGCTCGACCGGCGTGCCGGCGGCAACGACGTTCGGCGGATACTCCATGATGTCGATGAAGCGCTGGTTCCACGCACGCAGCGTGAGGTCTTCGCCGAAGTGGCAGATGCCGTCGGTCATGTTGTCGAGGGTCGTGCGCAGGAGCGCGGCCTGCGCCGCCAGCTCGCCTTCCCGGCTTTCCAGCTCGGCCTTGCGGTCCGCGAGGTCGCCGAACAGCCGGGAAAGCGACTGCCGCGTGACCTCGAAGCTCCGCCCGAGATCGCCGAGCTCGTCGGCCCGCCTCCAGGCGAACGGCCGGTCCAGCGCGCCTCCGGCCAGCGCGCGCGACTGCTCGACGAGATCGGCGATGGGGCCGAGAACCTTGAGGCGCAGCAGCGGAAAGACGAACAGGAGGCCGAGCGCGACCTGGACCAGGCCCGTCAGCATGGTCTGGCCCCACTGGCGCCGGACTTCCGCCTCCAGCGCGGCACTGCTCATGGCGACACGCACGCTGCCGATGGCGTCGTCACCCCTCGTCACCGGCACCTCGCGCACCGTAATCGTGCCGCCATCGGGCGCGCCGGCGGAGGCGACCAGGAATTCCGGGCTCAGCGTCGAATCGACCCTGACCTGCGCCACCCGCGGATCCCGCATCACCGTCTCGACCAGCGGCCGGCCGATGTCGGGCCTCACCTCCCAGATCGGCTGCTGCATGGCAATGGCCAGTGTCTCGGCGATGCGGGCGTGGTCGGCGGCGAGGTGCTGGCTGAGCGTTTCGCGTCGCTGGTCAAGACCGCGCCAGGCGGCGACGGCCACCGGGACGGTCAGCCCGACGACGAGAGCCGCACCGATGGTCGGACGAAGCGGCAGGTCCTCGAGCAGCTGCCGGATGCGAGAGAGCAAAGGTGTCATGGATCCACCAGGGTCTTGGCGGTTGGGCATCGGCCGCGTCGTCGATACCGCCGCCGTTACTTGAGAAACCGGTCGAAGATCGCCTGGAGGCGACCGTCGGCGGCCATGCGTGCGAGGCTGCGGTCGATGGCCTCGACGGTCGCCGCATCCACCGCAGCGTGGCTGAACATGTAGTGCAGGTCCTCGGCGGCGATGAACAGAGGGTAGCGCTCGATCCGTTCCTCCGCGCCGACGGCCCGGGCTTCGCTGATCATCACGCCGACGTCGTCGGCGAGGAAGCCGTCGATCCGGCCGTGCAGCAGCTTCTGGATGTTGACGGGGTAGTCGGCGGCTCCCTCGACCTGCGCGCGGAAGGCCGGCTCCTCCATCAGCCGGGCGACGGCGTCGGCGTAATGGTACTCGGCGATGACGCCGAGCCGGAAGCCGGCGCGGACGATGTCGGCGAGGCTCGCGAGGGCGTAGCGGCCGACCTCTCCTGTGCGCACGAAGAGCGCCACGTCGGCCTGCCGGTAGGGGATGGAGAAGCGGGCGAAGGCGTCGCGTTCGCGGGTGCGGCTGGCGCTCGACGCCACGTCGAGGGTGCCCTTCTCGATCTCGGCGACGATGCGCGCCCAGGGGAGCTCGTCGAACTGCACGCGGCAGCCGGCCTCGCGCGCGGCCTCCTTGAACAGTTCGACGTCGATCCCCGTCGGCTCTCCCGTCGCACTGGCGAACGAATAGACGCCGTATTGCTCCCAGCCGAAGCGGAGCGCGCAGGCGGCCGCCGGGCTGTGGGCGGCGACAAGGCCGCCGAGCGCGGCCAGCGCCAGCGCTGCTCGTCGCATGATCCGCCCCGTCATCCCCTCAACGCCCTTCGCCACGGCACCGCAAGCCGCACAGCTCACTCAGGTCTCCGTCTGGGACGAGCCCTCCGGCACGAACACGTAGCCGGCACCGCGCACGGTCTTGATGGTCTGCGGCTTGGCCGGATCCGCCTCGATCTTGCGGCGGATGCGGGCGATGCGGATGTCGATCGAGCGATCGAACGGATCCCAGTCGCGGTTGTGGGCGAGATCGAGGAGCCGGTCCCGCGACAACACCCGGTTGGGGTGATCGGCGAACGCCTTGAGCAGATCGAACTCCATGCTGGTGATCGCCACGTCCTCGCCGTCCAGCGTGCTGAGCGTGTGGGCCTCGAGATCGAGGATGCAGCGCCCGAAGCGGACGCGGTGCGTCTCCGCAGCCGGCGGCGGCACGGCCTCCTGGCTCCTCGCCGCGCGGGTGCGGCGGAGCACGCTGCGCGCCCGCGCTAGGAGCTCCCGCGGGTCGAACGGCTTGGCGATATAGTCGTCGGCGCCAATCTCGAGCCCGACGATGCGGTCGACGACGGCGCCGGCGGCGGTCACCATGATGATGCCGGCGGAATGAAACTCGCGCACGTGGCGGGCGAGCGACAGCCCGTCCTCGCCCGGCATCCTGACATCGAGGACGACGAGGTCCGGCGACCGCTCGGCGAGCAAAGCCCGGAACTCCCGGCCATCGGCGGCGGTCAACACCTCGAAGCCATGGCCGCTCAGGTACTCGTCGATCATGTCGCGGACCTCGGGCTCGTCGTCGCAGACGATGATGCAGGCCTTGTCGTTCATGGCGCGCTCGCCCAGCCCTGCCGCTGATCCTGGACACGCTTAGTGCCGTCTCGGCGATGAAGGATAAGACCTTCGGGCGCATCTGTCGACGGCGCCTGCCCCGCGGCCGAAGCAGCTGAAACGCGAATGGCGGGGCGTCGACATCAGGCCGAAACGAAGGCGGGCCATCGTTCTCCCCTGGTCCTCGCGATGGCCGATCACGCGCTGCCCGGGCTCGGCGCCGTCGGACGCGAGGTCCGGTCGCGGGAGGAAGACGATGACGGTGCTGTCAACGATGCCCTATCCGACGCGGGAGCAGGTCGACCGATCGCTGGCGATCCAGCGGCTCACCTGGGCGCGGCTGGCGCCTGTGAACGCCGGCCTGCCGGCCGTCGCCGGGCTCGGCTGTTCCAAGGACGGGGCGAATGGGGTAGAAAGCGGGAAGGCACCCATCGGACCCGCATGCGCGCGGCCGTCATCGCCGGATTAGCTCAGTTGGTAGAGCGGCTGATTTGTAATCAGTAGGTCGGGGGTTCGAGTCCCTCATCCGGCACCAACGATGCGCTGAACACTTGGTGCAAGCCTTTCGCCGGCCGCCGCGGCGCGGGTGCAGTTGGCTATGGTTTCGCGGATCGTAAAAAAATAAACGTCACTTATTCAAAAACTCTTGCGGCCCAGCTCCGGTCGTGGCAGCATGCCAGTCATGACCGCCGGCCTGCGCAGGTACGAATTCAGCGAACGCCTCGGCGACATCCTCGGCGAATCGCGTCGCGATCTGCGCGTCCGCGTCACCCTGCTCGTCGCCGCCGGCCTCGTTCCGCCCGGCCGGCGCGGCCCGGGCGCGCCGCCGGCCACGCCCGAGTATGCCGCCGAACTCCTCATCGGGGTGATGGCCGCGCCGCAGCAGGCGCAGACGGTCGAAGCCGTTCGCTGCTATCGCGACCTGGTGCCCGGCCGGCTCGTCGCCGGCGGGCAGGCGACCGGCATCCATCTCGGGCCGCCGCGGCCGCCGCCCGGTACCCGGGCTCTCGTCCCCTGCCTCCGCGACCACCCCCGCTTCGGCGCGGCGCTGGCGCGCCTGATCGACCGTGCGCGGCGTCCGGAGACGCGCGACCAAGTCGCGAACGAGGTGATCGGCATCTGGGTCGGCCGGGCCTTCCCCGCCGCCGCCATCCAGCTCGCGGCCTGGTCGGAAGGGCGGCGCTCCATGGTCACCCAGCGCTACGAGGCGGCCGAAGGCTCCCGCCTGCCGGCCTGGCTCGATCCCGGGCGCAGCGGCAACGCCGACCCCGGGCTGCTGCACACCGTGTTCCTGCCGACCCGGAAGCTGATCGACATCGCCACCCTCACCACATCTCCCTCCGACGAGGAAAGGACCCCCGTCATGCACGGACTAGGCCCCGCCATCGCCAATCTCGCTGCGCTTGCCCGCCAACGCCGCCATCGCCGCCCGTGGCAGAAATTCCTGGAGGCGGCGGCCGAGGCGGAGACGTCGGCGGAGCGCGTCGACGCCGAACCCAGCCACCTCGTGCGCGTCGACGAGTTCGGCTCGAACCCCGGCAGTCTCAGCATGTTCGCCTACGTGCCAGACGATCTGCCGCCGGCGGCACCGCTGGTCGTCGTGCTCCACGGCTGCACCCAGACGGCGCACTCCTACGACCACGGCACCGGCTGGTCGACGCTCGCCGACCGTCACGCCTTCGCCCTCTTGCTGCCCCAGCAGCGGCGGAGGAACAACCCGCTCCGCTGCTTCAACTGGTTCAAGCACGACGACACCGGGCGCGATCTCGGCGAGGCGCTGTCGATCCGGCAGATGGTCGACCGCATGCTCACCCAGCACGGCCTCGACCACCGGCGCGTCTTCGTCACCGGCGTCTCGGCGGGCGGTGCGATGACGTCCGCGCTGCTGGCGGCCTATCCCGAGGTCTTCGCCGGCGGCGCCGTCATCGCCGGCGTCCCCTACCGCGCCGCCAGCGGGCTCCAGGAAGGCTTCGAGGTGATCTTCCAGGGGCGCAGCCGGCCGGCCGGCGAATGGGGCGATCTGGTGCGCGCGGCCTCGCCGCACGCCGGCCCGTGGCCCCGGGTCTCGGTGTGGCACGGCGACACCGACAAGACGGTGACCCCCCTCAACGCCGAGGAGATCGTCAAGCAGTGGGCCGACGTGCACGGGCTGCGGCCCGAGCCCACCTCCGAACACTTGGTCGAAGGCCACCGTCGCCGCGTCTGGCACGACGCCGGGGGACGGGAGGTGGTCGAGCACTTCACCGTCGCCGGCATGGCCCACGGCGTGCCGATCGATCCCGACGGGACCGACGGCTGCGGCGTGCCCGCGCCCTTCATCGTCGACGCCGGGATCTCGTCCGGCTTCCACATCGCCCGCTTCTGGGGGCTGACGGAGATGCGTCGCGAGACCAAGACGCCCAGGCGCCAGCCACCGCGTCCCGAAACCACGCCCGAGCCGGCGGCGCCGATGGCGGCGCGCGTGCCCGGCGCCGGTCCGCACGAGATCGCGGTCGGGCGGCCCGGCGACACGGCAGCGGCCGGCGAGCGGCCGCCCCGGACGGCCGACGCCCCGGTCGCCGGCCTCGACATCCCGGCGATCCTCGCACGCTCGTTCGAGCTCGCCGGTCTGTTCGGGAACCCGTCCGCCAAGGACGGCGGCGGCGGCACCATCGCCGGCGTCGACATCCCGGCCATCCTCACCACCTCGTTCGAGGCCGCCGGCCTGATCAAGCCGTCGCCCGGCCGCTCCCGGCAGGGCAGCGGCGCCACCATCGCCGGCATCGACATCGCGTCGATCCTGGCCAGATCGTTCGAGGCCGCCGGGCTCCTGAAGCCCGAAGCGGCGACCGACGAGCCCGCCGGAGCAACGACGGTCGCCGAGGGCTGGCAACTCCTTGCGGGCGACAACGGTCCCGGCGGAGCGACCCTTCACGGCTCGGTCTCCGCCGGCCGCGACGGCGAGGTCGGCAGCAAGGTGCGGGCGGTCTCGTTCCAGGTGGCGCTCGGGGCGAAGCCGAAGCTCAGCTACCTCCGCCGGCTCGAGCTGTCGGCGGCGGTGAACATGCTGACGACGGCGGCGTTCACGGTGCTGGTCGACGGCGTCCCGGTCGACGAGGCGTCGGCCGCGGGCATGGACTATGCCGAAACCGCCTGGACGCCACGCACCGCCATCGATCTCGCGCCGTTCGCCGACCGCACGGTGACGATGACCTTCGAGGTGACCGCCAGCGCCAACGTCTCTGTCGAGGTGTTCGCCAAGGCGTGGGTGCGCGATGTGGTGATCGAAGACGCCAAGCTGGCGGACTCGGTGCTGAGGCCGGTCGACGCGCCAGAGGTCTGAGCCAGCCGGCGGGCGGCGCCGCTCCCGTTGCGGTTGGTGCGGCGCCGCGCAGGCGTGATAGGCTGGAGGCCTGCCGGAGGAGGGCTGGGACCATGGCCGGGCGGATCGAGATCGTCGCAGGCGACATCACCAAGCTCGAGGTCGACGCCATCGTCAACGCCGCCAACGAATCGCTCCTCGGCGGCGGCGGCGTCGACGGCGCCATCCATCGCGCCGCCGGTCCCGAGCTCAAGGCCGAATGCCGGACCCTCGGCGGCTGCCGGACGGGGGATGCCAAGATCACCAAGGGCTACGGGCTGCCCGCCCGGCACGTGATCCACACCGTCGGTCCGGTGTGGCACGGCGGCGACCGCGGCGAGGACCGGCTCCTCGCCTCCTGCTACCGGCGCTCGCTCGAGATCGCCGCCGAACGAGGCCTGCGTTCGGTCGCCTTTCCGGCGATCTCGACCGGCGCCTACGGCTTTCCGGCCGACCGCGCGGCCCGCATCGCCGTCGACACCGTGAGGGCGTTCCTGGACGACCACGCACTCCCGGAAACGGTCATCCTCTGCTGCTTCGGCGAGGCGTCGGTGGCCGCCCACCAGGCGGCACTGCTCTAATCCACCGGTGTCGCGAAGGCCGACTCAGTGGGTCCGGCGACGATGCCTTCGTCGTGGAGCCGTCCGACCTCGGCCTCGCTGAGGCCGAGGATGTCGAGCAGGACCTCGTCGGTGTGCTCGCCGAGACGCGGCGCCCGCACCGCCTTCAGCCGCTCGACGGCACCGAACGAAAGGGGCGAGCCCGGCATCAGATAGGTGCCGATGCCCGGCTGCTCGACCATGCTGAACATCGGATTCTGCGTCGAGCAGTCGGGATCGTGCTCGACCGCCTGGCGCGCGCTCTGATAGGGCGCCCAGGTCACGCCGTGCTCGGTGAAGATCCTGCGGATCTCGGCCAAGAGCCGGGTCGCGAACCACGGCTCGAAGATGCGGGCGATCTCGCGGCGGGCGCGGAAGCGATCCCCTTCCTTGCTGAAGTCGAGATGCAGGCGGTGGGCGAGCGCATCGAGCTCGTCGCCGAGGCCGGTCGCCTTGACGAGGCTCGTCCACTGGTTGCGCGTGAGGCCGACGACCATCAGCCGCTTGCCGTCGAGGGTGCCGAAGTCGCGTCCGAAGGCGCCGTAGAGATAGTTGCCGTCCTTCGGGCGGTCGGCGTCGTTGACCATCACCTCGGCGATCTTGCCGAGGTTGCCCAGCATCGCCAGCGCCACGTCCTTGAGCGCGATCTTGACGAGCTGGCCCTCGCCCGTCAGCCGGCGGTGCCGTTCCGCCGCGAGCAGACCCACCACCGCCATCTGCCCGGCGATGCAGTCCCACGCCGGCAACAGGTGATTGACCGGCCGCGGGAACACGGTGGGGCCGGTGACGAGCGGAAAGCCGACTTGCGGATTGACGGTGTAGTCGACCTCGGAGCTGCCGTCCCACCGGCCCGTGAGGTTGACCATGATCAGATCGGCGCGGCTCGCCCGCAGCGCCTCGTAGCCGAGCCAGCCGCGCGCGGGAAAGTTGGTGACGAACAGGCCGGCGTTGTCGCCCGGCGCGCAGATCATCCGGGAGACGAGCTCCTGCCCCCTCGGCGAGCGCAGATCGACGGCGACCGACTTCTTGCCCTTGTTGAAGCCGGCCCAGAACAGGCTGTGCTTGCCGTCGAGGGTGATCGGCCAGCGCGTGTAGTCGAGGCCGCCGCCGATGGGATCGAAGCGGATCACCTCGGCGCCGAGTTGGGCCAGGGTCATGCCGCCGAGCGGCAGGGCGACGAACGCCGAACCCTCGACGACCCGCAGTCCCGAAAGGATGCCAGCCATGCTGTCCCCCCCTTGTCCCCCCCTTGTCCGTGCCGGCAGGGTATCACGCCCGTCGTCGGTTTTGAACCCTCGGCCGCGCGAAATCGTCGTCGGGGCTCCGGGCCGCGCGGTGTCGCCGAGGCCGGGGGGTGTGGGGGCGGAGACGACGCAGGGTCTCGGCCGCTACCGGCGATGTGCCGGCCCGGCCGGACGCGAGAAAGAGCGCCCGCGACAAGGAGCATGCGCCGACGCTCCCGCCCAAGCAAAGAAAGAAAAGAATCGTCGGGACCGGGGGAAGGAAACGGCCCCGCCGTCGTTTTCGAAGGGAACGACCCGACAACCGCGGAGACCGGCGATGACCCTTCCGGCGCAGCCTCTCGATGTCTCGGACCTGGCATCCTCGGCGTTCACGCTGGCGCCAAGACCGGCAAAGGGGCGTCTGGCGCTCGATTGCTGGCTCTCCCTGCCGCATGCACCGAGACCCCGGGGCCGTGCCGCTCGTCGCCGTCCACGGCATCCAGCGTGGCGCGATAGAGCAGGCGGCGGCGTTCGCCGAACGCTGTGCGGCGCTCGGCCGCCCGGTCATCGCACCGCTCTTCGATGCGGGGCGGTGGCCCGGCTATCAGCGCGTGGTTCATGGCGGGCGGGCCGATCTCGCGTTGCTGGCCCTCCTGGAAGCGCTGCACACCGAGTACGGCTGGCGGATCGCGCGCTTCGACCTGTTCGGATACTCGGGCGGCGCGCAATTCGGTCATCGCTTCGCGATGCTCTATCCGCATCGCATCCGGCGGCTCACCGCCTGCGCGGCCGGATGGTGGACCTTTCCCGATGCCACGCCGTTTCCCTATGGCCTTGGCGCAACGGGGCGACGCCACGACTGGGGACCACGCCTCCGGGCGATGCTGCCGCGGTTCCTCTCCCTCGAGATCACGGTCGCGGTCGGGGACGCCGACGACGTGCCCGACGCCAACACGCGCAGCGGCGAGGACATCGATCGCCAACAGGGGCCGGACCGGCGAACCCGAGCGGCGCGCTGGGTAGGAGCCCTGACCGCCGCAGCCAAGGCACGGGGGATCCCGCCGGCCGTCCGCCTCGCAACCCTGCCCGACTGCGGTCACGACTTCGCCGCGTGCGTCGAGCGGGGCGGCCTCGCCGATCTGGTCGTTGCCGACGCCGACGGCAGTGATGATCGGGCTCATCCGGAGACCATCGCCGACGCTCATGCTCGCCCGTCGCAGGCGAGACCGTCCTGAAGTCCTTCCATTGCGGTCGAACAACGTAGGGAGTCGCGAAGATGACCATGTGCAGTCCTCAGCAGATCTTTCTCGGAGATCACGTCAAGTGGGCCTTCACAACGCGCCGGGTCGTTCGCCAGCACGCAGCGCGCCTGCTCACGGACGTCAAGGCCGCGACCTCAGGCGATCTGGTTCTCGGCCGGGTCGAGGCGATCGGCTGGCAGAAGGTCGTCCCTCGGAGCTCTATCCCGGCGACTTCGTGGTTCTCGCCTGCGCAGCGCGCTACGCGCCGGACCAGTTCGAAGGCGTTGCCGAGCTCGATCCCGACGGCGCCGACATGCTGGCAAGTGGCGGCATACTCGGGCGGAAGCGCCAGAGCCACCAGCGGATGTCGGCACCGACCAGGGTGGTGCCGCTGGGGCTGCTGGCGGAGCGGGCCGGAGCGGTCGTCAACCTCGCTGCTTACGGTCTGAAGCCGGCGCCGCGACCGCCGGGCCTGCCGGTCATCGGCGTGGTCGGAGCATCGATGAACGCGGGCAAGACCGTGACCGTGGCCAGCCTCTCCCACGGCCTGCGGCGGGCCGGCCATCGGGTGGCGGCAATCAAGGCCACCGGGACCGGCGCCTACGGCGATTTCAATGCCTATCGCGATGCCGGCGCGGCGTTCGTCGCGGATTTCACCGATGTCGGCATGGCCTCGACCTACCTTCAGCCGGTGGCCCGGATCGCCGCGAGGCTCGATACGCTGCTCGCCGCCGCAGCCCAGGCCAACTGCGACGTCGCGGTGGTGGAGATCGCCGACGGGGTGTTGCGGAGCGAGACCGCGGCGCTGCTGGGCGATCCCGAGACCCGCGCCGCGTTCGCCGGCTTTCTGTTTGCCGCGCCGGACGCGCTTGCCGGCGCCGGCGGCTGCCACGCGCTGCGCGCGGGCGGCATCGAGCCGATCGCGCTCACCGGCAAGCTGAGCTGCTCGCCGCTCGCCGCCGCCGAGGCCGAGGCGGCAACGGGTGTGCACGTGCTCGGGCGGGACGAGCTTTGCGATCCGGCGATCGCGGCGTCGCTGCTGATGGAGACGACGGCCGGCCAGCCGGTCGGCAGGGCGGCATGAGTGCGCTCCCGCCGATTGCCGGCGACGGCCGCGGGCGGCGCATCGCGGCCGTCGCCGGCTTGGCCGTCGGCGACGCCGCGTCGGCCGGCATCGCCGCCTTCGCCACAAGGGACGTGTTCGCCGCCATCGGCAGGTCATCGCCCGACCTGCCGATCGCCGCGGTGGCGCTGGTGGCGAGCGCGGCTCTCGCGCTCGCGCTGATGCGCGTCGGCGAACGCGTGGTGGCGGAACGGCTCGGCCAGGACTACGCGGCGGCACTGCGGCTCGCGCTGTTCACCCATGTGACCAAGATGTCGGTCGGCGACGTGGCTCGGCGCCGCCTGGGGAGCCTGACGATCCGCTTCGTCGGCGACCTCCGGGCGGTGAGAGGGTGGGTGAGCCTCGGCCTGACGCGGCTGCTGTCGGCAGGCATCGTGCTGCCCGCGGCCACCGCCATCCTGTTCCTCCTCGATCCCTCCCTCGCGCTGGCTGCGGCGGTCCCTCTCGGCGCCGGCCTGGTGGCCATGGCGACGGCGGGGTGGCTCCTTGGCCCGGCGCACCGGCGCCTGCGCAGCCGGAGTGCCCGCCTCGCCGCCGACATCAGCGAGCGCCTGCCCTGCGGACCGGAGCTCCGTCTTCTCGGGCGGACCCGGCTCGAGGCCGCCCGTCTCGGCCGGGTCACCGAGCGGCTGATCCGCGCCGCCCTCAGGCGCGCATGGGGCGCGGCGATCTTGCGTGCGATCCCGGACCTGGTCGCGGACTTCGGCGCGGCCGGGCTGATGCTGGCGGCGCTGCGGACCGGCACCCCCGCCGCGGAGGTGGCGGGCGGCCTCGCGGCGCTCGGCCTGATGATCCGGCCGCTGCGTGACCTGGCCGGCGTTGCCGACCGCTACCGGGCGTGGGCTGTCGCCCGCGACAAGTGCGCGAGGCTGCTGGCGGCATCGACGCTGGGCGCTCCGTTGCCGCGGCATGCCGGACGGGTTCCCGCCGCGCCGCCCACCGTCCGCTTCGTCGCCGTCTCCGGCGGGATGCTCGATGGCATCAGCGTGCAGGCGACGGCCGGCGAACGCATCGCCGTCATCGGTCCCAACGGCGCCGGAAAATCGACACTTCTCAACCTGGCCGCGGGGCTCGAACGGCCGCTCAAGGGCGAAGTCCTGGTCGCCGGACGGTCGCCGATCGGGCTCGCGGCGGCCCGCCGCGGGCGGATCATCACCCTGGTCAACGGGCGCTCGCCGGTGCTCGCCGGCAGCCTCCGGCGGGCGCTGTCGTTGGGTGCGGCCAAGCGGCCGGCCGCGGCTCTCCTCGACGGCAACGGACCCGCGGCCTGCTTCTTCAGGCGGCGCCAGGTGGCGTGACCCTTCGCTTGCGGTCGCCCGCTGACGGACCGGGCTTCCGCACCGACCGCCGCGCCCGAGAGGACTTGCCCCCCTGACCGTCTTGTCCGCGGCCCGGCGCCCGACCCGCATCGCGGCCGGCGGACTGGGACGAAATGCGACGAAATGCGACATTTTGCGACAAAATGCGACAAAATGCGACATTTTGCGA
>CAYQSU010000046.1:0-27760 GCA_964420325.1 uncultured Rhodospirillaceae bacterium | reverse complement strand
TCGAATGCGATAGCGCTGGGCTGATCGCGTCCCGCCAATCCGACTCGCTACCGCCGGACTGGGCGTCGCCGCCGCGGTCGCTACCGCCCCCGGGCAGGGGCGGTGGCGGTCTCGCGACCTCACCTGCGGGCAGCCAGGGAGGTCAAGGCCCGAAGGCGCCCGGCGCCGTCGACGGTCGAGTGCGGCAACGCAATCGCGTTGCGCCCGACCGCGAGCGGCCGGCGTCGCCGCCCGCGGCCCGTCTCCGGCGCACGGGCTCTACAGGCCGACGACGCCGCCGTCGACGCGGGTGATCACGATCGTCGCCGAGCGCGGACGGGGCCCGTTCGGGTCGACCGTCACCCCGGCATCGTCAGGGTGGCGGAACACGGCGCCGCTGTCGGGCCAGTTGCTGGTAAAGATGCCCGGCTCCGACCGGTCCCCGGGATGCTGGAAGTTCACGAACAGGTTCTTGCCATTGGGAGTGGAGTGCACGCCGGTCGTCTCCTGGTCCTTCGGCCCGGCGAGGAAGCGCTTGATCTCGCCGGTGACCGGGTTGGCTGCCAGCATCCCGTTCTCGCCGAACGGCCCGGAGGCCTGCTGCGATCCGCTCATGTCGGTCTGGATCCAAAGGGTGCCCTTGGCATCGATCCAGAGGCCGTCCGGACTGGCAAAGATGCTGGTCTCATCCAGCGGCGGGCCTCCCTGCTCCGGCAGCACCTGGCTGTCATTCTGAGGGCCCGCAAGCACGAACAGGTCCCATTCGAACCGGGTCGCGAACGAGCGGTTGCCCTGTTCGCGCCAGCGAATGATGTGACCGTAAGGGTTCGGGCCTCGCGGGTTGGCGGCATCGATCGGGTTGCTGCCGCCGGTGTCGGTGCGTCGGCTGTTGTTGGTGAGCGTCATATAGACCTCGCGGGTCCGGGGATGCGCCGCGCCCCATTCCGGCCGGTCCATCTTGGTGGCGCCGACGACGTCGGCGGCGAGGCGCGTGTTGACGAGCACGTCGGCCTGATCCGTGAACACCACCCCCTTCGCCTGAGCCGCCGACTGGAACTCGGGATCGTCGATGTCGAGCGCCAGCCAGTCTCCGGTGCCATCCTCGTTGAATCGGGCCACGTACAAAGTCCCCTCGTCCAGCACGTCGTCCTTGAACCCCTCTTGCAACCGCTTCCTGTTGAACGGCTTTTCGGTCACGAACTTGTAGATGTATTCATTGGGCGCATCGTCACCCATGTAGAAGACCAGTGGCTGGTCCGTCCGGGGCGATGCGAAGACGCAGCCTTCATGGGCGAAGCGGCCCATACTCGTGCGCTTTTTCGGCGTGCTGGTCGGATCGAACGGGTCGATCTCGACCACCCAGCCCATGGTGCTGGGCTCGTTCCGATAGTCGTCGGTGGGCTCGGGCCCGTTGATCGTGGCATCGAAGCGGACGTACTCGTCGGCCCCGCCCTCGGCGGTCTCCCAGCCGTAGCGGCTGAAGGCGGAAGGGATGCCATATCGGGCCTGCTCCCTCGGCACATCGATCTCGATGCTGTTGTCCGCCAACAGGTCCCCGAGGACGCCGAGCAGCACGCGACCACCCTCGGTCAGGGTGGCGCCGCTCTGGGTGTAGACGTTGCTGGTCACCTTCTGGTCGACCGTTTCGTCGATCACACCGATGATTTCGTCCAGAACGGGATCGTAGCGGGCGAAGTAGTCACCCTGCGCGGCGGAGGTCCCGTTGTAGCCCAGGGCATCGAAAAGGGCGTTGATGCGAGTCCGCTGTATCCTGTTCACAAAGTAGCCGGCCCAGTTCTCTTCGCAGGTGAGGTAGGTGCCCCAGGGGGTGTAGCCGTGGGCGCAGTTGTTGATCGTGCCGCGCGTCTTCGTGCCGTCCGGGCTGAACCTGGTCTTGACCAGATTGCTGCCGCGCACCGGACCGGTCATCTCCATCTCCGTTCCGGCGGTGATCCGTCGGTTGTACGTGCTGCCGTTGACCACCTGCCACTGACCAAAGCTCTTCGTGATCTCGACCACGCTCACGCCGTGAGCGGCGATCTCCTTGCGCACCTCATCCGTGGGCCGCGGGCCACTTGGCGAGTTGGTCGGGCCGTCGACGTGCAGCACGTTCTGGTCGACATACTCGTGGTTCACGCACAACAGGCCATGGCGGTTCCCCATTGGGGCCATCGGGAAGTAGTGCATGCCGTCGTGGTGGGAGCCGACCTGCTGTTCCTGCTCTTCCCCGGTGTTGCCGTTCACCCCGTCGTAGGGTGGATAGCTGCCGGTGATCGGCGTGCCCCAGGGGATCAGAACCTGGGCCCTGTAACCGACCGGCAGCGTGGCGGTGTCGGAGCGCACGACCGGAATGGCGTCGAACCCGAACGGGGGTCGGCCCGTGGCCGCCGGCGGCGGCAAGCCCGGCTGGGCGCGGGCCGGGGAGGCTACGGTGGTGGCGGTGAACATCGCGGCGACGGCGGCGCTGATCCCGCCTTCGAGGACCTGGCGACGGGACAGCCGCTTCTCGATGATGGTCGAGAAGTGGGGGTTGTCAGAGTGATTGCACATGGGCTCCTCGCCGGCTTCTTCGACCGGTCCGGCTGGCAACAACGTCTTGCTCATCCGTCTCTCCGTTCATTGTTCGGGGGTTGCGCAAATCACGAAAGCTAGCCCCCGAACGTGTCCCGGAGATTGCAGGCGCAAGAAGGATGAATGACACTTTTCCCCATTGCTTCAGGGGATTGGGCACTCGATGAGCCCAGCCGGCACCCCGCCCTGCCTCGGGGTGCCGAGACGCGGTGACCAGCAGCCGCGGGCCTCGGAGGCTCGGTCCGGGGCGGCCCGTTGCTCGTCGGAAAGCGCCCCGGAGCCCGTTCCGGACCCTGAGCGATGTGGGGGGCCCGGAGGACGAATGCCCGGAGACGTTTAGCCTTTCCGGCCGAGCATTCAGGTCCTGTCGCAGATCAACAGGTCAACCAAGAACGGGGCGTGGCCAACCGTCGGTTCTTGTCGCAAACCGTCGCACTTCGTCACTGTCCGCCGGGGGCCCTCGGCGACGGCCGGTCAGGGTGCGGGGCGGGGCGGCGGCCCGTCGTCTCGAACATAGACGCCCGTGGTCGTCACCATGAAGTCGACGCGGCCCTCCCGGAGCGCCTTCAGGCAGTCCTGCGGGCGGTCGACGATCGGCTCCTCGTGGACGTTGAAGCTGGTGTTGATCAGCACCGGCAGCCCGGTCAGCGCCTCGAAGCGGGCGAGGATCTCGGCGTAGAGCGGGTTCCGCGCCGGCTCGAGCGTCTGCGGCCGGGCGGTGCCGTCGACGTGGACGACGGCCGGGATGCGGGCCTTCCACTCGGCGCGGACGCCGCAGGTGATGGTCATGAAGCGGGCGGCGTAGCGGCTGGCGGGAGGCAGGTCGAAGACGCCGGCGGCGTCGGCTTCGGCGACCACCGGCGCGAACGGCATGAACTCGGTGCGCTCCAGGCGGCGGTTGAGGCTCGTGTTGATCGCAGCATCGGCCGGGCTCGCGAGGATGCTGCGGGCGCCGAGGGCCCGCGGGCCGAACTCCATGCGCCCGGTATAGAGGGCGCCGATCTCGCCCCGGGCAAGCCGCGCCGCGGCGTCGGCGGCCGGTCGGTCGGAGGCGAGGCGCACGCCGGGCGCCGCGGCGAGCGCGCGGTCGATGGCGGCCGTGTAGTCGCGGCCGAGATAGACGTCGTCGAGGCGGCGGCGGCGGGCGAGCCAGGTGGCGAGGCCGTCCCGCTCGAGGAGATAGGAGAGCGCGCCGCCGACGCCGAGGCCGTCGTCGCCCATCGCCGGAAAGACGAAGACCTCATCGAGGCCGAGGCTCTCGGCGAGCAGGCGGTTGAGGCGGACGTTGGCGAAGACGCCGCCGGCGAGGCCGAGGTGGCGGGACCGGTGGCGGCCGAGGAGGCGGTCGACCGAGCCGAGGACGACGCCCTCGAGCAGCGCCTGCACCGAGGCCGCCAGGTCCTCCGGCCGGCTCGCGGCCGCCAGCGCGACCATGAACCGCCGCATCTCGGCGAAGCTCTCGAAGTCGCTCGTCACCCGGCCGTCGGCATCGACCCGGAAGCGTGCGGCCATGCGCTCGAGATGGACCGGCTCGCCCAGGGCGGCGAGGCCGGTGAGCTTGCCCTCGTGGCGGTTGATGCGATAGCCGAGGGCCTGGGTCGCATAGCCGTAGGCGAGACCGATGCTGTCGACGGGGATGGCGTCGAGGAGGTCGCGGTCGTCGCCGTAGAGGGTGGTGAGCTCCCCCGCCTTCAGGACGTGGAAGCTGTAGTGCAGGTGGTCGCCGCCGCCGTCGGCGGTGTAGATGAGGGCCTCGTCCCAGTCGGTGAAGAACAGCGCCGGCAGCGCGTGCGCGCGGTGATGGTTGACGAAGTGGAGCTCGGCGTCGGCGCGGAAGCCCCCGTCGGCGAGCAGACGGCGGCCGTCGACGATGTCGGCGGCGCGGCTGCGGCCGGCGCGACGCATCTCGAGGAACAGGTCCTTCTCCTTCTCCCTGCCCAGGAGCTGGCGGACCTTGCCTTCGATCCAGCGGCCGCCGCGGAAGTGGGTGTAAGAGCGCCACGGCAGCCGGGTGCGCGTCAGCGCCACCGCGTCGACATCGCGGCGCCCGAGCCCGGCGATCGACAGCACCTCGTCGATCGCCGGCTCCGGCATGCCGCCGCCGTCGCCCTTGCGCCGGGAGAGCCTTTCGAGGGCCACCGCCGCCACCAGACGGTAGTCGTCGAACAGCGCCGCGGCGGCATCATGGTTGCCGGGATGGACGCCGAGGACGATCATCGACCGGGGCCGGCGCTCTCGAGGAGATGGAACACCGACCGGCACGGCGCGGTGAACTCGCGGCGGACGATGCGCCACCCGGCCGCTCCGAGCTCTCGCTCCCACGCGCGGAGCCCGCGGCCCTTGTAGCCGCACTCCCACTTGTGGCCGAAGCGGTCGGGATCCTCTTGGAAGCGGCGGAGGAACCGACCCTTCTTGAGGGTCAGCCGCTGCCGCAAGCGGTAGGGGTTGAGGTAGAGCCAGAGGTCGAGCTGCAGCCCCTCGTAGGGGACGGAGGTGAGCAGCCAGCGGACGCCGGCGGACCGGAAGAGATCGAGCACCTGGCGCGCCGCCTCCCACCGCAGGTGCTCGAGGGTCTCGCAGCAGAGGATCATATCGAAGCCCTTGAGCTGCGAAGGCTCGAGGGTCGTCAGATCGGCCTCGATGTGCGGGATCTGCGGGCGGTCGAAGGCGCGCGGAACCAGATCGAGGGTCGTCACGTCGTAGCCGGCGTTGTCGAGCATCGCCGTGACCAGGCCGAGATAGGGGCCGACCTCGAGAATGCGGCGGACCGGCAGGCCCTTGAGCAGATGGACCTGCAACCACTGGTGCCCGATCCGCTTCTCGCTGTAGTAGTCGAACCAGGTGGCGAGCCACCGCTCGCGGTCCTGCGGCGAGGGCGGAAGCGCGCTCATCCGTAAGCGCCGGTCGCGGCCGTCCGGGCGGGCGGGGATGGTAGAGAAAAGGGGCGCACGCCTGCAACCTACCGGCCGTGCCGGCCACTGGCAATCGTCTTGGAAGGCGGCTCCGGCTGCCGCCGCGGCCGTCAGTCGGGCCGCGCTTTCTGCTGCTGCTTTTGGATCCGTCGCCAGCGTGCGACGTTGCGGTTGTGCTCGGCCAGCGTGCGGGCAAAGGCGTGGCCGCCGCTGCCGTCGGCGACGAAGTAGAGCTCGTCCGTGACCGCCGGCTGCAGCACCGCCTTCAGCGCCGCACGTCCCGGGTTGGCGATCGGCCCCGGCGGCAGGCCGTCGATCTGATAGGTGTTGTAGGGATGCGGCGTCTCGAGGTCGGCCCGGGTCAGGGCGCCCTCGAGCGGGCCGGCACCGTCGTTGAGGCCGTAGGCGACGGTCGGATCCGCCTGCAGCCGCATGCCGAGGCGAAGCCGGTTGATGAAGACCGCGGCGACGCGGTCGCGCTCCTCGGGCCGCGCGGTCTCCTTCTCGACGATGGAGGCCAGGATCAGGGCCTCCATGGGCGAGCTCAGGGGCAGGTCCGGGGCCCGCATCTCCCACAACTCGGCGAGAGCGGTATCCATCGCCGCGACCAGGCGGGCGACGATTGCGCTGCGGCTGTCGCCCCACGAGTAGTGGTAGGTCTGCGGCAACAGCCGGCCCTCCTCGACGGACGCCTGCGAAAGGTCGCCCTCGAGCCCGTGCGCGCCCTCGACGATGCGCAACGCCTCGCGGCTGGTGAGGCCTTCCGGGATGGTCAGGCGGCGAACGACGGTGCGGCCCTCGCGCAGCTGCATCAGCACGTCGCGGGCGCTGATGCCGGGCGGGAACGCATACTCGCCGGCGCGCAGCACCTCGCTTGCACCCACGATGCGCGCGCCCAGGCGAAAGATGAGAGGATGGGCGACGACGCCGGTCTCGGCGAGGCGGTCGGCGATCGCGCCGAGGCCGGCTCCCTTGGGAATGACGACGGTCGTCTCGACGGCGAGAGGACCGGGTCCGGAAAACCTGTCCAGGCCCCAGAGGCCGATAGCGGCGGCGACGGCGGCGAAGGCCGCGGCGACGAAGCTGGCGACGAGACCGTGGCGAACGACCACGCGGCGCCCCGCCGCCGGGCCTCAGTTCAGCGCCCTGAACACCAGCGACGCATTGGTGCCGCCGAAGCCGAACGAGTTGGACATCGCGGCCCGCACCGGCCGCTCCTTGGCCCTGTGCGGCACCAGGTCGAGGTCGCAGCCCGGCTCGGGGTTGTCGAGATTGAGCGTCGGTGGAACGATTCCCGTCTCGATGGCCTTGATGGTGAAGATGGCCTCCACGGCGCCGGCCGCTCCCAGCAAGTGGCCCACCGACGACTTCGTCGACGACATCGAGATGTTGTAGGCGGCGTCGCCGAACAGACGCTTGACCGCGCCGAGCTCGATTTCGTCCCCGAGCGGCGTCGACGTGCCATGGGCATTGACGTAGTCGATGTCCTCGGGGGTCGCTCCGGCGTGGCGCAACGCCGACTTCATGCAGTGATAGGCGCCGTCGCCGTTTTCGGACGGCGCGGTGATGTGGAAGGCGTCGCCGGAAAGACCGTAGCCGGTGATCTCGGCGTAGATCTTGGCGCCCCGCCGTTTCGCGTGCTCGTACTCCTCGAGAACGACGATGCCGGCGCCCTCACTCATGACGAAGCCATCGCGGTCCACATCCCACGGGCGCGAGGCCTTCTCCGGGGTGTCGTTGAACTTGGTGGACAGCGCCCTCGCCGCCGCGAAGCCGGCGATGCCGAGGCGACAGACCGCGGCCTCGGTGCCGCCGGCCACCATCACGTCGGCGTCGTCCCACATGATCAGGCGGGCGGCGTCGCCGAGCGCGTGCGCACCCGTTGCGCAGGCGGTGACCACCGAATGGTTGGGGCCCCTGAAGCCGTACTTGATCGACACGTGGCCGCTGGCGAGATTGATCAGGGCGGCGGGGATGAAAAACGGGCTCAGCCGTCGGGGGCCGCTGTTCTCGACCAGCAGAGTTGCCCGGGAGATCTCCGGCAGGCCGCCGATTCCCGAGCCGATCAGCACGCCCGTGCGCCGCCTGGGCTCGTCCTCTTGCGGCGTCCAGCCGGCATCCGCAATGGCCTGTTGGCTAGCGGCCAGCGCATAGATGATGAACAGGTCCATGCGCCGCTGCTCCTTCGGAGGCACCCAGTCGTCGGCGTTGAAGCCGCCGTCCGCGGTCTCGCCGCGCGGAACCTGCCCGGCGATCTTTGCCGGCAGGTCGGACACATCGAAGGACTGGATCGCCCTGATGCCGGACTCGCCGTTGATCAGGCGATCCCAGTTGACCTTGACCCCGCAGCCAAGCGGCGTCACCAGACCCAGCCCCGTGATCACTACGCGTCTCATGTCGCCCCGTCAGTCGATGATGTTGAGAACAAAGCCGCCCACCGCCGGTCGCAACGGGCCGTTCGCCGATGCGGCGTCGCCTTACTGGGCAGCATTCTTGATATAGTCGATCGCATCCTTGACCGTCGTGATCTTTTCCGCCGCCTCGTCGGGAATCTCGATGCCGAACTCCTCTTCAAAGGCCATCACGAGCTCGACCGTATCCAGACTGTCGGCGCCCAGATCGTCGATGAAGCTGGCGTTCTCGACGACCTTGGCTTCCTCGACTCCCAGATGTTCAACGATGATCTTCCTAACCCGATCGGCAACGTCGCTCATGGTGAGTACCCTCGACAAGTTGAAGTCAAAAAAACAGTCTGGGGATCGCGTTGCTGAACAGCCCGTCCCACCCCTCCACTTTGCCCCTTCGATGAGGCCCGGTTACCTAGCACACCTGTTCCCGCTTGGCTAGCTTGGCACCGCTGCCGCAACGCCCGACAAAACGGCCGAAACGCCGCGTCAAATCATCGCCATGCCACCGTTCACATGCAGCGTCTGGCCGGTCACGTAGCTGGCCTCGTCGCTGGCGAGGAACACCGTGCAGGCCGCGACGTCCTCTGGCGTGCCGAAGCGACCGGCCGGGATCGCCTTCAGGACCGCCTCGCGACGGTCGGCCGATATCGTCTCGGTCATCCGCGTCTCGATGAACCCCGGGGCCACGCAGTTGGCGGTGATGCCGCGGCTCGCCACCTCTTGAGCCAGCGACTTGACCATTCCGATCAGTCCGGCCTTGGACGCGGCATAGTTCATCTGTCCGGCGTTGCCGGTCACCCCGACGATGGAAGTGATGGCGATGATCCGGCCCCAACGCCGCTTCATCATTCCGCGCACCGCCGCCCGCGCCAGCCGGAAGCCGGCGGTCAGATTGAGGTCGAGGACCTGCTGCCAGTCGGCATCGGACATGCGCAGGCCGAGCCCGTCCCGGGTAACACCCGCGTTGTGCACCAGCACGTCGAGACGGCCGAGCCGCTCTTCGGCCGTTCGGATCAGCGCTTCGGCGGCCCCCTCCGCCGCCAGATCGCAGGCCACGGGCTCGGCTGCGGGGCCGATCTCCGCGGCAAGAGCATCGAGCACATCGGTTCGGGTCCCCGAGACCACGACCGATGCCCCCTGGCCTGCGAAGCTTCTGGCGATGGCGGAGCCGATGCCGCCGGATGCTCCGGTTACCAGGGCCGCCCGGCCGGAGAGGGCGAACATCGGCGGTGCCGCCGAAAGGCCTGATCAGCGTACTCAGGGCGTTGCCAGGAACGCGTCGATCTCGGCCGGCGTGCCGACGGAGATCGCCGTCAGGCTCTTGTCGATGCGGCGGACGAGGCCCGAAAGCACGCGCCCGGTGCCCACCTCGACGAACGAATGTACGCCGCCCTCGATCATCCTCAGCACGCTTTCACGCCACCGCACCATCGACGTCACCTGCTCGACCAGCAGGCGCCGCACGTCCTCCGCCTTCTCGACCGTCGATGCGGTGACGTTGGAGATGATCGGCACGACGGGATCGCGGATGACCACGGAGGCGAGGACGTCGTCGAGCGCCTTGGCGGCGGGGGCCATCAGCTCGCAATGGAAGGGGGCGCTCACGGGGAGCAGGATGCTGCGCTTGGCGCCGCGCTCAGCCGCAATGCCCAGAGCCCGCTTGATCGCCCAGATCGCGCCGCTGAGGACGACCTGGCGCGGGGCGTTGTCGTTGGCGGCGGCACACACCTCGCCCTGGGCGGCTTCGGCGGCGACGCTCCTCGCCTCCTCCAGGTCCAGGGGCAGCGCCGCCATGCCGCCGATGCCGACCGGCACCGCCTCCTGCATCGCGCGTCCGCGGACCCGGAGCACGCGCGCGGCGTCCCCCACGGACAGGCTACCGACGGCCGCCAGGGCCGAGTACTCGCCGAGCGAATGGCCGGCGACGAACCGGCAGCCGTTGGCGATGCTGACGCCCCGCTCGACCTCGAGGACGCGCATGGCAGCGAGGCTCACCGCCATCAGCGCCGGCTGGGCGTTGGCGGTAAGGGTCAGCTCTTCCTCGGGACCCTCGAACATCAGGCGGGTGAGATTCTCGCCCAGCGCGTCGTTGACCTCCTCGAAGACCTGCCTCGCGCAGGCGAAGTTCTCGGCCAGTTCACGGCCCATGCCGACGGCCTGAGAACCCTGCCCGGGAAAAACAAACACACGACTCATATCGCTATCCCCCCGATGGATGGACAGTTCGGAGCAGGGACTTAACGCACCCAAATCGCCTGTCAAGCTTAAGTCGATCCAGGCGATGGTCGGGGCTCGCAGTTGTGTTGCTCGTGGCCATCCGGATGCCTTTGTTTTCTTGAGTTTTTCGCAACCGTGCCCGAAGTGAACACATTTTGTTACAGATTGTGTACGGCGGCCCGAATTCGGGGGCTCCGCGCCGGAATCGCGAATCGAAAAGGCGGCCGATCCGGTGCCAGGATGCGCCGATGCGGAGGTTTCGGCTCAAGCCAGGAACACCCGCTCGAGCGCGCTTCTGGAGACGTTGCCGCGGCCGTCCTCGGCCTCGACGTAGAAGCGGACGTCGCCGGCGCCGACCGGGAGGGGAGTGGTGAGGAAGTCGGCGATGACGGCCGCCCCGGTCGCGGAGCGGTAAGGCCCGTGATTGGCCATGGCCCTGCGCGTCTCGCCGCCGGCGGTGCGCAGCACGAGATCGACACGCCGGAGGCCCGAGACGTCGAAGACGAATGTGTACAGGGTGCCTTGGCGGTCGGCGTCGCGGAGGCAGCCCTGCCCCCAGGTCTTGCCCCCCGGGTTCTCCGGAATGACCCATGGCGCGAAGATCGTCGCGCCGGTCGTATCCGTGCCGTTCGCGAGGATCCGCTCGACGGCAGGCTTCAGCTTGGCATAGCCGAGGTTCGCGGCATTGGTCACCTGCCGGTCCCACACCTCCTGGCCCGTCCAGTACCAGTAGCAGCTGGTCTCCGCGGTCAACAGGAGCCGCACCGCCTCGGCCAGCGCCGGATCCCTGGCGCCCGTGTCCTCGAGGCTGTGAACGATGTTCTGGAAAGCCGTCAGCACCGCCCACGAGTTGAGATCCGGCGAGTACGGCTCGCTGTAGCGGCTGAACCACTTCATGAACTGGGGATCGCCGTTGTCGGCCCCGCTCCACGACCCTGGCTCGATGTGCACCAGACGCTCGGGATCGGGCGGGAAGCGCGAGAGGTAGTCGCGAACGGAGGTGAGCTCGAAGCGCTCGTCCCCGTTCAGCCATTCGACCAGCCGCGCCGTGTTGTGGTGATAGTAGCTGTCGGCGCCGCCGCCATGGTTGTCGCCGTCGGAATGCAGCAGGAAGAACGGCGGATGGCGGGCATCGAAGCTGCCGGTGGCGACGACCTGGTCATGGACCTGGCCCAGAACGTCCGGGTACTGCAGCGCGCCGAAGCCGCCGCGGGCGTCCTCGTTGCCGATGTAGCGCTCCGCCGGCACGGCGATGATGCCGTGCACCCCGCCGCCCGGGTCCTCGTAGCCGACGATCTCGGGCCGCAGCAGGCTCGGGGAGATCTTCGAGCCGGCCCAGATGTTGTGCAGCTGCATCCAGTCGTCGACCGGCGGGTTCACCTGCTCGACCGGGTTGGGAGGCAGCATGCCCTCGCTCATGCCGGCGTAGGGGTAGTCCTTGCACGCGCGAAAGCGGTGGATCGAGTCGTAGATCACCGCCTCGATCCCCGCCTCGACGAGTGCCGGGATCATGCGGACGTGAAAGGCGGTCTCCGGTGGGAACAGAACCGGGGACGCCTCGACCGCGAAGGCATCGCGGATGATTCGGCGATGCCACTCGATCTGGCGGACGATGTCGCGGCCGGGGATCAGCGGCATCAGCGGATGGAAGAAGCCGAAGGCGGTGAAATCCACGCGCGGATGGCCGAGGGCGGTCAACTCGCCGGCCATGCCGCGCAACGCGCGGTTCCAGTCGGCGAAGCGGCCGCCGCAGAGGCCGTCACGCGCGCAGCGGTCGAGCTGCTCGATCAAGGAGCCGCTCCAGCTCGTCGACAGGCCGGCATGCGGAAGGCCGCCGGCGATGTACTGGCGGGCCGCGGCGGGGATGAAGTCGGTGTAGTTGCCGCCGCGCGAGCCGAAGATGCCGTCCTTCTCCCCGTCCCAGTAGCTCGGGTCGGTGGTGTTGTAGTACGGCTGGTGCATGTGCTTGTGGATGCCGAAGTACAGCTTGACCGCGGTCCCGCCGGAGGTCCGCGGTCGGGCCGCGGCGCGGGGTCGCCGCTCCACGACGAGTGTGCGGAACTCCTTGATCCAGTCGCCGCCCCCGGCCTGGCGCCAGTCGGCCTTGCGGCAGCCCTCCACCTGCACCGTGTGCTCGCCCGGCCCGACGACGCCGGCCGGCACCCGCGCGACATAGGTCTCGCCCCCCGGTCCGCCCGGCGTCCGGCCGACGGCATCGCCGCTGACAAGGTGCTGACGGCCGTGCACGTGGACGATGACCTGCGGGAAGGGGATCTCGCCGTCGGCGGTGAACGCGATCTCGAACTCCGGGGCCTTGCCGGAGTCGTCGGCCTTCAGCGCCGCGGGGACGTCGACGTGCAGAAACCGGCTGAATACGGCCATCGCGAGGTCCTTGCTTTGTTTTCGAGGTCGCGGCTCGGGAAGCGTTCTCGCGCCTCGTCCGGGACGCGGAAGATAGCGGCGCCCGGCCTCGGCCTGAAGAGGAAACGTCGGCCGGGCGATCGCCTACCGGAGGGCGACGTGATAGACGCCCTCCGTGTCGGCGGCGATGCGGTCCCAGTTGAAGCGATCCTCGACCGCCTGGCGGCCGTTCCGCCCCAGCGCCCGACAGTGCTCGTGATCGGCAAGCAGGGAGCCGATGCCGTGGGCGAGCCCGCCCGGATCCGTGTTGACGAGGAAGCCGTTGACGTCGTGCCAGATGAACTCCCGTGGCCCGCCCGCCAGCGTCGCCACCACCGGCTTGCCGGCCGCCCAGGCCTCCAGCACGACGATGCCGAATGGCTCGTTGCGGCTCGGCACGGCGACGATGTCGCAGGCGCGCATGACGTCGATGTACTCCCAGCGGGGCAAGGCGCCGAGGAACACGATCGCGCCGGCGGCGCCGGTCTCCCAGGCCTTGTGGACGACCGCATCCTTCTCGGGGCCCTCGCCGGCGATGATGAACTTGGTCTCAGGATAGGACGCGAGGACCATCGGCACGGCCTCCACCAGCATCTCCATGCCCTTCTGCAGGGTCATCCGGCCCGGTGCGAAGACGGTCGGCGCCAGCGGCGCGATGCCGAAGCGGCCCTTGACCGCAGCCGGATCGATCATGCCGTCGAAGGCGTGGTAGCTGACGCCGTTGGGCACGACGTGGATCTTCTCGCCGGGTGTCTGATAGATGCGGCGGAGTTCGTCGGCGAGGAAATGGCTGACCGCGATCACCACCCTGGCGTTGTGACATCCGGCGGCCTCGGCGTCGCGGATCCAGCGGGCGAAGCCCTCGAAGAATACGTTGCCATCGCGGCCGTATTCGGTCGAGTGCATGGTCAACACGCCCGGCGTCCCGTAGCCGTCCATCGCATACTTCATGGCGTTGGCGCTGAGCCAGTCGTGGGCATGGACGATCTCGAACCTGCCGATCATCGACGTCACCTCGTGGAAGCGATGCGCCATCGCCTTGCACATGTAGTCCATGCACTCGACGAAGTTCTCGCTGAGGCCGTGATCGATGCGGTGGTAGTGCACGCCGTCCATGCAGTCGTAGTAGGACTGGCCTTCGCTGCGGCGCGTGATGACATGCAGATCATGGCCGCGCCGCTGCAGGCCGGCGGCAAGCTCCGTGACGTGAACGCCGAGACCGCCGGTGGTGATGGAGTGCAGCGATTCGGAAGAGAACATGGCTATACGCATCGGGAGGCTCCTTGGTTGGTGGGATTTCAGGGAACCGTCGGACGGTGCTGCGGCCGACGCCGCTTGTTCGACGGTACGCCTACAAAGATCGCCAACGGCACCGCGGCCATCGATTCAGACCCGGAGAAAGCGAACGGTCTCCTTCGGCGCAGGCGGAGGGCGATCCCGCCGCCCTCGAAGTGCAACGTCCGGTCGAAGGTTCGGATGGTTTCCTGGCTTCGAAAGAAATTCGACTGGAGGACGATACCTTTTCGCAGGTGCGAAGACAACCGTCTTTCTGCGACAAACCGTGTGGCAGCGTTGACAGCGACGGATGCGATGCGTATGGTCCGCCCCGCAGCGACGGGAAAAAGACCATGAAGATCAAGAACTCGATCAGATCGGCCAAGGGACGCGAGCGCAACTGCCGCGTCGTCCGGCGCAAGGGCCGACTCTACGTCATCAACAAGCTCCACCCGCGCTACAAGGTCCGCCAGGGCTGACCGCCGTCGCGGCGCTGAAACGCCCATCGCCGAAGCTTCCGCTTCAGGTCGGGACCGAAAGTCCCTAGATTACCGGAAGAGCGCCGCTGCGATCGCGGGAAACCGCTTAAGGTCGGCGCGGGAGGGATGTCGCCGATGCGGATGCCCGAGCCGGACTCCCACGTCATCGTGCGGCGCGAGCGCATCGTCGCCGACCTCGGGGCCATCGTTCCGGGCGAGGGCGTCATCGCCGACGAGGACGAGGTCCGCGTCTACGAGGCCGACGCCCTCACCGCCTACCGCCAGCTGCCGCTGGTCGTCGTCCTGCCGGAAACCACCGACCAGGTATCGCGGGTGCTCCGCTACTGCCACGACAACCGGATCAAGATCGTGCCGCGCGGCGCCGGCACCGGGCTCTCCGGCGGCGCATTGCCGCTCGCCGATGGCATTACGCTCGGCCTCGGCAAGTTCAACCGGATCCTCGAGGTCGACTACGCCAACCGCTGTGTCGTCGCCCAGCCGGGCGTGACCAACTTGGCGATCACCGAGGCGGTGGCGCATCGCGGCTTCTATTACGCTCCCGACCCGTCGAGCCAGCTCGTCTGCACCATCGGCGGCAACGTGGCGGAGAACTCGGGCGGCGTGCACTGCCTCAAGTACGGGCTCACCACAAACAACGTCCTCGGCATCGAGCTCGTCATGATGGACGGCGAGGTGGTCCGCCTCGGCGGCAAGCATCTCGATGCGGAAGCATACGATCTCCTGGGCGTCGTCACCGGCTCGGAGGGCCTGCTCGGCGTCATCACCGAGGTCACCGTCCGCATCCTGAAGAAGCCGGAGACCGCGCGTGCGCTCCTGATCGGCTTTCCCACCATTCCGGCGGCGGGCGCCTGCGTCGCCGCGGTCATCGAGGCCGGCATCATCCCGGGCGGCATGGAGCTGATGGACCGGCCGGCGATCCGCGCCACCGAGGACTTCGTGCATGCCGGCTATCCGCTGGACGTCGAGGCCCTCTTGATCGTCGAGCTCGACGGGCCGGAAGCCGAGGTCGAGCACCTGATCATGCGGGTCGAGACGATCGCCGCCGCGACCGGCGCCTCCAGCATCCGCGCCAGCCGCAGCGATCAGGAACGGCTCGCCTTCTGGGCGGGTCGCAAGGCCGCCTTCGGCGCCATGGGGCGAATCTCGCCGGACTATCTCTGCATGGATGGCACCATCCCCCGGCACCAGCTGCCGCACGTGCTGGCCCGCATCGCCGAGATGTCCGAGACCTACGGGCTCCGCTGCGCCAATGTCTTCCACGCCGGCGACGGCAACCTGCACCCGCTCATTCTCTACGACGCCAACGCGCCCGGAGAGCTCGAGAAGGCCGAACGCTTCGGCGCCGACATCCTCCGGCTCTGCGTCGACGTCGGCGGCGTGCTGACCGGCGAGCACGGCGTCGGCGTCGAGAAGCGCGATCTCATGGACAGCATGTTCTCCGAGGACGACATGAAGCACCAGCAGCGGCTGAAGTGTGCGTTCGATCCCGATCACCTGCTCAACCCCGGCAAGGTCTACCCGACGCTCCATCGGTGCGCCGAGCTGGGCCGCATGCACGTGCACCAGGGTGCGCTGAAGTTCCCCGACGTCCCGCGGTTCTGAGCGGACGAACGAGGCCCTGGGGCGGCGATGACCGAAACCTGGCGACCCGAGACCGCAGACCATCTTCTCGACGCGGTGCGTTGGGCATCGGCCGAGAAGCAGCCGGTGGAGATCCAGGGCGCCGGCAGCAAGCGACGCCTGGGCCGGCCCGTGGAGGCCACGGCTCGCCTCGACCTCGGCGCCCTGTCCGGGATCGTCCAGTACGAGCCCGAGGAGCTGGTGCTGACGGCGCGCGCCGGCACGTCGATGGCGGAGATCGAGGCGGCGCTGACCGCCAAGAGCCAGCGCCTCGTCTTCGAGCCGCCCGATCTCGGCGGGATGCTCGACGCCGTCAACAGTAGCGCTGCGCTCCCCGGCACCCTCGGCGGCATCATCGCCTGCAACCTCGCGGGGCCGCGGCGCGTCAAGGACGGTGCCGCCCGCGATCATCTGCTCGGCTTTCGCGCCGTCAGCGGCCGCGGCGAGGCGTTCAAGTCCGGCGGGCGGGTGGTCAAGAACGTCACCGGCTTCGATCTGTCCAAGCTGATCGCCGGCTCCTTCGGCACGCTCGCGGTAATGACCGAGGTGACGGTGCGGGCGCTGCCGGCCCCCGAGGAGGTGCGCACCATCCTCGTCTGCGGCGCCAGCAACGAAGCGGCGATCGAGGTGATGACGAGGGCCCTGCAAAGCCCGCACGAGGTCTCCGGGGCGGCGCATCTTCCGGCCGACGTGGCGGTGGGCTCGGCCGTCGCGGCGGTGTCCGCGGGCTGCGGCTCGGCCACGGCCATCCGCATCGAGGGGCCGGCGCCGTCGGTGGCCTATCGCGCGCGGGCGCTCACGGACGCCCTTGCCGCCTCCGGCCCTGTCCGCGAGCTGGGTCCGGAGGAGTCCACGACCCTGTGGCGGGAGATCCGCGACGTCTCCTATTACGCTCTCGAAGGCGAGCGCCAGATCTGGCGCGTGTCGGTGCCGCCCGCGGCCGGCGCCTCCGTCGTGGCCGAGCTGTTCGAGCTCGATCACCATGCCTACTTCGACTGGGGCGGTGGTCTCATCTGGCTGTCGCTGGCGCCCGCGCCCGACGCCCACCACGAGCGCGTACGGGCGGCGGTGGCGGGCACCGGCGGCCACGCCACCCTGATCCGCGCCGATTTCGCCGTCCGCGCCGCGACGCCGGTCTTTCAGCCGCAATCGGCGCCGCTGGCAGCACTCTCGCGGCGGATCAAGAACGGATTCGATCCTGAGCGGGTGCTCAACCGCGGGCGCATGTACGAAGGCGTCTAAGGAGATGCAGACCCGTTTCCCGCCCGCCCGCCTCGCCGATCCCGCCATCCGGGAAGCCAACGACATCTTGAGAACGTGCGTTCACTGTGGCTTCTGCCTCGCCACCTGCCCGACCTACCTCCTGCTCGGCGACGAGCTCGACAGCCCCCGGGGACGGATCTACCTCGCCAAGGAGATGCTAGAGAACGACAAGCCGGCGACGGCACGGGTCACCAAGCACCTGGATCGCTGCCTCACCTGTCTCTCGTGCATGACGACCTGCCCCTCGGGGGTCCATTACGCCCACCTCGTCGATCGGGCGCGGGTCCACATCGAGAACACCTATCGGCGGCCGTGGCCCGAGCGCCTGTTGCGCCGGCTTCTCGCCGTCGTCGTTCCCAATCCGAGGCTGTTCCGCCTGGCGCTGGCCGGCGGTAGGCTGGGGCGGCCGTTCGCCGGGCTGTTGCCGGGGCGGCTCAAGGCCATGGTGGCGATGGCGCCGCCGACGGGTGCCGGTCCGTCCGCGGTCGACAAGCCGCAGGTGCTCGCCGCCGAAGGCCCGAGGCGCAAGCGCGTTGCGCTGCACACCGGCTGCGCGCAGCAGGTGCTGCGGCCGGAGATCAACGAGGCGACGGTCCGCCTCCTCCGGCGGCACGGCTGCGAGGTCGTGGTGGCCAAGGGGGCCGGCTGCTGCGGCGCCATCGTTCACCACATGGGCCGCGAGGACGAGTCACGGGCGGCGGCGCGGGCGAACGTCGCCGCATGGAGCGGCGAGCTCCGCAACGGCGGCCTCGATGCCATCGTCTCCAACGCGTCGGGCTGCGGCGTATCGCTCAAGGACTACGGTCATCTCCTGGCGGGAGATCCCGAATGGGCAGACGCCGCGGCGCGCGTCGCCGGCATCACCCGCGACGTCTCCGAGGTGATCCTCGAGTTGGGGCTCAGGCCGCCGGTGAACGACACCGGCCAGGCCGTCGTCTACCACACCGCGTGCTCGATGCAGCACGGGCTCGGGCTCCGCACCCAGGCCAAGGAGCTGCTGTCGCAGGCCGGCTTCCGCGTCCTAGAGCCGGCGGAAGCGCACATCTGCTGCGGCTCGGCCGGCACCTACAGCATCCTTGAGCCGGATCTGTCGATGCGGCTCCGCGACCGCAAGATCGCCAACCTCGAAGCGACCGAACCGGAGATCGTCGCCGCGGGTAACATCGGCTGCATCACCCACATCGCCGGCGGCACCTCCCTGCCCGTCATCCACACCGTCGAGCTGCTCGACTGGGCGACCGGCGGTCCGCGGCCGCGAACGCTGTCCTGACCGGCGCCGGAAGGGCAACGCTTCGCTTACTCCTGTGCTATAGTATTCGTTTCCGTTGTGCGTCCGGCAGGGAAGGAAACACGATGGAGCGGCGGCGTCTTCGGTTCGTTCCGCTGATCGCGGCGATCGTCGCCGGCAGCCCGGCCGCCGGCATGGCCAAGGAGCGCGGTCTGGACTGGTTGATGAACGAGCCGGTCACCCTGTTCGATCTCGGCATCCTTCAGTTGCGCCAGGACCTGGAACAGGTGTCCCGCTGGCTGGTCGACAGCGGCTATACCGCCGAAGAGCCGCTGTCGGGCGCCTACTACGAATGGCGGCAGGGGTTGATCGTCGCCTACGTGACGCTCCGCGAGCGGACCAGGGATCCGACGGCGATGGCCTGCCGGGATGCCTTCGGTCGCATCGCCCGCCGCCTGACTCGCGACGTTCCGCAAGGGTCGAGACGGGCACAGATCTACCTGGAGAGCCTGTTCCTGCACCAGGGTCCGGGCAACCGGGCGCCATCGCGCACGGTCGGAGCCGAGCTCGCGGAGATCGTGCAGGTCGAGGTGACGCTGCTGCCGCCGCCGCCCGTGTTTCTCGGCGGTGCCGGCGTTCGTTGTTTCGGCAAGCTTGATACCGATCCGGCCGAAGCCAACATGATCGTCACCAATTAGACCGGCGGTCGGGCCGGCGGAGAGCGGGCAAGAGGACGGCATGGCGGTCGACGGAACCGCGATCATCTTCGGCGTCGGGCCTGGGCTGGGAGCGGCGCTGGCAAGGACGTTCGCCGGCGCCGGCATGGACGTGGCCACCGCTTCGCGCGCGACGGATGCGCTCACCGGCTTGATGCACGAGATAGCGGCGAAGGGCGTCCGCGCCAGAGCCTACGCCTGCGACGCGACCAGCGAGGGCGACGTCGAAGAGGTGTTCGCCCGCACCGCGGCCGACCTCGGCGAGCCTCGGGTCGTCATCTACAACGCCGGTCTCTATCTGCCGGGCAGCATCCTCGAGATCACCGCGGACGATTTCGAGCGCTGCTGGCGCGTCGGCTGCTTCGGCGGGTTTCTGGTCGGCCGTGCCGCGGCCCGGCTGATGATGCGACGGCTCCAAGAGGGAGACCCCGGCGGCACGATCATCTTCACCGGTGCCACGGCGTCCCTGCGCGGCAGCGCCCGGTTCGCCAACCTCGCCGTCGGCAAGTTCGGCCTCCGGGCGCTGGCGCAAAGCATGGCACGGGAGCTCGCACCGCAGGGGGTGCACGTCGCCCACGTCGTCATCGACGGCATGATCGCATATCCGCGGACGGGAGCGGCGGCAAACGATTCCGACTCCAAGCTCGATCCCGATGCCGTCGCCGCCAACTATCTCCATTTGCACCGGCAGCCGCGGAGCGCCTGGACCCACGAGCTCGATCTCCGGCCGTGCGCCGAGAGGTTCTGAAGGGAGCGGCGAGGAGAACGGCGATGGTGGAGCGGCGGACGCGCGTGGGACCGGATCTGATCGAGGCGCTGCACGGCATCGTCGGCCAGCGGCTGTCGACGGCGATGGCGGTCCGCGAGCAGCACGGCCATGACGAGTCCTATCATCCGACCCATCCGCCGGACGTTGTCGTGTTCCCCGACAGCACCGACGAGGTGGCGGCGACCGTGAGACTCTGCGACCGCTCGGGCGTGCCGATGGTAGCGTTCGGCACCGGCACCGGCGTCGAGGGCCAGGTGACCGCGCTCGAGGGCGGCGTCTCGATCGACCTCTCGCGCATGGACCGGATCGTCGAGGTGCATCCTGCGGACATGGACGCGGTCGTCGAGGCGGGCGTCACGCGCAAGCGCCTCAACGCGGAGCTCCGCGACAGCGGCCTGTTCTTTCCCGTCGACCCGGGGGCCGACGCCTCACTCGGCGGCATGGCGGCGACCCGGGCATCCGGGACCAACGCCGTGCGCTACGGAACGATGCGGGACAACGTGATCGCGCTCAAAGTGGTGCTCGCCGACGGCACCGTCGTCCAGGCCGGGCGCCGCGCCCGCAAGTCGGCCGCCGGCTACGACCTCGTCCGCCTGTTCGTCGGCTCCGAGGGAACACTCGGCATCATCACCGAGCTCACCCTTCGCCTGCACCCCATCCCCGAGACCATCGCCGCCGCCGTCGTGTCGTTCCCGGCGATCGGCGGGGCGGTCGATGCCGTTGTCGAGACGATCCAGGCGGCGGTACCGGTCGCGCGCATCGAGCTCCTCGACGAGGTCCAGGTGGACGCGGTCAACCGTTACTCGGGCCTCGCGTATGCGGTGCAGCCGACGCTGTTTCTGGAGTTCCACGGCTCCGCCGCAGGCGTTCGCGAGCAGGCCGAGACCGTCCGCGACCTCTGCGCCGACCACGGCGGCGGCGACTTCCAGTGGGCGGTCCGCGCCGAGGACCGGGAACGGCTGTGGACGGCGCGCCACAACGCTGCCTATGCGGCGATGGCGCTGCGGGCGGGATCGAAACCGTTCGCCACCGACGTCTGCGTCCCCATCTCGCGGCTGACCGAGTGCATCGTCGCCACCAAGACGGACATCGAGGCGAGCTTTCTTCTGGCGCCCATCGTCGGCCACGTCGGCGACGGCAACTTCCACCTCTGCATCCTCGTCGATCCGGCGAGCGAGGCCGACCTCGCCGAGGCGAAGCGGCTCAACGACCGGCTGGTGCGGCGGGCCCTCGACATGGGGGGAACCTGCTCCGGCGAGCATGGCATCGGCATCGGCAAGCTCGGCTACATGGCCGCCGAGCACGGCGCCGGCCTCGACGTGATGCGGGCCGTCAAGTGTGCCTTGGACCCGAAAAACCTGATGAACCCGGGAAAGATCTTCGCCGGCGGCACGGGTGACGCGGCCGGGCTCACTGCAACGGCCAGAACAGCGGAATGACGAGGCTGGCGGCGAACCACATGATCAGGTTCAGGGGCACGCCGATCCTGAGGAAATCGACGAACCGGTAGCCGCCGGCGCCGTAGACGAAGGCGTTGGTCTGATAGCCGAAGGGTGTCGCAAAGCTGGCGCTCGCGGCGAACATCACGGCGACGACGAACGGCCTTGCGTCGACCCCGAGCTGCTCGGCAAGCTCGATCGCGATCGGTGTCAACAGGATCGCGGCTGCGTTGTTGCTCATCACCTCGGTGACGAGGGAAGTCAACAGGTAGACGACCGACAAGACTGCGACCGGCCCCAGGTCGGCGACGAGACGCATGATCTCGTCGACGACGAGCGAAACGGCTCCGGTCTTCTCCATCGCGGTGCCGAGAGCCAGCATGGCGAAGATCAGGATCAGGATCCGCCAATGGATCGCCTTGTACGCCTCCTCGGCGTCGAGGCAGCCGAACGCGATGACGGCGGTCGCCGCGATCATCGCCAGCGCCGCGATGGGCATTTGTCCGATGCCGGCCAGAGCCATCATCGCCAGAACCGTAACGATGGCGATCGGCGCCTTGTTGCGACGGAACGGCCGCTCCACCGGCTCCGACAGGCTGACCAGCATGCGGTGGTCGAACAGCCGCCGCAGACCGTCCGCGGGCCCTTCCAGCAGCAAAGTGTCGCCGAACGCAAGCCGAAGGCCCGCATAGTCGGTGGACAGCATGACGCTGTGGCGGTGAACGGCGAGCACGTAGACACCGTAGATCCGGCTCAGGTTGAGATCGCCGATCCGACGGCCGACGAACGCCGAGTCGGGCCCGACGATCCCCTCCATGACCTTCGTCTCGCGGCTGGAGATCGGCTCAAGGGACCGCTTCTCCTCGGGGGAAAACTGGACGGTCTTCCCTGATCTGAGGCCGAGAACATCGGCTGCGCGGCTGTGGATCACCAGCCGGTCGCCGGCGCACAGGACCGGCTCGCCGTACTCCGGGTTGAGAGAAATGCCGTCACGAATGATCTCGATCACGCGGATGCCGGGATTCGCCCCGAGACCGGTCTCGCTCGGCCTCTTGCCGATGACGGACGACCCCTCCGGCACCAGGACCTCGGAGAGGAACTGGCGCTGCCGCGGCTCCTGCACTTCGGCTGCGGTGCCCGGGCGGTCCGGCAGCAGCCAGCGTGCGAACAGCGCAAGATAGGCGACGCCGATGCCACCCAGGATCAGGCCCGGCGCCGTGATCTCGAACATGCCGAAGGCAGCGAGACCGTGCTCCTGGGCGACGCCGTCGGCGAGGATGTTGGTCGAGGTGCCGATCAGCGTGCAGGTGCCGCCGAAGATGCTGGCGAACGACAGCGGGATCAGGAAGCGCGACGGCGACGAGCCAACGGCCCGGGAGAGCGCGATGACGACCGGCGCCAGGATCACGACCACCGGCGTGTTGTTGACAAACGCGGAGAGCAGCATCGTCGCCAGCACGACGACTGCCATGCTTGCCGTCGGACTCGGCCAGCGCACGCGCAGCATCATGTGTCCCATTCGATCGATCACGCCTGTGCGCTCGAGAGCGGCGCTGAGCACGAACATGCAGCCGACGGTGATCGGAGCGCTGTTGCTGAAAACCGCGAGCACATCCTTGGTGCTGAGGATCTGAACGGCGAGAAGGAAGGCGACGGCCGACATGGCAACCACGTCGGGGGACAGCCGCTCACGAACGAATCCGAAGAAAACGACGATGACCAGTGCAAGAACGATAACGACCTGAAGGGTGTCCCAGCTCAGCATTGCCGCGTCTCTCGCAAAGCGCCAAGCCCTACCCGTCGAGCGCATCGACGTCCAGCGAAAGTTCTCGCGCCGCCCTCGGGTGCCGTCGCCTTTCCCTGAAGATTCAAGCGGATCAACCCGCATCGGCACCGGCTCCGCGCTTGAAAGGGCTCGGGCTCAATCCGAGTGCAGGGCCTCTGCGGCGGCGATGACGTCGAGGAACTCGATGGTGACCTCCTCCCGGCGCACGTCACCGAGGCGCCGCTCGATGTTGTCGAGCGCCGCGCCCATCGCGGCGAGGCGGGCGGCGTTTTCGCTGGCGAGCGTTTCCATCGCACCGAGCACCAGTTCGGCGAAGACGTACTCCTCCGCCAGTCGGTCGAGCAGCCGATCGGGCCCGAGGTTGGACAGCGGCGGCGTCGACCCCGCGCCGGTCGAGAACAGGGACGGATCAAGCGGCAGCAGCGATCGCTGCTCAACGCTCCAGCGGCCGGCTGCGGCGGTGCGGGCGAACATCATCGAGACGCCGACGATGTTCTCCCCGACGAACCGCCGGTAGAGCTCGTAGCTGATCGACCGCGCCAGCGCCGGCACGCCGTCGAGGCGCGAGATCATCGGCAGGCTCCAGTCGAACTCGATCCCCCTCCCCGCCGCCTCCAGCCGGCCGCGGCTGCCGACGACGAACAGGCGATCGCCCGGCAGGAGACCGCGCTCGGCATGGTCGATGACCATCCGGTTGAGACCGCCGACGAACCTGTGCTCCGAGCCTAAGACGAGAAGGCCGCCGGGGCCGCTGCCGTCCGGCGACGCCTTCTCCGCCTCGCGGCCGCCCGTCTCGACCATCGCGAAGGCGGCGCCGAGCGCCGATGCGACGACGAAAGCGTAATCGCGGGCCCCTCCGCAGCCTGGCGCATCCAAATCGCCGCCAGCGAGCGCATGGTGCCGACGACGTCCGCCAAGCCGGTGAGGCCCGTCCCATTCCACCTCGAGCGCCGCGCTGACGGGCGGAAGTCCTGCGGTCGCGAACGCGGGCGTCGACGACCGATTCCGTGACGGCCTGGACGCGACCCGTCCTCGCCACCGCCGCAGAGAGGGCGTCCCCTGACATCCCTGGCTTCTTCCGCTCGCACCCTACCGCCTCAGCATAGGATCGGCCGGCGCGACGGTCAAACGCCGGGGCAGCCGGCCTTCGCACCCGCGAAGCCGGGTCCGGTTGGGTTTGCCTGGCACGGGCCGACGCGGTAGCATCGTCGGACGGAGCAGGACGCGAGGCAGCGGAGTGAAACGGGTTCTCATCGGCATCGTCGCGGTCGTCGCGATCCTGGTGGCGGCGGCACTGGTCGTCCCCGGCTTCTTCAACTGGAACGACTACAAAGATGTGATCGCGGCCCAGGTCAAGGGCGCCACCGGCCGGGATCTGTTCATCGGCGGCGATATCCGCCTCACCATCCTGCCGGCGCCGGCCGTCGTCGTCGAGGATCTCCGGTTCGCCAACATCGACGGCAGCGACGACGACGACATGCTGCAGCTCGCGGTGGCCGAGGTCGAGATCGCCCTCGGTCCCCTTTTCGGCGGGCGGTTCGAGGTCCGCAAGGTCCGCCTCGTCGAGCCGGTGATCCTGCTCGAGGTGCTTGCCGACGGCCGCAGGAACTGGGACATCAAGGCGCCCGCCGGACAGGGGGCCGAGGCGACCCTCGAGCTTCCGCCGGCGGAGCCGGCCGAGGCCGCACCCGGCACGGATCGGGCGCTGCCCTTCGTCAGCCTCGACGCCGTCGAGATCGAGCGCGGCACGCTGATCTATCGCAACGCCGTCGGCGGCATCGACGAGCGCATCGACGATCTCAACGCCACGCTCCGGGCCGGCTCGCTGCAGGGCCCGTTCGAGGCGCGCGGCCGGCTCAGCGTCCGCGCCGTGCCGACGACCTTCGACGTCGCCGTCGGCGACATCGCCGGCCAGAACCTGGTTCCGCTCAAGGTCGTTCTCGGCACCGATGCGGGCTCCACCCGCCTCGACGTCCGCGGTCTCTTCTCGCCGGCCGACGAAAACCCGCAGTTCCAGGGCCGCGTCAAGCTCGAGAGCGCGAGCCTCGCAGCGGCGGTCCGCGGGGTCGCCGAGCAGCCGCTGCCGGGATTTCTGGCCCAGCCGTTCGTCGTCGAAGGCAAGGTCGACGCGTCGGCGACCCGGGCCAGGGTCGAGGAGCTCTCCCTGCGCCTTGGCGAGACGGGAGCGTCCGGGGAGATCGCCGCCGATCTCGCAGACACACCGTCCGTTGCCGCCACCCTTGCCGTCGGCCGCGTCGATCTCGATGCCTGGCTCGCCATGGCGCCGGCCGCGCCGCCGGCACCGGTCCGGCGCGCCGACCGCCCGGCTGGCGCCGGTGTGCCTTCGTCACAGGGCACGGGTGCGAAGGAACGAAGCACCGGGGGGGGCGGGCTGCCGCGCGACGTCGATGCCGCGGTCACCCTGTCGGTGGAGGCGCTGAGCTATCGCGGCGGCGTCATCCGCCAGCTCAGGGCCAACGCCGAGCTCGACGGCGGCGAGGTGACGATCAGCCAGCTCTCGGCGCTGCTGCCCGGCGGCGCCGACGTCGCCGCCTTCGGCTTCGTGACCAGCAAGGACAACGAGCCGCGCTTCGAGGGTCAGGTCGAGGCGCGCGCCGCCGACCTCAGGGGCGTCCTCGGCTGGCTCGGCATCGACGTCGCCGATGTGCCGTCCGGCCGGCTCAGGACCCTCGCGCTCACCAGCAAGCTCACGGCCACCGCCGACACCGTGCAGGCCCGCAGCCTCGATCTCCAGGTCGACGGCTCGCGGATCAAGGGCGGGGTCAGCGTGGCACTCGCCGAGCGGCGGGGGATCGGCGCCGACCTCACCGTCGACCGCATCAACGTCGATGCCTACCTGCCGGCCGCCCAGCCGCCGCCTCAGCCGGCGGCCGGCAAGGGGACCGCAGGCGGGGCCGCCGGGCGCCCGCCGTCCGGGGAGCCCTCCGCTGCGGCCCCGGGGCTCGCGGCGGTCAAGGACTTCGACGCCGATGTCAAGCTGCGAATCGGTCAGCTAACCTACGCGGACACGCCCATGAAGGACGTGGTCGTCGACGGCTCCCTCGTCGGCGGCACGCTGACCCTGCGCCGCGCCGGTGTCGCCGACGTCGCCGGGGCCTCCGCCCAGGCCTCCGGAACGGTCCGGGGCATCGCCGATCGCCCGACGATGCAGGGCGTCTCGGTGGCCGTCGACGCGCCCGACCCGCCCAGGCTGCTGGGCCTGTTCGCCGACCCGGTGCCGCAGCAGGCGCGGACGCTCGGCGCGGTCAAGGCGACGGCGCGCCTCGACGGCCCGCTCGACGCTCCCGGCATCGACGCCGCCATCCGCGCCGCCGGCGGCGAGACCAGCCTCGCCGGCACCCTCGCGCCCGCCAACCTGGCCTTCCAGGGCCGTGTCGGTCTCAAGTACGCCGATATCCGCACGCTGCTGAAGGGCCTCGGCGTCGACTACCGGCCGCAGGGACCGGTGGGACCGACCGATGTCACCGCCGAGGTGACGGCCGATCCCCAGCGCCTGGCTCTCTCCGCGCTCAAGGGCCGGCTGGCGGGGGTGACGATGTCCGGATCCGCCTCGGTGGACCTGGCCCTGCCGAGGCCCAAGGTCGTCGCCGACCTCGCGACCGGGCCGCTCGTCGTCGATGCGCTGATGCCGGCGACGCGGACCTCGGCCCTTGGCCGTCTGCTGCCGGCGTTCTGGCGCCCGCTGCCGCCTCCGGAGGCGCCGCGCTACCTCTACGTGCTGCCGGCCGCCGTCCATGCGCGCTGGTCGCGGGATCCGATCGATCTGAGCGGCCTCACCACCCTCGATGCCGACCTCCGGCTCCGCTCGGAGTCCCTCGCCTACGGCACCCACCGGGTCGACGCCGCCGATGTTACGGCGGCCCTCGCCGCCGGCGTACTGACGGTGCCGCAGGCCACCGGCAGGCTGTTCGGCGGACCCTTCAACGGCTCGGCCCGCGTCGATGCGCGGGACGTTCCGGCCTTCGCGCTCAAGCTCTCGGCCCGCGACGCCGAGATCGGCCGGGCGTTCGGCGGAACCTCGGGCAGGGCCGCGCTGGATGCCGAGTTAACCGCCCGCGGGCGGAGCGCCGCCGAGCTCGTCTCCGCCCTCGGTGGCCAGGGCCGGTTCGACGTCCGCGCCCTCGATCTCAGGCTGGTCGCCGGCGACGGCTTCGCCCAGGCGCCGGTGATGGGTCCGACGCTGTCGATGCTGAAGGGCCTCGACGCCGTGCTCGGCCCGCTGCTCGGCGCGGTCACCGGCGTCGCCGGCGCGGTCGCCGACATCTCGAGCTCGGTCACGGTCGAGCAAGGCGTCGCCCGGTTCCCGGATCTCCGCTTCACCACCCCCGCCTACTCGGGCACCGCCGCCGGCGTCACCGACCTTCCGGCCTGGACGATCGACATGGAGGGCCAGATCACCCTCGCCCCGACACTGGTCGGCCAGCTCCTTAAGGGCGTCAAGGAGGCCCCGAAGGACATCCGCTTCTCCGCCCGCGGGCCCCTGGACAAGCCGGACATCCGCACCAGCGGGCTTTCCCTCGCCATCCCCGCCCCCGGCCTCGACCGACTCCGCGAGGACCGGCGGATCGGGCCGGTCCTCGACCTCTTGGCTCCCCGGGCAGCGCCGACGGAGCCGCCGGCCGCGCCGCCGCCGGCCGGGCCTGCTGCGCCGGAGCC
>CAYQSU010000045.1:0-28480 GCA_964420325.1 uncultured Rhodospirillaceae bacterium | reverse complement strand
TCGGCCGCAAGGCGCGCGACGGGCTGCGGCGCGATCACCAGTCGCTGATCATCGACACCGTCGAGGACGTGACCCGAAACAGCGTCGAATTCGAACCGGCGCGCGAACTCGGTCGCCGGCTGCGCAACATGTTCGAGAAGCAGGAGTTCGATGTCTGCACCCTGATCTACAACACCTTCAGGTCGGCGATCAGCCACGTGGTGACGGCGAAGCAGATCATCCCGATCCCGGCGCCGGTGGCTGCCGCGGCTGTTGCGGCCGGCGAAAAGGAGACGGCCGCCTCGTCGGCGCCACCCGCGGTCTACGAGATGGAGCCCAGCGACGGGCTGCTGCTCGCGGCATTGCTGCCTGCCAACCTGTCGATGCAGGTGTTTCGGGCGTTCCTGGAGAGCTATGCGTCCGAACAGGGGGCGCGCATGACCGCCATGGACAGTGCCACCCGCAACGCCGGCGAGATGATCGACCGCCTGCGGCTGACCTACAACCGCAGCCGCCAAGCGGCGATCACCAAGGAACTGATCGAGATCATTTCCGGGGCGGAGGCGGTGTGACCGCCGCGCGAGAGAACGGATTGCCAAAGGAGTCGTCGCGATGACCAGCAAGAACGCCATTGGCACCATCACCCAGGTTCTGGGTGCGGTGGTCGACGTGCGCTTTGAGGAGGGGGACCTCCCGCAGATCCTCAACGCCCTGCACGTCCAGCACCGTGGCAAGACGCTGGTCCTCGAGGTCGCCCAGCAGCTGGGCGAATCGACGGTGCGCACGGTGGCGATGGACACCACCGACGGCCTCGTCCGCGGCCAGGAGGTCGTCGATACCGGCGGCCCGATCATGGTCCCGGTGGGGCCGGAGACCCTGGGGCGGATCATCAACGTGACCGGCGAGCCGGTGGACGAACTGGGACCGGTCGAGACCAAGCAGAAGTATCCGATCCACCGGCCGGCGCCGAGCTTCCTCGAGCAGTCGACGGAAACCGAGATCCTGGTCACCGGCATCAAGGTCATCGACCTGATCGAGCCCTACGCGAAGGGCGGCAAGGTCGGCCTGTTCGGCGGCGCCGGGGTCGGCAAGACCGTCATCATCATGGAGCTGATCAACAACATCGCCAAGGCGCACGGCGGCTATTCGGTGTTCGCCGGGGTCGGCGAGCGGACCCGCGAGGGCAACGACCTCTATCACGAGATGATGGAGTCCGGCGTCATCCAGATCGGCGCCTCGGGCTCGAAGGCGGCACTGGTCTACGGCCAGATGAACGAACCGCCGGGCGCGCGCGCGCGGGTCGGACTCACCGGCCTCACCGTCGCCGAGTACTTCCGCGACGAGGAGGGGCAGGACGTGCTGTTCTTCGTCGACAACATTTTCCGCTTCACCCAGGCGGGATCGGAAGTGTCGGCGCTGTTGGGGCGCATCCCTTCGGCGGTGGGCTATCAGCCGACGCTCGCCACCGACATGGGTGTGCTGCAGGAGCGCATCACCTCGACCAAGAAGGGCTCGATCACCTCGGTGCAGGCGATCTACGTTCCCGCCGACGACCTCACCGACCCGGCGCCGGCGACGTCGTTCGCGCACCTCGACGCGACGACGGTGCTCAGCCGACAGATCGCCGAGCTCGGCATCTATCCCGCGGTCGATCCGCTCGACTCCACCTCCCGCGTGCTCGACCCCAGGGTCGTCGGCGACGAGCATTACCAGATCGCGCGAGAGGTGCAGCGCGTCCTGCAGACGTACAAGTCGCTGCAGGACATCATCGCCATCCTCGGCATGGACGAGCTGTCCGAGGAGGACAAGTTGACGGTCGCCCGGGCCCGCAAGATTCAGCGGTTCTTGAGCCAGCCGTTCCACGTCGCCGAGGTGTTCACCGGCACCCCGGGCGTGTTCGTCAACCTCGAGGACACCATCAAGGGCTTCAAGGGCATCTGCGCCGGCGAATACGATCATCTGCCGGAGGCCGCGTTCTACATGGTGGGGACGATCGAGGAGGCCGTCACCAAGGCCAAGAAGATGGCGGAGGAAGCAGCCTGAGGCGGCGACCGGCAGGAGATCCGACATGGACGAGACGGTCCTCTTCGAAATCGTCACGCCCGCCAAGCTGATGCTCTCGCAGCAGGTTCCGCTCGTGGTCCTGCCGGGAGAGGGCGGCAACTTCGGGGTTCTTCCCCGGCACACGCCCCTTTTGTCGTCGCTCAGGCCCGGCACCATCGAGCTCTACGACGCCAAGATGAAGGTGACGGAGCAGATCTTCGTCGAAGGCGGGTTCGCCGACGTGACGCCGGAGCGCTGCACGGTGCTGGCGGAGGAGGCGATCCCGGTGCGGGAGATCACCCGCGACGACGCGGAGGAACGGCTGAAGAGGGCCACCGACGCGCTCCTCATCGCCGACACCTTCGGCGTGCGCCTCGGCGCCGAGCGCGAGCTGCGGGCGGCCGAAGCGATGTGCGAGGCGCTCGACGCCTACGAGAAGGGCCAGGGCAAGCAGTAAGGCCGGAAACGTCGCCGGAGGACCGGTCTCGCCGCAAGGAGACGATCGGCGATGAGGCTCTATCTCGCGCAGCACGGTGAAGCGGTATCCGGGGACGTCGATCCGTCGCGCCCGCTCTCGGGTGTCGGGCGGGGCGACGCCGTCGCCGTCGCCGAGTTCCTCGCCGGTGCCGGCGTCCGGGTCGCACGGGCGCTCAGCAGCGGCAAACGGCGTGCGAAAGAGACGGCGGAGATCCTTGCCGCCGCAGTCGCCCCTGGCGTCGACGTCGACGAAATGGCTGCAGGTCTGGCGCCGAACGACCTGACCTACTGGCTGGCGACCGAGGCGGAAGGCTGGACGGCGGACACTCTCGTCGTCGGCCACCTGCCGTTCATGGGCCGGGCGGTCTCGCGGCTGGTGACGCGAGCTGACGCGCCGGTCATCGTCGCTTTCATCCCCGGCACCGTCGTCTGCCTGGAGCGAAGCACACTCGGCGCCTGGACCGTCCTATGGATGATCACGCCGGACCTCGTCCGCCGCTCGCGGCCGGTCTGACCGCGACCGGACGATCGCGGCTGGCCGGTGCGAACGCCTTCCTCCTGGTCCGGACCTCTTGCCGTCGCCGAGGCCGTCGCTCTGCAGACGCGGCTCGCCGGCCTGGTCCTGCGCGAGGACCGCCTCGGCCCGGTGCGGACGCTCGCCGGCGTCGACGGTCGTCGCCGATGTGGATTTCCCCTACCGGACGGGTCTCCTGTCGTTCCGCGAGGCACCGGCGGTGATCGCCGCGCTCGAACGCCTGCGCCGGCAGCCGGACCTCATCCTCTGCGACGGTCACGGCATCGCCCACCCGCGACGTCTGGGACTCGCGAGCCACCTCGGCCTCCTTCTCGACCGACCGACCATCGGCGTCGCCAAGACGCTCCTCGTCGGCGTTCACGACGAGCCGGGGCCGGTGCCAGGCGACTGGGCGCCCGTGGTCGATCGCGGCGAGGTGATCGGCGCGGCGCTGCGGACACGGGCGGGGGTGCGGCCGGTCTACGTCTCGATCGGCCATCGCATCAGCCTGGAGACCGCCAACCGCCGCGTTCTCGGCGCGACGACGCGCTACCGGCTCCCGGAGACGACCCGCGCCGCCGACCGGCTGTCGAGGGAGGGGATCGCGAAGGATCCGGGAGCCGGTCGGGCGAGCGTCACTGCATGACCGGCGGATCGGCGCGGCTCGACGCCGGAGGCACGCGCGCCGGCGACGCCCCGGCCTGATGATGCACCATCTTCCAGCCGTCGTTCTCGCGAACGAAGACGTTGGTGGCGACGAGGGAGCCGCCGTCGACCGACTCGTAGCAGACCACGTACGCCACGGTGCCGAAGACGAAGGCCCGCGGCGTGTGGCAGACGATGCTGGGCGCGGTGCGGCTGGTCAGGATCGCCGCCCAGCTGTCCATCACCGTGTCGCGTCCGGACAGCGCCTCCCAGCCCGGATGGATGCAGGTGACCGGCGACTGCCTGGACCACAGGGCGTCCATGGCGCGGATGTCGTGTCCGGCGAACGCTCGGTAGAACTCCTCGTTGACGAAGAGCACGGCGGCTTCGTCCTGCATCCTCGGCGCGGGGCTCCCTTGCCGTTCGGTGGCGCGGACCGCCTGCGCAAGGCCGCGCCGCGCGAGGCTATGCTTGCTCGCCGACCTGGCCTAACGTGCGTCCGGTCCTGAAGGCATGTGCGAACGAGCGGTTGATTCTGCAAGTCCCTGGCATGATCGACGCCTATCAATTCGTCGGGCCGGTGCTCCGGGCGCTGGACCCGGAGACCGCCCACCACCTGACCCTGCGTCTGCTCAAGACCGGCCTGGTGCCAGCGCGGACGCCGGTTGCCGATCCGGCCCTCGAGCTCAAGCTGTGGGGTCTCGGCTTCGCCAATCCGGTCGGCCTCGCCGCCGGTTTCGACAAGAACGCCGAGGTCGCGCCCGCGATGCTGGGCCAGGGCTTCGGCTTCGTCGAGGTCGGTACGGTGACGCCACGGCCGCAGGCCGGGAATCCGAAGCCGAGGATCTTCCGGCTGCCCGAGGACCAGGCGCTGATCAACCGGCTCGGCTTCAACAACGAGGGTCTGGACAGGGTGGCCGCGCGTCTCGAGGCCTACCGGAACTCGCGGCGTCCGGGCATCGTCGGCGTCAACGTGGGCCCCAACCGCGACTCTGCCGACCCGACCGCCGACTGTGCAGCGGCCGTGCTCAGGATCGCGGGCCTCGCCGACTACTTGGTGGTCAACGTGTCGTCTCCGAACACGCCCGGGCTGCGCCGGCTCCAGGCGGCCGCGTCGCTGAGGACGCTCTTGGCGGCGGTCCTTACCGCCCGCGACCGGGCCGGGGCGGCGACGCCGGTCCTGGTCAAGATCGCGCCCGACCTCACCGCCGACGATTGCCGTGACATCGCCGAGGTCGTCCTGGCCGCCGGCGCCGACGGCCTGGTCGCGACCAACACCACGGTCGATCGCCCGCCCTCGCTCGTCGGCCGGCACCGGCACGAGGACGGCGGGCTGAGCGGCCGGCCGCTGTTCGAGCGGTCGACCGAGGTGCTCCGGGACATGTACCGCCTGACCGAGGGCCGGCTGCCGATCGTCGGCGTCGGCGGCGTCGCCTCGGGCCGCGACGCCTACCTCAAGATCCGCGCCGGCGCGTCCCTGGTCCAGCTCTACACGGCGCTCGTCTACCAGGGCCCGGGGCTGATCGGGCGCATCAACCGCGAGCTCCTCGACCTGCTGCGTCGCGACGGCTTCTCCCGGCTCGCCGACGCCATCGGCGCCGACCACCGCGGGGCGGCCGGCCTCAGACCAGGAACTGCTCCTTGATGATGCGCTCCTCGAGGTCGTGCTCGGGGTCGAACAGCAGCGTCAACGACACGTCGCGATCCTCGCGGACGACGACCTGAACGACGTTGCGCACCTCGGTATAGTCGGCCGAGGCGCTGACCGGCCGGATCCTGGGGCTCAGAACCTCGATCCGCACCGTCACCTGATGCGGCAGGATGGCGCCCCGCCAGTGCCGCGGCCGAAACACGCTGATCGGCGTCAGAGCGAGCACATGGGCGCCGAGCGGCAGGATCGGGCCGGACGCCGAGACGTTGTAGGCGGTGCTGCCCGCCGGCGTGGCGACGAGCACGCCGTCGCAGATCATCTCGGGCATGCGCACGACGTCGTCGACCGCGATCCTGAGCTTGGCGGCGAACCGGGTCTCGCGCAACAACGAGACCTCGTTGATGGCCAGCGCCTCGTGCGTCTCGCCTTCGACGCAGACGCAGGTCATGTGCAACGGGTTGAGCCGAATGGGCTCGGCCGCGGCCAGCCGGTCGATCAGGCCGTCCTCGTCATAGGCGTTCATCAGGAAGCCGACCGAGCCGCGGTTCATGCCGAAGATGGGGACGTTGCAGTCGAGGAACCGATGCAGCGTCTCGAGCATGAAGCCGTCGCCGCCCAAGGCGACGATCACGTCGGCCTGTTCCGGCGCGACATTCGGGTACCTCTCCTGCAGCCGGCGGAGCGCATGCTGGGCCTCTTCGTGTCCCGAGGCGACGAAGGCGACGGTGCGGAAATCGTTCATCGCGGCGCAAGGTCCCCTCTGCGGCTGTCGTGGCCGAGTATAGCGGAGGCCGGCCGCCTGACCAGCGGCGAGGCGGCGCGGCTCCGACGGAGCCCACGGCGGTTGTCGCCATTGCCGTCACGGGCTCCCATATGATCGCCAGTGGCACGCAATAAACCCGTTCACGGAGGCGAACATGGACCTTGCCGCGAAGACCTGCGTCCCCTGCCGGGGCGGCATCCCGCCAATGAGCGAGGAGGACGCCTCGCGCTATTTCGGTCAGGCACCCGGATGGACCCTGACCCACGAGGCCACGCGCATCGAGCGCACGTTCCCGTGCAGGGACTTCGCAGAGGCGCTGGCGTTGGTGAATCGCGTCGGCGCGCTGGCCGAGGTCGAGGGCCATCACCCCGATATCCGCTTCGGCTGGGGCTACTGCACAATCGAGCTCTACACCCACAAGATCAACGGGCTGCACGAGAACGACTTCATCATGGCGGCGAAGATCAACGCGCTCGCCGGGAGCTGAGCGTGCCGACCGGCGCACGGCCGGCGGCGAGAGGGCATCCGCCTCAGTGGGCGAGCAGCACGGGAAGGTCGGCGCGATCGAGGATGTGCTGGGTGGTGCCGCCGAAGATGACCTGACGCAGGCGACTGCGGGTGTAGGCGCCCTTGACGAGCAGATCGGCATCGGCCGCGTGCGCTTCCTCGAGGATCGCCTCGCCGACGGAGCGGTCGCCGGCGCTTGCGGTGCGGGCGACCGCCGCGACGCCGTTGCGGGCAAGGTGCCGGGCCAGCTCGGAAGCGGCCGGGCCCGGCAGCATGCCCTCCTCGACGGCCAGAACGACGACCTCTTTCGCGATCGCCAGGAACGGCATGGCGAGCGCCACGGTCCGCGCCGTCTCGGTGCTGCCGTTCCAGGCGACGACGATGCGTTCGCCGATGGTGGAGGGAGCATCCCTGGATGCGAGCAAGACGGGCCGGCCGGTCTCGAACAAGGCCGCCTCGCAGGTCTCGTGCCACGGCGTCGAAGGATCCCCGGCGGTGCGGCCGAGAACGATCAGATCGAACAGACGGCCCCGCTCGCCGACGATATCGACCTCGCGGCCCTCGACCTCGCGCCAGCCCGCGCACGGGCCCGCGACGGCACTTTCCAGCTCCGCGGCCGGCAAGCCGCTCTTCCTCGTCATGTCCATGAACAGACTGCGGGCGGCGTCCGCGAACCGTCGCCATTCGCCGACCGCGGCGCTGAGATACTCGGGCGCCACCGCCATCCCGTGCGGGAAGACGATATGGGGGTAGCCGCGCACCAGGAGACCCTCGAGATAGCTGCCGAACAGGCGGGCGACGACCATCGCCGTATTCAGCGCCGACCGCCCCGATTCGTCGTCGTGGAAAGGCAGAAGCAAGGTCTTCATCGATCGCCCCTCCGTCCCGCTTCGAAGCGCCAGTTCCGCCGCCCATGGGCGGCACGCAACCAGTATAGCCGGAATCGCCGGGAACGGGACGCAAATCCGGTTTTGATCCGGGCGCACAGGTCCGGTACGTTCTTCGGCCCCGTGACCCTTGGCGCCTTCGGCCGTGGGCGTCCCGACCACCATCATCCGCGATCAGGGAGGCTTCGATGAGCAGTCGCGTGTACAGGAAGATCGAGCTCGTGGGAACGTCGACCGTCGGCATCGAGGATGCTATCCAGAACGCCATCCAGGCGGCGTCGGCGACGCTCCGTCACATCGACTGGTTCGAGGTCGTCGAGACGCGGGGCCATGTCGAGAATGGCCAGGTGGCCCATTACCAGGTCGTGCTCAAGATCGGTTTCCGCCTGGAGCGGTAGGCGGAAACACAGAGGGGACGGCCTCGCAACCCGTTGTCAAGCCTGGCTCATATGGGGCTGGCCGCGACCGCCCGTCCTTTGTATGATTGAACGAAACGAACAAGAGAGTCGAAACAATAAGAATTAAGCAGGAGGATGGAAGTGATGACCCACGATCCGTATCGGATGTTCAGTCCTGGTCGCGGCCGGACGCACGGTGGAGCCCGCTCGCTTGTGCCGGCGTGGACACCCGCCGCCGTTGCCGAACGTCGGGGCGAACGCGAGCCTTGCGGCGACGCGGGGGACGTGCAACGCCGACGACCGATCGGCGCCCGCCGCGTCAACGCCTCGGCCGCCCGCGCCGACGGACTCGTCGCCTCGTTCGGCGTCGTACTCGTGCTCGTCGTCGGCCTTTACCTTCTTTAGCCGGCATCGGCCGGCGGCTCCGGCCGCCGGCCGAGCCGGCGATCGCGGTCGGGACGAGAGGCGGCGTTCGCCGTCACGCGGGACAGAGAGAGGTGCCCGCCGAGTGCGAGGCCCAGGAGAATCTGGGCGAGTTCGCGAAAACGCCGGATCAGCGCCACTGCCACCCCCACCGTCGGCGACCCGGTGACGGCCTGGCAGAGCACGAGGAACACGCCTTCCTGAAGCCCGATGCTCGCCGGCAGAAGAAAGACCGCCGTGCGCACGAGAAGAACGCCGCCTTCGATCACCCAGGCCTCGGCGAAGCTGATCGGCCAACCCAACAGGGCCATGATCACATAGACGTCGACCGCACCCATCATCCAGTTCACGAACTCGAGGGCCGTCGCGCCGGCGAACCGGAGCGGCCGCTGGAGATAGAAGCGGATGATCCGACCCTCGACGTGGCGGACATGGCGGACGGCGTCGAGCAGCCGCACCCCTCGCGAGCCGCGGCCGAGGACGACGCCGATCCGCGACAAGAGCCGATAGCGCTGGGCGAGGAAGAACAGAACGAGGCCGCCGGCGATCGCCGTCAGCGCGATCATCCCGACGGTCTCGTAGGCCGGCGGCAGCGCGCCGCCCGCGACCGCAATGCCGATGCCGATGACGAGAAAGACGACCTGGGCGCCGATGAGAATGGTCTGCATCAGCACCCACGTGGCGGCGGTCTCGTGATAGCCGACGCGATAGCGCTGGTTGAGGATCTTCGCCTTGACCGGCTCCCCGCCGACCGGCGCACCGGGCGTGACGTTGTTGAGCGCATCGCCGATGACATGGACGCGCAACAGCCGGAAGAACCAGGGGAGGGTCAAGGGCAGCAGGCGGAAGGTGACGAGCCAGGCGAGCACGTCGGCGGACACGGCGACGAGCTGGATGCCGGCGATGAGGCCGATGCCCCACCAGCTCAGCCGCTCCACCTGGCTCAACACCTCGGCGAGGTCGGTTCGGTAGAGGATGTAGGCGAACAGCGCACAGCCCGCCGCGACGAGGATGCCGGTGAGCCCTTTCAACGGACCGCCTGGGCAGGGGTGGAACCGGCGGGCGCCGCGGGAAGAACCGGCAGGCTCGCGGCCGCAGCCAAGATGCGCGCGGTTGTCTCCGGCGATCGGGCGAAGTCCATGCGGCGTGGCCTCCTGGACGGCGATCCCTTGTAGTCGAGCCTCCACACCTCCGGCAAGGCGCGCCGGAGCCGCCGGCGGGCGCCCGCGGCAGAACGGCGTTGCGGCCTGCACGCACGGCCGTTTAAAAGCACTCCGGTCGACCGCAACCACGAAGGAACCCCTCGGCGTCCCGGGTTCGGGGCCCAGAGATGGGCGCCGGGCAGAAGGGACGGAGCCGTGATCGTGATGGACTGGTCAAGCCTCCTCACCCTGGGGACGCTGATCCCGGTGGTAGGAGGAAGCGTCTATGCGATCCTCTGCACGGTCGCCGTGCTCTGGTTCTTCCGACGGCGCCGGCAGCGAGGCAACCGGGCACACCCGTTCCTGCCGCCGGTGACGATCCTCAAGCCGGTCCACGGTCTCGAGACCAACCTGAAGGCGAGGCTCCGCACGGCCTGCCTGCAGGACTATCCCGACTACCAGGTGGTCTTCTGCATCCAGGACCCAGCCGACCCGGCGCTGCCGCTGGTGCGGGAGATCCAACGCGAGTTCGGCCCCGAGCGGGTGACGGTGGCGGTGCACGCGGTCGAGGTCGGACCGAACGGCAAGGTGAACAATCTTGTCGGCGGCCTCGCCCACGCCCGCCATGACGTGCTGGTGATCAGTGACAGCGACGTCATCCTCGATGCGCACTACCTGGAGGCGATCGTGGCACCCCTCGCGGACGCCTCCGTCGGCGGCGTTTGCACGCCGTTCAAGGTGGCGGGGGCGCGCCGTTGGTTCGAGCGGCTGGAGCTGTTGTCGGTCAATGCCGAGTTCATGCCGAGCGTCATCTTCGCCGAGGTGACGCGGGCGTCGGAGTTCTGTCTCGGCCCGTCGGTCGCGCTCCGGCGGTCGACGCTCGTCGCCATCGGCGGCCTCGAGGCGCTGGCCGAGTATCTCGCCGAGGACTACGAGATCGGGCGCCGCATCTGGGCGTCCGGCGCCAGGATGGTGCTGGTTCCCCATGTCGTCGGCGTCGAGCTCGATTTCCGGGACTGGCGCCACTGGTGGACGCACCAGGTTTATTGGGATCAGAACACCCGGGTCGCCCGACCCGTCGGCTTCTTCGCCACCGTGCTCACGCGCTCGGTGCCGTTCGCCCTCATCCTGGCGGTGGCGACCGGGTTTGCTCCGCCGCCGGCGGCCGTTTTCGCCGGCGCCGTGGCCGTGCGGCTGGTCGCGGCGGCGATCACGCTCGGTGCCGGTTTCCGAGACCGCGAAGGCGTGCGGAGCCTGCCGCTCCTGCCACTCCGCGACGTCATCGGGCTGCTGACCTGGGCGCTCGCCTTCGTTCAGAAGACCGTGGTCTGGCGCGGCGTGACCTTCCGGCTGACCCGGGGCGGGCGGATGATCGCGATCAGCAAGGCGGCGTGGGCCGGCGGCGACAACGGATCGAGGGGACGATGACGGACACGGCATCGGAAGCAAAGCACAGGATCGAGCCCTTCTTCTTCGACGCAACGGACGCGGACATCGCGGCCTTTCTCGAAGGCGCCGAGCGCATCATGCGGTCGGGCATGCTCATCCTCGGCGACTACACGGCCGGGTTCGAAAACGCGTTCGCCGGTTTCATCGGCGTTTCCCACGCCATCGCGGTGAGCAGCGGCACGGCGGCCCTCGAGATTCTGCTCAGGATCCGCGACGTCGAGGGCAAGACGGTGCTGGTGCCGACCAACACCAACTTCGCCACACCGGCGGCGGTGATCCGGGCCGGCGGCAGCGTGCGCTTTCTCGACATGGACGAGACGACCTTCGCGCCGACGCTGGCCATGGTTCGAGACGCTCACGAACGCGCCTCCGTCGCCGCGGCGCCGGTGGCGGGCGTGATCTGGGTGCACATCGGCGGGGTCGTCTCGCCGGAGTTCCCGTCCGTCGTCGACTACTGCCGTGCGCACAAGCTTTTCGTCATCGAGGACGCGGCGCACGCCCACGGCAGCCAGCTCAACGGGGTCAAGGCGGGCGCGCTCGCCGACGCCGGCGCGTTTTCGTTCTTCCCGACCAAGGTGATGACGACCTTCGAGGGAGGAATGATCACCACCAACGACGCCGAGGTGGACTTCCTCGCGCGGTCGTTCCGCAACCAGGGCAAGCGGGGTATGAAGTTCGGCGGACTTCACCATGATCTCGGCAACAGCAACCGCATCCTCGAGGTCGCCGCCCTGCAGGGGGTGATCCATCTGCGGAAGCTACCCGAAATGCTGGCGAGACGGCAGGCGGTCTACGACCGGATCACCTCGGCGCTCGCGCCGGCCGGCATCCGCTTCGTCTCGACCGCCCACATGGACGGGGCGAGCCAGTACAAGCTCATCGTGCTGTTGCCGGAGGGATGCGACGGCTCCCGGGCCAAGAGCGGGCTCCATGCCGAGGGGGTGATCCCGGGCGGGGGCGTCTACGACATTCCCTGTCACCGCCAGCCGGTGTTCGAGACCGTCGATCCCGGGGGCTCGTTCCCCGGCGCCGACCGCTGGTGCCCGAACCACGTCTGTCCGCCGATCACCAGCGGCATGACCGACGAGGATGCCGGCCGCGTCGCCGACGCCCTCGTCCGGCTGCTCGGGCGCGGCTGACCGGTCCGGCGCCCCGACCGGCGATCAGGGAAGGGCGGCGAAGCGCCGATAGTGCTCGGGGCGAAAGACCACCTCGGCCGCGCCCCGGTCCTGAAGGCGGTGGAGCTCCGTCACCGGATCGACGCCGAAGTGGCGGCAGACGTTGACCGCGAGGCTGAAGGCGAGCGACATCTTCCCCGGCAACGCCAGCACGGCATCGCTCGCCTCGATGATCTGGTACTGGTAGTTGCGGGCGCCGGAGCCGTTCGCCAGCTCGGCCTTGTAGCCGAAGAACAGCGAGGTCTGGTCCGGCCGGATGTCCTTGCCGAAGACGCGGGCGGTCTTCTCCGTCATCTTGGCGTGGATTTCACCGGCATCGGTCGGATCGTCGGGCGAGAAGTAGAGCGCGTTGCCGATCAGCGAGTAGTCCCCGGCGTCCCTGGTCGTGTGATGGATGTGATTGAAGGTGTGCTCGACGTTCATCGTCATCCAGATGAAGTTGACGTCGGAGACGGCCGGCTTCACGACCAGGAGCGGGCTCTTCCAGACGCGGATGTCGACGCCGGTGAGCACATCCGAGCTCCGGCCGGCGGCGACGATGATGTATTTCGCACGATAGCGCGTCGCTTCGTCGGAAACGCATCCCCTGTCGATCCGCGTTACCTTCGATCCCGTCTTCAGCTCGCCTCCATGGCTGAGAAAGGAGTTCAGGAGATCGCAGGTCAGCATCGCGACGTCGATGGTGCGGTCGCGGCTCTTCATCACCTTGCCGACGACGCCGGGCGCGAAGTCGAAGCGCCGCCGGGACACGCACCGGGAGAGGTTGAGGCTGGCCGACAACGGGCCGATCTGCGGGCTGAGCTCGCGCGTGAAGTCCACCGTTTCGAACCAGGAGAGCCGGGTCGCCGCTCGCAACGTCGCGAGCCGCCAGGGCAACCGCTGCCAACGTCGGATCGAGGGATCGTTCGGGCTGGCATAGAAGTAGTAGCTGGTCTGGTTGCGGAACCAGCCTTCCTGGTTGCGAGTGAGGAGATAGCGCCCCGCCGCCAGGTTCATGTTGGGAAAGCAGGCGTAGTAGTTCAGCACGTCATCGAGGTTGCCGACGAGCTGGCGAAAGGAGCGCCCGGACGGCAGCGCCGCATAGAGCGCGCCGGTGTGGAACCACCCCTGCTGCTGGGCGGAGGACTCGCCGCAGATCCGCTCCTTGGCCTCCAGCAGCAGCACCGACCGGCCGGAGCGCTGCAGGATCTCGGCGATGGCAAGCCCGGCGATGCCGGCGCCGACGACGATGAAGTCATGCATGGCGATCGCCGGTCCCGGTCGCCGCCACGGGCCTCGGCATCCGCGACCGGCGGTGGCCAAGGCCGGTCACGGGCGACTCGGTATCTCTCCGCAACACCTCGACCGCGATCCTGCCTCCCTGTTTCGCCGTGACCTTCGGGGCGCGGCGGCCGGTCGACCTCCACGAGCCGGCACGCCCCTCATAGCATAGGGCCGGCAGCGCCGGAGCATCAAATGAATGCGACCACAAAAGCCTGGCTTCGCCGCTGGACATCGCTTACACGAGCCCTCACTTAAAGGAAGCCTTGGGCAGCCGGCGGATCTGGAGCGCCCCTCGGCAAGCGGGCATCCTCGGGCTAGCCGAACCATCCGGAGGCATCAGTGGAGAACCAGAGGTGAGCGGGATCGCCGCACCGGGGTACAGGCAGAAGGGCGTCCGGCTCGAGAGGACCGCGGCCGAGGCGCCCGCGCGGGAGCGGAAGACCGGCAAGGTGAGCAAGCGCGACGTCTTGCGCCTGGTGTTCGAATCGGGCGGACCCGGATTCTGCCAGTTCGCGCTGAACAACGCCTGCAACGCCAACTGCGGCTTCTGCAACTTCGCGCGCGACAAGCTGCCCAAGGATCAGTGGACGTTCGTCGACCGCCAAGGGGCGTTGGATGCCATCGACATCCTCTATCGCGAGGGCATCCGCTATCTGGTGCTGACGGGCGGCGAGCCGACGCTGCATCCGGATCTGGTGGCGATCGTCGGCCACGCCGCCGGGCTCGGCATGAAGGTGATGCTGGTCACCAATGCCGGGCTCCTGAAACGGGAGAAGATCCACGCTCTGGCGGACGCCGGCCTCTCCAGCTTCATCATCTCGGTCGACGCCGCGACGCGCGAGGCGCACGAGGGCAACCGGGGACTGCCCGGGGTCTGCGAGCGGATCCGCGAGGCCAACGCGCTGATCGCCGAGCTGGGCCTTGAAGCGACGGCGTCGGTGACCATGAGCCGCCTCGTCGATTACGACGCGCTGCCGGGCTTTCTCACCGAGCTCGGCTTCGACTGCGTGGTGTTCTCGTATCCTCTCACCGACCTGCCCTCGTTCTTCCTCGGGTACTCGGATAGCGGCCTCGTCACCCACAGCCGCGACGAGCTGTTCAAGGCCTACGAGAAGGTCAAGGCGTTGAAGTCCCGGTTCCACGTCGTCAACCCGCGCCTCTCCCTGGACGAGATGCAGCGCTTCGTGCGCGACGAGGACCAGCGCTATCCGTGTCTCGCCGGCTTCCGGTTCTTCTTCCTCGACTGGAACCTCAAACTGTGGCGCTGCCACCACTGGGAAGAGCCGATGTGCTCGATCTACGAGTTTGACGCGAGCAAGCTCGTCCGCGACGGCTGCACGCGGTGCATGATCAACTGCTACCGCGATTCGAGCCTCCTGCAGCATGTCGCCGTCTCGCTGCACGACGCCTACGGCGCCTTTCGCCGGGGGCGCGTGGTCGAGGGGAGCAAGGCGCTGCTGCGCCGGTCCAACCTCGATTCGTTGCGGGCGGTCATGGAGGAGCTGCCGTGGATCGCCCGCTTCTAGGCGACGCACGGCGTGGTTCGCCACCGGGGAGAGCGATGAGATGATGCGCACGTTGTTCCTGAACCCGCCCTCGTTCGAGGGATTCGACGGGGGGGCCGGCGCCCGCTACCAGGCGCGCCGCGAGATCCGCTCGTTCTGGTATCCGACCTGGCTGGCGCAGCCGGCGGCGCTCGTCCCCGGAAGCCGCCTCGTCGATGCGCCGGCCCGCGGCATGGAACTCGACCAGGTGCTGCCGCTCGCCGGCGACTACGAGCTCTGCGTCATGCACACGAGCACGCCCTCGTTCGCCGCCGACGTTCGCGTCGCCGAGGCAATGAAGGACGCCAACCCCGGCCTCGTCATCGGCTTCGTCGGTGCGCACGTGGCGGTGAACCCGGAGCTGTCGCTGAAGGCCTCCGCGGCCATCGACTTCGTCGCCGGCAACGAGTTCGATTTCACTATCCAGGAGATCGCGGAGGGGCGGCTGCTGGCGGCGATCGGCGGCCTCAGCTTCCGGAGCCAGGGACGCATCGTCCACAATCGGCCGCGCGCCGTCCTCGAGGACATGGATCAGCTTCCCCACGTCGTCGACGTCTACAAGCGCGATCTGGTCATCGAGGACTACTTCATCGGCTATCTCTACCATCCCTATCTTTCGGTTTACACCGGCCGGGGCTGCAAGTCCCGCTGCACCTTCTGCCTGTGGCCGCAGACCATCGGCGGCCACCGCTATCGCACCCGCAGCGTCGGTCACGTCGTCGACGAGATCGCCAAGGCCAAGCGCTACTTCCCGCAGGTCAAGGAGTTCTTCTTCGACGACGACACCCTTACCGACGATCTGCCGCGGGTGGAGGAGCTCGCCCGCCGGCTCGGCGCGCTGGGCGTGCGGTGGTCCTGCAACGCCAAGGCGAACGTGCCCTACGAGACCTTGCAGGTCCTGAAGGAGAACGGGCTCCGCCTGTTCGTCGTCGGCTACGAGTCGGGCAACCAGCAGATCCTTCACAACATCAAGAAGGGCATGCGCATCGAGTGGGCGCGCCGGTTCAGCGAGGACTGCCACAGGCTCGGGATCACCATCCACGGCACCTTCGTCGTCGGCCTCCCCGGCGAGACGCGGGAGACGATCGAGGAGACGATCCGCTTCGCCAAGGAGGTCAACCCGCACACCCTGCAGGTGTCGCTCGCCGCCGCGTACCCGGGCACGTACCTGTACAACCAGGCGAAGCAGAACGGCTGGCTGCTCGACAGCGCCAACGAGGGGCGGCTGGTCGAGGAGCACGGCGTGCAGGTCAGCTCGCTGAGCTACCCGCACCTCTCCCACGACGAGATCTTCGACGCCGTCGCCGAGTTCTACAAGCGGTTCTATCTCCGTCCCGGCAAGATCGTCGACATGACCTCGGAGATGGTCCGAGATTTCGACATGATGAAGCGGAGGCTCAGGGAAGGGGTCGAGTTCTTCCGCTTCCTCAGGGCGCGCGAGAACCGTGTCTGACGTGAGGAGTGGGCCATGCGTGCGGTACATCTAGCGGTGCTGGCGGCGCTGTTGCTGCCGACCGCCGTGTTCACGGCCGGCTCTGAGAACGGCGTGAAGCGGGACCCCAATTCGTTCGAGTTCATCGACCGGCACCGCGACCCGTAAGCGGTCAAGACCGGGGTCGGCTGATCCGTTCAGGCGAGCGCGCGCATCTGGGCATCGACCACGGCGATCGCGGCCATGTTGACGATGTCGCGGACGTCGTCGGACGGCAACAGGACGTGCACGGCACGCGCCATGCCCATCAGCACCGGACCGATGGCCTCGGCACCGCCGAGCCGCTGCATCAGCTTGTAGGACGCGTTGGCGGCGTTGAGATCGGGAAAGATCAGGACATTGGCCTCCCGCACCCGCGAGAACGAGTAGAGGCGGTCGATCAGGTCCGGGACCACGGCAACGTCGGCGGCCATCTCGCCGTCGACGTCGAGATCGGGCCTGCGCTGCCTCAGGATCTCGACCGCCTTCGCAACCGTCTGCGGGCTCGGGTGGGCGACGCTGCCGAAGTTGGAGAATGACAGCATGGCGATGCGGGTGCGGATGTCGAAGTTGGTCGCGACCTCGGCCGACAACTCGGCGATGTCGGCGAGGTCCACCGCCGAAGGCAGGATGTTGACGGCGCAGTCGGCGAAGAAGAACACCCGATCGCGGATGACCATGATGAACAGGGCCGCGGCCCGCCGCACGTCGGGACGGGTGCCGATCACCTGAAAGGCCGGGTGCAATGCTTCGACATAGTTGGTGGTCAATCCCGAGATGAAGGCATCGGCATCCCCGCTCTGCACCATGAGCAGACCGAAGTAGTTGGGGCGCCGCGCCATCTCGCGCGCCTCGGGCAGGGTGATCCCCTTGCGCTGGCGGCGCTTGAACAGGACCTTGGCGTAGGTTTCGGCGCGCGGGAACTCCCTGGGATCGACGACCTTCGGCTGGTAGTCGAGACCGAGGTCGGCGATCGTGCGTTCGATCGCGCTTTCCGCGCCGATGAGGATCGGGTCGCCCAGGCCTTGCGCCTGAATCTCGGCGGCGGCGCGGATGATCTTCGGCTCCTCGCCCTCGGCGAAGACGATCCGCTTCGGCGCGCTGCGAGCCTTGTTGAAGATGGTCCGCATCAGCGCCCAGTCCTTGCCGAGCCGGCTTTCGAGCGCCTCGCGATAGGTGGTCGTGTCCAACGACTTGCGGGCGACCCCCTCGGCGATCGCGGCCTGCGCCACCGCCGGCGCCACCCATAGGAGGACCCTCGGATCGACCGGCTTTGGAAGGATGTAGTCGGGGCCGAACAGGAGGCTTTCGGTGCCGTAGGCCTTCAGCACCGAGTCCGGCACGTCGGAGTGGGCGAGGGCCGCCAGCGCCCGTGCCGCCGCGAGCTTCATGCCGTCGGTGATCTGCCGGGCGCGCACGTCGAGGGCTCCCCGGAAGATGAACGGAAAGCACAGAACATTGTTGACCTGGTTGGGATAATCGCTGCGGCCGGTGGCGACGATGGCGTCGGGACATGCGGCCTTGGCGTCCTCGTAGGTGATCTCGGGATCGGGATTGGCCATGGCGAAGATGATCGGGCGGTCGGCCATGCTGCGGACCATCTCGTTGGAGACGATGCCGCCGACTGAGACGCCGATGAACACGTCGGCGCCGACGATCGCCTCGGCAAGCGTGCGGGCATCGGTGTCCTGGGCGAACCGCTCCATGTAGGGGTTCATGTTGACGGTACGGCCCTTGAACACCACTCCGTCCTTGTCACAAAGGGTGATGTTCGCGCGCGGCACGCCCGCCCGAACCAGAAGCTCGGCGCAGCCGATGCCGGCGGCGCCGGCCCCCGAGAACACGACCTTCACCCCGTGGATCTTGCGGCCCGTAAGCTCGAGGGCGTTGAACAGGCCGGCGCTGGTGATGATCGCCGTGCCGTGCTGGTCGTCGTGAAACACCGGAATGTCGAGAAGCTCGCGCAGCCGTTCCTCGATGGCGAAACACTCCGGCGCCTTGATGTCCTCGAGGTTGATGCCGCCGAACGTCGGAGCGAGCGCGCGGACGATGTTGACCACGGCCTCGGGCTCCGAGGCGTCGATCTCGATGTCGAACACGTCGATGTCGGCGAAGCGCTTGAACAACAGCCCCTTGCCTTCCATCACCGGCTTGCTGGCGAGGGGGCCGAGATTGCCGAGACCGAGAATGGCCGTGCCGTTGCTGATGACACCGACGAGATTGCTCTTGGTCGTGTACTCGTAGGCGGCCTCCGGGTTCTCGGCGATCTCCAAGACCGGGACGGCGACACCGGGCGTGTAGGCAAGGCTCAGATCGTACTGGGTGAGGCTCGGCTTCGAGGGGACGACCTCGATCTTGCCCTTGCGCCCTTCCGAGTGATAGCGCAGCACGGCGTCTCTGGTGACTTTCTCCACGGTTCTTCCCTTCTCCCTTGGATTCGATGCGGCGCAGAGCGGCCCGGTGGCAGGTGCCCGCGCCGGCGCGGGCGATCAGCGGAGAAACGGCCCGTCGTCGCCGATCTTGCCCGGACCGTCGAGAACGTAGATGCCGGCCGAGTTGGCCTTGACGCGGAACGCCAGCGTGCCGTCGGCCACGGCGACCTCGTTGCCGGTGACGGCATCGCGGTAGGTGCCGTTGAAGACGCCGCCGACGTGCACGCTCTGATCGCTGCCGATGGCGAGGCCGACCACGGCGTAGCTGTCGCCGTCGTCCAGGCTGCGAACGAAGCTCATGCCGCCGCCCCACTCCTGAACGTGGCTCATCGGCGCCTTCTGCAGGGCGGGGATGGCACGGCGGATCCGGTTGAGGCGGCGGAGATGTTGGTAGAGGGGATGGCTCTGGGTCTCGGCGATGCGCTCGTCGGTCAGGTGATCGCCGAAGTAGGCGCGTCCGGTCCGGTCGAGGGTGTCGTTGGCTTCGGCGACGTCCTGCGGCGCGCCCTTCATGAACGCGATCTCCTCGCCGTAGTAGAGGCAGGGAATGCCGCGCGCCGTCCAGATCAGGTTGTAGGCGGCGGCGGCCATCCAGTCCTCGCCCTTGAACCGGTACTTGAAGTCGTTGTCGGGGCCGACGTCATGGTTCTGCAGGAACGTGACCAGCGTCGTCGCGTCGCCGTAGATCCAGTCCATCGACAGGATCTGCGCGGTGCCGGCATAGGTGCCGCGGCTCACCGTGTCGCGGAAGGTGGAGAACAGCCCGAAATCGAGCACCGAGAACCCGGAGTCGCCGCCCGAGTTGGGATCGCGGGGGTCGTTGCCGAGCCGGGTGTACCACCAGGGCCGGATCGGCGACGGTCCGTTGTCGCCGCCGCCCATGTCGCCCCAGCCGTAGCCCTTGACCAGGTTCTCGCCGAACACGAACACCCCCGGCTTGTGCGCCTTCCAGGCGTCGACGTACTCGAGGAGGTTGTCGCGGTCGAGGTGCTTGACGGTGTCGATACGCAGCGCGTCGACGCCCATGTCGAGATAGCCGTTGATGGCGCCGATGATGTAGTCCTTGACGGTCTGGTGCCCGGTGGCGAGGTCGATGCAGTCGCCGGCGATGTGCTTCTGCTGCAACGGCCACGGGCTCTCCCAGTCGCCGCCGCAGATGAAGCCGTGCTGGTGGTACCACTCGGGATCGAGGTCGTTGACGTCGATGCCGAAGAAGCGGCCGGGGTTGTATCCCGGCTTCGGCACCGTCTCTCCCGTCTTGGGGTCGACCAGCGGCTCCCTGCCCTCGGGGTCGCGGCCATGGCGTTCCCGGTACCACGCGGGCGCCAGCGGGTTGTCGATGTCGTCGCGGTTGGGCCACGTGTAGTTGCCGAGAGTGCCCTTGTAGGGACCGTAGTCGACGCGGCCCTGCTCGGAGCCCTGGGGCACATAGTACTTGATCGGCAGATGGTCGATCCACACCTTGCCGCGGATGCCCCACTGGCAGGAGTGGTTGATGACCACGTCCTGGATGATCTTGATGCCGCGCGCATGCGCCGCCTCGATCAGGTCCCGGTAGGTGGCATCGGGGGATTCGAGCCGCGGATCGATGCGCGTCCAGTCGTAGCCGTGGTAGCCGTGGTAGTCGAGACCGGATCGGTTCTCGATCGGCGGCGTGATCCAGATCGCGGAGAAGCCGAGGTCGCGGATGTAGTCGAGGCGCTGGATCAGCCCCTTGAAATCGCCGCGCCAGTGGGGGTCCTCGGCCTCACCCGAATCCGGGTTGAACTTGATGCGGTCGCGGCAGAAGAAATTGTTGGCGGGATCGCCGTCGAAGAAGCGGGTGGTGATCAGGAAGTAGATGGTCTCCTCGCGGAAGTCGGTGCGCGAGGAGACGGGACCGAACTCCGGGTCCTGGGGAGCGAGCGCCGGCTTGCCGGGATTTCGCGCGGAGGTCGCTGGCACCGATGGCTGCGTCCGGAGCTCCGGATGGTGATCATGCCACTGGCCGTCGCCGGCGAGCCAGCCCTCCCGGTCCCGTGCCTGGTCGCGGGTCTGGTGCCCCGTGGTATCGTTGACGACGAAGCTCGCCTTTTCGACCTCGCTGAAGCGATGGACGAACCAGCCGTCGCCCTCGAGCGCCATCGGCACGCCCGGCCACGTGGTCGAGCCCGCCGGCGGATGGGTGTTCCAGTAATGGATGCGGACCGTGTCGGCCCAGTCGACGGGCTTCTTGAAGTGGACGATGAGGTCGGCCATGGCTTCGGCTCCAGACGGATGGTGCGGCGCCGCGCCCTGCGTCGCGGGCGTCGAGACCTACCATTCTGGCATGCAGGGCCGCAAGTCGGGTCGAAGGGGAACGGCCGCCGAAGCCGCCGGCGTCGACTGGCGACGCCGGCGGCGGCCCGTCGGTCAGTCGACGATGGCGAGGTTCTCGGCGGCCTTCTTGCCGTTTCGTCCCGTCACCAGTTCGAAGCGGACTCTCTGACCTTCCGTAAGGCCCGAGAGACCGGCCTGCTCAACTGCGGAGATATGGACGAAGGCGTCACTCGCCCCCTGGTCGGGAGCGATGAAGCCGTAGCCCTTGACGGGGTTGAACCATTTCACTGTTCCAGTAGCCATGACTAGTCCTCTGTTGGCTCGGTGCTTTGCTTGGTGCGTGCCGATCGCGATGGAGCGACGCCGCGGTATCAGTCATCTCGATTTGATGGAGTAGCTAGGCGAAGCTGGAAAGCGAAACACTAGTACGCCGTCGAAATCTGTAACCTTGATGGGTGAGATAGGGGAAGCCGACGACGTTTGCAAGGGAGACGTCGCCGCCTCCGTCCCGGGCGGTCGGCCGTCAGGCGGCGTCGAGGAAGCCGGCCAGCACGTTGACGACGTTGCGGCCGAGCGCGGCGACGGCGTAGCCGCCCTCCATGACGAACAGGGTCGGGCGGCCGAGCCGGGCGATGCGGGCGCCGACCAGGGAATAGTCGGCGGAGCGCAACCGGAACCGGCCCAAGGGGTCGCCCACGAAGGTGTCGACGCCGAGAGAGACGACGACCGCGTCGGCGCCGTGGTTCGCCGCCCGCTTGCAGGCGTCGTCGAGCGCCGCCCGCCAAACGTCGAAGCCGGTGCCCGGCGGCAGCGGATAGTTGGCGGTGCAGCCCTCGCCGGCGCCGGCGCCGTGCTCGTCGGCGTGGCCGAGAAAGTAAGGGTATTCGTCACGGGGATCGGCGTGCAGCGAGGCGAAGAAGACGTCACCCCGGTCGTAGAAGATGGACTGCGTACCGTTGCCGTGGTGGTAGTCGACGTCGAGAATCGCGATCTTGTCGGCGCCGGCGACCAGCAGTGCCTCGGCGGCGATCGCCGCGTTGTTGAGGAAGCAATAGCCGCCGTAGGTGTCGCGGCCGGCGTGGTGCCCTGGCGGCCGACTGAGCGCGAACGCGGAGGCGGCGCCGGCGGCGACAGCCCTCGCGGCGGTCAAGGCAACGTCGGCGCTGCCCCGCGCCGCCTCCCAGGTGCCCTCGCCGATCGGCGTTCCGGCATCGAAGGCGAAGTAGGAGAGCCTGCCGTCGATCGAGCGGGGCTCGATGGGACGCATGTCCCTGACGCACCACGAGGTGGGCAGCGCCTGACCCTGGCGCCCTTCGCGGCGCCACTCCCCCCAGGCACTGGCGAGGAAATCGAGCAGGCGGCGGTCGTGGACGCGGATGAGGGCGTCGACGCCGAACGCGTCCGGGGCAACGATCTCGCCGATCCCGGCCTCGGCGACCGCGGCGACGATGCGCTCGGCGCGCTCCGGCACCTCGACGGCCGGGACGAGGGCGCCGTCGCTGAGCTCCCGCAGGGGACGATGCAGGCGGTGGCCCTCGCGATAGACCGTCAGCATCGCCCGCACCCACCCGCCTCGCGGTAGGCGGCGTGCCGGCGCCGCACGCAAAGGATTTGTTCGCTGAGCGGCGGCGGTCCCGTGCGATGATGCCTCCGCCGCAACCACCCGGGAGGCGATGCCATCATGCTCACGTTCCTGACCGTCCTGCTCGTCTGCCAGCTCGCCGGCGAGGTGATCGTGCTCGCCACCGGGGTGCCGATCCCCGGGCCCGTGTTCGGCATGGTGATCCTGTTTCTCGGCCTCGCGGTCAAGGGCGCCGTCGCGCCCGGTGTGGCGGCGACGGCGTCCGGGCTGCTCGACCATCTAGCGCTCCTGTTCGTGCCCGCCGGCGTCGGGGTCATGGTGCATCTCTCGCTGCTGGCGGAGGAGTATCCCGCGATCCTCGCGGCGCTGGTCGGGAGCACGCTCTTCACCATCGTCGTCACGGCGCTGGTGCTGCAGGGCCTGATGCGCCTCGCCGAGCGGAGGCGGACACCGTGACCGTGGAGATGCGGGACATCTGGGTCTATCTGGCGGCGAGCCCTCTCGCCGGCCTGACCCTGACCCTGGTCGCCTATCAGCTCGGCACGTCCCTGCACCGGCTCGCCGGCAACAGCGCCCTGGTGAACCCGGTGCTGATCGCGGTGCTGGCCCTCGCGGCGCTGCTCCACGTCACCGGCACCGACTACGCGACCTACTTCGAGGGCGCCCAGTTCGTGCATTTCCTTCTGGGACCGGCGACGGTGGCGCTGGCCGTTCCCTTGTACCGTCAGTTCGCCCACGTCCGGCGCACGGCAGGCGCGCTGATCTGCGCCCTCGTCACCGGCTCGCTGGCGGCGGCGGCGAGCGCCGTCGCCATCGCCTGGGCGCTGGGGGCGTCGCGGGACACGCTGGCCTCGCTCGCGCCGAAGTCGGTGACGACGCCGATCGCCATGGGCATCGCTGAGCGCCTGGGCGGTCTGCCCTCGCTGACGGCCGTGCTCGTCATCCTCACCGGCATCCTCGGCGCCGCCCTGGGCACGGCCCTCTTTGCGCTGATCCGCGTTCGCGACCCGCGGGTCATGGGGTTCGCCCTCGGGCTTGCCGCGCATGGCATCGGCACCGCCCGCGCCCTCCAGCTCGGCGAGGCCGCAGGCGCGTTCTCCGGCCTGGCGATGGGGCTGAACGGGCTGGCCACCGCGGTTCTTCTGCCGTTCCTGTTCGAGGCGCTGTTCTGAGCCGATGGCGGACCGACAGGCGATGCTCGCCGCAGAGAGCACGAGAGGACTCGAGGCATGGGTTTACCGTCGATGCTGCTGAGCGGCATACTCGGCGTCTGCGCACCGCCGAAGGCGTCGACAAGGTGACGAGACAAGGGGGGAAGCAAGCGCGTGCTCAACGGCATCCTGTTCGTCAAGGCGCTCCTTGCCGGCTTCGTGATCGCCATGCCGATCGGCGCCGTCGGAGCGCTGTGCATGCGGCAGGCCCTCCACGGACAGAAGGCGACGGGTGTCGTCACCGGCGTCGGGGCCGCCGTCGCCGATGCCGTGCTCGCCGCTGCCGCGATGTTCGGCCTGTCGCTGGTGACCCGCCACATCATCGACAACCAGGGACCGCTGAGGCTCGCCGGAGGCCTTTTTCTCGTCTGTCTCGGGACCCACATGATCATGCGGCATCGGCCCGTCCCGGCGTCCGAGGCCGCCGAGGCGGCGGCGGTCCGCCAGGGCCTCTCCGATTACGTCGCCGCGCTCTGCGCCGGCTTCGCCCTCACCATCGTCAATCCGGCGACGTTCTTCGCGTTCTTCGGCGTCTTCGCCGGCCTCGGCCTGTTCTCCCAGCGCTCCGGCGACGCGATCGACGAGTGGCTGATCCTCACCGGCGTGTTCGCCGGATCGATGCTGTGGTGGCTGACGCTGGTGGGCGGGTCGGTGGCGCTCAGGCGGCGTCTGCCCGAGCGCGTCATCACCGGCGTCCACGTTACGCTGGGGATCGTCGTGCTGGTGTTCGGGGCGGCGACCCTGGCATCATGGCTCCGCATCGTCCTTTAGCGCCGGAGCCACCGTGACGGGGAGACGCCATGATCGGGTTGGCACAGTGCGCCGCCGGGACGGCCGCCTTGCTGCTCGCGGTGACGATGGCGGCCGCCGCCGGTGACGGGCTGCCGCTGCCGCCGCCCAGCCTGAAGGGCCCGCTGTCGGTCGAGTACGCGCTCGCGAAGCGGCGCTCGGTCCGCGGATTCGCCGAAGGCGGGCTGGAACTCGGCCACGCGGCGCAGCTGCTGTGGGCGGGGCAGGGCATCACCCATCCGGATGGCCTGCGCACGGCGCCGTCGGCGGGAGCGACCTATCCGCTCGAGCTTCTCCTCGTCGCCGGAGCCGTCGTGAGCGTGCCGCCGGGTGTCTACCGCTACGAGCCGGGACCGCACCGGCTCGCGCTCGCGCTCCCTGGAGACCGGCGGCGGGAGCTGGCCGAGGCGGCGCTCGGCCAGGGCTGGATCGCCCGGGCGCCGGCGGTCGTCGTCATCGCCGCCATCGTCCGGCGGACCACGGCACGCTACGGCGACCGCGGCCGGCGGTACGTGCACATCGAGGCCGGCCACGCGGCGGAGAACATCGCCCTGCAGGCGGTCGCCCTCGGTCTCGGCTCGACCGTCGTCGGCGCCTTCGCCGACGACCGGGTGGCCCTTCTGCTCGGGCTCGGCGACGCGGAGCCGCTCCTGCTGATCCCGGTCGGCAGGCCGGACTGAAGGAAGGGACCGCGCCCGCCCGCGCGCCGCCGTCAGCGGTCTCGTTGGCCGCGCGGCCGCGGCCGCATCACCACCCGGAAGCCGCCGGATGGCGCGCCGTCGCGGCCGTCGTCGATGCGCGTGAACTTCCGGCCGAACTGTGGCGCATTGAGCTTCTCGTGGGCCAACACCAGTTCGGTATACGCCCGATGCTGCTGGCCGGCCGGCGGCTCGTCGGCCCGCTTCGAGTCCGCGTTCCGCAGCTTGAGCGTCTCCGCCTCGCGTCCCTTCAGGGTGAGCTTCGGCGGCTTGCCTCGCGACGGCGTCATATCGTCATCATCCTGAGGACTGCTCTCCTGTCGTCGTCGGCGCCCGGTGCGTCCTGCCGCGTCCGTGGCGGTCATCGGCCGGCTCGCGCCGCACCCCTGATATGCCGCGAATCGTGCCCCGAGTAAACGGCAGCTTTGTGACGATCGAAGGCGCTGCCGGCGAGACCGCTCGGCCGGTCGTTGGCGTCGCTCAGGCGCAGACCAGGATGGCGGCCGATCCCGCCTCGAGGCGGGCTGCCGCCGCCCTTGCCGCCGCCCGCTTCGCCTCCGAGTACGTGCCGGAGAAGCAGAACGTCGAGCCGTCGGGCAGACGGAAGTACCAGAGGCGGAAGCCGCGGGGCTTGCGGCGATGCGCCCACAGGTAGCGATCGACGCTGAACTCGATCGTGACGGCGGTCGCAGAGGCGCTCATCGGCCCGTCTCCTTTCGCGACACGCGCGGCCGGGCCGATCAAGCGGGCGAAGGCATCACCTCCGTCCCGGGGACGGCCCGACGTCGACCCGAAGGCCGCGCTCGTTTCCGATCCGAGCCGCAAGCAGAGCATCGGCCCGTATCCGCGGTCAACGCCCTCCCGGCGCTCCGACGAATTTCGGCGGAGGGCGTGGCCCGGCGGGCACAGCGCCGTCGGCGAAGAGGCCGCCGAGGACGCTCCGGGCGGGGCGGAGAGCCCCTTGTTCAGAATGGCTTAGGGGAGACCCCGGCGGACCCGGGCGGCGGCCGGGGGCTCTTTCGGGTCCCGTCGTCCGGCCCCGCCGTCCGCCGGCCGGCCCGGTCAGAAGGCCAGCGGCGGCGGCGGCGTGCCCGCAAGCCGGGCGAATCACCCGCGCCCTTGGTGCCCCCGGGGAGACTCGAACTCCCACGGCCCGAAGGCCAACAGATTTTGAGTCTGCCGCGTCTACCGATTCCGCCACAGGGGCCGGCGCCGGCAGGTATCATAGACGGAGGCTCGGGGCGGTCAACACGGCCGGGCACGGTGGCGGCGGGGCCGGCCCGGCGACGAAGCGGTTGCCCGGCGCGCCCGGGGCTGATAATGGTCGCGGCCCGGGAGCGCCCGAACCTCGCCGCCGGAGCCCGCACCTCGTTGCTGCAGCGTCTCTACGACTGGACCCTCGATCTCGCCCAGCATCGCCACGCGCTCGCCGCGCTCGCCGTGGTGTCGTTCATCGAGAGCTCGGTGTTCCCGATCCCGCCGGACGTGATGCTGATCCCGATGATCCTCGCGGCGAGGGACCGCGCCTGGCTGATCGCCGGCGTCTGCACCGTGGCCTCGGTCGCCGGCGGCCTCGCCGGCTACGCGATCGGCGCGGTGGCGTTCGACGAGGTCGGCCAGCCGCTCCTCGAGCTCTACGGCTATGCCGCCAAGTTCGAGGAGTTCCGCCACCGCTACAACGAGTGGGGCGGCTGGATCGTCTTCGGCGCCGGCGTCACGCCTTTTCCCTACAAGGTGATCACGATCGCGAGCGGCGTCACCGGCCTCGATCTCGCCACCTTCATGGTCGCGTCGATCCTGTCCCGCGGCGCCCGCTTCTTCGCCGTCGCGGTGCTGTTGTGGTACTTCGGCCCGCCGATCCGCGCCTTCGTCGAGCGCAACCTGGCGCAGGTGGCGACGGCGTTCTTCGCGCTCCTGCTCGGCGGCTTCGTCCTCGTCCGCCTGCTCGCCTGAGAGAACATCGAGGGCTCCGCAGCATGCGCCTCGACCGTCGTCCCGGCTCCCGCACCGTCGCCGCCGCACTGCTGGCGGCTTGCCTCGGCGCGCTGGCCGCCGCCTTCGCCGGCGAGCACCTGCTCGGCCTGCAGCCCTGCATCCTCTGCCTCTACGAGCGCGTGCCGTATGCTGTCGCCGCCGTCATGGCCCTCGTCGCCGTCGCCGTGCCGATGACCGGGTCCCGGCGGCGGCGGCTGATCCTCGTCGCCGGCGTCGTCCTCCTCGCCAACGCGCTGCTCGCCTTCTATCATGTCGGGGTCGAGGAGCACTGGTGGGCCGGCATCCCCGGCTGCGAGGGCGGCCTGCTGCCGCCGGACCTCACCGTCGAGGAGCTGCAGGCGCGGCTCGCCGGGCCGCAGCCGAAGCCCTGCGACGAGGTCGACTGGCGGCTGTTCGGGGTGTCGCTCGCCGGCTACAATGCGCTGGCCGCGCTGGCGCTGGGCGTCGCCTGCCTCGCCTTCGCCGGCCCGGGCCGCGAAAGGGACGACCGATGACCGAGACCACGCCCAGGGGCGGCCGGCTCCCCGGCGATCCGACCCGGGACGAGCTGATCCAGCGCATCATCCGCGTCGACCAGGCCGGCGAGTACGGCGCGGTGCGCATCTACGAGGGCCAGCTCTGGGTGCTCGGCCGCAGCGCCGCCGCGCCGGTGATCCGCCGCATGGCGGTCAAGGAGCGGGAGCACCTGGCGACGTTCAACGCGCTGATCGCCGAACGGCGGGTGCGGCCGACGGCGCTGCAGCCGGTGTGGCACGTCGCCGGCTTCGCCCTCGGCGCCGCCTCGGCGCTTCTGGGCGCGAAGGCGGCGATGGCCTGCACCGCCGCCGTCGAGGAGGTGATCGACCAGCACTACGGCCGCCAGGTCGAGGTCCTCGGCGACGACGAGGCCGAGCTCCGGGCGCTGTGCGCCCGCTACCGCGCCGACGAGGTCGAGCACGGCGAGACGGCGAAACGCCACGGCGCCGAGGCGGCCCCCGCCCACGGGCCGCTCTCGGCGCTGGTCAAGGCCGGCTCGCGCGCCGCCATCTGGCTCTCCGAGCGGCTGTGAGGCGGGCCGGCGCCGCCGGCGGCAAGCTGCGACGAATCGCGACGAAATGCGACATTTTGCGACAAAATGCGACAAAATGCGACATTTTGCGAC
>CAYQSU010000044.1:0-28594 GCA_964420325.1 uncultured Rhodospirillaceae bacterium | reverse complement strand
GCCCAGGTGGCGGAATTGGCAGACGCGCAGGTTTCAGGTACCTGTGGCCGCAAGGCCGTGGAAGTTCGAGTCTTCTCCTGGGCACCAGCCCGACCATGGCGCAGGTTGCCAGAGGCGATCTGAGTGGCCGTCGGCAGCATTGCTTACGAGTTGCACCAGGACGATCTCCCTCAGGGGGTGAGCCTTGGCAACGCTGTTGCCGTCGACACCGAGACGATGGGACTGGCTCCGCATCGCGACCGTCTGTGCCTCGTGCAACTGTATGGCGGCGTCGGCCCCTGCCATCTCGTCCAGTTTCGCCACTCGAGGTTTGTCGAGTCCGAGGTCCCGGCCGGGCCGAGCCGTCGCGCGCCGAACCTGAGCGCGATTCTCCAGGACGAATCCGTGACGAAGATTTTCCACTTCGCTCGGTTCGATGTCGCCATGTTGATGCGTTATCTCGGTGTGACGTGCTCGCCGATCTACTGCACCAAGATTGCATCGAAGCTCGCGCGCACCTACACGGATCGACATGGCCTCAAGGACCTCTGTCGAGAACTGCTGAGTCACGAACTATCGAAAGAACAGCAGTCATCGGACTGGGGCACAGAAAACTTGTCCGATGAACAAATTCATTACGCTGCGCAGGATGTCCTTTATCTTCACCGCCTCAGAGATCGACTAGACTCGATATTGTCTCGCGAAGGGCGTACGAAGCTTGCGGCGTCGTGCTTCTCTTTTGTCCCGTGTCGGGCCCGTCTGGATCTCGAAGGATGGGACACCGTCGACGTTTTTGCCCACTGACGTCACCGATTTGCGCTGAGCTGTGATCGCCGGTCGTGGGCGGCACCCGACGCGACGACCCGGTTGACCGGCGCTCCTTCGCGCTGCACAATCCGCACCAAGCGGCATGCTTTTTGCTTCGGCCAGCGTGCAACGCCGGGAGGCATGGCAGCCGCCGCCGACCGCGAAACGAGGCGGGCCGAGGGCTCGAACACCTCGATGGCCGCTGAGACAGGAACTGGGTGACAATGGCCACGATGCAAGCGCGAGCATCCTCGTCGCAACCGGTCGATCCGCTTCTGGCCGCGGCCCGGCGCGTCCTCCTGGCGGAGGTCGCGGGCCTGCAGGCGATGGCCGATTCCCTGGACGAGATGTTCGTCGGCGCTCTTGAGGTGATCGAGCGCATGGAAGGTCGCGTGGTCGTCACCGGCATGGGCAAGAGTGGCCATGTCGCGCGCAAGATCGCGGCGACCTTGGCGTCAACCGGAACGCCGGCGTTTTTCGTCCATCCTGCGGAAGCAAGCCACGGTGATCTCGGCATGATCACCGAGCGCGACGTGATTCTGGCGCTCTCCAATTCCGGCGAGACGCCCGAGTTGTCGGACCTCCTGACCTACGGAAAGCGATTCGGCATTCCGCTGATCGCGATCACCGGCAGGCGGGACAGCACGCTGGCGAAGACGGCGGACGCAGCCCTCGTCCTGCCCGCCATCGCCGAGGCCTGCCCCATGGGGCTCGCGCCGACGACGTCGACCACGGTCATGCTGGCGCTGGGCGACGCGATCGCCGTCTCGCTTCTCGAGCGACGGGGATTCTCGTCGAGCGATTTCAAGGTCCTCCACCCCGGCGGGCGGCTCGGAAAGCGTCTTCTCAGGGTAAGGGAGATCATGCACTCGGGGAGTGCCCTGCCGCTGGTCGATCGCAGGACGAAGATGGCGGACGTCCTGATCACGATGACGGCGAAAGGGTTCGGTTGCGTGGGCGTGGTCGACGAGGCGGGAACGCTCCAAGGGATGATCACCGACGGCGACCTGCGGCGGCACATGAGTGCCGACCTGACCAGTCGACCGGCGACCGAGGTCATGACGGTGGAACCGAAGGTGGTCGGCCCCGACATCCTCGTCAGCGAAGTGCTGGGACTGATGAACTCGAGAGGGATCACCAATCTTTTCGTGGTCGAAGACGGCCGTCCGATCGGCATCATCCACGTTCACGACTGTCTCCGTGCGGGAGTGGCCTAGGGTGCTCGAACCGGGATCCGACCATCGCCGACGGACGCCGGAGGAGCGGGCTCCCTCCGAGAGGTGGCCGCCGCTGGCCGCGATCGCGGCGTCAGGAGGGTCGAGGGTCCGCTCAGGCGTTCGGAACGGAAGCGTCAGCGGGCGATCCCGGTTCGTGCGGCTGATGAAGATCGTCCTGCCGGCGACAGCGGTGGCGCTGCTCGGCATGGTGCTGGCGTGGCCACATTTCTCTTCGATTCGGGGGCAGTTCCGGGTCGGCTTCGCCGACGTGGAGATCGCGGCCGATGACCTCAGCATGGTCAAGGCGCGCTTCGTCGGTACGGACGGCAGCAATCGACCGTACACGATCACGGCCCAATCGGTGCGGAACCTGGTTCCCGAAGGCACCGAGGTCGAACTGGAGACGCTGGCGGCGGACATGGCGCTCGACAGCGGGTCGTGGGTGGTCGTGGCCGCCGAGCGAGGCACCTACAGGGTCGACGCCAAGGCGTTGGACCTCTCGGGCTCGGTCCGGCTATTCCATGATTCCGGTCACGAGTTTCTTACGGATGAGGCCAAACTCGATCTCGATGAGCGTGTCGTCTCCGGCCGCTCGCGGATCGAGGGCCATGGACCGCTCGGCGAACTCGAGGCCGAGGGCTACCGTCTCAGTGACGAAGGGAACGTCATCCGGCTCGACGGCGCCGCACGCATGGTCATCTATCCCGAAGCGGAGAGGCGAGCTCAATGAGCCGCCTTGGACTGTTCGCCGGACTGGTGCTGGGCCTGGCTCTGGTGGCGGGGTGGCAGTGCTCGTCGGTGTCGGCTCAGGACCTTGGACTCGGCGAGTCGACTTCGCCGATCGAGATCAGCGCTCAGGACGGCATCGAGTGGCTACGACGCGAGTCCGTGATCACGGCTCGCGGCGATGCCATGGCGGTTCGCGGCGACATCGCCGTCAAAGCCGACACGCTGCGCGCGCATTATCGGGAAACGCCGCAAGGACGCACGGAGATCTGGCGCCTGGACGCCGAGGGCCGGGTGGAGATCTCGTCGCCGAAGCATCGAGCCTATGCCGAGAAGGCAGCCTATGACGTCGATAACGCCGTGCTGGTGCTGATCAGTGGCGGGGAGCGCGTGACCCTGGTTGGCCCCGAGGCCGAGATCAGCGCCGAGCAACAGATCGAGTACTGGGAAAAAAGCGAGATGCTGATCGCGAGAGGGAACGCCAGGGCCTCGGCGAGCGACAGGGGGGTGAGCGCCGACGTCCTGGTGGCCTATTTCGGCCAGAACCCATCCGGAGAAACTGTCATCGAGCGGGTGGACGCGTTCGACGACGTCGGTGTGGTCACCCGCGAGGAGCGGTTGCAAGCGCAACGAGGCATCTACAGGGCGAATGCGGGCGTTGTCTCGCTGATGGGTCAGGTTCGAATAAGTCGCGGTCCCAACCAGATCAATGGCTGCCGGGCGGAAGTCGATCTCACCACGGGCGTGAGCAGACTCCTCGCGTGCCCCGGGCAGGACTCGTCGAACGAACGGGTCGGAGGCTTGATCCGTCCGGAGGAGAAGAGCCATGAATAGTGCCGGTGGTGTTTCGATGGCGTATCGTCGCTCGTGCTCGTAGATCCGCAAGAAGGCAGGTCCTCGGTGCGACCGCTGGCCGGCTCAACGAACGGGCCGCATGCGCTGGCCGGTACGGGGGGCCTCTATGTCATTGAGATCGGCAAGCGCTTCAAGAAGCGGCCCATCGTCCGCGGGATGAGCTTGGCGCTCCATAGGGGAGAGGTGGTCGGTCTCCTGGGTCCCAATGGCGCGGGCAAGACAACCTGTTTCTACATGATTATCGGGCTGATCGAGCCCGATCATGGAACGGTCGTTCTCAATGGAATGGACATCACCGGACTCCCCATGTATCGGCGCGCGCGTCTCGGCATCGGTTACCTGCCACAAGAGGCGTCCATTTTTCGAGGGCTGTCGGTGGAAGACAACATCCGTACGGTTCTCGAGGTGGTCGAAGAGTCAAAGGAACGCCGAGAAGCTATCCTTGAAGCTCTTCTCGCGGAATTTTCCATAACGCACCTCCGGCGAACGCCATCTTTGGCTTTGTCTGGTGGCGAGCGGCGCCGTGTTGAAATAGCTCGAACCCTCGCATCCAATCCTCATTTCGTGCTGCTTGACGAGCCTTTTGCCGGCATTGACCCGATTGCGGTCGGGGACATTCGCGCACTGGTCGCTCATCTCAAGGATCGCGGGATCGGCGTGCTGATTACGGACCACAACGTCCGGGAGACCCTCGACGTCATCGATCGGGCTTACATCATTCACGATGGCATGCTGCTGATGGAGGGCACGCCGGACGACGTTGTCACCAACGCAGAGGTCAGACGCGTGTACCTCGGAGAACGTTTTCGTTTGTAGGTTTCCGCTCCCAACCTCGACTGTTTCCCGAAATGGCGCTGACACCACGCCTCGATCTTCGCCAATCGCAAACGCTCGTGATGACGCCGCAACTGCAGCAGGCGATCAAGCTTCTGCAGCTCTCGAACATCGAGCTCGGGCCGTACGTCGAGCAGTACCTGGAACAGAATCCTCTTCTGGAGCGTGACGACGCGGAGACGACAGGAGCCGACCCCGTCGGCGACGAGTCCGCTGCGGCCAACGCCGAAAGCGAGCGCGGCGCGACCCAGCCGGCGGTCGATCACGCCGTTTCCGACGAGGCGGGGTTCGCCACCACGAACGCTCTGGATGTCGACACGGACGACCTGTTCGACACGGATGCGTCTGCCGGTCAAGCGGAGGCCGCCTTGGCGGTCGGAACAAGCGGCGGGGAGACCTGGCTAAGCGCAGGGCGCGACCGCGGAGAAAACGAGCAGATAGGAGAGTACGTCGTCCGAGAGCATAAGTCACTGCGTGACCATATTCTAGAACAGATCAGCATTGAGTTGAGAGACCCCATTGATCGTTTGATTGGATGTTATCTAACTGAATTACTTGATGAGTCAGGATACCTGTCAGACGACCTGGAGTCTGTATCCTTAGCTCTTTCCTGTCCAGTTGAGCGTGCAGAGAAAGTCCTGCACAGGCTTCAGAATTTCGATCCTCCAGGCATTTTCGCCCGTAACCTGGCAGAATGTTTGATGTTGCAGCTTAGAGAGCGCGGGCGGTTGGACCCCGTCATGCGTCTATTGCTCGATAACCTCGACCTCCTGGCGAAACGGGACCTGGCCACGTTGACGCGGATGTGCGGCGTGGATGCCGAGGTGATCTTTTCAAAACTTGAAGAAATACGCTCGCTGAACCCGAAACCGGCGCTTGCATATGACAATACAGTAATACAGCCCATCATCCCGGATATACTCATGCGCCCGCATCCTCGCGGCGGCTGGATTGTCGAGCTCAACAGTGAGACCTTGCCGCGCATTCTTGTCAATAGCTCATACTATGCGCGTATAACGCGGTCTCCAATGCGCAAAGAAGAAAGAGCATACATAAATGAATGCCTCCAGTCAGCGAACTGGCTTGTCAAGGCGCTAAACCAACGTGCGTCGACAATTCTGAAAGTGTCTATCGAGATAATCCGGCAACAAGAGGATTTCTTCTTAAGAGGAGTACAGGCGCTTCGTCCGCTGGTGCTCAGGGATATCGCAGAGGAGGTTGGACTGCACGAGAGCACGATCAGCCGTGTTACGTCCAACAAGTACCTGTCGTCGCCGCGGGGAATCTACGAGCTCAAGTATTTCTTCAGCCAGGCCGTTGGAGGCGCCCCGGGCGTCGCGAGCCACTCGGCGGAATGGGTGCGCCACCGCATCAGGGAGGTGATCGATGCAGAGCCGCCGTCCCAAGTACTTACGGATGACGCGATCGTCGAGATCCTTGAGAGGGAGGGCATAGTCGTTGCCAGGCGAACGGTGGCCAAGTATCGCGAGGCGCTTGGTGTGCCCTCTTCGGTTCAGCGGCGGCGCGAAAAGACCGGCAGAGCCTGACCCAACGTGTGCGCGCTCCTGCTCGCCGCCCTCTCCTGACCCAGCCGGCCGGCCCGGCCCGCCGGACGCGGCGTTGTCCACGCCGCTCCTCCATCACCCGAAAAGGCACACTTCGTTGTCGCTTCACAGGAGTCCGGGCTTGCCGGCATGCCGGCGAGCGAGCTCCGTCGTCAGGAGATCGGCATGCTCGCGTTCTTCCGCCGACAGCTCGCGGTACAGCTGGTGCGCGGCCGAGCCCTCGGGCACCTGCCGGCTTCTGGTGCGGAAGTGGTGCTCGGCGCGTCTCTCGCAGGCGATGGCGATGCGGAGCAGGTCGATCGGGTCGCCGGGTCGGCTGTCGATGCCGGCGAAGATGGCGGCCCGCTCGACGCCGGAGCGCGCGGACGGCGCCGGCACGTCCGCATGGTAGCGGCGGGACAAGGTGTCGATGTGCTCCGCCTCCATGTCCGCCAGCCTGCGGAACAGCTCGCGGAGCAGGGTGTCCGTCACCTCGGCGGCCGCTTGTGCGTAGAAGGCGCGGCCGCCGAGCTCGATCTCGAAGGCCGTACGGATCGCACCAAGGGCTTCGGCATCGTCGATCTCCCGCGGCCCCAGTCGTTCAAGCACGCCATCGCACAGCGGACAGAGGCCGTACGGAAAGGCGAACCCCTCGCTGACCTTGCCGCAATGGAGACAGCGCCAAGAGAGGGTCTCGCTTCTGCAGCAGACGTATTCTTCGGGGCCGTCGATCGGCTGATGGCATTTCGGGCAGAGCATGGAACGGGCCTCCTCTCAAACGATCGCGGCGGTGTCCGCCGTCACCGGCCATCGCCGTTGGCCGTCGGCAAGATAGGTGGCGATCGCCTTGGCGGCACGGCGCCCGGCCCCCATGGCGAGGATCACCGTGGCGCCGCCGCTGACGATGTCGCCGCCGGCAAACACCCCGGGAAGATTGGTCGCCTGGGTGGTCTCGTCGGCGACGATGTTGCCCCACCTGTTGAGCGCCAGATCAGGGGTCGCCTGGCCAATGATCGGATTGGCCTGGGTGCCGAGGGCATAGATGACGGTGTCGCAGGCGAGATCGACGAAGGCGTCGAGCGGCACCGGGCGCTGCCTCCCGCGCTCATCGGGCTCGCCGAGGGCCATCCTCTGCACCCTCATGCCGCGCACGTTGCCGTCGTCGTCGGTCTGGATTGCGACCGGTGCATGCAGGAACAGGAACTCGACCCCTTCCTCCTTGGCGTGGCGCAGCTCCTCGATGCGGGCCGGGGCCTCGGCCTCGGTTCGCCGGTAGACGCAGCGCACGGTTTCGGCGCCGAGCCGTTTGGCGACCCGCAGACAATCCATGGCGGTGTTGCCGGCGCCGATGACGACGATGCTGGTGCCGATGTCGATCGGCGTGTCGAGATGCGGGAACCGATCGCCGCCCATCAGGTTGACGCGGGTCAGGAACTCGTTGGCGGAATAGACCTGTCCCGCGAACTCGCCTGGAATGCCGAGGAACGAGGGCGCGCCGGCACCGGCGCCGACGAACACTGCTTCGAATCCCTTGCCGTTCAGGAGCTGCGGGATGGTGAAGGTCTTGCCGACCACCTTGTTGGTCTCGAACCTGACACCGAAGTCCACGAGCCGTTCCACCTCGCGATCGATGATGTCGCGGGGAAGCCGGAACGACGGGATGCCGTACCGCAGCACGCCGCCGACCACGTGCAGGGCCTCGTAGACGGTGACGTCGGCACCGGAGCGCACCAGGTCCGCCGCCGCGGCGAGACCCGCCGGCCCCGATCCGACGATCGCCACGCGGCCGAGCGACCCGAAGGAGCGCGGCGGGACCGCCTTCGGCGACCGGGCGTGATCGCCGACGAACCGTTCGAGCCGGCCGATGGCGACCGGCTGCATCTTGCGGCCGATCACGCACTGGCTCTCGCACTGGGTTTCCTGCGGGCAGACGCGGCCGCAGATTGACGGGAACAGATTGGCTTCGTTGATCGCGGCGAGAGCGCCGTCGAGGTCACGAACCAGCAGATGGCGGATGAAGCGCGGGATGTCGATGGAGACCGGGCAGCCGGCGATGCAGGTCGGCCTCCTGCACTGGATACACCGTTCCGCCTCTTCGAGGGCGTCTTCGAGGCCGTAGCCGAGGTTGACCTCCTTGAAGCTGCGGACGCGCTCGGCCGCATCCCGCTCGGGCATGGCGATCTGGGTCGGCCGCAGCGCCGTCAGGGTCTTGTAGCTGCGCTTCTCCTCTTCGAACAGCGTCTTTTCGAGGTTGCAGACGTGGGCATAGTCCCTGTTGGCCCTGGCTTCCTGGCTCTTGAACCGCTTCTGGCGGGCGATCAGCTCATGGAAGTCGACCTGGTGTCCGTCGAAATCGGGACCGTCGACGCATGCGAACCGGACTTGGCCACCGACGGTGACCCGGCATGAGCCGCACATGCCGGTGCCGTCAACCATGATGGCGTTGAGCGACACCATCGTCCTGACCGCGAACGGGCGGGTGGTTTCGACGCAGGCCTGCATCATCGGCAGCGGCCCGATGGCGATCACAAGGTCCGGCGGATCGCTCTCGAGGACGTCCTGCAACGCCTCCGTCACCAACCCGGGGCGGCCGAAGCTTCCGTCGTCGGTGCAGACGACGAGATCGTCCGAATGGGCCCGAAAGCGGTCGACCCAGAACACCAGCTCCCTGCTGCGGAAGCCGATGATGCCGGTGGTCCGGTTGCCAGCCTGGCGGAACGCGCGGAGCTGCGGGAAAACCGGCGCGACGCCGAGGCCGCCGCCGACGAGCACCACATGCCCGACCGTCTCCACAGGCTGCGGCAGGCCCAGCGGCCCGACAAAATCGAGAAACGCATCTCCGGCCCGATAGCGATCGCGCATCTCCAGGGTCGTCTTGCCAAGAGCCTGGATGACCAGCGTCACCGTCCCCGCGTCGCGGTCGAAGTCGGCGACGGTGAGCGGGATCCGCTCACCGCCCTCGCGCAGCCGCAGCATCACGAAGTGTCCGGGCAGGGCGGACCGTGCGACGTCCGGAGCCTCGACCTTCCAGAGAAAGGTGGTGTCGGAAAACGCGTCGCGACGGATGATCGTGTACATCTGGAACCCTCCTCGTCCGTCCGGTGCCTGCGGCCCCGGACCGGCAATCAACCGCGGGTCAGGCCCCGCGTTGGCCGGTGGCGCCGCGCACCTCGGCCAACGGAACCATCGTCCGGCCGGATCGGCGCGCGTCCCCCTCGGCCCGGTGGAAAACCCTGAACACCCTCTCCGTCCTCGCGTCGGAGACGACGAAGTCCTGGTAGGCGCGGGCAACAAACGCCGACACCGCTGCGCGCAGCTCCGCGTCATCCATGCTCGCGAGGTCGGCCTCGGCGAGGCGGTCGTGCAACCGTTGCAGGATGTGGAGCCGATTGACGTCGACGATCCGCTGTGCATAGGGGATCGCGAAGTGGTCGAGGAAGTCCTCGGCGGTCTCCAGAGATCTGAGGGTTTCCATCAGCGCGCTCATGGCATCTCCTGTCGCGGCAAGCACGTGTCGTCGTAGATCGACCTGAGGATCGCCGGCTCCGGCGCCCGCTTGGTGACCACTGCGTGGTCGCGCACCCGTTCGAGGACGATCTCCGCCTGCCCCGGTCGCAGCGGCAGTCCCAGGGCTCCGAACACGTGGGCGACGGCGGCGGTCCCGGAATGCTTGCCGAGCTGGACCGCGTGCGTCCGGCCGAGGGCCTCGGGGTCGAGCGCCTGATAGGTCCAGCGGTCACGCAGCAATCCGTGGACATGGATCCCGGCCTCATGGGTGAACACCGCCTCGCCGACAATGCTCTTGTTGGGCGGCACCGGTCGGCCGGAGGCCGCCGCAACCAGCTCGGACACCGGACGCAGCTGGCGGCGGTCGATGGAGGTGTCGAGGCCGTAGAGGTGGGACAGGGCGACGACCACCTCTTCCAGGGGAGCGTTGCCAGCCCGCTCGCCGAGGCCGTTTACGGTGGTGTTGACGTGGGTGGCGCCGCCGCGAACGGCGGCCAGCGAGTTGGCGGTCGCCAACCCGAGGTCATCGTGGGCGTGGATCTCAAGATCCATCGCGGTTCGCGCCCGGAGGCACGCGATCGCCGCAAACGTCGTGAACGGGTCGAGGGCGCCGAGGGTGTCGGCGAAGCGAAAGCGATGCACGCCGAGGTCGGTGATGCGATCGATGACCCGGAGGACATGCTCGAGGTCGGCCCGGGAGGCATCCTCGCCGCCGACCGCCACCTCGAGGCCGCGGTCGCGGGCGTATGCGGCCACCCGCAGGGTGTGATCGATCGCCCAGCGGCGGTCGCGGCCGAACCTGGCGCCGAGCATCCGGTCGGAGACCGGCAGCGACAGGTTGACCGCGCGGAGGCCGCAACCGATCGCCGCGTCCACGTCCCCGGTGGCCATCCGGCACCAGCCGATCAGCGTGCACCTGAGGCCGGCGGCGGCGACGGCGCGGATGCAGTCCCGCTCCTGGGCGCCCATCGCCGGGACGCCGACCTCCAACTCGGGGACGCCGGCGCGATCGAGCGCCGTGGCGATCGCTACCTTCTCCTCGATGGTGAAGGCGACGCCGGCGGTCTGCTCGCCGTCGCGGAGCGTGGTGTCGTTGATGGTCGGGGAGACAGCGGCCGGACTGGTCATCGCCACGGTCCCCGCGTCACGCATAGTCCGGCTGGAAGGCGGCGTTCGCCGGGGCTCCGCCCGACCAGTAGGGCGACAGCTCGCGCAGGCGGTCAACGATCGGCGGCAGCACCTCCAGCACCCGGTCGATCTCGTCTTCGGTGTTGTCCCGCGACAGCGAGAAGCGGATCGAGCCGTGGGCGGCGGTGAACGGGATGTCCATCGCGCGCATCACGTGCGACGGCTCCAACGAACCCGACGTGCACGCCGATCCGGATGACGCGGCGATCTTCTCCCGGTTGAGGTGCAGGAGGATCGCTTCCCCTTCGATGTACTCGAAGGCGATGTTGGTGGTGTTCGGCAACCGGTTGGTCGGGTCGCCGGTGACGAAGCAGCTGCCGACGCGATCGAGAATGCCCTGTTCCAGCTTGTCGCGAAGAGCCCGCACCCGGAGGTTCTCGTCGGCAAGAGGGATCAGCGCCAGCTCGCAAGCCCTGCCGAGGCCGGCGATGCCGGCGGTGTTCTCGGTGCCGGCGCGGCGTTCGCGCTCCTGGTGGCCACCGTGCAGCAGCGGGCGAAACCGGGTGCCGCGGCGGACATAGAGCACGCCCGTTCCCTTGGGGCCATGGAGCTTGTGGCCGGACAGCGACACCATGTCGATCACCGAGTCCCTCAGGGTCATCGGCACCTTGCCGACCGCCTGCACCGCATCGCTGTGGAACAGGATGCCGAACGGCTTTGCCAACCTGGCGAGCTGCTCGACCGGGAACAGAGTGCCGGTTTCGTTGTTCGCCCACATGATCGAGGCGACGGCCACCCGCGGCGACAGCGCGGCGGCGAAGCTTGCGATGTCCAGCCGGCCTCTGCGATCGACCGGGATCACGTGCAGGCGATAGCCTTCCCGCTGTTCAAGGTGGCGGCAGAGGGACAGCACCGCCGGATGCTCGACCGCGCTGGTGATGATCTCCCGGCGCTCCGGCCGGGTCTGCACCGCCGACAGAATGGCGGTCGTGTTCGATTCGGTGCCGCACGAGGTGAACACGATCTCGTGGTCGAACTCGGCGCCGAGCAATGTCTGGACGTGACCGCGGGCTTCGCGCAGCCGCCGGCCGACCAGCTCGCCGAACGCGTGCATCGACGACGGATTGCCGAAGTGCTCGGTGAAGAACGGCAACATCGCTTCGACGACCAGCGGATCGACGCGGGTGGTGGCATTGTTGTCGAGATAGATGGCATCCATGCCCCGGATCCTCCTTGCGTGCCGGCTCAGATCAAGGCGTGCACGGCGCCGTCGGGCACGACACGCACCGAGCGGCCGAGGGTCGGCACGAGTCTCTGGCGCAGCCCCTGCAGGGTGGCCGCCGACATCTCGCAGCCGGCGCAGGTCCCGAGCAGCCTGACGGTCACCAGATCGCCGGAGACGTCGACCAGCCTGAGATCGCCGCCGTCGCCAAGGAACGCCGGCCTCAGCTCGTCGATCGCCTTCTGGACGGCGAGGATCCGCTCGACGACGCTCAGCGCAACCTCGCCGGCGTCCTCCGCGCGCGGCGTCGGCGCGGACGCCGTGAAGGCAGCCTCGGCCGACAGTTCGCCCGCGGCGACCATCCGCGCGTTCACCCGCGCCAAGACCGCCTCGAGCTTGTCGTGGCAGGTGGCGCAGCTCCCGCCGGCCTTGGTGTAGGCGGTCAGCTGAGCGAGGGTGGTGAGGGCGTTGCTGCGGATGGTGCGCTCGAGCATGCCCTCGGCGATGCCGAAGCACTTGCAGATCAGCGCTCCGTCGTCGTGGTCGTCATCGACCCTCGCCTCACCGCGATAGTCGGCGATGGCGGCCCTGAGCGCCTCCGCGCCCATCACCGAGCAATGCATCTTCTCCATCGGCAGGCCGTCCAGGTAGTCGGCGATGTCCTGGTTGGTCACCGCCAGCGCCTCCTCCGCGGTCTTGCCGATGATCAACTCGGTGAGCGCCGACGACGATGCGATCGCCGAGCCGCAGCCGAAGGTTTCGAACGTTGCCGCCTCGATGCGCCCGGTCGTCTCATCGATGCGCACCATCAGCCGCAGGGCGTCACCGCAGGCGATGGAGCCGACTTCGCCAACCCCGTTGGCGTCGTCGAGAAAGCCGACGTTGCGCGGATGGAAGAAGTGATCCTTGAGCTTGTCGGAGTAGTCCCACATCGCTGTCGCTCCTTCAGCCGGAGAAGGACTTGCCGCAGCTGCAGACGTCCTTGGCGTTCGGATTGTCGAACACGAAGCCGGACGTCTCGATGCCTTCGACGAAATCCACCTGCAGGCCGTCGATGATCGGCAGGCTGCGGGCGTCGACGTAGACCTTGATGGTGCCGAATTCGTAGACGCGGTCGCCGTCGCAGGCCGACTTCTCGAGTCCGAGGAGGTATCGCAGGCCCGAGCAGCCGCCGGTTTCGACCGTGATCCGGAGACCGTCGGTGCCGGGCGCGGCGTTGGCGACCAGACGCCGCAGTGTGTCTCGGGCCTTCTCGGTCAGTGCCACCATCGATGGTGTTCCTTCCAGCTTGCGACGTGCTTCCCCGATATCTGGAGCAAAGCCCGTGCCAACTGTTAAGCGATTGATAACAAACGGAGGAAAGCCTTGTCGCGGGCGACAATCGTCAGCCCGGGCGTCGGCTTTGTCGGATTTCCAACACGCCCCTCTGCAAGACCGACAGCGGCTCTCCGGCTTCCGAGCCGAAGCAGAGGCCGAGATCGACGCACGCGTCGCAGGTCGGCGCCTTGCAGATGGCAACGCCGTCCCGTCGGCAGAGCTGCCGATAGAAGAACTTCTTCCACTTCATGTCGCCGCTGTTCAGGCGCTTCAGCCGGTGGAAATGGCGGTCCATCAAGCGGTTCAGTTCGTCGCGGCTGAACAGGCCGAGGTCCTGCCACAGGTGGTTGGCGCCCAGCGATCGGCGGGCGATGATCGCCGCCAGCCAGTCCTCGTCGCGCACGCCGCACGTGCGATGGTCGAGAAGAAGCCGGCGGAGATCGGGCTCTTCGAGCGCATCCTCGCCGGCGTCGTCGCCCCAGGCCTCGGCCGGAAGATGCCGCCGGGCACCCGGAAAGTACGCCTCGGTCAGCTCCGCCAAGGCCGTCCGAGCCAGACCCAGACCGCGCGTCAGGGTGTCGTCCACCGCAGCGACGATCGCGCACGCGAAGACGTGGCGGTCGAAGGGGTCTCCGCGGCCGGACGCCACCAGCTCTGCGTGAAGGCGTGTCATCGCACGGCGTGCCCTGGCGGCAGCTCAGGCCGCGAGTGCCTCGGCGGCCGAGATCAGGGCGATGGCCTTCGAGCTGCAGATCTGGGCGCAGGCGGCGCAGCCGACGCATCGGCCCTTGTTGGCAATGGTCATCACCATCCGTTCGGCCTCGTCGTCGTCGGCGGCGACGAGATCGTCGTCCTCGGTCATGCCCATCATCGCCAGCACGGCATGGCTGCAGACCTTGAAGCAGCGGCCGCACCCGATGCAGGTCTCACCGTCGATGGTCTCGATGAACATCGGCTGCCAGGGGGTTCCGTCCCGCCTCAGCGCGCACGGTTCGGACATGGTCGGCTTCCTTTCAGGACCAGGGTGGACCGACCGCCGACGATCCCGATCATTCGGAGACGCCGGCCACGGCCGGGAAATGCTCGATGACGTCCATGCATCCCTCGACGAGCGCCTCGCCGCCCGCCACGAGGGCATCGGTGGACTCGAAGCCGAAGCGGTGGACATCGCGCAGACTGCGGCCGAGAACGACGAGCCGCCCGACGGTGATCAGCACGCGACCGAATCCCTCGCCGGAGACCTTGACGAACGGAGTCGCATCGAGCCCGGTGCGGCGGGTGAGGGTGTAGCAGACGGCGGTGTAGTACACCTCGAGACGCCACAGCACCCTCGGATCCGGCTCGCCAATCACCGGGATCGCCCGCCGCTGCTCCGGTTCGAGCACAAAGCTCTGCAGGATCGCGTCGTCCGACTTCCTCTCCCAGACACCGTAGGCATCATGGGCGCGCATCAAGGCGACGAGCGATGACCTGTAGAGGCGCTCGGTGGCGGCCTCCGGGTGCGCGGTCGCGACCGCCCCCGCGGACGCCGCCATCACACCCGCTCCTCGACGTCGTCGTCCAAGAAAGCCAGGCGGTTGGTGCCTTCGCCACCCATCGCCCTTCGCAGCCACGGCGGCGGCGCGGTCTTCAGCATCGTCTGCACCCGCTCCAGCAGCTGGTCGATCGGCTCCGGGTGCGGCAGCTTCATCGGATGGATGCGGCGGTTGACGACCCTGGCCGCCGCCGGGCCGCCGATCGCCAGCACGAACAGCAGCGTGCACCCTTCGATGGCGTCGATGCGCGGCGTGATCCGGTCCTCGTCGGCGTCGGCGTGGACGCCGTCTTGCCCACTCGCCACGTCGAAACGGATCGCTTCCACGAACTGGTATCCGTCGGCGGTGACGGTGTAGATGGCGAGATTGCGCGCACCGGCGAAATGGGCGTTCATGCTCCGCAGGTCCTGGGTTGCGAACGCGACACGCATGGATCCTCCTTGCGACGGTTGACGCTGTTCGATGTCGGGGCTGACCAGGCGCAGCCTACGCATGGGCGACGCAGGCATCGCTCGAAACCTCCCTGTCCGGTCGCGGATAGGGTTGAAGTTCGCTCGGGTGGCCTAGGAAGACGTTGCCGATGTCGAACAGCAGCTCCCGGGTTCCGCGATAGCCGACGCTCAGCCGATGGCCGGCGCCGAGGCGATCGAACACCGGGAAGCCAACCCGGTAGAGCGGAGCTCCGATCGCGGCCGCGGTCGTTTCGGCGTGGGAGCTGGCAACGACAAGATCGCAGCCGTCAGCGAGAGCGAGGCGCTCGAGGTCGTCGAGATCGCCGACCACGACGGTCTCGCACGGAATGCCTGCGGCGGCCGGCGTGTTCATCGGGGTGACGGCGGCGACGATGCGGCAGCCCATCTCGTCGAGGAACCGGGTCATCGCCAACAACAGGTCCGGCTCGGCGGCGACCGCCACGCGGCGGTCGGTGAAGAAGAAGTGGCCGTCGAGCATGGCGTCGACCAGGCGGCTGCGATCGCGGCGCAACGCCTCGGGAGCGGGACGGCCGCTGAGCTCGATCAGCGTCTCGACGAAACCATCGAACGCCTCCAGACCAATCAGTCTGTCGAAAAGGCGGAACGGCACGCCGGTCCGGCGCTCCACAGCCTCTGCCGCGCCTCGCATGTGCTCGCCGATCGCGAGCGTCATCTGCGACGCGCCCATCCGTGTGACATGCTCGATGGGTGTGCCGCCCAGCGTGGTCGGCACGTATTCGTCGGGGACGTGGCCATCGAGGGAACCGGAGAGATCGGGAAGCACCATCGCCGACAGCCCGAAGCCTTCGACGATCTCGCGGATCGATTCGACATCGGCCGGGGTCATGTAGCTCGCCGCCAGGACGTTGACCTGGCGCAGCACCCGCGGCCGCCGCTCCGCTTCGACCAGCGCGTCGATGATCGCCTGCACGGCGCTGGCCCAGCCGACCTCCAGGCTGCCGGCGAAGTCAGGCGTCGGGGCGTAGACGACGGCGAGATCGCTCCATTCCGGGTGCCGCATCATCAGCGCCCGAAGCTCGCCGCGAACATCCTCATCGCGGGTCTCGGTGAGTGCCGTGGAACAGAGGCCGATCAGGCGCGGCTTCGCGCGGTCGTGGATGGTGCCGACCGCCTGCTCGATGTTGTCGGCGCCGCCGAGGATGGTGCTGAGTTCGCTCATCGCCGTCGTCTGCAGCGGGATCGCCTCGCGGAAATGGCGGACCAGGAGCACCAACGCGAACGCGGTGCAGCCCTGGCTGCCGTGCAGCAGCGGCAGGCTGCGATCGACGCCGAGAAACGCCAGCGCGCCGCCCAGGGCGGGGCTGATCTTCAGCGGATTGGTGGCGCAGGCCTTGCTTCCTTTGACGACGACGCTCATTGTCCGGCTCCGGCGTTGTCCCAGGGGGCCGGCAGGCGAACCTGACGCCACACGGGATGGTGGATGGCAGCATCGATCTGATGGACCAGGGCCACCATGCCTTGGTATCCGGCATAGGCGTGGTGGCGCTCCTGGTTGATGTCCAGCCAAGGGGTCTTGGTCTTCAGGGCGACGAACTGGGTGCGGCCGCCGGACATCAGGATGTCGGCTTCGCGGCCCGCCAGCATGCGATGCAGCTCCCTGGCCGGGATCTGGCCGAACAGCGCCGCATCTTCGCCCATCAGGGTCCTGATCCGCCGCTTGTCGTCCTCGGTCGATTTGCGGACCGAGGTGCCGATGACGGTCATGCCGATCTCCTGCAGGGCGGAGACCATCGACCACGACTTGACGCCGCCGGTGTAGAGGAGCACCCGCTTGCCCTCGAGGCGGTCCCGGTAGGGCGCGAGTCTCAGCCAAGCCGTGCGCTCTTCGTCCGCGATCAGCGCCTCGGTGGCGGCGAGGAGACCGGCGGGCGCCCCTCGCGCAACCAGAAGCCGCGCGATCTCGCGAAGCGCCGCCGAGGTGTCGGAGATGCCGTAGAACGATCCCTCGAAGAAGAGGATGCCGTAGCGCTCCTGCATGGCGCGGGCGAGCGAGACCATCGCCTGCGAGCAGACGACCATGTTGACCCGAGCGCGGTGGGCGCAGGCGACCTCGTGGTAGCGGGCATCGCCGGTGATCGACGCGAGAACGCGGATCCCCAGCCGGTCGAGCAGCGGCAGCACCTGCCACATCTCGCCCGCGACGTTGTAGTCGCCGATGATGTTGATGTCGAACGGCGTGCTCCGTGCCGGCTCGCGGGTGCCGACGACACGATCCAGCAGGACCCGACCGGCGAGCTTGTTGCCGAGGTTCTTGGAGCCGACGAACCCGGGCGCATCGACGGGGATCACCGGCAGGCCGAAGCGTTCGGCGGCGGCGGTGCAGACGGCCTCGACGTCGTCGCCGATCAGTGCCGGGACGCAGGTGACGTAAACGAAGATCGCGGCGGGGCGACGACGTTCGGCGATCTCGCGGATCGCCCGGAACAGCCGCCGCTCGCCGCCGTGGATCACATCGAGCTCGGACAGGTCGGTGGTGAAACCGGTCCGGTAGAGCCGCGGGCCGCTCGACGCCGCGTGCCGGCTGTCCCAGCTGTTGCCCTCGCAGGCGATCGGTCCGTGCACCAAGTGGGCGGCATCGGTGATCGGCTGCAGGGCGATCTTGGCGCCGTCGAAGGCGCAGCCCCCGGCGGCCGCGCCCGGGGTGAGGCTCCTCGACGAGCAGCCGCGCCTGCGGTCGGCGTCGCTCTTCGCCCGGTTGGTGGCGCAATCGGGCTCGTCGAAGGCTTCGACAATCCGCTGCTTCTGCATGGCGCCCTCGTCGAGCTTGCCGGCGGTGGCGTTTGCCGCCGCCCGTGATCCGTCAGCGGGTCAGGTCGAAGCTGATATCGGTGACGCCAGTTTCGTTGGTGTCGGCGTCGAGACGATCGAGGATCGCATCGAGGATGCGCACCAGCACCTGCAGGCCGCCCTGGTATCCCCAGGTCGGGAAGCGGTGGTGATGATGGCGGTCGAAGATCGGAAAGGTCAGGCGGATCAGCGGCGTGCCGGTGTCCCGTTCGAGATACTTGCCGTAGCTGCTGCCGATCAAGAAGTCGACCGGGTCGGTGTTGAGCAGCGACCGCATGTGCCAGAGATCGCAGCCCGGCCACACCTCGCAGTCCTTGCCGTAGGGGGACGAGTCGAGCAGCGCCTTCATCTTCTTCGCCCACGGCTTGGTGCCGTTGGTGGCCAGGGCGTGGCGGGGCTCGGCTCCCATCTCCATCAGGAACCGGCACATGCCGTAGACGAAGTCGGGGTCGCCGAACACCGCGAACGACTTGCCGTGAGCAATCGACATCGAGTCGGCGAGGGCATCGACCAGGCGGCCGCGCTCGCGCAGCAGGACATCGGGGATCGGTCTGCCCGACAACGCCGAGACGGTCATCAGCAGCTCATCGGTCGCCTCGACGCCCATCGGGTAGTGAAGGCTCGCCGTCTCGTGCCCCTTGTCCTTGGCGAACGCCAGGGTCTTCTTGGTGCAGTACTCCTGCAAGGACAGCGTCGCCTTGGCATCGAGCGCCGATTTCGTCGCGGCGATGGTGGTGCCGCCGTCGTACATGCGGAAGGCGCCGTCGCTGGGGGTGTCATAGACATCCGACGGGTCGCAGAGGATGGTGTGGTCAACCCCCATGACATCGAGGATGCGCTTGAGCTCGCGGTTGTTGCCGACGCAATAGCCGTCGAAGCCGGGGATGACGTTGATGGCAGTCCCGGGCGTCCGCTCGGCGTCCTGCCAGAAATGGGTAAGGATCCCGAGCATCATGTTGTCGTATCCGTTAACGTGACTGCCCTGGAAGGCCGGCGTATGGGCGAACGGCACGTCGAACTCCTTCGGCACCGATTGCTTTTCCTTGGCAGTGCCGATAAACGCGTGCAGGTCGTCGCCGATCACCTCGGCCATGCACGTCGTCGACACCGCGATCATCTTCGGCTGATAGAGGGCGTACGCGTTGGCGAGGCCGTCGATCATGTTGTTGAGGCCGCCGAACACCGCGGCATCCTCGGTCATTGACGACGACACCGCCGACGCCGGCTCCTTGAAGTGACGCGACAGGTGCGATCGGTAGTAGGCGACGCACCCCTGCGAGCCGTGGACGAACGACAGCGTCCCCTCGAACCCGCTGGCGCAGAACACCGCGCCCAGCGGCTGGCAGGCCTTGGCCGGATTGATGACCAGCGATGTCCGCGCGAAGTTCTTCTCGCGGTAGTCCGCGGTCCTGGTCCACGCACTGACGTCGCGCACGCTCTGCTCGGGGTGCGGGCACTCGAAATTGGCCCGCTTCTCGCGGAGCATCTCCTTGTATTCGGGCTCGCGGAACAGGCCGACATGGTCTTTGATCATTTCGGCGTTCTGGGGCATTCCCGTATCTCCTCTCGTCTCGCGAAGGTGGGGCGAGGTGGGCGGCTCACGCCGCCTTCCAAGGGGCCTTGAACCTGCCCCACACCGGATTGTTGATGGCCATGTCCATGTCCCTGGCGAACACCGCGAAGCCGTCGTAGGCGTGGTAAGGCCCCGAGTAGTCCCAGGAGTGAACCTGACGGAAGGGCACGCCCATCTTCTGGATCGGATACTTCTCCTTGATTCCCGAGCCGACCAGATCGGGCCGGATCCGTTCGATGAACTTCTCCATCTCGTAGGCGGTGACGTCGTCGAAGATGAGGGTGCCGTCCTTCACGTGGGACATCGTCCGCTGGTAGTCGTCCTTGTGGGCGAACTCGTAGCCGGCAGCGACGATCTGCATGCCGAGGTCCTCATAGGCGCCGACCATGTGGCGGGGACGCAAGCCGCCGACGTAGAGCATGACCTTCTTGCCCTCGAGCCGCGGCCTATACTTGGCGATGACCGAATCGGCCAGCGGTCGATACCTGGCGATCACCTTTTCGGCGTTCTCCTTGATGGTGTCGTCGAAGAACTCGGCGATCGCCCGCAGCGACTTCTCGATCCGCGTCGGTCCGAAGAAGTTGAACTCGAACCAGGGCGTGCCGTACTTCTCCTCCATGTGCCGGGAGATGTAGTTCATCGACCGGTAGCAGTGGATGAGGTTGAGCCTGGCCTTGGGCGCCCGCTCTAGCTCGGCCAGGCTGGTGTCGCCCGTCCATTGGGCGATCACCCGTAGCCCGACCTCCTCGAGCAGCTTGCGCGACGCCCAGCAGTCTCCGCCGATGTTGTAGTCGCCGATGATGACGACATCGTGGGGGCTGGGCGTGAAGCCGACGCTTGCCTCGCCCCGATCGGACGGTCTCTCGCGGTCGAAGATCCAGTCGCGGATCGTGTCGTTGGCGATATGATGGCCGAGCGACTGGGAGACGCCGCGAAACCCCTCGCAGCGCACCGGCACCACCGGCTTGCCGAGATCCCTGGCCTTGTCCTTGGCCACCGCCTCGATGTCGTCGCCGATCAAGCCGACCGGACACTCCGACTGGATGGTGATGCCCTTGGCGAGCGGAAACAGCGTATCGATCTCGTCGATCAGCGTGCGCAGCTTCTTGTCGCCGCCGAAGACGATGTCCCGCTCCTGGAAATCGGAGGTGACCTGCATCGTTCCGAAGGTGTCGACGCCGGTCTCGCCGACATAGTAGTTGCGCCGCTGCGACCAGGAGTACTGGCCGCAGCCGACGGGGCCGTGGGAGATGTGGACCATGTCCTTGATGGGTCCCCAAACCACGCCCTTGGATCCGGCGTAGGCGCAACCGCGCACCGTCATCACGCCGGGCATCGACTTGATGTTCGATTTCACTCCGCAGTCGGAATCGCCCACACTGACGACGTTGATGTGCTTGCGCCGCTTCTTTTGGGACTTCTCCGGATAGGCCGTGAGCACCTCCTCGATGATCTGCTCGTGAAGCTCCCGGTCGTTGGCGTAGTCGAGGCTCATGCGGTCCTCCTGGGATGGCAGATGGCGGGACGGCGGCCGGCGGGTTCAGGCGGCGGCCAGCAGCGCCTTCTGGGCGGCTTCCTTGGCTTCGAGCTCGGCAAGCATCTGCTCGTCGGTCTTCAGGATGCCGAACTCCATCAGCATGTCTTCGAGCTCGTCCATGCTGATCGGGGTCGGGATGACGCCGTTGCCCTTGTTCTCATGGATGTTCCTCGCGAGCGTGCGATACTCGTCGGCCTGCTTGGAGTCGGGCGCGTACTCGATCACCGTCATCCGCCGGAGCTCGGCGTGCTGGACGATGTTGTCGCGGGGCACGAAGTGGATCAGCCTCGTCCCCAGTTTCGAAGCCATCGCTTCGGCCAATTCCCATTCGAGGTCGGTCTGACGCGAGTTGCAGATCAGGCCGCCGAGCCGGACGCCGCCGGTGTTGGCATACTTGAGGATGCCGCGGGAGATGTTATTGGCGGCATAGAGCGCCATCATCTCGCCGGACATCACGATGTAGATTTCCTGCGCCTTGTTCTCGCGAATGGGCATCGCGAAGCCACCGCACACCACGTCGCCGAGGACGTCGTAGACGATGTAGTCCTGGCCCTCGTAGGCGCCGTTCTCTTCGAGGAAGTTGATCGAGGTGATGACGCCGCGCCCGGCGCAGCCGACCCCCGGCTCCGGCCCGCCCGACTCGACGCAGGAGACGCCGCTGAACCCGGTGCGGAGCACGTCCTCCAGTTCCAGGTCCTCGACCGAACCCGCTTCGGCGGCCAGATGAAGGACCGTCTGCTGGGCTTTCGCGTGCAGGATCAGCCGCGTCGAATCGGCCTTGGGGTCGCACCCGACGATGAGGACCTTCTGTCCCATCTCGGCGAGCGCCGCGATCGTGTTCTGCGAGGTGGTCGACTTTCCGATTCCACCCTTGCCGTAGAAGGCAATCTGACGAAGGCTACTCATGGTGCACTCCTTTCGCTATTCCGGCCAGTGAGCGTCTCGCGCTCTCGCCATCCTCCGGTGCAACGACCGTGCCAAGCACGCCGCCAGTCCGCGCCATCGCCGCTTTCGTTCTTCTTTTCAGATGGATATGGCCGCGTCAGGGGCTCCGGCGAGGCCGCGGCGGTCGCTGTCCGGAAGCCGACAAACCCCGACACAGTGTCGCAACCCTCACGGTGGGGACGACCGCGAGAACCCGACGATGGGTTCAGTGGACACCCTTGTCTGCGGGCAGGGAGAGGAGCGGGGCCGGGATCGGCGGCTCGAACACCGTTTGCACCGACAGCGGCTCGCGCCCGGCGCCTGGCGGCCGACGCGGTGGCTGTGGACCTCGCGCCGTGCGCGGACACCGCCGGCGCGCCGCCCACGTGCGCAGAGCCGCAACCGCAGCGGCGATGGGCTTCGCGATCGGATCGGGAGAACGGAGGCGGCGGGGCCGCCGATCAGGAAGCCGGCCCCAGCGGCCCGGTCACCGGGCTCGGCTTCGGGGCGGCGGCGCCAGCGCCGCCGGGCCGGCGCCACGTCACGGGGTGCCGGCGGCGATGCGTCGGGCCTCGACGGTGATCGGCAAGCGAGTGTCCGCCGCAAGCGCGGGCAGGGCAAGCCGCCAGCCGTTGGCGAGCTCGATCCAGCCGCCCCACAGCCCGGGCCGTTCCATGTCGACGATGATCTCCTCCAGGTCCTTCTTGGCCACGTAGGCCGCATAGGCCGCGCCGCGGCGGCCGATAGTCACCCTCATTCATGCCTCCATGCCCTCCAGGGCGTCGAGCTCGTTCGCACGCATGCCGACAAGTCGGCCGCGGGTGACGAAGTCGACGGTGTAGATGTAGTGGCGTTGCAGGAACTCGCCGATGGCGGTGACGTAGCCCTCGTCGCCGGCCTCGACGACGACGGCGCCCCGTGCCGCGCCCGGCAGGGTACCGTCGTTGCGGATCGCCACCCGTGCCTGCACCCGCTGCCCCGGCACGAAGCGGGGCGGGCCGTAGACCTCGGGCTGGCGATCGTCCCCGGGCATCGGCGGCTCCGGGCAGCCGCGCTCCTCACGCGCGGACGATGGCGTCGGCCGGACAGTTGCTGACGCAGGTCGGCGCGGCCGCGACGCCGGCACACTCGGTGCACTTGCCGGCGTCGATGGCGTAGGCGTCGCCCTTCATCCGGATCGAACCGTTGGGGCAGTCGAACTCGCAGGTGCCACACACCGTGCAGTCGGCGGCAAGGATCCTGTAGGCCATGTCTCGTCTCCTCGTGGTGTGGCCGCGGAGCCTGCCCGCGGCCGGTTGTCGGGACCGGTGATGCCGGCGACCGGTCGGTCTCAGGCCGACCGTGCGGCCGCTTCGGCGCCGCCGAGCTCGGCCATGAACAGCCGAACGATGGCGGGTTCGATGTAGTCGTGGGCATAGGCGTCGATCGCCCGAATGCCCGCCGCCGCGAGGCGCTCGCGCGGGACTTCGCCGATCCGGGCGCACAGCACGGCGGCCACGCCCTCGAGCAGGCCGATCGTCGCCGCGAGGGCATCGTCCTCGCCGTAGCCGCCCCGGCAATACCGGGCGGCGCGGCGATGGCCGACCGGCCGCACGCCGCAGCGGCCGACCTCGTAGATCTGGAACTCGCGCGCATGGCCGAAGTGCTGGTTGATGCGGCCGCCGCCCTTGCTGCAGACGGCAACCAGCCGTCGCTCGTCGGTCGCCGCCCTGCGCAAGCCCTCTTCCGCCGTCGCGGTCGCGGCGATGCGGTCGCGGCGCTCGCGGTCGACGATCGATCGATAGTGGCGGCGGCCATCGTGATCGACGACCGGCAGATCCGGCAGGCGGGCGAGGGCGAACGACGAGCCCTGGTCGTCGCCGAGCAGGCCGACCGCGTCGGCCCGGCATTGGCGGCAGTGCGTCATCAGGCCGGCGCCGCCGACGAGATCGTCCTGCAGCGCCTTCAGCTCGGCCGCCGTCGGTCCGCGCCGGCCGCTGAGCCCGTAGTGGGTGCCGTGGGCCGCCTCCGAGATCAGCGGGATGATGTTGTGCAGGAAGGCGCCGCGCGCCTTGAGCTCGGCATTGACCTCCTTGAGGTGGGCGTCGTTGACACCCGGGATCATCACCGAGTTGACCTTCACCAGGACGCCGGCGGCGACCAGCATGTCGAGGCCGAGCCACTGCCGCTCGATCAGCACCGCGGCCGCGTCACGGCCGGTCAGCCGCTTGCGGTCGTGGGCGACCCAGGCGTAGATGCCCGCGCCGACGACCGGATCGAGGGCGTTGATGGTGATGGTGACGTGATCGATGGCGTGCGCCTTGATCGCGTCGACGCAGTCCGGCAGGGCGAGGCCGTTGGTCGACAGGCACAGCCTGACGTCGGGCAGCGCCGCAGCCACCCGCTCGCAGGTCTCGAAGGTCCGGCAGGGGTCGGCGAGCGCGTCGCCGGGCCCGGCGATGCCGACAACGGAAAGTTGCGGCATCTGCCCGGCCACCCACGCCACCTTGCGGGCGGCCAGCTCCGGGGTCAGTCGCTCGCTGACGACGCCGGGCCGGCTCTCGTTGGCGCAGTCGTACTTGCGATTGCAGTAGTGGCACTGGATGTTGCAGGCCGGCGCGACGGCGACGTGCATGCGGGCGAAGAAATGGTGCGCCTCATGACTGTAGCAGGGATGATCCTTGACCTTGCTCCAGACGTCGGGGGGCAGCGCGTCGACGTCCGACCGGGATCCGCAGGCGGCGGCGACACAGCCGCTCGCCGCCGAGGCGGGCCGGGTCCGGAGCGGTGACCGGGAGGATGAGATCGCCTCGAGAGGGATGGCCCTTCGCATCGCGCTTGCCTTTGCCGACCGTTCGCGGATCCAGCTCCAGCCGGCAAGAAGCAAGGTTCATGCCAACTGCCCGGGCCTTTGATGCTGAACGCTTTTGCTTCGCGGGGCGGAGGGCGCCGCTGTCGACAGTGCGACAGGGTGTCGGACAACCGACACTGCCGGACGCTCAGAGCCGCTTGATCTCGATGTTGTGCTTGCGAAGCGCGTAGCCGAGCTGGCGCGGGGTCATTCCGAGCAGGCGCGCGGCCTTCGCCTGCACCCAGCCCGCCCGTTCCATCACCCGGATCAGGCGTTCCCGCTGCGGCAGGGCATCGAGGTCCTCGAGGCCGTCGACCTTGCCCCAGTCGGGCCCGGGATCGTCGTCCGACGATCCCGGCGGCGGCGAGTCGATTGCGGGGGCGAACGCCTTGCCTGGCATCAGGCGGGCGCAGTGGCAGACGCCGCTCTGGCAAGGCAGGTTGATGTTGTCGATGACATCGCCTCGGGTCATCGTCGCCACCCGGTAGACGCAGTTCTCGAGCTCGCGGACGTTGCCCGGATAGTTGCACGAGGTGATCACGCGCATCGCCTGCTCCGAGAAGCGCAGGGCTCGACCGTTCTCCCGGTTGAAGGCGCCAAGGAAGTGACGGGCGAGCTCGGGGATGTCCTGGCGGCGTTCACGGAGCGGCGGGATGAAGATCGGCACCACGTTGACCCGGTAGTAGAGGTCGGCGCGGAAGCTGCCGTCGGCCACCGCCTCTTCGAGGTCGCGGTTGGTGGCACAGACGATCCGGACGTCGACCTTGATCGTCAGGGTCCCGCCGATCCGCTCGAACTCGCGCTCCTGCAGGACGCGCAGCAGCTTGGCCTGGAACGCGGTCGAGACGTCGCCGATCTCGTCCAGGAACAAGGTTCCGCCGTGGGCCAGCTCGAAGCGCCCCTTGCGCAACTGGGTGGCGCCGGTGAAGGCACCCTTCTCGTGGCCGAACAGCTCCGATTCGAGCAGGGTGTCGGGAAGGGCGGCGCAGTTGACCTTGATGAACGGGCCGCTGGGGCGGGTGCTGAGCGCGTGGATGGCGCGGGCGATCACCTCCTTGCCGGTGCCGCTCTCGCCGCGGAGCACGATCGTCGACCTGGTCGGCGCCACCAGGTGGACCTGGGCGAACACCCGCTGCATCGGGCGACTGGCTCCGATCACGTTGTCGAGCCGGTACGCCGCTTCGGGAAGGTCGGTGCGACCGGCGGCGGCGCTGCCGACCGGTTCCTCCCCGTCCTCGACGGGGTTCGCCGGCATGTGCTCGTGCAGGCGCACGGTCTGGGCGATCAGGTTGGCGACCATGGTGAGAAAGCGGATGTCCTCGCCGATGTTGACCTGGGTCTTCTGTCGCCAGACCCGGGCGATGGCGAGACAGCCGAACGGTCGGCCGAAGGTCTTGATGGGGACGGCGATGAACGACACCGTCTCGTCGTGGAGAACGCTCGGCACCCGCACGTACTCGGCGAGCAGCGGATCTTCGGCAACGTTCTCGGTGACGAACGGCGCCTGGCCGGCAACGATCCGGGCGGCGATCTCCGCCGGCATGTCGGCGGCGCCGTCGTTGACGGCCGAGGCCGACAGGCCGGCCGCCGCCACCACCCGCAGCGAGCCCTCGCCATCGGTGACGGCGACGATGCCACGGCGCATCTCCATGTACGAGGCGAGCAGATTGAGCACGGCCCGCAACTGTCCCTGCAGATCCATCCGCGAGGTCAGGATCTTGCTGATCTCGTACATGTTGACGAGGGACAGCGAAGCCTTGCCTTCGGTCATGGCGTTCATGATCGGCCCGTCCCTAACCGTGATCCGACAAACGCGCGGGCCGCTTCGGACTTGCGATCGGCACCATGACGAGGCCTCACTCCGCCTGCGGCCGTAACAACCCCTCGAGCCGTTCCTCCCGTCTTGTTGCTGTTGTCACCCGTCACGCAATCCGCGTGCCACCGGTGTCTGGCGGTTTTCTCCTGTCCGATCAGAGACTTCTGGCGCGGACGCAACGGCGAGCGATCGCCGGCTGCCGCTTTGTTGGGCATTCCCCGGAGAACTGCCTCATCTGGAGGCCGGGGCCGGGCGCGAACCGCCGCGGCGTCCCTCGCCGGCCGGGGTGTTCGATGTCGTCACTCCGACAATCGCGCCACGCCTTTGTCGGGTTGCCGACCCGCGAGCCCCGCCCGGGCGGTCGAACCTCTCATGATATCAATCGGTTCTTCCTCTGGCGTGGTTCTTGCTCCGCGAGTCTCCGTCATTGATGCGGGCGTTCGCCGGTCGGCGCGATCGGCCGGTGTCCGCCGCGCGCAGGAGGAGAGCCATGGCCAACGTCACCTTCTCGTCGCCGGTGATGGCGCGAGACGTCACCGTCTACGCCATTGCCGGACACCGCGGCACCATTCTCTCGGTCGCCAAGGCCCACCGGATCCCGATCCCCTTCGATTGCGGCGATGGCGAGTGCGGATCCTGTCTGGTCGAGGTCAAGCATCTCAGTCCGGCGGTCCGCTACGGCATCGCGTTGACCGAGAAGGAGAAGGGGGTGCTGCGGCACCTGGGCCGGATCACCGCCGACGAGCTCGAGGACGCCGAGGTCAACGACATGCCGCCGCGCCATCGCCTCGCCTGCCAGTGCTTCATCCGCGACGAGGATATCCTGGTCTCGTTCGCAGGCGACCCCAGCCTGCCGGCCGAGAAGCCGGCGATGTCGATCGCGGCGGCCGTGTTCGCCGGCGGGCTCGACATCCGCTCGGTCGAGGCGTTCCTCGCCTGTGCGATCAGGGTCGAGCAGGACGCCGCCGAGCATTTCGACGATCTCGCCCGGGAGATGGAACGCACGGGCAACCCCGCGGTCGCCGGGGTGTTCGAGACCCTCGCCCGCTACTCCCGGCTGCACCTCGAGGCGGCGACGGCGCGGGCCGGCGCGATCGACGTCGCCGCCCTGATCCCCGACCGGCACGTCTGGCCGGATCTCGTCACCCCGGAACGGTCGGCGTTGTGGGCCGGCGATCCGGCGCTGTCGCGGATCGACGCCCTCAAGGCCGCGCTCGACGGCGAACGCCTCGGCTTCGAGTTCTACCACCACATCGCCGAAACCTCCCGCGACGCCGAGATCCGCATCCTGGCCCAGGAGTACGCCGAGGAGGAGGGCCAGCACGTGGAGATCCTCGAGCGGTGGATCGAACGCGAACGCCGCCCTTGACGCGATCGCTGCCGCGCGCCGCCCAGGCCGCTCGAGCCGGCGCCATCGGCCGGAGTCCGGGTCGCCCCGGATCCGCTCCCGACGCCACAGGCGGCAGCGAGGCGGCCGCTCACCGGGTCTTGCGATTTCGGCGGGCAGCCTTCCTGGTGTCGGCGACGGTGCCGCCTTCGGCGGCACGCCCGCCGGCGGTCCCTTCGGTCGACGGTCGACCGAGAGGCCGCCTGGCGCGCCAATCGCGCAGGGCTTCGCGAATGACCTCGCTCGACGACGCGTAGTCGCCGCTCGCCACCGCCTCGTTGAGGAGCCGCGCGTGCTCGTCGGTCAGGGAGACGCTGATCTTGGTGCCCATCGGGTATTCCTCCTTATCTGTGGCCGGATGAGAGGGACACAGGTCCCACCTGGGCCAGGAGCCGCCATGCCGGATGACGCGCTCGCCGCGCCCTCGCCGGTCGCGGCCGCGCCACGACGTGCATCGGCCTCGCCGCCCGGCCCGGACGGGCCCGGGGTCCGTGGCCGATCGCGACAAAATGCGACATTTTGCGACATTTTGCGACAAAATGCGACATTTTGCGACGCTTTCGCGACGAAATGCG
>CAYQSU010000043.1:0-29829 GCA_964420325.1 uncultured Rhodospirillaceae bacterium | reverse complement strand
CCATGACCGCCGGCGGCGGCGCCTGGGACAACGCCAAGAAGTACATCGAGGACGGGCACCACGGCGGCAAGGGCTCGGATGCCCACAAGGCGGCGGTCACCGGCGACACCGTCGGCGATCCCTACAAGGACACTGCGGGGCCCGCCGTCAACCCGATGATCAAGATCACCAACATCGTCGCGCTCTTGATCCTGGCGGTTCTCGCCCACTGAGTGGCGCCCAGGCCAAACACCAAGCCCCGGAAGCTGTGCTTCCGGGGCTTCCGTTTGCCACCATCGGCGCGCCGGAAAGACCAGCCGGCTAGCGCTGGCTCTCGCCCTCGAAGCGGCCGATGTTGCCGATGAACTGTTCCCAGATGGTGAACTCGTTGCCCGTCGTCGGTGTCTCGCGCTCGACGAACGCGATCGCGCGGCCGCGCTCGAGTCCAAACGTGTCCACCGTTTCAACCGTGCCGGTGTTGCCGAAGCGGATGGCCACGACCCGGCGCTCGGTCACCTTGGGCTCGAGAAACGCCAGGGTTTCGGTGCGGCTGCCGATGTAGTACCAGGTCTCGCGTCCGAACGCGGAGACGCTCGAGGGTGAGCCGAGAAGCTGCTCGACGTCCTGGCGGGAATGCACGCCGGGGGTGAGCGCGGCGAGGCGGTCGGGATCGACGGTGTTGCCGTGCGAATCGATGCGCGGCGAGCATGCGGAGATGCCGGCGGCGAGCGCCAGGACAGTCAACCGGCCGATCGGCGGCCGACGCCATTGACGAAAGCGTTGTCGCCTACACATCCTAGGAATAAGACTGTCCCCTTCGCGCAGGACCCGGGAGCGGTTTGCGTGCGATCCGCCAACCATGGGACTAGGTGCCACCGGGTGACGTCCATTGTCAATCCACTTGGGGCTCGGAGAGGGCGGAGAGCGGCATGATCCTGCGGCGGCTTCTCGGCGACTCACTGGCACGAAGGGCAGCGTTGGGACTTTACCGGCAGATTGTCGAGCAGGCGCGGCAGCAGGAGTTCTACGCGAGCCTGGGCGTTCCCGACACGCCCGACGGACGCTTCGACATGATCGCCCTGCATGCGATGCTGATTTTGCGACGCCTGAAGAGAGATCGCGAGCGCGCGGCCGAGCATGCCCAGGCGCTGTTCGACGTGATGTTCGCCGACATGGACCAGAATCTTCGCGAGATGGGCGTCGGCGACATGAGCATCGGCAAACGCATCAGGTCTCTCGCACAGGCGTTCTACGGCCGGCTCGCGGCCTACGGAGTGGGCCTGGAGCAAAGGGACGACGGTCCGCTGGCGTCCGCCCTGAGACGCAATCTCTACCGCAAGACTGCGCCAACCGAAGAGGTGGTTGCCGCCATGGTCCGCTACGTGCGGCGCGAGGCGGACCGCCTCGACGGGTGTGCCCTGGACACGCTGATCGAGGGCGATCTCGGGTTCGGAGCGCCGCCGGCGGTAGCGGAGGGTAGGGACGGATGAGCCGACAGATGACGATCGAGTTCTCACGGCGCTTGGCAGCGGCGGACGTGCCTCTCGAAGGGCAGACCTTCCACATCGAGGCGGACGCGGAGGAACGTGCGGCCCTGGCAGCGCGGTTTCGATTGCTGGCGATCGAGGACCTCGCCGCCACCGGCTCCGTCGACCCCGAGGCGGGAGGCCGACGGTTGCGCATGACCGCCCGCCTGGAGGCGGACGTGGTGCAGGAGTGCGTCGTGACCCTCGAGCCGGTAAGGGCCCATATCGACGTGCGATTCGAGAGGCTGTGGGAGTTCGACATCGTCGACGAATGGTCGGACGTCGAAGGATCGGCTTCCGAGATCGTCCTGACCGTGGACGACGAGCCATTCCCGGAGCCGATCGAGGGCGGCGCCATCGACATCGGCGAGGCGACGGCTGAGCAGCTGGCGCTCGAGCTCGATCCGTTTCCGCGGGCTCCCGGGGCGGTGTTCGACCCAACGGCCGCACAGGGGCATAGGTCGGCGTCAAGAGGCCTTCCTGAGAATGCCTTCGCCGCACTTGCGCGGCTTAAGAACAAGGTCGACCGTCGGCCGTAATCCGGTTGCTCTGGCCTCCGAATTTGTTTAACAAAGCGCACTCCGTGCTCGCGACGAGGTGCCCCGTGCCCGGGGCAATGCGAGGCGCAACGCCGTGGCGAATCCCGGCGCGTCCAGTGGCGAGCGAGCTGACCCGGGTGCCTCTTGTTTGGAGCGGCTTTCGCGCATGCAACGGCCAAGCGACCTAGCGACCCATAGACCGAACGACTGCGCCTTCCGCGCCGGATCGTCGACGACCCCGGACGGGAACCCGGCCGCCCGGGGAGACCCATCAACGACAATCGGGACGTGACAAGGCAAGGATGACGACCAGGCTTTCGGTCGATGCCATGGGCGGCGACAACGCCCCGAAAATGGTGATCGCCGCCCTCAGCCGCATCTCCAAGCGGTATCCCGACGCGGAGTTCATCGTCTTCGGCGACGAGGACAGGCTCCAGCCGCACCTGCGCCGGTTCCCGCGCGCTCGCGAGCGCTGCGAGGTGCGGCATACCGACAAGGTCGTCGGCAGCGCGGAGAGGCCGTCGGTCGCGCTCAGGACCGGCTACGAGACCAGCATGCGGCTGGCCATCGATGCGGTGGCCGACGGAGAGGCCGAGGGCGTGGTCTCGGCCGGGAATACCGGCGCGCTGATGGCGATGGCGAAGTTCGTCCTCGGCACGCTTCCGGGCATCGACAGGCCGGCGATCGCGACGGTGTGTCCGACCATGCGCGGCCGGACCGTCCTGCTGGACCTTGGAGCCAACGTCGAGTGCAGCGCTCAGAACCTCGTCCAGTTCGCGATCATGGGCGAGGTGTTCGCCCGCGAGGTGCTGCGGCTCGAAACACCGTCGGTCGGGATCCTCAATGTCGGCGAGGAGCACTTGAAGGGCAACCAGGCGGTCCAGAAGGCGGCGGCGCTGCTGCGCGACAGCGGCCTCGCCATCCGTTTCCATGGCTTCGTGGAAGGGGGAGACATCAGCGCCGGCACGGTCGACGTGATCGTGACCGACGGCTTCACCGGCAACATCGCGCTCAAGGCGATGGAGGGAACGGCGAGGCTCTACTCGCACTTTCTCAGGGAGGCGCTCAGGAGCTCGATCCTGGCGCGCGCTGGCTTCCTCCTGGCGTGGCCGGCGCTGAGCGCGATGCGCAGGCGCGTAGATCCGCGCCAGTACGACGGCGCGATGTTTCTCGGCCTCAACGGCGTCTGCGTCAAGAGCCACGGCAGCACCGACGCCATCGGCTTCTCCAACGCCTTGGCGGTGGCCATCAACCTCATTGCCGACCGCGTCAACGAAGGCATCAAGCAGGATTTCGCGGTCCTCCAGACGGCGGGGCCTTCGGTTCTCCAGGTCGCCAGCGGATCATGAACAACACCCGTTCGCAGATCGTCGGGTGCGGATCGTACCTGCCCGAGAGGGTGGTGACCAATGCCGAGTTGGCCCAGCGGATGGAGACCTCGGACGAGTGGATCGTCAGCCGCACGGGTATCACGCGGCGACACATCGCCGCCGACGGCGAGCTGACCTCCGACCTGGCGGCCGAGGCCTGCAGGCGCACGCTCAGGGTCGCGGGGATCAACGGCGACCGCGTTGATCTGATCGTCTGCGCGACGACGACGCCCGACGACACCTTTCCGTCGACGGCGACGCAGGTGCAAAGCAAGCTCGGGATGAGGCGCGGTGCCGCCTTCGACGTGCAGGCGGTTTGCTCGGGGTTCGTGTTTGCCATGGCCGTCGCCGACAACTTCATCAAGACCGGCCAGGCCGAGACGGTGCTCGTGGTCGGCGCCGAGACCTATTCCCGCATTCTTGACTGGAATGACCGCAACACCTGCGTGCTGTTCGGCGACGGCGCCGGCGCCGTGCTGCTGGCCGCGGGCTCGGGCGACGGCGTCGGCAGGGGCGAGGCCGGATGGGGACGCGCACGCGGCATCCTGTCGACCCACCTCCACAGCGACGGGCGGTTCCGCGACATCCTGTTCGTCGACGGCGGCCCCTCGGCAACGCAGACGGTCGGCCATCTCAGGATGTCGGGCAAGGACGTGTTCCGCCATGCCGTCACCAATCTCGCCGCCGCGGCGGAGGAAGCGCTCGCCGCCAACGGCTTCGCGATCGACGACGTGAACTGGCTGGTTCCGCATCAGGCCAACATCCGCATTCTCGACGGCATCGCGCGGAGGCTCGGTCTGCCGACGGAGCGGATCATCGTCACCATCGAGCGGCACGCCAACACCTCGGCAGCGTCGATCCCGCTCGCCCTCGACGTCGCCATCGCGGATGGCCGCATCAAGGCCGGCGATCTCGTCCTCTTGGAGGCGATCGGAGGCGGCCTGGCGTGGGGCGCGGCAATGGTGCGCTGGTAGCCATGCGGGTGATGCGATTTTGATACGCCGCTTAGGCAAAGCGGGGCCTCTCATCCCTTTGATATTGACCCATTTCTACCGCGACGATAGGCTGTGGTCGGTGATCACATCGGGGGCGAAGCGGGATGTCCGGCAATACCATGACGCGTGCCGACCTCGCCGAGGCGGTGTACCAGGAGGTCGGCCTTTCCCGGAACGAGTCCGCTGACCTGGTCGAGGCCGTCCTGCAGGAGATGTCGAATGCGCTGGCCAACGGCGATACCGTCAAGATCTCCTCCTTCGGCACCTTCTCCGTCCGCCAGAAGGGCCAGCGCGTGGGCCGAAACCCGAAAACCGGCGAGGAGGTGCCGATCCTGCCGCGGCGGGTATTGGTCTTTCGCGCCTCGAACGTCCTCAAGAACCGCATCAACAGGCACCACCTGAGCTGAATGGCGAGCTCACAACCGTGGAGACTGCTGACCGACGAGACCTTCCCAGACCAGTCAACAAATCGCCGACAGCGTTTCGCACCATCGCTGAGGTCGCGCAGGAGCTCGACCTGCCGCAGCACGTCCTGCGCTTTTGGGAGACCAAGTTTCCGCAGGTCAAGCCGTTGAAGCGGGGCGGAGGACGGCGCTACTACCGTCCCGAAGACCTCGCCCTGTTGCGCCGCATCCGCGAGCTCCTGCACGAGCAGGGCTATACCATTCGTGGCGCGCAGAAGCTTCTGCGCCAGAGATCCGCGAAGGCGCCGGCAGGTCCCGAGGTGGACGGCGAGCGGCGGGAGGATCGGCAGGCGTCAGCCCCGGCACCGCTCGATCCCCGAACCCGCGCCGAACTCAGGCGCACCCTCGCCGACCTCGAATCCCTGCGCCGCTTGCTGGCCGGCCTAGGGTCCTGAGGCCGTCGGGGCACTTGTTGCGCCCAACGAAGGCCGCGGGGTATAGTGCGATCAGCACGGAGCGTGGCGCAGCCTGGTAGCGCACTACACTGGGGGTGTAGGGGTCGCCGGTTCAAATCCGGCCGCTCCGACCATTGTCCGGCGGACGTCACGGCGGAGCACCAAGGGTACCGTGCGGCCAGCAGTGGCGTCACCGGGCCGAGGCGAGAGTATGCGCTTGACCAGTGTCCGGTCGTTGATGGTGGCGCTCGTCGTCTCGTGGTTCGTCCATGCGACGGCCGCTGCGGCGGGCAGCGCCTCCATCGAAGACTTCTACGGCGCCTACGAAGGCAAGAGCGTCTCCAGCAACGCCGAAGGACTGACGACACGGGACATCGGGGTCACCATCAAGCCGCGCGACAGGGGCTTCAACGTCACCTGGACGACGCTGACCCATGCCGATGACCGGGAGACGAAGCGAAAGACCTACTCCATCGATTTCGAGCCGACGGGGAGGCCCAACATCTTTGCCTCCGCGATGCGCATGGACATGTTCGGCAAGCGCGTGCCGCTCAATCCCCTCAAGGGTGATCCCTACGTGTGGAGCACGCTCAGCGGGGAAACCCTGACCGTGTACGCCCTGCTCATCACCCCGGACGGCGGCTACGAGATGCAAACGTACGAGCGCACGCTCTCCGAGGAAGGCCTCCATCTGGAGTTCAGCCGCATCCGCGAAGGGCTCCACCTGAAATACATCACCGGAACCTTGGTCCGGATCAAAGAGTAGCCCGCTCCGTCGGCCGCTCCCGGCCTTCGGGACTCCCGGCCTCGTTGCCGCCACGCGGAAAGACCATGGCAGCGACTGCGTAGAGGATGACGGCGAGCACCAGCACGACGGTGAAGCCGAAGTGGACGGCGAGCAGCGTCGCCAGGATCGCGCTCAGGACCGATGCACAGCCGTTTATCCCCCATGACCAGGGGACCATTTCCGTTGCACGGCGGCCGGTGTCGGCGAGGCCGATCGGGAACGGCATGCCCATGAAGAACGCGAGCGGCGCGATCAGCAACACCGCGACGGCGCTTCTCACGGGAAGGGCGAGACCGGCCAGGGCCGAGTGAAGGTCGGCAAGGATGATGAGGGAGAGGAGGGCGAAAGCGGCCACGGCGCCGACGGCGGCGGCGATGCCCCTTGCCGCTCCGCCCAGGCGCTCCACCCACATCCGCGAGCAGCCGCTGCCGAGTCCGGCAAAGACGAGGAAGCCGACCAGCGTCGTCGACACGGCATAGAGCGGATGGCCGAGCAACACGTTCATCCGCTGCATGAAGGCCATCTCGACGAACAGAAAGGCGAGACCGAGAGCGAAGAAATAGGCGCCCGTGCGCACGCGGACGCCAGGACGGACCCGGGTAGCCGCTGCCGCTCGCCGCCTGAACGCAAGCAGCGGCAATAGGATCAGGACGACGCTGGCGACGAGCGCCTGTGCCAGGGTCGCGAGCAGCACCGGGTAGCCCCATTCGATGAGATTGAGCCCGCCCTGATGCCTGAGCCGCAGGAGTTCGACCAGCGTCTGCCGCTTGAGGAAGTGGAAGAAGTAGGGACGGTCGTCGGGCGCCGGCCTGACGTCGAAGGCGTAGGTGCGAAAGAAGGCCTCCGGGTCGTCGCCAAGGATCGCGCGCGTGCCCTCGAACAAGTAGGGCCGCTCGAGCACGTTGCGGCGGTTGGTATCCCCTGCTTGCAGACCCCAATGGTAGGCGAGGTCGAAGCCCCGTTCCTCACTGAAGGCGCGAAGGGCCGCGATGTCGTCCTCGGCGAGCACTCCGTTCTTGACCAGCACCGTCGCGGTGCGCCAGCCGCGGATGACGGCGATCCGGCGGCCGGCCTCGTCGATCCCCCGGGCCTTCAGCGCCTCGACCGCGGTTGCGACGATCTTGAGGCTGTCGCGGGGCGGCGTCCTGAACCATCGGGTGATGGCGAGATAGCCGCCCGGCGCGAGCCTGTCGAGGTAGGTCTGAAACGCCTCGACGGTATAGAGGGTGCTCTCGCTCAAGGAATGGAGGCCGGCGGCGGCGGCCGAGAACGAGTCGAGGAGAGCGATCTGAACGAGATCGTAGCGTTCCCCCGCTTCGGCGGCGAAGCTGCGGGCCTCGGCGACGTGAACGCTCACCTCGGGAAGCGAGTACACGCCGCCGGCGAAATCGGCGAAATCGCGCCGGACCAGGGCGACCATCTGCGGGTTGATCTCGACGGCGTCGATGGCGCGAGACCGGTGAAACCAGGCGAGCAGCACGTCGGAACCGCCTCCGGCGCCGAGGACCAGGACCGTGGGGCGATCGAGAAGGTGGTAGGGAAGGGCGGCCGTCTGCAGGTCGAGGTAGGCGATCGACTCGCGTCGTCCGTCGAAGCGCGTGATCGCGGTCATGCCCGAGGCGTCGGTGAACACGCCGAGCTGCTCGGGCGGTTCGGCGAGGGAGTAGAGGCTCAGGCCGGGCGCATGGCGGAACGGGATGACCGGGCTTGCGACCACGGTGAGGAGGCCCAGAGGGCTCGATCGCTCGGCCTCGATGCGTGCGTTCGGCACCGTCAGCGCGAGGCTCAGCTCCTTGTAGGGAGAGGGTCTCGGCTCCACCCACCCGTCCGGCCAGAGGACGGCCACCCCGACCGCGGCGGCGGCGAGTGCGCCGGGCACGGCGCGGGGCAGGCCCGAGCGGGGGGCCGCACACGCCGCCGCGAGCAGTCCGAGACCGGCGATCGCCTTCAGGCAGTCCTGGGGCGTCAGCACGAACAGGCATGCCACGATCAGGACGGAGCCGAAGCCGGCGCCGAGCAGATCGCTGCGGTATATGGAACCGATCCGGTCGCCGAAGGCGGCGAACAGGAGGCCGATCGCCAGGGCGGCGAGAAAGAAGGGCACGGCGAGGATCAGATAGACAGCAAGAAGATGGAGCTGCTGGCCGCGGTCCCAGGCGAGCTCCAGGACGTTGAGCGGGACCGACTGGGCGAGCCCGAAGGCGAGCGGCACGGAAAGGCCGAACAGCGAGGCCAGCGCCACGAAGGCCGGGCGAACGTGGGGCAGCAACCGTTCGCGAACGAGTGCGAGAAAGGTTCCGCTGGCGCCATAGCCGAGCAGCGCGATGCTGATGATCATGTAGGCGAAATGATGCCATTGAATGATCGAGAACAGGCGGACGAGCAGGACCTCGAAGGCGAGCGCGCCGGCCGAGAGCAGGGAGACCGCGGCAAGCAGGCCGAGATCAGTGCCCGCCGGTGAGCGGAACGAAGCGGACCGGCAACAGGTGACGGGTTCTGATCTGACCATCGGCCGTCTTTTCGACCAGCATCAGCTCCTGCACGAAGAACGCCGCGCCGACCGGAATGACCATCTTGCCGCCCGGCTTGAGCTGGCGGATCAGAGGCGGCGGGATGTGGCTCGCGGCGGCGGTGACGACGATGGCGTCGAACGGCGCGTGCTCCTCCCAGCCGTAGTAGCCGTCGCCCTCCTGCACCATGACATTGCCGAAGCCGAGGCGGTCCAGCCGGTCGGCGGCGCTTTGCGCCAATTGCGGCACGATCTCGATGGTGTAGGTCTCTCGCGTCAGCCGCGCCAGCACGGCGGCCTGATAGCCCGAGCCGGTGCCGATCTCGAGCGCCGTGCCTTGGCCGTCGAGGTCGAGCAGATCGGTCATCAGGGCGACGATGTAGGGCTGTGAGATGGTCTGGCCGTAGCCGATGGGCAGCGGCCGGTTGTCGTAGGCGTGGCGCCGCTGATCCTCCGGGACGAAGGCGTGGCGCGGGATCCCGCCCATCACGTCGAGGACGGGCTCTGAGATGCCCGGGCGGCCGGCCACCGGGCCGACCGCGCGCGCGTTATCGATCATCTCCAGGATCATCCGCTGCCGGTCCGACGCCCTGCCGTCGGCGGCGTGGGCGATGCAAGCTGCCAGCGTCCAGAAGAGGGCGAGGCCGAGCACCGCGACCCGCAGCGACGCCGACGGCAGCGGGAGCGCGGTTCTCTGTGGCATGGGCGCGAATTCTTGCCAGTCCTACGGGGGCTCGAGGAGTATAGAGATGCGATGGCATTGAAGCGAGCGCAGGGTCAGGCGAGAGCGCGCTTGCTTTGCAGGGGAGCCTGCGTAGGAGTCGCCCTCCGCCACCAAGCCCGGGAGCAAAGCCGATGAGCGTTTCGTTGGTGTACATCACCGCGTCGTCCCGCGAGGAAGCCCTCGAGATCGGACGGACCCTGGTCAAGGAACGGCTCGCCGCCTGCGCCAACGTCGGCGGCGGCATCACCTCGCTGTACTGGTGGGAGGGTTCGGTTCAGGAGGATGCCGAGGTTTCGCTGATCCTCAAGACCCGCAGCGGTCTCGTCGACTCCGTCGTGCGCAGGGTGAAGGAGCTGCACTCGTACACCTGTCCCTGCGTGGTCGCCCTGCCGATCGCGGCCGGCAATCCCGACTTCCTCGGGTGGATCGTCAACGAGACAGCGGACGCCGTTATTGCTTCATGAGTTTCGCCAGGGCGACGGTCGCCACCGCCTGAGCGGCGATGCCTTCCTCCCGCCCGGTGAAGCCCAGCCCTTCCGTGGTCGTTCCCTTGATGTTGACCCGGGCGGGCTCGATGCCGAGGATCGCGGCGACGCGCGAGACCATCGCCGGCCGATGGGCGGCGATCTTCGGCCGCTCGCAGATCAGGGTGAGATCGACGTTGACGATCCGGCCGCCGGCGCGGGCGACGAGACCGGCGGCGTGGCGGAGGAACAACTCCGAGGCGACGCCCCGCCAGCGAGCGTCGGAGGGCGGGAAGTGGTCGCCGATGTCGGCCGCACCGATGCACCCGAGGAGGGCGTCGGTCAGCGCGTGCAGGGCGACGTCGGCGTCGGAGTGGCCCTTGAGCCCCGCCCGAAACGGGATCTCGATCCCGCACAGAACGAGCCGGTCGCCCGGCTCGAAGCGATGGACATCGAAGCCGAGACCGGTCCGGACCTCCGCATCGGCCATCACCAGCCGCTCCGCCCGAAGAAGATCGTCCTCCGTCGTGATCTTGAAGTTGTCCTCGCTGCCGGTGGCCAGGGCAACGTCGAGGCCCGCCCGCTCGGCGACGGCCGCGTCGTCGGTGAGATCCTCGCGCGCCGCCGACCGGTGCGCGGCAAGGATGGCCGGGAAGCGGAAGCCCTGGGGGGTCTGCGCCCGCCACAGGCGGCGGCGATCGACGGTTGCGGAGACCGTGCCGCCGTCCTCGCCGCGGGCCTGTTTCAGCGTATCGCGGACGGGAACGGCGGCGACCGCTCCGGCGTGGGCCGAAAGCGCGGCGAGAACCCGGGAGATGATCTCCCCGGTGACGAACGGTCGAGCGGCGTCGTGGATGAGGACGGTCGCCGGCGCCAGATCGGCGAGGCTTTCGAGGCCCCGCAGCACCGACTGCTGCCGCGTTGCCCCTCCCGGTACCGGCTCGAGCAGGTCGAGGCCAGCGGTGGCCTCGGCATAGAGGTCGCGGTCTTCGGGGCGCAGGACGACGCGAACCGCGTCGACGTCGCGGTGATCGAGGAACGGGAGCACCGCCCACCGGAGCAGCGCCGCGCCCGCAACACGGCGGTACTGCTTCGGCACCTCGCCGCCAAATCGGTCGCCTCTGCCGCCGGCGACCACCAGCGCGACGCACCCAGGTCGATCGGTCATCTCGCACGTCCGTCGAAGCAGGGAAGCGACCGCGAGGCTAGAAGCGGGCTCGCCCCTTGCCAAGGGAAACGTCACGCGCGAAGGTGTGCGACTACTCCCCGGCCGGCACGCCCGGCCAACCCGGAACCCGACGATGGAAAACGCCCTCCTCAACCTCTCCGCCCTGTTGGCGATGGTGCCCGCGGCGGTCCAGGCTCTCCGCCGTCCACCGGCGCGGGACGGTCTGTTCTGGGCGGCGCTGGGCATCGCGGTGACGGCCGCCGTCGTCCGCGTCGCCGTGCAGTTGTCGGGCCCCTGGGAGACCGGCCTCGCGCCGGCGCTGTGGCTGACGATCGCCGTCACGCTCGCCTTCTATGTCCTGGTCGCGGCGCTCAGCCCGGAGGCGTGGCGGCTCACACCCCTTGTCGCCACCTACATGCTGGTTCTCGGCATCCTCGCGACGATCTGGCAGGAGGCCCCGGGCCTTCCGCTGGTCGCCGACGCGGACGAGGTCGGATGGATCGGCGTCCACATCACCTTTTCGGTGGCGACGTACGCCCTTGTGACGCTTGCCGCCGTCGCCGCTCTGGCCGCCTTCGTGCAGGAGAGCGCCCTGAAGCGCCGCCGGCCGACGGCGCTCTCGCGAAGTCTGCCGTCGGTCGCCGACTGCGAGTCACTGGTGCTGAGGCTCCTGATGCTGGGCGAGGGCGTGCTCGCCCTCGGGCTCGCCACCGGCACCGCGCTTCTCTACCGGGAGACCGGCCGGCTGATCGTCTTCGACCACAAGACGGTGCTGACGATCGCCGCCTTCGTCGTCCTCGGTGCGCTGCTTCTCGCCCATTTCCAGCGTGGGACCCGGGGGCGCCGCGCCGCGCGCTTCGTCCTGCTCGGCTACCTCCTATTGACGCTGGGCTACCCCGGCGTGAAGTTCGTCACCGACGTGCTGATGGCGTGAGAGCGTCCGCCGGACGTTTGCCCGGGGCAATGGCAGATCCTTGAATTCGGCGCATTCTGCCTATCTAATTGGCACCATGTCGCAAGACATCCTTCCGCCGCTCGCCATCGGAGGCATTCAACTGCAGGCTCCCGTCGTGCTCGCCCCCATGTCGGGCGTGACCGACCTGCCGTTTCGCCGCACCGTCAAGCGGTTCGGTGCCGGTCTCGTGGTCTCGGAGATGATCGCCAGCCGGGCGGTGATCCACGCCTCGCGGAAGAGCCTCCGACGCTCGGCGGCCTCCGCGGAGGAACAGCCGACGGCGATCCAGTTGGCGGGCTGCGAGCCGGAGGTGATGGCCGAGGCGGCGAAGGTCTGTCGCGATCTCGGCGCGGAGATCATCGACATCAACATGGGGTGCCCGGTGAAGAAGGTCGTCAACGGCGATGCCGGCGCCGCACTGATGCGCGAACAAGGGCTGGCGTCACGCATTCTCGCGGCGGTCGTGCGCGCCGTCGACGTGCCGGTGACAGTGAAGATGCGGACCGGCTGGGACGAGGGCAGCCGCAACGCGCCTGAACTCGCGCGGATCGCCGAGGACTGCGGCGTCAAGGCGATCACCGTGCACGGCCGGACGCGCCAGCAGTTTTATGGCGGTCGCGCCGACTGGCGGTTCATCGGCCGCGTCAAGGCGGTGGTGAGCGTGCCGGTGATCGGCAACGGCGACGTGACGAGCGAGGACGAGGCGCTCTCCCTCATCGAGCAGTCCGGCGCCGACGGGGTGATGATCGGCCGCGGCGCGTGCGGCAGACCCTGGCTGCTGCACCGAATCGCGGAGTTCCTGCGGACGCGACGACGGCAGCCGGATCCGCCTCTGGCCGTGCAGATGGCGACCTTGCTCGAGCACTATCGGGCGATGCTGGACCACTACGGCGAGGAGGCGGGAGTGCGTGCGGCCCGCAAGCACGTTCTCTGGTACTGCAAGGGCCTGCCCGGCTCGGCGCGGTTCCGCGACCGGATCACGGCGGAGACGGATCCCGCCGCGGTGCGGGCGATGATCCGTGACTTCTACGAGCCGCTGGTCGACCGCAGGGCGGCCTAGGACGCGGGGCAAGGTGCGCGACAAGGTGCTCAAGCTCGACCACAGGCCGCGACCGGTTGGGGTCGATGCCGACGCCGTCCTCAACGCCCTGCCGACGGCGATCGTCGTGGTCGACGCCGATGACGCCATCCTCTATCTCAATGGCGCGGGAGAGCAGTTCTTCTGCGGCAGCGCCGCCCATCTCAGCGGCGAGAGGCTCGACCAGCTCGTGCCGAAGGACAGCCCCTTGTTCGCGGTGATCGGCCAGGCGCGGAGCGGCGGACATCCCGTCGCCGAGTACAACCTCACCCTTGCGAGCCCGCGGATCGGCCGCCACGACGTCAACGTTCGCGCGGCGCCGCTGCCGGATCGACCCGACGCGATCGCGATCTCGCTTCAGGAGCGGTCCATCGCCGCCAAGATCGAGCGGCAGCTCTCCCATCGCGGAGCCGCGCGCTCGGTGAGCGCGCTGGCGGCGATGCTCGCCCACGAGGTGAAGAACCCGCTGGCCGGCATCCGCGGCGCCGCGCAGCTTCTCGAGCAGAGCGTCTCCCCCGACGACCGGGCGCTCACCTGGCTGATCAGGGACGAGGCGGACCGCGTCTGCGCGCTCGTCGATCGCATGGAGGTGTTCTCCGAGGGCAGCCCGCTGCAACGCGAGGCGGTCAACATCCACGAGGTGCTGAACCGCGTGAAGCTGCTCGCCGAGAACAGCTTCGGTCGCCATCTCAGGATCGTCGAGCGCTACGACCCTTCGCTGCCCCCGGTCTACGGCAACCGCGATCAGCTGATGCAGGTGTTCCTCAATCTCGTGAAGAATGCGGCGGAGGCGGTGCCGGAGCAGGGCGGAGAGCTGGTCCTGACGACGGCCTACTGGCACGGCGTGCGGTTCGCCGTCCCGGGCAGCCAATCGCGCGTGCATCTGCCGCTGATGATCAGCGTCCAGGACAACGGCGAAGGCGTTCCGGACCATCTCAAGGACCACATGTTCGAGCCGTTCGTCACCTCGAAGCCGAAGGGAAACGGCCTCGGTCTGGCGCTCGTCGCCAAGATCATCGGCGACCACGGCGGCGTCATCGAGTTCGAGAGCCAGCCGAAGCGGACCGTCTTCCGGGTCATGCTGCCCGTCTTTCCGGCGAGCGAGGACCAGGGATGACGGCGGCCACGGTTCTCGTCGCGGACGACGATCCGGGGATCCGGACGGTCGTCGGCCATGCGCTGGAGCGCGCCGGCTTCGGGGTGCGCGTCACCGGCAACGCCTCGACGCTGTGGAGTTGGATCAGCGACGGCCAGGGCGACGTCGTCATCACCGACGTGCTGATGCCGGACGAGAACGGCCTCGATCTGATCCCGCGGATCCGCAAGCTGCGTCCCGAGCTCCGCGTCATCGTGATGAGCGCGCAGAACACCCTGATCACCGCGGTCAAGGCGACCGAACGCGGCGCCTTCGAATACCTGCCGAAGCCGTTCGATCTGAACGATCTCGTCGGCGTCGTGCGGCGCGCTCTCGAGCCGGTCAAGTCGAGCGCCTCAGCCGAGACGAAGGCCGGTGGCGATCAGCAGGAGGAGCAGCTGCCGATCATCGGCCGGTCGTCGGCGATGCAGGAGATCTATCGAACCCTCGCCCGGCTGATGGGAACCGACCTGACGGTGCTGATCATCGGCGAGTCCGGCACCGGCAAGGAGCTCGTTGCCCGCGCCCTGCACATGTACGGCAAACGCCGGGACGGGCCGTTTGTGGCGGTGAACATGGCCGCCATCCCCCGCGAGCTGATCGAGAGCGAGCTCTTCGGGCATGAGAAGGGCTCGTTCACCGGGGCGACCCATCGCAGCGCCGGCCGCTTCGAGCAGGCCGAGGGCGGCACGCTGTTTCTCGACGAGATCGGAGACATGCCGCCGGAGGCGCAGACCCGGCTTCTCCGTGTCCTCCAGGGGGGCGAGTACACGAGCGTCGGCGGGCGAACGCCGATCCGCGCCAACGTACGCATCATCGCCGCCACCCACCGCGACCTCGGCGTCCTGATCCGCCAGGGACTGTTCAGGGAGGACCTGTTCTTTCGCCTGAACGTGGTGCCGATCCGGGTTCCGCCGCTGCGCGAGCGGCCCTCGGACGTGCCCGAGCTCTTCCGCCACTTCATGACCCGGGCCAGCGAAGAGGGGCTGCCCGCCAAGGCTCTGGACAACGCCGCCATGGACCGGCTGAAGGCGCATCGGTGGCCGGGAAACGTGCGCGAACTCGAGAATCTGGTGCGGCGGCTGGCCGCGTTGTACTCGGAGGAGGTGATCGGCGTCGACATCGTCGAGGCCGAGCTGGCCGACACCTCGCCGCCGCCGGCGGAGGCCGAGGGCGACGGCCTTGGCCATTCCGTCGAACGGCACGTCAGGGCCTACTTCAGGGCCCACGGCGGCGCGCTGCCGTCCCCCGGGCTGTACGACCGGGTGCTGCGCGAGATCGAGCGGCCGCTGATCTCGCTGACGCTGGAGGCGACGCGCGGCAACCAGATCCGGGCGGCGGAGGTGCTCGGCCTCAACCGGAACACGCTGCGGAAGAAGATCCGCGAGCTGAACATCCCCGTGGTCCGAGGGGGCGGCAAATGACCTCCGCCGTGGCACCCGCGCGCTCCCGCCAGGCGCTCGAACGGTGGCGAACGTGGGCCCAGGGCTTCGGTCTCGCTGGCAAGCTGGCTTTGGCCCTGATGATCGCCTCGGTGATCGCCGGCGTGGCCACCGTGATGACATGGACTGGGACGGCGCAGACCGGACCGGATCCCGACACCGTTCTCTACCTTCTGGTGCTGGACGGGGCGCTGCTCCTCCTCTTGGGCGCGGTCGTCACCCAGAGGCTCGTGCGCCTGTGGGCGGAGAGACGGCGCGGGCTCGCGGGCTCGGGGCTGCACGTCCGCATGGTCCTGATGTTCAGCGTGGTCGCCGTCACCCCGGCGATCCTGGTCGCGGTGTTCTCGGCGCTGTTCCTCGATTTCGGCATCCAGTCCTGGTTCAGTGAACGAGTCCGCACCGCCGTCGACGCCTCGGCTGCGATTGCCAAGGCCTACCTGGAGGAGCATCGTCAAAGCATCCGGGCCGAGGCGTTCGCGATGGCCAGCGACCTCGATCAGGACGCGCCGATCCTGATGAACAATGCGCAGCTGTTCAGCCACAGGCTGACCATGCAGGCCTATCTCCGCTCCATGCCCGAGGCGCTCGTTGTCGACAGCAACGGCAGGGTCCTGGCCCGCACCCCTCTCAGCCTGACGCTCGAGCTCGATCTCGTGCCCGCGGAAACCATCGAGGCGGCCAAGCGAGGTCAGATCGCGGTGCTTGCCGACGAAAACAGCAACCGCGTCCGGGCGGCCGTCAAGCTCAACCGATTCGTCGACGCGTTCCTTCTCGTCGGCCGCTTCATCGACCCCCCCGTGCTGGAGAACATCGAGCGCACGGAGAGCGCCGTCGCGCAGTACCAGAGACTGAAGGAGCGCCGACAGGGCATCCTGATCACGTTCGTGCTGATCTTCATCGTCGTCGCCCTGCTGCTGCTGATGGCGGCGGTGTGGACCGGCCTCACCCTGGCGACGCAGATCTCCAAGCCGGTCAGCCGCCTGATCACCGCCGCCGAGCGGGTCCGCAAGGGCGATCTCACCGCCAGGGTCGACCCGTCCCATTCGGTGGAGGAGATCGACACGCTGAGCGCGGCGTTCAACCGCATGGCAAGCCAACTCGAGAACCAGAGGGAAAGCCTGATCATCGCCAACCGCCAGCTCGACGAACGGCGGCGGTTCACCGAGACCGTCTTGAGCGGCGTCTCTGCCGGGGTCATCGGGCTGGACCGGACGGGGCTGATCAACCTTCCCAATCGTTCGGCCTCCGAGCTTCTCGAAGCGAACCTCGAGGCCGCCATCGGCACCGCGCTTCAGGACATCGCACCGGAGACGGCGCCGCTCCTCGACCAGGCCCTTCGTCACCCGGACCAGCCATGGCAGGCGGAGGTCACCATCGTCAGGGACGGCCGTCCGCGCACGCTGGTCGCCCGCATCGCCGCGGAGAGCGTGAGGGGCGAGGTGGTCGGATACGTGCTGACCCTCGACGACATCACCGCGCTGGTCGCCGCGCAACGGACGGCGGCCTGGGCGGATGTTGCACGGCGCATCGCCCACGAGATCAAGAACCCGCTGACGCCCATCCAGCTGGCGGCGGAGCGGCTGCGACGGAAGTATCTGAAGGACGTCCGCTCCGATCGCGAGACTTTCGCGGCCTGCACCGACACCATCGTCCGGCGGGTCGAGGACATTCGCAACCTGGTCGACGAATTCTCCGCGTTCGCGCGCATGCCGCGGCCGGACCTCAAGCCGGAGAACCTGCGCGCGATGGTCCAGCAGGCGGTGTTTCTGGAACGCAACCGCAGCCCCCGCATCAGGTTCGAGGTCGCCCTGCCGGAGGACGACGTTCTCCTCACCTGCGACGCCCGCCAGATCTCGCAGGCGTTGACGAACATCCTGAAGAACGCCTCCGAGGCGATCCTCGACGGCCGGGATGCCGCCTTCGATGGCGGCCACATCTGGGTCCGCGTCGAACGCGATGGCATTGGCGTCCCCGGGGAAGCGGTGCGCATCGTCGTCGAGGACAACGGCAGCGGCTTTCCCGAGGCGGACCGGGACAAGCTGACCGACCCCTACGTCACCACGAGGCCAAAAGGAACCGGGCTGGGACTGGCGATCGTGAGGAAAATCATCGAAGATCACAACGCCGAGCTTATTCTCGGGGATCGCGAAGGAGGGGGGGCGCGCGTGAGCATGGTCTTCCACGCCAGAGACGGCGAGCCGGCTTCCGATCGCGGAAAGGCCTCGGACGCGCACGCGACGGCCGCGGCCGGCGGCGCGGCGTGAGGCCCAGCAAGCGGAAGCGACGGGTAGGCGATGGCATCCGGTAAGCGCATCAAGGCCGAGGACATCCTCATCGTCGACGACGAGGTCGACATCTGCACGCTGGTGTCGGGAATCCTCGAGGACGAGGGCTACGCGTCGCGCGACGCCCAGAACAGCGACGCCGCGCTCGCCGCGGTGGCGGCACGCCGGCCCAGCCTGGTCCTCCTCGATATCTGGCTGCAGGGAAGCCGCCTCGACGGCATCGCGCTGCTCGAGGTCATGAAGGATCGGCACCCCGGCCTTCCCGTCGTCATCATGAGCGGCCACGGCACCGTCGAGACGGCCGTGCAGGCCATCAAGCTCGGCGCGTACGACTTCATCGAGAAGCCGTTCAAGGCCGACCGCCTGATCCTGGCCATCCAACGCGCGATCGAGGCGGCGCGATTGCGACGGGAGAACGAAGAGCTGCGTGCTCGGGCCGGCGCCGCCGTCGAGCTGATCGGCCGATCGACGGTGATCGCCCAGCTCCGGCAGGCGATCGAGAAGGTGGCGCCAACCAACAGCCGCGTTCTCGTTTCCGGACCGCCGGGGTCGGGCAAGGAGGTCGTCGCCCGGATGATCCACGCGCGCTCGCCGCGGGGGGACGGGCCGTTCGTCGTTCTCAGCTGCGCATCGATGGCCCCCGACCGGGTCGAGGTCGAGCTGTTCGGGGTCGAGAGCCCCGGGGAGGACGACGATGGCATGCGCAAGACCGGAACCTTCGAGACCGCGCACAACGGCACCTTGTTCCTGGACGAGGTCGCCGACATGCCCCTCGAGACCCAGGGCAAGATCGTCCGCGTGCTGCAAGAGCAGGTGTTCCATCGCGTCGGCGGGCGGACGCGGGTCGAGGTCGACGTCCGAGTGATTGCCGGCACGACCCGGGACCTCGCCGATGAGATCCGCGCCGGGCGTTTTCGCGAGGACCTGTTCTATCGGTTGAGCGTCGTGCCCCTGCGGGTGCCGAGCCTCAAGGAGCGCCGCGACGACATTCCGTTGCTGGTCAACGAGTTCATGCAGAGGGCCGCCGAGTCCTCTGGGCACCGATCACGTCCGTTCAGCGACGATGCCATGGCCGCGCTGCAGGCTCACGACTGGCCCGGCAACGTGCGCGAGCTGCGCAACATCGTCGAGCGCCTGCTGATCATGGCGCCGGGCCAGCCCGACGAGCCGATCCGCGCGGACATGCTGCCGTCGGAGCTGGAGGCGCACTTCGCCGCCACCCGCCGCCCGGACCAGAGCGTCGAGATCATGGGGCTTCCCCTGCGCGACGCGCGCGAGATCTTCGAGCGGGAGTATCTGCTGGCGCAGGTGACGCGCTTCGGCGGCAACATCTCGCGAACCGCGGCGTTTGTCGGCATGGAACGCTCGGCGCTGCATCGCAAGTTGAAATCCCTGGGGATCCAGGCCGAAGACAAGAACCGCGGTCCGGGCGCCTAGCGGTGCGCCCGGCCTCTCCGCGCGCGATGGTAGAGCGACGAGGATCACTCCGGCCATGAACATCATCATCTGCGGCGCCGGTCAGGTCGGCTATACGATCGCCCGCCACCTCGCGCTGGAGAACAATGCGGTGACCGTCATCGACCGGTCTCCCGAGCTGGTTCGCCGTGTCAACGACAACCTCGACGCCCAGGGCGTCGTCGGCCACGGCTCGCGGCCGGACGTGCTCAAGCGTGCGGGCGCCGACGATGCCGACATGCTGATCGCCGTCACCCAGACGGACGAGGTGAACATGGTCGCCTGCCAGGTCGCGCACTCGCTGTTCGGCGTGCCGACCCGCATCGCGCGCATCCGCAGCCAGAGCTATCTGGCGCCGGAATGGTCGAGCCTGTTCGCCCGCGATCATCTGCCGATCGACGTCATCATCTCGCCCGAGATCGAGGTGGCGAACGCCGTGACCCGTCGGCTGAAGGTGCCGGGGGCGTTCGAGATGATTCCGCTGGTCGACGACAAGGTCCGACTGCTCGGCGTGCGCTGCGAGAAGAACTGCCCGGTGGTGAACACGCCGATCCGGCAGCTCGCCCAGCTGTTCCCGGATCTCAACCTGGTGGTCGTCGGCCTGGTGAGGAACGACCAGCCGGTGCACGTCTCCGGCGACGACGAGATGGCGGTCGGTGACGACGTCTACTTCGTCGTCGAGACCGAGCAGGTGGCGCGCGCCATGGCCGCCTTCGGCCATGAGGAGCCGGAAGCGCGCCGGCTCCTCATCTGCGGCGGCGGCAACATCGCTCTGCTTCTCGCGCAGCACATCGAGCGCGACTATCCCTGGATCAACGCCAAGATCGTCGAAAGCAACGCGGAGCGGGCTGCCGTTGTCGCCAGCATGCTTGGCCGCACCGTGGTCCTGCACGGCGACGTGCTCGATCCGGAGATCCTCGAGGAGGCCAATGTCGACATGACCGACACCGTCGTCGCCGTCACCGATGACGACGAGGCCAACATCCTGTCCTCGATGCTGGCCAAGCGCTACGGCGCGCGACGCGCGATCACGCTGCTCAACAAGGGAGCGTATGAGCCGCTGATCTCGTCGCTTGGCATCGACGTCATCGTCAGCCCCCGCAACATCACCGTCTCCTCCATCCTCCAGCACGTCCGCCGCGGCCGCATCCATTCCGTCCACACCCTGAGGGAGGGGTTCGGCGAGCTGATCGAGGCCGAGGCGCTGGAGACGTCCGGTCTCGTCGGCGTGCCGCTCAAGGAAACCAGGCTTCCGGATGGTGTGATGGTCGGGGCCATCGTCCGCGACGGCCAGGTGATCATGCCGCGGGGCAAGACCGTGATCCAGTCGAACGACCGGGTGGTGCTGTTCGCGGCGCCCGAGCACGTGCGCCGGGTCGAGAAGCTGTTCTCGGTGCGGCTGGAATACTTCTGACGGCGGCGGCCACGGATGAGTCGGACCATCTACGTCAACGGGCGCTACCTGCCCTACGCGGCTGCCGCCGTCCACGTCGAGGATCGCGGCCTGCAGTTCGCGGACTCGGTCTACGAGGTGATCGCCGTCGACGGCGGCCGACTGGTCGACGAGCGGGAGCACCTCGATCGCCTCGACCGTTCGCTCGCCGCGATCCGCATGCAGCGGCCGATGAGCCGGGCGGCGCTGCAGGCGGTGATGCGCGAGCTGGTCCGGCGAAACCGCATCACCGGGCGGGCCGCCCTCTACCTGCAGGTGACGCGGGGTGTGGCCCCGCGCAACCACGCTTTTCCGCCGAACGGTGTCGCCGTCTCGCTGGTGATGACCGTGCGACCGCTGAGAGCCATCGAGCGTGACGCCCACTTGAAGGGCGTCAGCGTCATCACCGTCGCCGACCTGCGCTGGAAACGCGCCGACATCAAGTCGACCGCGCTTCTCGCCAACGTGCTGGGACGCCAGGAGGCCGTCGACGCCGGCGCCTTTGAGGCCTGGCTGGTCGATGCCGACGGCATGGTCAGCGAGGGTACCGCGTCCAACGCCTGGATCGTCACCCGCTCGGGCGGGCTCGTCACTCGTCGGGCCGACCACGCCATTCTCGACGGCATCACCCGTCGGGCCGTCGTCGCGCTGGCCAGGGAGCAGGGCATCCCGCTCGAGGAACGCCCGTTCGGCGTCGACGAGGCGAGATCGGCCGCGGAGGCGTTCCTGACCAGCACGACGTCGCTGATCAGGCCGGTGGTGCGGATCGACGATCGCGTGGTCGGGGACGGCACCGCCGGCCCAATCACCGGTCGCCTGTTCGATCTCGTCCTCCGCCGCATCGACGGCGGCCGTGCAGCGAGGGGAGGGCGCGCATGACGAGAGCGGAGGCGCGCCTCAGCCGACCGAGCGCCATCATCTTCGACTGGGACAACACGCTGATCGACAGCTGGGTGTCGATCCAGGACGCGCAGAACCACGTCTTCCGCCACTTCGGCATGACGCAATGGTCGCTCGAGGAGACCAAGCGGCGGGTGCGGGGATCGATGCGCGACAGCTATCCGGCCCTGTTCGGCGACCGCTGGCGCGAGGCGGGCGAGGTCTTCTACGCCCGCTTCGCCGCCCGCCACAAGGAGACGCTGACGCCACTTCCCGGCGCCGCCAAGCTCTTGTCCGAGCTCAACCGGGCCGGCTTCTACCTTGCCGTCGTCAGCAACAAGAAGGGCGATTATCTCCGCTCGGAGGCCGAGCATCTCGGCTGGGAGCGCTTCTTCGGCCGAATCGTCGGCGCCTTCGACGCCGGCCAGGACAAGCCCGCGGTGGCACCGGTGGACCTGGCGCTGGCCGGCAGCGGCATCGATCGCGGGCGCCGGGTGTGGTTCGCCGGCGACGCCGACATCGACCTCGAATGCGCGACCCTCGCGGGCTGCGTTCCGGTGCTGGTGCGCGAAGAAGAGCCTCGCCCGGCGGAGTTTTCCACCCATCCGCCGGCCGTGCACGTGCCCAACTGTATGGCGCTTTTAAAGTTGGTGAAGAACCTATAAGCTTCTCGCAAGAACGACCTTAGGGGTTCGCGCGCGCGGGTCTCGCGATCGGCTGTCTCGGGAACGAAGCGGTGACGGACGGCTGAGAGGCGGCAGGTGCAGGGGTCTCGCGGAGGACCGGAGCCGATCATAAGCAAGAGGGATGGCAAGTATGTCCTCAGAAAAGCCACAGAACGTGCAGGACGTTTTTCTCAATCACATCCGGAAGAACAAGACACCCGTGACCGTCTTTCTGGTCAACGGCGTGAAGCTCCAGGGGATCGTTCCTTGGTTTGATCAGTTCTCGCTGCTGCTGCGCCGCGACGGGCATACCCAGCTCGTCTACAAGCACGCCATCTCGACGGTGATGCCGTCGGTGCCGGTGCAGCTGTTCGAGCCCGAGAAGGAGGCGGTGATCGAGGCCTGAAGCGCGGTCGGCCGGCCTTGGGCACGCGCACCACGATCACGCAGCGAACCGGCCGGTGCCTGGTTCTGCACCCGCGCCTCACCTCGGGCGACGGCGGCGAGGCGCGGACTCCTGAGGCGCGTCTCGCCGAGACCGTCGGCCTTGCCGAAGCCATCGGCCTCGAGGTCGCCCATGCCGAGGTCGTCACCGTGGCCAAGGTCCGCCCGGCGACGCTGTTCGGATCCGGCACGGTCGAGCGCATGACCGCCATCATCGGCGGCGCGGCCGAGACCGGCGGCATCGCCGTCGCCGTCGCCGTCGTCAACGGCCACCTCACACCGGTGCAGCAGCGCAACCTGGAGCGGGCTTGGCGGTGCAAGGTCATCGACCGGACCGGCATCATCCTCGAGATCTTCGGCGAGCGGGCGCGGACGGCGGAAGGCCGGCTGCAGGTGGAGCTCGCTGCGCTCACCTACCAGCGGAGCCGGCTGGTGCGCAGCTGGACCCACCTGGAGCGCCAGCGCGGCGGCTTCGGCTTTCTCGGCGGTCCCGGCGAATCCCAGCTGGAGTCCGACCGCCGGCTGATCGGCGACCGCATCGCCCGGCTCGAGCGCGACCTCAAGGCGGTCAAGCGCACGCGCGCGCTGCACCGCCGCGCCCGGCGCCGGGTGCCGCTGCCGGTCGTCGCGCTGGTCGGCTACACCAACGCCGGCAAGTCGACGCTGTTCAACCGGCTGACCGCCGCCAGCGTCACCGTCCGCGACCAGCTGTTCGCCACCCTCGACCCGACGATGCGCAGCCTGAAGCTGCCGTCGGGGCGGACGGCGATCCTGTCGGACACCGTCGGCTTCATCTCCGACCTGCCGCACGAGCTGGTCGAGGCCTTCCACGCGACCCTCGAGGAGGTGGTCGAGGCCGACGTCATCGTCCACGTCCGCGACGCCTCCCATCCCGAGACCGAGGCGCAGAAGGCGGACGTGCTCGGCGTCCTCGCCGAACTCGGCCTCGCCGCCGCGATCGAGCACGACCTCGTCGAGGCGCTCAACAAGATCGATCTGCTTCCGCCCGAGGCCCGCCTGCACCTCGCCAACCGCGCCGGACGCGCCGACCGTCCGGCGGTGCTGCTGTCGGCCAGGACCGGCGAGGGGTGCGAGGCGCTGGTGCAGGCCCTCGATGCCCACCTCGCCGCCCAGACGACGGTGGTCGAGGTGGCGCTCGCCCGCGACGACGGGGCATCGCTCTCCTGGCTCTACGAGCACGGCCAGGTCCTCGAGCGCGAGGACCGGGAGGACGGCGTCCACGTCCGGGTGCGGCTCCTGCCCGTCCATGCAAGCCGCTTCGCCCAGCGCCTACCGACGGGCGGCGGAGCCCGCCGGCGGCGGCGGACGGCACCCTGAGCGGGGGCGGGGCCGAGTTTTCCCTTCCGTCGGCCCGCGGTTTCGGAGAAAACGGAGGCCATGGTTCCCGACGTCGGCAGGGTCATCGGAATCCTCAGGGAAGTGGCGGACGCCGAGATCCTGCCCCGCTTCCGCCGCCTCGGCGCCGGCGACGTTGCCGCCAAGTCGCGGCCGTCCGATCTGGTGACGACCGCGGACATCGAGGCGGAGCGCCGCCTGGGTGAGGCGCTGACCCGGCTCTCGCCCGAAAGCGTCGTCGTCGGCGAGGAGGCGGCGGAGACGGATCCGTCGCGGCTCCGGGCGCTCGCCGGCGCCCGGCCGGTGTGGCTGATCGACCCCGTCGACGGCACCCACAACTTCGCCCACGGCACGGCCCCGTTCGCGGTCATCTGCGCCTACTGCCAGGGCGGCGAGACCGTGGCCGGCTGGATCCTCGATCCGCTGGCGGGCGAGGTGGCGTGGGCGGTGCGGGATCGGGGCGCGTACCTCACCTGCCGTGACGGAGCCGAGGAGCGGATCAGCGTCTCGCCGCCGAGACTGGTCGCCGAGATGCGGGGGTCCTTGGGCTTCCGCCTGGAGCGAAGCCTTAAGGACCGGCGGCGGGCGGACGCCGGCCCGCGTCCGGCGGCGATCGTCCGCTCGGGGTCCACCGGCCGCGACTACATGGATCTCGGCCGTGGCAGCCTCGACTTCGCCCGCTATGCGCGGCTCAAGCCCTGGGACCATGCCGCCGGCGTGCTGATCCACGCCGAGGCGGGCGGCTTCAGCCTGTTGACCGGGACCCGCACGCCCTACCGGCCCGAGCCCCGGATCCTCGAGGCGACGCTGCTGATCGCCCCGGACGCGGCCTCGTGGCGGGCGCTGGAAGCCGTGTTCGAGAGCGCCGCCGACAGCGACTTCGTCGCCTGAGCCGGGGACGGCGGCGAGGGGAGAAGACGGAGGAGGAGAGATGGCGAGTGCACGCACCGCGTTCATCGGCTTGGGCGTCATGGGCTATCCCATGGCCGGGCATCTGGCGAAGGCCGGCCACCAGGTCACGGTCTACAACCGCACGCGCGCCAAGGCCGAGGCCTGGGTCGCCGCGCACGGGGGCCGGCTGGCGGCGACGCCGGCCGGGGCGGCGGCGGACGCCGAGTTCGTCTTCAGCTGCGTCGGCAACGACGACGACTTGAGGAGCGTCGTCCTCGGCGAGACCGGCGCCTACGCCGGGATGCGGGCGGGAGCGGTGCTGGTCGACCACACCACGGCGTCGGCCAGGATCGCCCGCGAGCTCGCTGCGCTGGGCGCCGAGCGGGGGCTCGCGGTCCTCGACGCCCCGGTCTCCGGCGGCCAGGCCGGCGCCGAGGGCGGCCGGCTGACGGTGATGGTCGGCGGCGACGAGGCGGCCTTCGAGCGCGCCCGGCCGGTGATCGCCGCGTTCGCCCGCGCGGTCACGCTGATGGGGCCCGCGGGCGCCGGCCAGCTCACCAAGATGGTCAACCAGATCAGCATCGCCGGCCTCCTGCAGGGCCTCGCCGAGGCGCTGGCGTTCGCCGTTCGCGCCGGCCTCGATGCCAGGCAGGTGGTCGAGGTCATCGCCCAGGGAGCCGCCCAGTCGTGGCAGATGGACAACCGGGCGATGACCATGCTGGACGACCGCTTCGACTTCGGGTTCGCCGTCGACTGGATGCGCAAGGACCTCGCCATCTGCCTCGACGAGGCCCGGACCAACGGCGCGCTGCTGCCGGTCGCGGCCCTCGTCGACCAGTTCTATGCCGACGTGCAGCGCCACGGCGGCGGCCGCTGGGACACCTCGAGCCTGATCCGCCTCCTCCGCTGACGCCGCCGCGGTGCGGCCGGAGCCCTTCCCGGCCCCGAGTCCTGCCGCCGGCCGGCTCAGGCGGCGGCGAGGGCCCGGTCGAGGTCGCGGATCAGGTCGTCGGCACTCTCGAGGCCGACCGAGACGCGGATGGTGTCGGGGCCGGCGCCGGCGGCGATCTGCTGGTCCGGGGTGAGCTGACGGTGGGTGGTCGAGGCCGGATGGATGATCAGCGACCGGGTGTCGCCGAGGTTGGCGAGGTGGGAGAACAGCTCGACCGTCTCGACGAGGCGGACCCCGGCCTCGAACCCGCCCTTGAGGCCGAAGGTGAACACCGGCCCGCAACCCTTCGGCAGGTACTTCCTGGCGAGCGCGTGATAGCGGCTCGTCTTCAGGCCGGCATGCGACACCCAGGCGACGGCGGGGTGGGCGGCGAGGAACTCGGCGACGGCGAGCGCGTTCTCGACGTGGCGCTGCATGCGGAGCGCCAGCGTCTCGATGCCGGTGAGCGTGTAGAAGGCGTTGGCCGGCGCCATCGCCGGCCCGAAGTCGCGGAGCGCCACCGCGCGCGCCTTGGTGGTGAAGCCGAAATCGCCGAACGTCTCGTGGAAGACGAGGCCGTGGTAGGCCGGCTCCGGCTTGGTCATGCCCGGAAACCTGTCGGTCCGTCCCCAGTCGAAGCGCCCGGACTCGACCAGGGCACCGCCCATGGCGTGGCCGTGGCCGGAGAGGAACTTGGTGGTCGAATGCACGACGAGGTCGGCGCCCCATTCGAACGGACGGAACAGATAGGGCGTGCACATGGTGTTGTCGACGATCAGCGGGATGCCGGCGGCATGGGCGATCTCCGCCACCGGCTCGAGGTCGACGACGACGCCGCCGGGGTTGGCGAGCTGCTCGACGAAGATCGCCTTGCAGCGGGGGGTGAGGGCCTGGCGGAAGCTCTCGGGCTCGTGCGGGTCGACGAAGTGGCAGGTCCAGCCGAGCTTCCTGAACGAGAGCGCGAATTGGGTGATCGAGCCGCCGTAGAGGCAGCGCGAGGCGACGAACTCGTCCCCCGGCTCGAGCAGGGTGAAGAAGGCGAGGAACTGGGCGGCGTGGCCCGAGGCGGCGCAAACCGAGGCGCGGCCACCCTCGAGGTTGGCGATCCGCTCCTCGAGCACGGCGACCGTGGGGTTGGTCAGCCTGGAATAGATGAAACCGAAGGTCTGCAGGTTGAACAGGTCGGCGGCGTGGTCGACGCTCTCGAAGACGTAGGCGGTGGTCTGGTAGATCGGCGTCGAGCGGGCGCCGGTCAGCGGATCGGGGCGGGCGCCGGCGTGGATCGCCCGAGTGTCGAAGCCGAAGGCGTAGGGGCCGTCGGGGCGGGTGCGATCGTCGTCCCTCACCGGCAGAGCCTCGGCCGCCTGGCAGAGATGATGCCGGAGTTGACCCCCTGCCAGCCGAGCTCGCCGAACAGGCGGCCGTACTCGATCTTGATGCAGCGGTCCATGATCACGGTGAGCCCGGCGGCCTCGGCGAGCCGCGCGGCCTCGTCGTTGCGGACGCCGAGCTGCATCCACACCGTTCTCAGCCCGAGCGCGTCCTTGAGGCCGATCGCGTCCTCGACGATCGCGGCGGCGGCCGCGGACGAGCGGAAGATGTCGACCACCTCGACCGGCGGCGGCACGTCGGCCAAGCGGGCGTGCACCCGCTCGCCCAGGATCTCCCCGCCGGCGGCGGCGGGGTTGACGGGGATCACGCGGAAGCCTTTGCCCTTGAGGTACTTCATCGCGAAGTTGGAGGGCCGGATCCAGCTCGGCGAGGCGCCGACCATGGCGATGGCGCGCGACTCGCGGAGGATCCGCCGCACCAGGGCGTCGTCGTAGTGCAATGGCTCCGGGGCCCGGATCATCGCCCCGTCCACCGCGGCAGCGGCCGCTTGGCGACGAAGGCGTCGATCCCGGCCTGGGCGTCCTCGGTCATCATGTTGCAGGTCATCACCTCGCAGGCATCGGCATAGGCCGCCTCGAGCCCGACCTCGAGCTGGCGATAGAACAGCCGCTTGCCGAAGGCGATCGCCGCCGGCGACTGGCCGGCGATGCGGCCGGCGAGCTCGGAGACGGCGGCATCGAGGCGGTCGGCGGCGGCGACGCGGTTGACGAGGCCGCAGCGGAGCGCGGTCCCGGCATCGATGAACTCGCCGGTGCACAGCATCTCCATCGCCGGCTTGCGCGGGATGGCGCGGCTGAGGGCGACCATCGGCGCCGAGCAGAACAGGCCGAGGTTGACGCCGGAGACGGCGAACCGGGCGCCTTCGGTCGCGACCGCGAGATCGCAGCTGGCGACGAGCTGGCAGCCGGCGGCGGTGGCGATGCCGTGGACGCGGGCGATCACCGGCTGCGGCAGCCGGGTGATGGCGAGCATCATCTCCGAGCAGCGCCGGAACAGGGCCTCGATCGCCTGGCGTCCCGGGTTGGCGCGCATCTCCTTGAGGTCGTGCCCGGCACAGAACGCCGTGCCGCTGCCGGCGATGACCACGACGCGCACGGTGCGGTCTTCGGCGATGGCGTCGAACTCGGCCCGGAGCGCCGCGAGCAGCGCCTCGGAGAGGGCGTTGAACGCCTCGGGGCGGTTGAGGGTGAGGGTGGCGATGCCGTCCTCGTCCCGGCGCAGAAGCGGGGGCGGGGGCAGGGCGGGATCGGAGAGAACGGTCACGGCGTCGACCTCCTGGGAGCGGGCGCGGGCACCGGCAGGCATGTTCGAGCCTGGGTTCGCCGATGGCAAGGGGTTTCGGGACGGAGATTGACGTTTACGTCAACGTCAAGTAGCCTCTGCCGTCGCCGCCGGGAGGACGGAGCGGGCACGGTGTCGAAGATCAGCGTCGACGACTTCAACGTCATCCTCCGCGAGGAGATCCCCTGGGCCTTCGAGCTCGGCATGCACGCCGATGCCATCGGCGACGGCGTCGCCACCCTGCGCCTGCCGTACCGGCTGAACATGCTGAGGCCCGGCGGCACCATCGCCGGGCCGATGATGATGGCGCTGGCCGATGCCTGCATGTACGCGGTGGCGATGTCGAGGATCGGCAAGGTCAAGCTCGCCGTGACCACCAACTTCAGCATCAACTTCCTGTTCCGCCCGAGCCCGGCCGACCTGTTGGCCGAGGGCCGGCTCTTGAAGCAGGGCAAGCGGCTGGTGGTGATGGAGGTGACGGTGCATTCGGAGGGCCACGCCGAGCCGGTGGCGCACGCCACCGGCACCTATTCCATCCCGCCGTCGTCGCCGTGAGCGCCGGGCGTCCGGGCGCCGGCGCCCCGCGCCCCCGGTGCCGAGGGGCCGGCGGCGACGCCGGCGCGAAGCCGGGCGTAGTCGCGATCCGCCTTCTCGATGGCCTCCGGCCGGCTGGCCATGAACGGCGCATAGAGCTTGTCCCGTCCCATGATGTGGGCGGTGAGCCAGGTCTTGAGGAACGCCAGCAGCGCCCGGTCATGGCTCGCACTCGGCTGCTGCTGGCGCCGGTCGCGCAGGATACGGACCTGCGTCCTCAAGACGTCGTGGGTGCGGCCGTGGGTGTCGGTGTCGGGATAGCCGCAGGCCGCCATCAGCGCCTCCTCGCGGCCGAAGTGGTACTCGGTGTAGTCCTTGATGGCGTCGAGCACGTCGTCGATGATCTCCGCGCCCCGGCCGGCACGGACCGCCTCGTCGAGCCGGTTGAGGAGGTTCATCAGCAGGCGATGGTCGCCGTCGAGCGACTCGACGCCGACGCTCATGTCCTCGGTCCATGCGATGAACGGCATCGTCGAGGGCTCCTCCGTCGCGCCCCGCTGCCGGCGGCCGCGGACGGCCCGCCCACTATCCGCCGTTTGCCACCCCCGACGCAAGCGACCGATCGCCGCCGCCCGGGGCCCCCGGCGCGCCCGGCCGCCGCCGGCGGGTCGCGACGAACTGCGACGAAATGCGACAAAATGCGACAAAATGCGACAAAATGCGACATTTTGCGACGCTTTCGCGACGAAATGCG
>CAYQSU010000042.1:0-29927 GCA_964420325.1 uncultured Rhodospirillaceae bacterium | reverse complement strand
CGCGCCAAGTCGAACATGGACGCCCACCGCGTCTACTCGGCGCCGACGGACCGCGCCTTCTCGACCAGCTCGTCCTCGCCGTAGAGGCGGTCGTCCGGGTTGAGGCGGGCGTCTTAGTCGCGCTTCAGCCTGGCCTCGACGGCATCGGGCAGCTTGCGGGTCACCAAGATCACCGCTCTCCTGGCCATCCCATGCGTCCGTTCGCTTCCCACGTCGGCTCTCGGAAGACACCACACTACCGCTTCGATCCGCGATCGGCGAGCGGCTGGGAGGCGGCCGCGGCAACGAATCACCGCCCTGGAACGCGCTGCACGCCCGGCGTGCGGTCCGCGGCCTCGCGCCACCTCCCCGAAAATTCTGCCAATCGGTTGAGGAGCTTCGGCGACGCCGGGGGAAACCTGCGACATCGGTGTTGCCACCGCCCGCGGAGTCGTGTCAGCAACGAAGGGTGAGTGGCAAAGCGGCAAGCATGGTGGCGGCGTCGGAACGACGGAGCGCGATGACCTTGGTCGCGGAGACGGCGAGCGCGACGGGGAGCGGTGACCTCGGTGTCCAGCTTCGGGGTGCCTCGTACACGCTGCTGGTGCTGCGCGTGCCGGACCCCAAGGACGAGGTGTTCTTCCGGCGGCTGGCCGACAAGGTGGCGCAGGCGCCAAACTTCTATCGCCACGCGCCGGTGGTCGTCGACCTCCAGGACCTTGCGGACTCGCCGCCGATCAATATGGCCGAGCTGGGGCGCCGCCTCCGCCAGCACTGGCTGGTGCCGATCGGCGTGCAGAACGGCACCGACGACCAGAACAAGGCCGCGGTCAATGCCGGTTTCAGCCTGTTCCCCGCCGGCCGCGAAACGATGACGGCGGCGTCAGCGAAAGCCCCGGCGGCCGATCCCGAATCGAGATCGCCCGCGGTCGTTGCCGCCGCCGGCGATGGCGCCTTGGGATCGGCGTCGAAGATCGTCACCGAGCCGGTCCGCTCGGGCCGTCAGGTCTATGCCCACGGCGGCGACCTGATCGTGATGGCCTCCATCAGCCCCGGAGCGGAACTGCTTGCCGACGGCCACATTCATGTCTACGGCGCGCTGCGCGGCCGGGCGCTGGCCGGCGTCTCCGGCGACGTTCGCGCCCGGATCTTCTGCCGCCGCCTGGAGGCCGAGCTGGTCTCCATCGCCGGCTATTGGCAGGTTCGCGACAACCTGCCGGACGCCCTGATCGGTCAGCCGGCGCAGATCTTTCTCGACGGCGAGCGCGTGATGATCGAGCGGTTGGCGGCGCGTTGACGTGCTGCATCGAACGGCCCGAAACTGGTGGAGGTAGCCTTGGCTAGAGTGATCGTCATGACATCCGGCAAGGGCGGGGTCGGAAAGACCACGACCGCGGCGGCCTTCGCCGCCGGGCTTGCGCTCAAGGGCCACAAGACGGTGGTCATCGACTTCGACGTCGGCCTGCGCAATCTCGATCTGGTGATGGGCTGCGAGCGCCGCGTCGTGTTCGACTTCATCAACGTCATCAACGGCGATGCCAGGCTGAGCCAAGCCTTGATCAAGGACAAGCGCATCGACAATCTGGCGATCCTGCCGACGAGCCAGACCCGCGACAAGGACGCGCTGACCCGGGACGGCGTCGAGCGTATCCTGGACGAGCTCAAGGCGGACTACGAGTACATCATCTGCGACAGCCCCGCCGGCATCGAGAGGGGCGCACTGATGGCGCTCTATTTCGCCGACGAGGCGGTGGTGGTGACCAATCCCGAGGTCTCCAGCGTGCGCGACAGCGACCGCATCATCGGCGTGCTGCAGAGCCGGTCCAGGCGCGCCGAGATGGGCCTGGAGCCGGTCCGCGAGCACCTCTTGCTCACCCGCTACGACGCCGCCCGCGTCGATCGCGGAGAGATGCTCAAGGTCGACGACGTGCTGGAGATCCTGGCCATCCCGCTGCTCGGCATCATCCCCGAGAGCCAGTCCGTCCTCAAGGCCTCCAACCTCGGCATGCCGGTGGTCTTCGACGAAGGCTCGCCCGCCGCCCGGGCGTACCTCGACGCCGTCGGACGGTTCCTCGGCGAGACCATCGAGCACCGCTTCCTCAAGCCGGAACGGCGCGGCCTGTTCCAGCGGTTCCGGTGGAGAACCGCATGAAGATCTTCGACTTTTTCCGACGCGCGAAGCCGCCCGCCGCCGAGGCAAAGGAACGGCTTCAGGTCCTGCTCGCCCACGAGCGCGCGGGCACCGGCCAACCCGAGTATCTGGCCCGGCTCCACCGCGACATCCTGAAGGTGGTCGGCCGGTACGTCGAGATCGACGAGGACCGGATCACGGTTCGCTTCGAGAACCAGGGCACCATCGCCCGGCTCGAGCTCGACATCGAGCTGCCGAGCACCCGCGCCGCATGGCGCACCGCCGCCCAGCGCGCCGAAGGTCGCCGCCGCCCGAAACGCGGCGCCGCGATCGCTCGCCAGGGCGTCGCCGTCGCCGGCCGCGGCGCCTCCTGAGGGGTCGCCCCCCGCCAGACCGCGCCCTGGCTATCGCCGGCCCCACGGGAACGCAGTCCTCGGCGGCAGGGCGCCGCCGTTCTCGCAGGCGCGGGCGATGCGCAGCCCCTCGTTCCACTTGGCCATGCGCTCGGAGCGGGCGAACGATCCGACCTTGAGCTGCGGCGCGCCCCAGCCGACGGCGAGGTGGACGATGGTGACATCCTCGCTCTCGCCGGAGCGGGCCGAGACGATGACACCGAAGCCGGCGGCGCGTGCCGCCTCGACCGCCGCCTTTGCCTCGCTCAGCGTGCCCGCCTGGTTGGGCTTGATCAGCACGGCGTTGCAGGCGCACGCGCCGGCCGCCTCGGCGATGCGGGCGGCATCGGTGACGAGAAGGTCGTCGCCGACCACCTGCACGCAGCGGCCGACCCTGCGCGTGAACTCGATCCACGCCCGGGCGTCGTCCTCGGCCAGCGGATCCTCGACCGAGACGATCGGATAGCGCCGGACCCAGCCGAGGAGCACCTCGGCGAGCGCCGCCGAGTCGAGCACGCGGCCACCCCGGGCGAGCCGGTAGCGGCCGCCCCGGCCGAGCTCGGAGGCGGCGACGTCGAGGGCGATGGCGACGTCTTCGCCCGGCCTCAGCCCCGCCCTTTCGATGGCCCGACACAGCATCGCCAGCGCCTCCTCGTTGTCGTCGAACTCGGGCCACCAGCCGCCCTCGTCGGCGACGCCGCGGAGCCGGCCGGCCTCGGCCATCAGCCCGCCGGCGGCGCGGTAGACCTCGGCCGTCCAGTCGAGCGCCTGCGCATAGTCGCCGGTACCGACGGCGACGGCCATGAAATCCTGGAGGTCGATGCGCTGGTTCGCGTGGGCGCCGCCGCCGAAGATCTGGATCTCCGGCAGCGGCAGCCGGGCGGGCGGCCTGCCGCCGAGCCATCGCCACAGCGGCAGCCCGGCGGCGGCAGCGGCGGCGTGGGCCGCGGCCATGGAGACCGCGATGGTGGCGTTGCCGCCGAGCCGCGCCTTAGCCCTTGTGCCGTCGAGCTCGACGAGGCAGCGGTCGACACCCTCCTGGTCCGCGGCATCGACACCCCGCAGCGCCGGGGCAATGAGGTCGTTGACCGCCGCCGCCGCCCGCGTGACGTCAAGGCCTCCGAATGCCGGGCCGCCGTCACGCAGGTCGACCGCCTCGCCGGAGCCGCGCGAGGCGCCGGTGGGAGCGATCGCCCGGCCGAGGGCGCCACCGGCGAGCCGCACCTCCGCCTCTACGGTCGGCCGGCCCCGCGAATCCCAGACGCGATGGCCGCGGACATCGGCGATCGCGGTGCCGCTCACTCGGGCAGGCCCTGGACCCACGCGCTCAGGACATCGCCGAGGCTGACGACCGGCGCCGCCAGCAGCACCCGCGCCACCCGCCGGACCCGCTCCTTGTCCCCGTCGTCGACCAGGTACTCGACCGGCGACTTGCCGTCGACGCGGGCGAGCAGAAGGCCCGGCAGCAGCCGCGCGGCACGCGCCTCGAGATCCTCGGCGGGCTCCCACGCCACGCCTTGCAGATAGGCCTCCGCCAACTGGCAATAGCCGGCGACGAGGGCGGCCGCCGCCTCGCCCACCCACAGGTACTTGAGCAGGAGGTGGTTGAGACAGAAGGCGAGGTCGAAGGCCGGATCGCCGTACCAGGCGCATTCTGCGTCGAGAAACACCGGTCCCCGCGGCCCGATCAGGATGTTCTTCGGACTGACGTCGCCATGGACCAGCGCCAGTCTCGTCCCGGCCGTCACCTCGACGAGGTCCTGAAGGGCGGCCGCCCGGTCGGGATGGGCGTTCGCAGCGGCAATGAAATAGGGCTCGAGCCTCAGCGCATGGAACAGGTGTCCGGTCGCGAAGCGGTGCGAGAGCGCGCCGTCGGAAGCGGTCCAGGCGTGAATGCGGACGAGGCGCCGGCCCACCGCCTCGCAGACCGCAAGATCGACGCGCCCCTGACGCAGCTCCTCCTTCCACAGACGGAAGTGCCGCGGATCGAGATGGTCCATCACGAGCAGGCCGGCGGCGGCGTCATGGGCGAGGATGCGCGGCACGGCATCAGGCACGATGCGCCCGGCGACCTCGAACCAGCCGGCCTCGAAGGCGTTGCGCTCGACGGGAGCGAACCACTCGGCGCTCACCTTGAGCCGCGGCAGCGCCCGCTTGACGCAGACGGAGCGGCGGTCGGTGTCGATGCGCCAGATCTCCGACGACACCCCGCCGGCGAGCGGATCGCAGTCCCGGACGGCTTCGCCGGGTGCGATCACGCCGAGCCGGCGCAGGTGGCCGACGACCGCCTCCGCCGCCTCGGCGAGGTGAGAGTCCATCCCGTCGGACTCAAACCTCGTTCGCCGGACGGCCGGCGACGAAGGCCTCGATGTTGTCGATGAGCTGGTCGGCCAGCGTCTGCATCGCCTCGCGGCCGGCCCAGGCGACGTGCGGCGTGAGGATGAAGTTGGGCAGGTCCAGGAGCTCGAGAAGCGGGCTGTCGTCGGCCGGCGGCTCCGTCTCCGAGACGTCGAACGCCGCCCCCGCGATCAGCCCCTCGCGGAGCGCGATGCCAAGGTCCCGCTCGTCGACGAGGCCACCGCGGGCGGCGTTGACGAGCAGCGGCCGGCGCTTCATCGCCCGGAACTCGGGCAGGGCGATCATGGCCCGGGTCTCCGGCAGCAACGGCGCATGCAGCGTGATGACATCGCTGGTCTCGAGCACCTCCTGCCACGGGGTGTAGAGCGGGCCGAGACCCGACTTGCCCTTGTGCGCGGCGAACATCGGTGTCATGCCGAAGGCCCTGGCGATCGCCGCCACCCTCAGACCGATGGCGCCCTCACCGACGATGCCGAGAAGGCGGCCGTGCAGATCCCGGATGGGATGATCGAAGAAGCAGAACTGCCCGACCTCCTGCCAGCGGCCACGGCGGACGGCGTCGCGATAGCCGACGAGGCTCCGGCTCAGCGCCAGGATCAGCGCGAAGGTGTGCTCGGGAACCGTGTGCACGGCGTACCCGCGGATGTTGGAGACGACGATGCCGCGCTCGCGGCAGCAGCCGAGGTCGATGATGTCGGTCCCGGTCGCAGCGACCGCGATCAGCCTGAGGTCCGGCAGCCTCTCCAGCGTCTCCCGGCGGAGCGGCACCTTGTTGGTAATCACGATCGCGGCGCCGGCGGCGCGCTCGACGACGTCGGCGGCGGCAGTGCGATCGAACGCCTGCCAGTCGTGGGGGAAGGCCGGACTCCTGAGCACGATCTGCGGCGCCAGCGTCTCACGATCGAGGAAGACGACCCTCATGCCGGGTCGCTCCCTCCGGGCCGGCCGCCAATCCTTTGTCCCGGCGCCCGAGGCCGCCGGTGGGTCCCGGTGATGCCGGTCGCGGACTCCGGCCTCCACAGGATTATCATGTCAAGGCCCGCTCCCCACCGTTGGTGCCGGCTCCCGGCCGGCGGCGACGGCACCCAGCGCACGCCCATCCCTCGCGTGCTGTCTGCGCAGGCCTTCTTACACGATGATACGAGGGCGCGGAAGACGTACGGGCGGTCCGTCTCCCGAATTCGGCGCGGCGGCAGGCCGGCCAAACTTCGCGTGCCGTTTGCCGGAGGTCGGGGTAGTCTCCGGGACGGGCGCGGATGCAGGAGGCTCCGCTCTGCCCTGCAGCAAACGGTCAAGGAGGCGGCAATGGCGCTGAAGCTCATCCTCACACAGAAGGACATCGAAACGGCGCGGTCGCTCGCCAAGTGGGCGAACGAGTTTGCCCCGACCGACGCGGACCGCATCGAAGAGCGGCTGTTCCGGACCAAGGACGGCCGCCTGTTCGTTCACCGAGCCAGCGGAGCCGCCGATGCCCGGCTCGATGAGACCCGCATCCTCGGCGACGACGAGGCCAAGGCCTGGGTGCGGGAGCGGTGCGACGAGCGGACGTTCCGGCGCCTGTTCGGTACTGCCTGATGGACGCCGCGACGGCCGAAGCGATCCGGCCGCCGCGCGCCTCGCTGCTGGCTGCTTACTGGGACTTGCTGCCGGCGGTCTCGAGCAAGTCCTGGAACTCCTTTGCCGTCCGCTCGACCTGCTGCTTGGCGCTTTCGTAGGCCTCCTCCGCCATCTTCAGCGCTTCCTGGGCTGCAGCCTTCGCCGCGTCGCCGGCGCCTTCGACCGCGCGCTTGGCGTCCTCGTAGGCCTCTCTCGCCATGTCCAGTTCCGCCTCGGCATCAGCCTTCGCTTCCTCGGCATCGTCGATGGCGGCCTGCAGTTCGTCGTCCGCCTCCTCCGCCGCCTCCTCCGTCGCCTTCGCGGCCTCTTCAACGGCCTCCCGAACAGCGGGTGCTGTCTCCTCCACGGCGGGCGCGGCCTTTTCTTCGACGCGTTGCGCTGGCTTCTCCTCCTCGCAGCCCGCGGCGATCGCAACCGCCAGCAGCAACGCCGCCAATCCCACGCTTCCTCTCAATCCTGAAGCTCTCATCGTCCAGTTCCTTCCTCTCGGTGCTTTCGGGTCCGTGACTGCAGACCGCCGCACGGTGCGGCAATCGAAAAAAAAATGAGGTCCGCGCCGGAGGATCCGGCGACACGACCTCCCCATGCTCAACTCGTCGACTGCCCGCAAACGGTGGCAAATGAAAGGCGCCGGAACGGGGCAGTGCAGCGCGATTGGCGACCCCAACGGGATTCGAACCCGTGCCGCCACCTTGAAAGGGTGGTGTCCTAGGCCTCTAGACGATGGGGTCGCATCCCGCCTCAAGTAGCCGCGCCGAGCGCCGAAATCAAGCTTCGCACGCTCCGTCGAGGCGCGGGCTTTCGCTCTTCCGCACGGCACACCCGCATGTTAGGGTCCGGCCCATCAAGAGCGCGGCGCCGCCTCGGCTCTCGGACCCAACCGGCGCCCTGCTGTTGTCGATCGGTTGTTCCCCGAGGGAAATGGGAGGAGTACGCGATGCTACAGGGCAAGGTTCTCATCGCCCAGGGCGGCGGCCCAACAGCGGTGATCAACGAATCTCTGGTCGGAGCCGTCATCGAATCCCGCAAGTGTCCGACCGTCGAGCGCGTGTACGGCGCCTATCACGGCGTCCGCGGCATCATCCACGAGGACTTCATCGACCTCACGCGCGAGACCACCCATAACCTTGAGATGGTCGGCGACACGCCGGCGGCGGCGCTGGGCTCGACGCGCGACAAGCCGGATCAGAAGTACTGTCAGGAGATCTTCAAGGTCTGCCAGGCGCACGACATCCGCACCTTCTTCTACATCGGCGGCAATGACTCATCCGACACGCTGCGGATCGTCCGCGACGAGGCGAAGGCGGCGGACTACGATCTCAACTGCATCCACATCCCTAAGACCATCGACAACGACCTGATGGTCAACGACCACACGCCGGGCTTCCCGTCGGCGGCGCGCTTTGTGGCGCTTGCCTTCGCCGGGGCCAACCTCGACAACAAGGCGCTGCCGGGTGTCTACATCGCCGTTGTCATGGGCCGCCACGCCGGCTTTCTCACCGCCGCCTCGGCGCTGGGGCGCAAGCACGCCGACGACGGGCCGCACCTGATCTACGTTCCCGAGCGCGTCTTCAAGCTCGAGCAGTTCGTCAAGGACGTGCGCGAGGTGTACAACAAGCACGGCCGATGCATGGTGGCGGTCTCGGAGGGCGTCCACGACGAGTCCGGCCAGCCGATCATCGCCCAGCTCGCCAAGCAGGTCGAGCGCGACGCCCATGGCAACATCCAGCTCTCCGGCTCCGGTGCCCTCGGCGACCTGCTCGCCGACCACATCAAGAGCAACTCCAACATTACCCGCGTGCGCGCCGACACCTTCGGTTACCTGCAGCGCTCGTTCCTCGGCGTCGTCTCCGACGTCGACAAGCGGGAGGCCCGCGAAGTCGGCGAGAAGGCCGCGCAGTACGCCCGCTACGGCGACTCCACCGGCCACACCACGGGCTCGGTGACCATCCACCGCACCGGGTTCTATTCCGTCGAGTACCACCTGCGGGGACTTGAGGAGATCGCCGGCAAGACCAAGGTGATGCCCGACGAGTTCATCCACGAGAACAGCCACGACGTGACCGACAAGTTCCTTCTCTACCTGAGGCCGCTGCTCGGATCCGGGATGCCGGACGTCTCGCGCCTACGCCTCAACAAGGTGGCGAAGATCCTCAAGAAATAGACCGATCCGGTCGCCACCCCGGCGACCGCGGCGGGCGCGGCAGACACCGAGCCGCGCCCGTTGTGTTTCCGGCTCGACGGGCCGATCAGTCGCCGAGGCAGATGCCCATGTCGCGGGCGGTCTTGATCAGCGAATGGTCCATGGTCAGCGCTCGGGTCTTGCCGGCGACGGCGTCGAGCGGCACCTCGGTCACCCGCCCCTGCTGCCACACCGCGACGTGACTGACCTTGCCGCGGGCGACAAGATCGACGGCATGGGAGCCGAGGGCGGTCGCCAGAATGCGGTCGAAGGGAATGGGCGCGCCACCGCGCTGGACGTGCCCGAGCACCGTCACCCGGCTCTCGGAACCGGTCTCCTGGCCGATCAGCTCGGCGAGGTAGGCGCCGACCCCGCCGAGACGGACCTCGCCGTCGGCGTAAGCGTGGCTGATCTTCTCGCCCTCGACGTTGCGGATGCCCTCCGCGCAGACGACGAGGGCGTAGTTGCGGCCGAGCGCGTAGAGCGACTTCAGCTTGGAGGCGACCTTCTTGATGTCAAAAGGAATCTCCGGGATGAGCACGGCGTCGGCACCGCCGGCGATGCCGGCGGCGGCGGCGATCCAGCCGACATCGCGGCCCATCACCTCGAGGACCATCACCCGGCGATGGCTCGAGGCGGTGGGCTGCAGCCGGTCGAGGGCGTCGACGCAGGCCTCGACGGCGCTCATGTAGCCGATCGAGAAATCGGTGCAGTCGACGTCGTTGTCGATGGTCTTCGGCACGCCGACGAAGGGGATCTTGCCCTGCTCGCAGAGGCGGGCGAGGATCCGCATCGAGCCGTCGCCGCCGATGCCGATGAGCGCGTCCAGGTCCAGCGCCTGGAACCCTTCGATCACCTCGTGGGAGCGATCCTTGGTGGTGCCGTCGGGCATCGGATACTCGAACGGATTGCCCTTGTTTACGGTGCCGAGGATGGTTCCGCCCATCCTGAGGATGTTGCCGGTGACGATCTTGAGGCCGAGCTCCTCGTACTTCATCGGCCGCGACAGCAGCCCGGCCGTACCCTCGTAGATGCCGATCACCGGCCAGCCGTAATGCTCAACGGCGCGATGGGTGATCGCCCGAATGGCCGCATTGAGGCCGGCGCAATCACCGCCGCTGGTGAGCACGCCGATCCGCTTCCTGTCATTTGCCATGAAATCGCTCCAATCCGAATGAACTCGCGATCGATCCTCCGTCCGGCGGGGCCCAGCCCGTCGCCGGCACGTTGGTCGCAGATCGGGCCGTCAAGGGCAAGGGCGCTGCAAGGCCGGCGCAGCGTCGTCGATGACCATCTGCGCCTTCGATCGCCCGCCCCAGCGGCTCTCGCGCAGCCGACCGGCGATGTGCAGGGGCGCGCCGTCGCGGCGCAGAAGGGCATCGCCGAGCGGCGTGCCGGCGGCGCGGAACGCGATCGCCTCAAGGCGGGCGCCGGCGGCATCGGAGAGCCGGGCGCGGACGTGGCCGTCGCCGACCACGTCGACGAAGCCGGCAACGACGGCGGCGACCGCGAACCGGGGCTCCGGATTGCCGACGCCGAACGGGGCGAGCCGGGCCAGCGCCAAGGACAGATCGACGCTGGCGCCGGAGAGCGACAGGGAGCCGTCGACGACCAGCTCGGCCGCGCCTTTGCCGGCGCGCACGGCATCGGCGATGCGATCGGCGAGGAAGGCGCGGAGTTCATCCAGGCGACCGGCCTCGACAGTGAACCCCGCGGCCATGGCGTGTCCCCCTCCCCGCACGACGATCCCCGCCTGCCGGGCGGCGATCACCGCGGCGCCGAGGTCGATGCCGAGGACCGAACGCCCCGATCCGGTCCCGACACCATTCCTGACGGCGACGACGCAGGAGGGCCTCCCGAAGCGATCGGCGAGACGGCCGGCGACGATGCCGATGACGCCGGGATGCCACTCCGGGTCGGCAACGAGGAGCATCGGCGCCGCCGAGACCTCGCCTTCGGCCGCGACGCGGGCGAGCGCCTCCTTCATCACCGCCGCCTCGATCTCCCGCCGCGCCCGGTTGGCGCGATCGAGCCGCATCGCCATGTCGACGGCGTCGTCGGCGTCGTCGCAGGCGAGGAGCCGGGCGCCGAGTCCGGCCTCGCCGACGCGGCCCGCGGCATTCACCCTGGGGCCGAGGACGAAGCCGGCAAGATAGGTGTCGGGCGCCGCATCGGCGCCGCCCACGTCGGCCAGCGCCTTGAGGCCCTGGTTGCCCCAGCGTGCCATCACCTTCAGACCCTGGCTCACCAGCGCGCGATTGACTCCGACCAGCGGCGCCAGGTCGCAGACGGTGCCGAGCGCCACCAAGTCGAGCCAGCGCCAGAGATCGGGCTCGGGACGCGCCGCGTAGAAGCCTTGGGCGCGCAGGAGCCGGTTGACGGCGACGACGAGTAGAAAGGCGACGCCGACCGCCGCCAGCCGGCCCTGGCCGCTGTGATCGTCGAGGCGATTGGGATTAATGACCGCGGTGGCCTTGGGCAGCCAGGGCTCGGCGGCGTGATGGTCGACGACGATGACGTCGAGACCGGCCTCGGCGGCGGCCTCGAGCGCATCGAATGCGGTGGTCCCGCAGTCGACGGTGACGACTACTGCAATGCCCTCGGCCCTGAGCGTCCGCATGGCCTCGGCGGACGGACCGTAGCCCTCGCCGAGGCGGTCGGGAACGTAAACACGGACGCTGCGCCCGGCCGTCGCCAGGAAGCGTGCCAGGAGCGCGGCCGACGTCGCGCCGTCGACGTCATAGTCGGCGAACACCGCGACCGGCTCGTCGTCGACGATGGCGCGGGCCAGTCGCGTCGCTCCCGCGTCCATGCCGGCGAGCCGGCTCGGATCGGGCAGCGTCTCGCGCAGGGTCGGCTCGAGAAACCCTGAGGCCTCATCGAGGCCGACGCCGCGTCCCGCCAGCACGCGTCCGACGATCTCGGGGGCGCCGAGACGCTGCGCCAGGGCCAGGGCCAAGCGGGCGTCGACCGCCCGCGACCGCCAGCGCCGTCCCGTCGCCGAGCAGGCGACGCCGAACAGGTCGTCCTCGAGCTCTTGGGGAAGGTGAAGGGCTTCCGCGCCGCAGGGCCGCACCGACGTCTCCCAGCCTGCCAACCGCTGCGATACCTCAGCGAAGCGGCGGCCGCAAGGCGGTCGGCAAGCGCGGCGGAAAGGGCAACGGAACGCTGGGGTTCAGCGGGCCGCCGCCGGCGGGCTGGCATTACCCTACAGCGGCTCGACGCGAATCAGCCGCGGCGGCTCGATGCAGGACCCAAGCCTGCCGATGGCGTCGAGCGAGCGGAGCATCGCCGCCTCCTCGGTTTCGTGCGTGGTCAGGACCACCGGCACCGCCTCTCCGGGTGCTCGCGCGCGCTGCAGCACCGCCTCCATCGAGACGTCGTGATCGCGGAGGATGGCGGCGATGTCGGCGAACACGCCGGGCCGGTCGAGGACCATCAGCCGCACGTAGTAGGGACCTCGGTGTCGGCTCATTGGCGCGGCCGGCAGAGCCTTAAGCTCGCTCGCCGGCACGCCGAAGGTGGCGATCCGATCGCCGCGCGCGATGTCGGCGATGTCGGCGACGACGGCGGACGCCGTCGGACGCTCGCCGGCGCCGCGGCCCTCCTGGACGATGGTGTCGGCGAAGTCGCCCTCGGCAACGACGGCGTTGAATACGCCGTCGACGTGCGCGATCGGGGCTTGGATGCGCACCATGCAGGGATGCACCCGCCGCTCGACGCCGTTCTTGGTCACCGAGGCGATGCCGAGGAGCTTGATGCGGTAGCCGAGTTCGTCGGCAAACTCGATGTCCATCGTCGAGACGTGCCGGATGCCCTCGACGTAGACCGCCTCGAAGTCAACGGTGCAGCCGAAGGCGACGCTCGCCAGGATGGCGAGCTTGTGGGCCGAGTCGATGCCGTCGACATCGAGGCTCGCGTCGGCCTCGGCATAGCCGAGGGCCTGGGCCTCGGCCAGCACGTCGGCGAACTCGCGGCCGCTCTCCCGCATCGCCGTCAGGATGTGGTTGCAGGTGCCGTTGAGGATTCCGTAGATGCGCCTGCGGACATTGCCGACGAGGCCTTCGCGCAATGACTTGATGATGGGGATGCCGCCGGCGACGGCGGCCTCGTACGCGAGCGTGACGCCGGCCCGTTCGGCGGCGATCGCGAGCTCCGTGCCATGATGGGCGATCAGCGCCTTGTTGGCGGTTACGACGTGGCGCCCGGCGGCGATCGCCGTCTCGACCACGCGCCTCGCCGCCCCCTCGGCGCCGCCGATCAGCTCGACGACGACGTCGGCGTCGGCGTCGCCGGCCATCGCCACCGCATCCCCGTACCAGGCATAGCCGTCGACGGGGAAGCCGCGGTCGCGCCGGTCGAGATCGGAGACGGCGGTGATGGCGATCTCCCGACCGCACCGGTCGGCGAGCAGCCTGGCGTTGGCCTGCAGGAGCTTGACGGTCCCTCCGCCGACCGTGCCCAGGCCGGCTATGGCCACTCGCAGGGGCGGGTTCATGGGCGCTTGCGCACGCGTCGCCTAGCCGCCCGGTCAATCGGCCGGGGTGAGCGTCGATTCGGCGCGCTCGACGACGTTGTGATAGCGGGCGAGGAACGCCTTGATGTTGCGGAGCGCCTGGCGGATGCGGTGGGTGTTCTCGACGAGAGCGAACCTGACGCTGTCGTCGCCGTGCTCGCCGAAGCCGATGCCCGGCGACACCGCCACCTTCGCCTCCCGCAACAGGATCTTGGAGAACTCGAGGGAACCGAGATGGCGAAACGCCGGCGGGATCGGCGCCCAGGCGAACATGGTGGCCGGCGGCGACGGCACCGTCCACCCGGCGTTGGCCAGTCCCGAGATCAGCACATCGCGACGCTGACGATAGCGTTCCCTCATCTCGGTGACGCAGTCCTGAGCGCCGTTGAGGGCGGCGGTCGCTGCCACCTGGATCGGGGTGAAGGCGCCGTAATCGACATACGACTTGACGCGGGCCAGCGCCGCGACCAGGCGAGGGTTGCCGCAGGCGAAGCCGACCCTCCACCCTGGCATCGAGTAGGTCTTGCTCATCGAGGTGAACTCGATGGCGATGTCCTTGGCCCCCGGCACTTCCAGAATCGACGGCGGCGCATCGCAGTCGAAGTAGATCTCGGCATAGGCCAGATCGGACAGCACCCAGATGCGGTGGTGGCGGCAGAAGTCGACGACCTCGGCGTAGAAGTCGAGGGTTGCCACCTGCGTCGTCGGGTTGTTCGGATAGTTGAGGACCACCGCCGTCGGTCGCGGCACGCTGTGGATCACCGCCCGCTCGAGGGCCGCCAGGAACGCCTTGTCCGGGGCGACCGGGATGCTCCGCACCGCCGCACCGGCGATGATGAAGCCGAACTGGTGGATCGGATAGCTGGGGTTGGGGGTGAGAATGACGTCGCCCGGCGCGGTGATCGCCGCCGCCAGGTTGGCGAGCCCCTCCTTCGAACCGATGGTGACGACCGCCTCGGTCTCGGGGTTCAGGTCGACGTTGAAGCGCCGGGCGTAATAGCCGGCGACCGCCCGCCTCAGCCCCTTGATGCCGCGGGACTCCGAGTAGCGGTGGGTGTGCGGATCCTCGACGGTCTCCTTCAGCTTGTCGACGATGTGGCGCGGCGTCGGGAAATCGGGGTTGCCCATCCCGAAATCGATGATGTCCTCGCCTTCCGCCCGCGCACGGGCCTTCATGGCGTTGACCTCGGCAAAGACATAGGGCGGCAAACGCCGTATCGCATGGAACTCGCTGTGCATCATCGGACCTCTCAGGGAGCGGCGCCTCTGTCCGCGCCCGCGATGGGGATAGCCCTCCGCGGTCGCGGTCGCAAGGGGCAACACGCGCCGTGTCACCGCCACCGGCTACTCGAAGTAGATCTCGGCCCGTCGGTTGCCGGACTCGCCCGACGGCATGACCTCATAGTACAGTGGCTGGCTGTCGGCGACGGCGGCAACGGTGATCCTGTCCTCAGGCACGCCGAGCCGCTCGAGCTCGCGGGCGACCGATTCGGCGCGTTGCAGCGAGATCCGCTGGTTGATGCGCTCCCGCCGCGCCTCGTTCATGTTCGCCGTGCGGCTGCTGGAATGACCGACGATGCGCACCATGCCGCCGTGATCGCGCTGCAGTCCGGCCACCTGGCGCAGGATGCCCTTCTCTCTCCCGCGCAGGCCCGCCGACCCGCTGTCGAACAGGATCGTGGCGATCTTTTCCGCACCCGGCCCGGGCAGGGCCTGCCTGAACGGCGGCGGCCCGCCTCGCGATGCGCTCGCGGTCGCCACCGACGGTGCGAAGGCGTCGTGGTCCCGATAGCTCTCGATGCCCCGCGACGAGACGACCACGGTTCCGATCGGGCGTTGCGAGCGAACCGGCAGGGCGTTCGCCGTCGGCAGCGGCGCCACTACTCCTTGAGGAATCGGATCGCGCAGGCGCGCCTGATAGATCGACCGGACGTCCGTCGGCCGCGCCGCCGAGGGATAGGACGACTGAGGGATGTCGGGCCGCATCGGTGTGCGCACGGCCGAGGTCGCCGCGGCGGCCGTCACAGGCGGCGGCGGCGGGTAGGTGCTCTCGATGGAGGGCTCGTCGACGGCAGGGGCCGGCGGCAGCTCCTCCGCGACCCGGTCTTCGGCCGGCAGTTCGTCCGCGAGCCGGTCTTCGACCGGCGGCTCCTCCGCCGCGCTCGCCCACGGAATCCGGTCCGCATAGGGCATGGCCGCAGGAGTCCCGGCGGGAGGGGGCGGTGGAGCCTCCGGCATTGCCGTCTCGCCGGACGGCAGCGGCGAGCGTTCCGCCGTGGGCTGCGGAGCGGCGGCGGGCGCATAGAACCTTTCGACGGGCGAGGTCGCCGCGAGGGGCTCGGACGCGCCGCCTGGCGGCGGCGAACCCGGCGCGGAGGGCGACGATTCGGCGCTTGTTTCCGGCACTGGGGACGCGACGGCGGCAGGCTCCAGGTCGGACCCGGTCGGCACCGAGGTTGCCATCGCCGCAGCCGGTTCGACGGGGCTTCGCTCGATGGTTCCCTGCAGCCGGATGTCCTCGTCGGAGTACCGCCGCGCCCGCTCGTGATCCGCGATAAGGCCTTCCGCCAGCTTCGCACGCTGTTCGGGAGTGCTGGTCTGCGGCCGTTGCGGCACGTCGGCAAGAGTGGGGAACGGCGGGTCGCTTCCGGGGGCCTCGGCCGGCGGCTGGCCGGCGCCGCTTTCTCCAGTGGCCGGCTCGAGCGACGCGTCCGCGTCCGGCGTATCGCCGCCGGCGATCGCCCGTTCGGCGCTCTTGTACCACTCGACCGGGTTGACGGCGTCGGGGACCACGGAGCAACCGGCGATCACGCCGACCCCGAGCAAACCGATCGCCCGCAGGGAGCGTGCGGCTCCGTTACTCGCCGTCCGGGCTCGACGTCCAGTGCTTCCCATGGTTGCCCTCGCTTCCGGGGCGAGCTCGCCGCCCTTTGATGATCCCCCTACGGATGTGCGTTGCCCGCCAGGAGCAGCGAGAATATAACAGCTAAAGCGCTCGCAAGCTCGGGGAAACCACCCGCAACCCTTGTGCCCAACGCGACTTCGCGTGCCGTGTCGCTTCCTGCGACAACCGATGTTTGCTCGACCGGATCATACTGGACCGGATCATGGCCGATCAACAAGGCGCGAAAGGCCCTCGTCCCGAGGCCGCCGCGCTGTCTCGCTCGATGGCCGAGATCGGCGAGCGCACTCAGCAGTTGCTGACCGAGTGGCTGACGAGGCGCGGTCCGCTCGCGCCGTCGACGGTGACGGAGCCCCTCGACATCGCCGGGTCGTTCGTCGAGCTGGCGGCGAGAATGATGAGCAGTCCCGGCAGGATCCTGGAAGCGCAGAGATCGCTTTGGGGCGATTTCATGGCTTTGTGGCAGAGCACCGCACTGCGCATGCTGGGGCAGGAGACGACGCCGATCGTCCAGCCGTCGATCGGCGACGTCCGCTTTCATGACCGCCTCTGGGAGGACAGCGACGTCTTCAGCTACATCATGCAATCCTATCTGTTGACGGCACGGTGGCTCGAACAGACGGTGCGCGACGTCGAGGATCTGTCGCCGAAAACCCGGGACAAGGTCGAGACCTACACGCACCAGTTCATCAACGCCCTGTCGCCGACCAACTTCGCCTTCACCAACCCCGAGGTCATCCGCGCAACCATCGAAAGCGGCGGCGAAAACCTGATCAACGGTCTCGCCAACCTTCTTGCCGACCTCGAACGCTGGCAGAGCACGGCCGCGAGGACCGCGAGCAGCCAAGGCGGTGCGCGCGTCGGGAAACGATTCGCCACGACCCGCGGGAAGGTCATCTACCGCAACGCCCTGATGGAGCTGATCCAGTATGAGCCGAGGACGCCCAAGGTGCTGAAGAGGCCGCTACTGTTCGTCCCGGCGTGGATCAACAGGTACTATCTCTTCGACCTCAGACCCAACAATTCTTGGGTGCGGTGGGCGCTCGAGCGGGGACACACCGTGTTCATGATCTCGTGGGTCAACCCCGACGATCGGCTGGCCGAAATGAGCTTCGCCGACTACGTGCTCGAAGGGCCGGTGGCGGCGCTCGACGTCATCGGCGAGGCGACCGGCGAGGAGGCGGTCAACGCCGTCGGCTTCTGCATCGGCGGAACCCTGCTCGTCGCAGCACTCGGCTATCTCGCCGACATCGGCGACCGGCGGATCGCCAGCGCCACCTTGCTGGCGGCGATGATCGACTTCTCGGAACCCGGACAGCTCTCGACCACCATCGACGAAGCGACCCTTTCGTACCTCCAGGACATGATCGCGGAGTACGGCTACATCGATGCCCGCGAGATGGCGTCGACCTTTCGCAAGCTTCGCGAGGGCGACCTGATCTGGTCGTTCGTCGTCAACAACTACCTCCTCGGCAAGGATCCCTTCCCGTACGACCTGCTGCGTTGGAATGCCGATCCGACGCGCATGCCGCATGCCGCCCATACCTCCTACATCCTCGACATCTGTCGCAAGAACCAGCTCGTCGAGCCGGGCGGCGTCACGATCGCCGGCAAAGCGGTGGACGTTCATGAGATCGACGTTCCGGCGTACGTCCTCGCGGCGCGGGAGGACCTCATCGCGCCTTGGCGATCCGTCTATCGGGGAACGCAGATCCTTTCGGGCCCGGTCCGCTTCGCACTCACCGCCTCCGGGCACGTGTCGGGCGTGGTCAATCCGCCGTCGGCCCGCAAGTACCTCTATTGGTGCGCCGAGGAGCAGCCGCCCAAGGACCCGGAGAGGTGGCTGGCCCATGCGCTCGAGCACCGGGGCTCGTGGTGGACACACTGGGATTCGTGGATCAAGGACGTGTCCGGCCAGGAGCGGGTGCCGGCACGGGAGCCGGGAGGTGGACGGGTGAAGCCTTTGGCCGAGGCGCCCGGTACCTACGCCCTCCGATAGGCGCGCGCTTACGCGGGATCGACCTTGCTCTCGAGAAGGAGGAGAGCGGCGCCGTAGGGATCGAGATCGCCGGCGATCGTCCGGTCCAGAAGCGTCTCCAGAACGTCGCGTCTGCGGCCCAGCATCTGGCGGCGCACGATGTCCTCGACCGCCTTGAGAATGCGCATCTCCAGGATCTTGCGGCGTCGACCCTCCAGCTCACCCGCCGAGACCAGGTGGCAACGATGATCGACGATGGCCGCGGCCAGCCGGTCGATGCCGTCGCGGGTCTGGGCGCTGGTCGGCAGCACCGGGACCGTCCACGCGGATGCCAGGTTGCCGACGGCGCCCAGCCTGAGCATCGCCTCGAGGTCGCGCACCGTCTTCGCGCCCTCGGGACGGTCGCACTTGCTGACCACGTGGATGTCGGCGATCTCGAGGATGCCCGCCTTGATCGCCTGGATCTCGTCGCCGAGACCGGGCGCGGAGACGACGACCACGGTGTGCGCGGCCTGGACGACGTCGACCTCGTCCTGGCCGACGCCAACGGTTTCGATCAGCACCACCTCGAAGCCTGCCGCGTCCAGAACATCGACGACGTCGAGGGTGGCGCGGGCAAGTCCGCCCAGGGCGCCGCGGGTCGCCAGCGAGCGGATGAACACGCCGGGGTCGCCGGCGAGCTCGGCCATGCGGATGCGGTCGCCGAGGATGGCGCCGCCGGAGAACGGGCTCGACGGATCGACGGCGACGATGCCGACCCTGCGTCCCATGGCCCGATAGCTCTGGGCCAGCGCCCGGACCATGGTCGACTTGCCGGCTCCGGGAACGCCGGTGATGCCGATGACATGGGCGCGTCCGGCGTGACGATGGATGGCGGCGACGAACGCCCGGCTGCTCGGATGGGTCGATTCGGCAAGCCCCATCGCGCGCGCAATCGACCTGCGATCACCGTCCAGCACCGCGGCGATCAGACCGTCCGCGGCCGCCGATGCCGGCGAGGGATGCGCCTCAGCCATGGGCGTCGCCGGCGCGTCCGCAACCGCCATCGAGATACTCCCGGGCCAGCCTGACATAGTGGGGAGCCGTCGCGGCCATGCCGTCGAGGTCTTCGGGGCCGAGATCCCGAACATGCCGGGCCGGGGTGCCGGCCCACAGCTGTCCCCGCCGAACGCGTTTTCCCGGCGTCACCAGCGCGCCCGCCGCGACCATGGCGCCGCCCTCGACGACGCAGCCGTCCATCACCGTCGCGTTCATGCCGACGAAGCAGCCATCCTCGAGGGTGCAGGCGTGGATCAGCGCCATGTGGCCGATGGTCACCTCGGAGCCGACATAGGTGCCGTATTTCTGCCTGGAGACGTGCACGATGGTGCCGTCCTGGATGTTGGTGCGCTCGCCGATGCGGATCTCGTTGACGTCGCCGCGGACGGTGCAGCCGAACCAGATGTTGGTTCCGGCCCCGATCACGACGTCGCCGATCACGCACGCGGTCGGGGCGATGAAGACATCCTCGCCGATCCGCGGGTGCACGGTCCGGTAGGGCAGGATCAGGCCTCTCATGGTTGGTCTCCTCCTCCTTCCGCCCGGAGCCGGACTCGACCGTTGACGCACGCGGCCGAGCAGCTTTTCGGCCATTTGCGGTGCTACGGCAAGAGGTCTCCGGATTGTCCCGAGGGATGGCTCGCCGCGGATCCCTCGCTTACTTGATCAGAGCGCTGAGCTCCTTGAACTCCGGCGTTCCCGCCTTGGCCAGCCACTCGAACACCACCATCTCGGTCGTCACGATGCGGGCACCGGCGGCGCGCATGCGCTCGAGCGCGGCCTGGTGGTTGGAGGGCGAGCGCGACGACGTGGCGTCGGCGACGACGAAGACGTCCAGGCCGGACGCCACCAGGTCCTCGGCGGTCTGCAGCACGCAGACGTGCGCCTCGATACCGGCAAGCACCGCCTGCGGGCGCCCGATCTCCAGGAGCCGTGCGCCAAACGCCGCATCGCCGAGGCACGAGAAGTGGAGCTTCTCGGCGACGCTTCCGGGCGGCAGGAGCTCGGCGACCTCCGGCACCGTGCGGCCGATTCCCTGGGGATACTGCTCCGACGCCAGCACCGGCACGCCGAGCCTCCGGGCGGCGGTCAACAGGACGCCGCTGTTGGCGACGACCTTGTTTCCTGCCGCCATTGCCGGAAGCAGCCGCGACTGGATGTCGATCACCAGAAGACAGGAGGTCTCGGCCTTGATCAGCATGACGGTGGCTCCGCTCGGCTCTGGGACCGCTCGAAGGTAACGGACTCGAACGCGAGCGCCAAGGCTGCGCGCCCCGATTCCCTGGTATTTCCGTGCAGCGATCGCATTCGAGGATTGGCCGACAGGATCAGGATGGTTCTGAGGTCCCGGTTGTCCCGGCCGGCAGCGAGCAGGGGAATCGCTTGATCGGATGCAGCGATCGCCGTAGGTGGACGCCGGGAGCCAGGGTGATGACGGACGAGTCGAGCCGGCGGAGGAGACGGCCGCCAGGCAACCAGCGGATCGACGACTTGCCGCCCGCGGTGTTTCGAGGCCGCGCGGTGTTCGAGGGCGCGCGGGTGGCGCTCGAGCCCCTGGATCCGCGCCGGCACGCGGCCGAGTTGTACACCATCGGCCACCGGGACGAGAGAGCGCGCGATCTCTGGACCTTCCTACCCTACGGTCCGTTCGCCGACGAACGGGAGATGACCCTGTGGCTCCGCGGCTCGGCGGCCTCGGCGGACCCACTGTTCTTTGTTACCCGCGACCGGACATCGGGCGCGCTCATCGGCATGCAGAGCTTCCTCGCGATCCGGCCGCTCGCCGGGGTCGTCGAGATCGGCCACGTCTGGTTCGCGCCCCGCTCTCAGAAAACCGCGCAGGCGACCGAGGCGCTCTACCTGATGATGCGGCACGCCATGGACGAGCTCGGCTATCGGCGGCTCGAGTGGAAGTGCGACGCCCTCAACCGGGCGTCGCGGGCGGCGGCGCTGCGCCTCGGCTTCCGCTTCGAGGGCGTCTTTCTCAACCACATGGTCGTCAAGGGCCGGAACCGCGACACCGCCTGGTACGCGCTGATCGACGAAGAGTGGCCGCCGGTCCGCGACGCCATCGCCGGCTGGCTCGCGCCGGACACCTTCGACGCCGCCGGCCGCCAACGCACCGCCCTCTCCCAGCTCACCCGGCGGCTGTGGTAGGGGTTTCCGTCCGGCATGCCGATCGTGGCGAGGAGATCCCCGACGTGAGCGTTCGGACCGTTGCGATCACTGGCGAGATCCATCAGATCGGCGGGTCGGCGCTGACCGCGGCCGAGGACGCCGCCGTCTACCTGGTCCATGCCGCTGGGCATGCCGCTCTGATCGACGCCGGCACAGGACGGGCGCAGGCGCGACTCGTCGCCAACATTGCCGCAGCCGGCGTTCGCCCGGAGGAGATCGAGCTCCTCTTGCTCACCCACTGCCACTACGACCACAGCGGCGGTGCCAGGGCGTTGCGCGAGCGGCTGGGCTGCCGGGTCGTCGCCCACGTGCTCGATGCGCCCTTCATCGAGACCGGCGACGACGTGGTCTCGGCGGCGACGTGGTACGGCGCGCGGCTCGATCCCTGCCCGATCGACCGGACGATCACCGCCGCCAGCGAGACGATCGCGCTCGGCAGGCGCGCGATCACCGCCGTCCATATCCCCGGACATTCGCCGGGCTCGGTCGCCTACGTGATGGAGTCGGAGGGAGAGAAGGTCGTGTTCGCCCAGGATGTGCACGGCCCCCTGCATCCGAGCCTGCTCTCCGACCGCGACGACTATCACGCCTCGCTGCAGCGCCTCGTCGATCTCGACGCCGACATCCTGTGCGAGAGCCACTTCGGGATCATCCGCGGCAGGCGAGACGTCGCCCTGTTCATCCGTTCGTTTCTGGAGGTCTCGTGATAGGGGCGAAAGGAACGGACCCGAGCGCCGGCAGCGAGACCGTGATCGTCGTCGGCGCCGGCATCGTCGGCGTCGCCGCCGCCATCCATCTGCAGCGGGACGGCCGGCGCGTCGTCCTCGTCGACGAGAGGGCACCCGGCGAGGGCACCAGCTTCGGCCACGCCGGCGTGCTCGCCGGCGGCTCGGTGGTCCCGGTCAACGCGCCTGGGCTCCTGTTCAAGATCCCGGGCATGCTGGCCGACCCGCTCGGTCCCCTGTCGCTGAGCCTCGCCCACTTGCTCCGGCGGCTGCCGTGGTTCGTCCGCTACATGCTTGCGAGCCGGCGCTCCGTCGTCGAGTGCACGGCCAGGGGCCTGGCCCACCTCGTCTTCGACACCCTCGAGCAGCACCGGGCGCTGTCCGCCGGCACGCCGGCCGAGCGCTGGCTGAAGAACGGCCCCTACGTCCACCTCTATTCCGACGAGAGGGGCTTCCGGAAGGACGGCTATGCCTGGGCGCTCCGGCGCGCCCACGGCGCCACCTGGGACGAGGTGTCCGGCGAGGCGCTCCGCAACCTCATCCCCGGCCTCGCGCCGGAGGGGCGGTTCGCCGTCGTGCTCAGGGACCGGCACGGCTTCTGCGCCGACCCCGGGCGCTACGTCAAGGATCTGGCGGCCCATTTCGTCGGCACAGGCGGAACGCTGGTGCAGGCGAAGGTCGAGGGCTTCCTCCGCCGCGGCGGGGCGGTCACCGGCGTCGCCACCAGCGCGGGCGCGATGCCGGCGGACCGGGTGGTGGTCGCGGCCGGCGCTTGGTCCGGCGATCTCGCCCGCAGCCTCGGCCTCCACCTCCCGATCGAGTCCGAGCGCGGCTACCACGTGATGCTGAAGGGCGCCCGCGACGGCCCGGCGTTCCCGGTGCTGTGGACTCGCGGCAAGTGTGTGCTGACGCCCATGACCGAAGGCCTGCGCATGGCCGGCCAGGTCGAGTTCGCCGGCCTCGAGGCGCCGCCCCGGCCGCGGCGGGCCGAGGTCCTTGTCGAGCACGCGCGCAGGCTGTTTCCCGGGATCGGCGAGGTCCAGGTCGAGAGCTGGATGGGGCACCGACCGGTGCTGCCGGACAGCCTGCCGGCGATCGGCGCGCCCAGGCACTTCCCCAACGTGGTTTTCGCCTGCGGCCACCACCATGTCGGATTCACCGCCGGGCCCAAGACAGGCCGGATTGTCGCCGATATGATGGCGGGCCACGCCTCGAACGTCGACCTGTCGAGGTATTCCCCGGACAGGTTCTCGTGATGCCGCAGGCGCGGCGAACCGCAACCACGGAGGGAGGAACAGCAATCATGACCAGATTGACCAGAGCCGTCACCGTAGCCGCCGTCGCAGCCGGCCTGACGCTCGGCGGCCTCGCCGCCGCCACCGCCGAGAAATGGGACATGCCGATGGCCTACGCCGACGGCAACTTCCACACCGAGACCGGCAAGGCCTTCGCCGAGGCGGTCAAGGCGGCGACCGGCGGCAAGCTCGAGATCGTCGTGCATGCCAGCGGCTCCTTGTTCAAGGGCAGCGAGATCAAGCGCGCCGTGCAGACCGGCCAGGCGCCGATCGGCGAGCGGCTCTTGTCCGCGCACGAGAACGAGAACGCGCTGTTCGGCTTCGATTCGGTGCCGTTCGTCGCCACCTCGTTCGAGGCCTCGGCGAAACTGTGGAAGGCGGCGCGGCCGACGCTCGAGAAGCTGCTCGCCGAACAGAATCTCGTGCTGCTCTACTCGGTGCCGTGGCCGCCGCAGGGGCTCTACGTGAAGAAGGAGGTGAACTCGGCCGGCGACCTCAAGGGCATCAAGTTCCGCGCGTACAACGCCGCGACGGCGAGGATGGCCGAGCTCACCGGCATGCAGCCGGTGCAGATCGAGGCCGCGGAGCTGACCCAGGCGCTGGCCACCGGCGTCGCCGAATCGATGATCTCGTCGGGAGCCACCGGCTACGACCGCAAGGTGTGGGAGCATGTCTCCCACTTCTACGAGGTCAACGCGTGGCTTCCGCGCAATTACGTGCTGGTCAACAAGGCCGCCTGGGACGGCCTCGACGAGGGCACCCGCAACATCCTCAGAGGACTGGCGCAGCTGGCTGAGCGGGCGGGCACCATCAAGTCGCAGCAACTCACCGACTGGTACAACCAGCAGCTCGCCGCCAACGGCATGAAGGTGCAGCCGCCGGGCGACACGCTGCGCGCCGATCTCGAGGCCATCGGCGAGAAGATGACCGCGGAATGGCTTGAAAAGGCGGGGGCCGAGGGCAAGTCGATCCTCGACGCCTACAAGGCGATGCAGTAGCCGAGGGGCCGGGCCCGTTGCGGAGTAATCCCGCGGCGGGCCCGCGAAGGGGCCGGAGGCGGAGAGAGAACGGCAATGGCCGAGCTGGGTCGGCGACTGCGAACGGTGCTGGACGGCCTTTATGCCGCCTGCGGCTGGGTGGCAGCGGTCTTCCTGGTGCTGATCCTCGCCATCATCGTCGTGCAGGTGGTGGCCCGCTGGACCGGACACACGGCTCCCGGCGCCACCGACTACGCCGGCTACTGCATGGCGGCGGCGTCGTTCTTCGCCATGGCCTACGCCCTCAACCACGGTGCGCACATCCGCGTCAACGTGTTGCTCTCCAGGCTCGGCCGGCACCGGCGGTATGCAGAGCTGTGGTGCTTCGCCGTCGGCACCCTGCTCGCCGGCTATTTCGCCTACTACGCGATCAAGGCCACCTACTGGTCGCACAAGCTGAACGACGTCTCCCAGGGCCAGGACGCGACGCCGTTGTGGATCCCGCAGCTGTCGATGGCGATCGGCACCTCGGTGCTGGCGCTCGCGCTGTTCGACCAGTTCGTCCGCATCCTGCTCGGCGGCGCGGTGCCGCCGGGCCGGCAGGCGGTCGAGGACCGCGAGCCCGAGTAGAGGCCGCGCGCGCGAGCGGAGCGCAAGGGACGGATGGAGCAGCTCGCACCCACCGCCATCTTCCTGTTCACCCTGTTCCTCTTGCTGGGAACCGGCGTGTGGGTGGGCCTAGCGCTCCTCGGCGTGGCGTTCGTCGGCATGGAGCTGTTCACGACGCGTCCCGCCGGCGACGCCATGATCACCACCATCTGGACGTCGGCGTCGAGCTGGTCCCTGACCGCGTTGCCGCTGTTCATCTGGATGGGCGAGATCCTCTATCGCACCCGTCTTTCGGAGGACATGTTCCGCGGGCTAGCACCGTGGATGGCGCCCTTGCCGGGGCGGCTCCTGCACACCAACATCGTCGGCTGCACCATCTTCGCCGCCGTGTCGGGCTCGTCGGCGGCGACGCTGACCACCGTCGGCCGGATGTCGATCCCGGAGCTCCGCAGGCGCGGCTATCCGGAGCGGATGATCATCGGCACGCTGGCCGGCGCGGCGACGCTGGGGCTGATGATCCCGCCGTCCCTGATCCTGATCGTCTACGGCGTCACCATCAACGAATCGATCACCAAGCTGTTCATGGCCGGCGTCCTGCCGGGCCTCGTGCTGGCGGCCCTGTTCATGGGCTACGTCGCTTGCTGGTCGCTGGTGCGTCGCCAGGCGGTGCCGCCGGAGCCGGGGATGCCGCTCGCGGCGATGATCCGCGAGGCGCGGTTCCTGATTCCCGTCGTCTGCCTCGTGCTGTTGGTCATCGGCTCGATGTACCTGGGTCTCGCCACGGCGACCGAGGCCGCGGCCTTCGGCGTCATCGGCTCGCTGGCGCTGGCCCTGGTCCAGGGGTCCTTGAGCCGCGAGACCTTCGTCGCGAGCCTCCTCGGCGCGACGCGGACCTCGTGCATGATCGCGCTGATCCTCGCCGGCGCGGCGTTCCTCTCGCTGTCGATGGGCTTCACCGGCCTGCCGCGGGCGCTCGCCCAGTGGATCGCCTCGCTCGAGCTCTCCCCGGTCGCGCTGATCGCCGCGCTGACGCTTTTCTACATCGTCATCGGCTGCTTTCTCGACGGCATCTCCGCGGTGGTGCTGACGATGGCGGTGGTCGAGCCGATGGTGCGCCAAGCCGGCATCGACGTCATCTGGTTCGGCATCTTCGTCGTCGTCGTCGTCGAGATGGCGCAGATCACGCCCCCGATCGGCTTCAACCTGTTCGTCCTCCAGGGCATGACCCGGCACGACATCGGCTACATCGCCCGCGCGGCGTTGCCGATGTTCCTCCTGATGGTGCTGATGGTGGCGATCCTGGTGGTGTTTCCAGAGATCGCCACCTTCCTCCCCGAGACCATGCGTCAGGCGCCGCGGTGACCGGCACGACGCCCCCTCGCCGGCGCGGCGCCGGCTAGGATGGCATGGGCGCCGCGCTCGACCTCCTCGGCCGACATGCGGCGGCGGCGCTCGCCGGCGGCATCGTCCTCGGTTTCCTGCTCGAGGACCTGGCGGCGCTGCTCCGCCCCGCCCTGCCCCTCCTGCTCGTCGCGGTGTTGGCGCTGTCGATGGTCCGCATCGAGACCGGCGCCCCGAGGCTCGGTCCGGCCGGAGCGTCGCGGGTCGGCGCCACGCTCGTCGCCTGCACGATCGCGACGCCACTCGCCGCCGCGGCGGTGGCGCACCTGCTCGGGCTGTCCTCGTTCGCGACCACGGCGCTCGTCCTCGTCGCCTGCGCGCCGCCGGTGGCGAGTGCCCCGAACCTGGCGCAGATCCTCGGCCTCGACGCCCGATTGGCACTCGCTGTGATGCTCGCCGCGACCGCGGCGACGCCCCTGGTGGCGCCACCGCTGGTGCTGGCGCTGGCCGGCATCGGCCTCGAGGGCGATCTGTTGGCCTTCGCGCTCCGCCTGTTCGCGATGGTCGCCGCCGGCTGGGCGCTCGCCCGCCTCGCCCGCCGCCTCTATGGCCCCGCGCGGCTCGCCGCGCAGGCCCGCGCCCTCAACGGCCTCTCGGCGCTGGCGCTGCTCCTCTTCCTCGTCGCCGTGATGGACGGCGTGGGCGCGATCCTGCGCGACGAGCCGATGCTGCTGGTGCGCACCGCCGCCCTCGCGTTTGCCGTCAACTGGGGGCTGCAGCTCCTGTTCGCCGCGCTCGCCCGGGTATGGCCGGCGCGATTCGGCGGCTTCTCGGCAGACGAGGCGCCGATGGTCGCGCTGATGGGCGGCAACCGCAATCTCGCCCTCCTGTTCGCGGCACTGCCTGCGGACGCAGCGCAAGATCTCGCCCTGTTCCTCGCCGTCTACCAGTTCCCGATGTACCTCACCCCGCTCCTCTACCGCCTGGTGCTCCGCCGCCCGCCCGCGGCGTGAGCGGCCGCGCTCCCGCTCAGGAGGCGCGCCTCCTCATCCCGGCCATCCCGAGGCCGGCGAGCGCGGCGAGGAACAGGGGCAGCGCTGCCGGAACCGGCACCGGTGCCGGCGGCGGCGGCGGATACGGCTCGTAGTCGAACCACTCTGTGACTGAAATGTCGACTTTGGCCGTGCCCGCGGTGCGGAACCGTTGAGCGAAAATCTCGTAATACCCGGAAACGTCGAGCGAGAGCGTGACGTCGATGGAGCCGTGGTCCGCCGGGACCACGATCATCGGCACGGTCGTTTCCACCACCCAGTCGCCCCGGTGCTCGTTCCGGCAGAAGCCCACCCCGTGGATGCACTTGATGTTCGAAGACTGCTGCACGGTGCCGGACACGGGGGTTCCGCCGAAAGCGACGGAGATGGAGCCGGTGGCCGTGGCATCCGTGGCGCCCCAGACCTCGTCGCTGCCATCAACGATCCCTTCCAGCTCCATCCACTGCGAGAGATAAAGCCAGCCCTCGACGGCGAACCGGCGGGAAGTCAGGATACCGAGGCTCGCGTCGAAAGCCGGCAAACTGATGGTCTGAGTGCCCACGCTTGCGCTGGCTCCATAAGAGCCGCTGAAAGGCGGATAGCCACCCGCGTGCGAGAAGTTGAGGGTGAGCGGGCCGACCCATGCCCCCTGAACGTACGTCGCCGCCGGCGCCTCGGCCGCCGCGAGCACCAGCCACCCACCGACGAAAAGGACAAGCCACCGGCGAACGCTTCGCGCGTCCGCGAATATCCGAACGACCTCCATGACCCCAGCTCCCCTTCGGGCTTCTCGCCCAGACGCATCCGCCGACGCACCAGCGTCGAAGCGCGCCATCCATCGTGGCCGAGCCGCCCTTCCCCGCTTCCTCACGGCCGTCCAAATTTTTGCCACATTCTACCAAATGGCGGGGCGTGCGGCAATCCCGGGTTGGGTTTTTGCTTGCGGTTTCACAACGATCGGCACGTCCGCCCACGGGGCCGGGTGGTGCGCCCGCTTGGATTCGAACCAAGGACCCTCTGATTAAAAGTCAGATGCTCTGCCAGCTGAGCTACGGGCGCACAAAGACGGACGGCCCTCCCGATCGGGAGCTGCCGGCGCGACCGCACCATAGGCAGCGCCCGCGCCCCGGGTCAATCCCGCGTCGCCAGTCGGAGCGGCTGGGCGACGCCGAGGCGACGGACGGTGCGCCGCGCTACCTCCTCCGGCACGAACGAGGAGATGTCGCCGCCGAGTCGCGCGATCTCCTTCACGAAGCGCGACGCGATGAACTGGTGGTTCTCGGACGCCATCAGGAACACCGTCTCGACGGTGTCGTTGAGCCGGGCGTTCATCGCTGCCATCTGGAACTCGTACTCGAAGTCGGAGACGGCGCGGAGTCCGCGGAGGATGACGGTGGCACGGACATCCTCGACGAAGTGCATGAGCAGGTTGGAGAACGGCTGGACCTCGATGATCCGGCCGTCGCCGCTCTCAAGCCTCGCCACCTGGTCCTGGATCATCGTCACCCGCTCGTCGACCGGGAACAGCGGCTCCTTTCCCTCGCTGATGGCGACGGCGACGATCAGCCGGTCGACCACATGGAAGGCGCGGCCGATGATGTCGATGTGGCCGTTGGTGATCGGATCGAAGGTGCCCGGATAGACACCGATTCGGGGTCTGGTCATGTCGGCTTTCCCTCTCCCTTCTCCTCGGCGCCGCCGTTCTCAAGGGGCGGTTCGCCGTTGTCCTCCTCGGCCGCCGTCTCGCCGTCGTCCTCCTCGCTCTCGACGTCGCGGATGCGGCTGACCGAGACCACGCGCTCGCCCTCGGCGGTGTTGAACAGGCGGACGCCGCGGGTCTTGCGGCCCATGATCGAGATGTCGCCGACCGGACAGCGGATGAGCTGGCCGCCGTCGCTGACCATGATGATCTGGTCGCTCGGCAACACGGGAAACGCCGCGACCACCGTGGTCGGTTCGCCCGTCCGCTGGACGTCCATCGCGGCGATACCGTAGCCGTCGCGGCCGCTGACCCGGTACTCGTAGGCGGACGTGCGCTTGCCGTAGCCGTCCTCGGCGACGGTGAGGAGGAACTCCTCGTTCGCCGCCATCTCGCGGAAGCGCGGCCCGTCGAGGCGGGCGGCCAGCTCCTCGTCCCGGAGGCGGTCCTCGTCGCGGCCGGTGTAGTCGCTGCCGGCCAGCCGGCGCTTGGCGTTGACGGCGGCGAGGTAGTCGTCGCGGCCGGCGGCCTCGAACTCGACGTGGCGCAGCCCGCACATGTTGATGACCTCGTCGCCGTCGGCGAGCTTGATGCCGCGCACCCCGGTCGAGGTGCGCCCGGAGAACACGCGCACGTCCGTGACCGGGAAGCGGATGCACTGGCCGCGGCGGGTGAACAGGAGGATGTCGTCCTCCACGCTGAAGGTCCTGACCCGCACCAGGCGGTCGCCCGCATCAAGCTTCATGGCGATCTTGCCGCCGGCCATGACGTGGGTGAAGTCGCTGAGGGCGTTACGCCGGACCCGGCCCGACGCGGTGGCGAAGACGACGAACAGATCCCGCCAGGCGCTCTCGTCCTCGGGCAACGGCATCAGCGTGGTGATGGTCTCGGTCGCCGCCAGCGGCAGGAGGTTGATCATCGCCTTGCCGCGCGCCTGCGGCGTGCCGAGCGGCAGCTTGTAGACCTTGAGCTTGTAGAC
>CAYQSU010000041.1:0-30255 GCA_964420325.1 uncultured Rhodospirillaceae bacterium | reverse complement strand
GGCACTGCACGACGATGCCGGTCGGCAGGTGGGTGATGCGCACCGCGCTGTCGGTCTTGTTGACGTGCTGGCCGCCGGCGCCGCCGGCGCGGTAGGTGTCGACGCGGAGGTCCCTGTCCAGGATCTCGATCTCGACGGCATCGTCGATCACCGGATAGACGCCGACCGAGGCGAAGCTGGTGTGCCGGCGGGCGCCGGCGTCGAACGGCGAGATGCGGACCAGCCGATGCACGCCGCTCTCGCACTTCATCCAGCCATAGGCGTCCGTGCCGTTGATCCGGATCGTCGCCGACTTGAGCCCCGCCTCCTCGCCCGGGCTCTCCTCGATCCATTCAACCTTGCGCCCGTGCCGCTCGGCCCAGCGGCTGTACATCCGCACCAGCATCTCGGCCCAGTCCTGGGCCTCCGTCCCGCCGGCGCCGGCATGGACCTCGACGAAGCAGTCGTTGGCATCGGCCTCGCCCGAGAGCAGGGCCTCGAGTTCCCGGGTCTCCGCCTCCTTGTGCAGCCGCTGGAGCGCCGCCTCGGCGTCGGCGACGATCTCGCGGTCCTCCTCGGCGTGGCCGAGCTCGAGGAGCTCGAGGTTGTCCTTGAGCTCGCGCTCCAGGCGGTCGAGGGCGGTCACGCGCGCATCGAGCCGCGTCCGCTCGCGCATCACGCCCTGCGCCGCGTCGGGGTCGTCCCAGAGCCGCGGGTCCTCGGCGCGGGCGTTGAGCTCGGCCAGCCGTCGGCGGGCGGCGTCGTAGTCAAAGATGCCTCCTCAGCCGCTCGAGGGAGCCCGTGATCTCCTCGACGATGGCTTCGATCTCGCTGCGCATGGCTCTCTCCCTCGTCTGCTTCCGTCCGCGCTCCCGGCACCCGTCCCGGCCGCTTTCCGTCAGTACAGCCCGCCGGTGCCGACGGCCGGGCCGTCGACGGTGGCGCTGACGCCGCGGATCACCTCGCCCTGGGCGGTCGGCATCGCTCCCGGCTTGAACGCCTCCAGGATCACCTTGCCGTCGCCGGGCCGGGCGAGGTGGCCGGTCTCGGTATTGACGCGCACGAGGCGGATGCCGGGCGGAATGCGGAACGGCACCGCCGGGCGGTCCTTGAGGGCGGCGATCATGAAGTCACGGAAGATCGGCGCCGCCACCGAGGCGCCAGTCTCCTGCCGGCCGAGGGTTCTCGGCTCGTCGAAGCCGGCGAACACCCCCACCACCAGGTCCGGCGTGAAGCCGATGAACCAGCTGTCCTTGCTGTCGTTGGTGGTGCCGGTCTTGCCGGCGACCGGCTTGGCGACCGCCGCCACGCGGACGCCGGTGCCGCGCTGGACCACGCCCTGGAGCATCGACACCACCTGGTAGGCGCTGGCGGGATCGGTCACCTCCCCCCGCATGTCGGCGGCGAACGGCGGCGGCTGGCCCGTCCACTCGATCGCCTGGCAGCCCGCGCAGGGGCGGCGGTCGTGCTGGAACACCGTGCGCCCGTGGCGGTCCTGGATGCGGTCGACCAGCGTCGGCGTGATCCGCTTGCCGCCGTTGACCAGCATGGCGTAGGCCGTGCTCAGGCGCAGCAAGGTGGTCTCCGCCGCCCCCAGCGCGAACGACAGGTGCGGCGGCATGGCGTCGACGATGCCGAACCGTCGCGCGGTGTCGGCGACGTGCTCCATGCCGATCGTCTGGGCCAGCCGCACGGTCATCAGGTTGCGCGACTTCTCGAGGCCGACCCGCATCGTCGTCGGGCCGTAGAACTGCCGGGTGTAGTTCGCCGGGTTCCACTTCGGCAGGCCCGGTCCCTGGTCGATGATGAACGGCGCATCGAGGATCAGCGTCGTCGGCGCGTAGCCGGCCTCGAGGGCGGTCAGATAGACGAACGGCTTGAACGCCGATCCAGGCTGGCGGAGCGCCTGGGTGGCGCGGTTGAACTCGCTCCGCTGGAACGAATAGCCGCCGGACATCGCCAGCACCCGGCCGGTGTGCGGGTCGAGGGCGACGATCGCGCCGCCGATGTCGGGGATCTGCCGGAGGCCGTGGGTTGCTTCCGGATAGGCGTTGCCCTTGCCGTCGGCGACCACCGGCTCGACGGCGACGACATCGCCGGCGGCGACAACGTCCGACGGGCCTTTCGGCGGCGGACCGACCGTCTGCTCCTCCCGCCATGGCCGTGCCCAGGTCATCTCGGAAAACGGAATGGTTCCCCGGCTGCCGTCGGCGAGGCCGATCTCGACCTCGGCGCGGCGCACCTCCAGCACCACCGCGAGGCTCCAGGCGCCGAGGTCGGGCGGACGCGGCACGGCGGCGAGCTGGCGGTGCCAGCCCTCCTGTTGCCAGTCCGTGCCGCTCTCCGGCGCGAGACGCGCGACGGGTCCGCGCCAGCCGTGGCGGCGGTCGTACGCCTCGAGGCCGCGGCGGAGCTCCTGCTCGGCGATCCCCTGCAGCGCCGGATCCAACGAGGCGCGGACCACGAGCCCGCCCTGGTAGAGCGCCTTCTCGCCGTAGCTGTCCCTGAGCTGCCGGCGGATCTCCTCGGCGAAGTAGTCCGCGGCGACGGCGAGGCCCGAGTCCGGCCGCCGCAGCACGATCGGCGACGCCTTGGCCGCCGCCGCCGCCTCCACCGTGATGTGACCGTCCTCCAGCATCCGGTCGATCACCCAGTCGCGCCGCGCAAGCGCCGCTTCGGGATACCGCTCCGGATCGTAGTTGTTGGGCGCCTTGGGCAGCGCGGCGAGGAACGCGGCCTCGGCCAGCGTGAGCTCGTCGAGCGAGCGGTCGAAGTAGCTGAGCGCCGCGGCGGCAACGCCGTAGGAGCCGCGGCCCAGATAGATCTCGTTGAGGTAGAGCTCGAGGATCTGGTTCTTGGAGAACGCCTTCTCGATGCGGAACGAGATGATCGCCTCCTTGATCTTGCGCTCGAACGAGACCTCGCTTCCGACCAGGAAGTTCTTCGCCACTTGCTGGGTGATCGTCGAGGCGCCGACGAGCCGCCTGCCGGTCCCGAGGTTCTGGACGTTGGTCAGGGCGGCGCGGACGATGCCCAGGAGATCGATCCCCTGATGCCGATAGAAGTGCTTGTCCTCGGCCGAAATGAAGGATTGGGTCAGGCGCTGCGGCACGACGTCGATCGGCACGAAGATCCGCTTCTCGACGGCGAACTCCGCCATCAGACGCCCGTCACCGGCGTAGACGCGGGTGGTGATCGGCGGCTCGTAGTCGGCGAGCTTGCGGTATTCGGGAAGGTCGCGCCCGAAGTGGTGAAACGCGAACGCAACCGTGCCCACCCCGCCGACGACGGCGAGGAACAGGACGGCGAACAGAGCGGCAACGAGTCGGATCATGGTCATGCTGGTCGTCGATCGATGACGGCGAGCCCGGCCTCGCATCGAGGGTCGTCGAACGGCGCTCGGCGCCGCCCCCCGTTCCGACCCCTGATATACGGCGGCGGCCCTGCCGGCGCGACTCCTATCTCCGGGAGACCTCCTCGACTTGCAGGAAGTACCGGTCGATCGCCGCCGTCAAGGCTTCCGCCACCTTGGTCAGATAGTCCCGTCGCCGCAGCAACCGCTCGTCTTCCCGGTTCGAGAGGTATCCGAGTTCGACCAGCACCGACGGCACATCCGGGGACTTTAGCACCGCGAAGCCGGCGAAACGATGGCTGTTGCGGAGGAGGACGGCGCTCCGCCCCATCTCCTGAACCACGAGCTGGGCAAACCGTGCGCTCTCGTTCATCGTCTCCCTTTGCGCAAGGTCGATGAGGATGTTGGCGACGACCTGCGGCTCTCCCGTCAGATCCACCCCGGAGATCAGGTCGGCCTTGTTCTCGCGCTCGGCCAGCGCCGCCGCCTCGGCGTCGGAGGCCGTCTCCGAGAGCGTATAGACCGAGGCGCCGCGCACGTTCGGGCTCGCCATGGCGTCGGCATGGATCGACAGGAAGAGCTCGGCGCCGGCCTCCCGGGCGAAGGCGATGCGATCGCGCAGCCGGACGAAGACGTCGCGCTCCCGGGTCAGGAACACCCGGTAGCGGCCGCGTTCGACCAGCCGCTCCCCGATCAGCCGCGCCGCGGCGAGCGTGATGGCCTTCTCCTGCACGCCGGAGACGCTGATCGCCCCGGGATCGGCGCCGCCGTGCCCCGGATCCAGCACCACCACCCTCTTGCGCGGAGCCTGGAGCGGCTTCGCTCGCGGCGCCGCCAGCCGCAGGCCGGCGGGCTCGATCGACGGCAGCGGCTTGGCGCCGCCGCGGACGGTCTTCAGGAACGCGCCCTGGCTGGTCGCCACGAGGTCGATGACGAGCCTGTGGGGCTGTTTCGGACCACCGGCAACCAGCGCCATGCGGTCGATCGCCGCCGGCCCGCTCAGGTCGAGCACCACGCGCGAGGTGCCCGGCTTGAACAGCCCGTAGCGGACGGCGGCGACCGCGCCGATCGCGAAGTCCAGTCGGCGCGACGCCAGCCGCCACGAGACCTGCGGCAGGTCGATGACCACGCGGTGGGGGTCGGCAAGGGTGAACGCGGCGTAGGTCACGGGGTCGCTGATCTCGAGGACGACCCGGGTCGCGGCGTCGCGCAGGTCGACCCGGGCGCCGGTGACGGCGGGCAGGTTCGCCGACAGGCCGGCGCGCGACGGAACGAGCGCCGCCGCAAGCAGGCAGGCCGTAGCGATGCGAAACGGCCACCGTGAGCGCTGATGCATGTCGACGGGCGGGCCTCTGCACGGTTTCCCCGGATTAAGAGATACTTCGTGCTGTTTTTCAACGGTGCGCGCGATCGATGGCGCCGCCGGCGGCAACATCGGCATTGTAGAAACGAATTCCTACCTGTATCTTAAGGGCGTAGCGGCCCCCGCGGTGAGGCCGGCCGTAGCGGTTGAACGCAAGGCGCGTCGTCGGCTTTCGGTCTCCCCGCTGGGCGTTGATCGAGAATCTCGGGCTGATGTCGCCACCAAAGACCACCGAGACATCCGTTGACTTCATCTGGACGCTGATGAGTGCAGCGCGACCGGTTCCACGTCCCGACCCGCCAGGCCCCCTGAGCCTGTCGGCGGTCGCACGCTCCTCCAGCCTTCCCATCGCAATCTTCGGCCGCATTCCCCGACCGGTGTCGGGGAATGCGACCGCAAACTGGAGTTCTGCCGTTCATGCCCACCAAGAAGATGCTGATCGATGCGACCCACCCGGAGGAGACGCGGGTCGCAGTGGTCGATGGCAACCGTCTTGTCGACTATGACGTCGAGGTCGCGAGCCGCCGACAGCTCAAAGGCAATATCTATCTCGCCAAGGTCACCCGGGTTGAACCCTCCCTGCAGGCGGCCTTCGTAGACTACGGCGGAAACCGCCACGGGTTCCTCGCGTTCAACGAGATCCACCCCGACTACTACCAGATCCCCGTCGCCGACCGCGAGGCGATTCTGGCCGAGCAGGCCGCCGCCGAGGAGGAGGCCGGCGCGGTCGAGGAACCCCAGGAGGGAGGCCTCGCCGAGACGGCGGTCGACGCCGACGAGGAGGAGGCGGAGCCCCGCCGGCCGAGGATCTCGACGCGGCGCTACAAGATCCAGGAGGTGATCAAGCGGCGCCAGATCATGCTCGTTCAGGTGACCAAGGAGGAACGCGGAACGAAGGGAGCGGCGCTGACGACCTATCTGTCGCTGGCCGGCCGCTACTGCGTGCTGATGCCGAACACGACCCGCGGCGGCGGCGTCTCGCGCAAGATCACATCGATCGCCGACCGCAAGCGCCTGAAGAACCTCCTCGGCGATCTGGGCATCCCGGCAGGCATGGCGGTGATCCTGCGAACGGCCGGCGCCGAACGCAGCAAGGCGGAGATCAAGCGCGACTACGACTACCTCATCCGGTTGTGGAACAACATTCGCGAGCTCACGCTCAAGTCCATGGCGCCGATGCTCGTCTATGAGGAAGGCAGCCTGATCAAGCGATCGATCCGCGATCTCTACGACCGCGACATCGCGGAGATCCTGATCGAGGGCGACGCGGCCTACCGGATGGCCAAGGATTTCATGAAGCTCTTGATCCCGAGCCACGCCCGGCGGGTCAAGCCATACGAGGACAGGAAGCGGCCACTGCTGCTCGGCAGCAACGTCGAGAGCGAACTCGAGAAGATGCACCAGCCGGCGGTGCAGCTGCGGTCGGGCGGCTCCATCGTGATCAACCCGACCGAGGCCTTGGTCGCCATCGACGTCAATTCGGGACGGTCGACGCGCGAGCGGCACATCGAGGAGACGGCGCTTCGCACCAATCTCGAGGCCTGCGACGAGATCGCTCGCCAGTTGCGCCTGCGCGATCTCGCAGGCTTGATCGTCATCGATTTCATCGACATGGAGCACGCGCGCAATCAGGGGCAGGTCGAGCGCCGCCTCAAGGAAGCGATGAAGACGGACCGGGCCCGCGTCCAGATCGGCCGCATCAGCCCATTCGGCCTGCTCGAGCTCTCCCGCCAGCGGCTGCGCCCGAGCCTGCTCGAGACCAGCTACGAGCCCTGCCGCTTCTGCCAGGGTACCGGGGCGCGACGCTCGACGGAGTCGCTGGCCCTTGCCGTGCTGAGGCGCATCGAGAGCGAAGCCATCAACCACCGGCTGGCCGAGATCGGCGTCACCTTGCCGACGCCGGTCGCCCTTTATCTCCTCAATCAGAAGCGAAGGACGCTCCTCGATGTCGAAGGCCGGTACGGCATCGTCATTGCGGTCAGCAGCAACGACGCGGTGATGGCCCCCGAGTACCAGGTCAAGGCAGCCGAAGAGGCGGAGGCAGGTGGAGAGGAACCGGCCGAGGCGCCGCAGCCGGAGGCCGAGCGGGCGGCGGCCGCCGAGGCCGGCGGCGAGGAGCCGGCGGAGGCCGGCAAGCGATCCCGCCGCCGGCGGCCGCGCAAGCGCAAGCGCAGCGAAGAGGAGCTGCCGGCTGCGGAACCGCTCGCTCCCGGGATCGAACCGCAAGAGGAGATGGCGGCGGAGGCGCCGGGCGGCGCCGAGGTGAGCATTGCCGACCGCGGCGAGCAGCCCGAGGACGACGACAAGGGCGCCAAGAAACGCCGGCGGCGGGGCAAACGCGGCGGTCGGCGGCGAATCCGAAGAACCGCCGAGGTCGAGGCGGCGCAGGAGCTGTCTTTACCTCTGGAGACGCCGCAAGAGGGCCCGTTGGACGCCGCCGCGACGTCCTCGCTGGACACCGCGCCGGCCGGCTCGGAGGCCGCCGACAGCAGCCCGGGCGCCGAGGATCCGGCCGCGGTGGAGGCTCCCGAGATACCGCAGCAGGAGGCCGCCGCCAAGAAGCCGCCGCGACGCAGCCGACGAAAGAAGGCGGCCCCCGAGTCGGTGGTCGAGGGCGCAGCCGTCATGCCGGAGATGGCCGACACCGGGACCGTCTCCGTCGATGAGGCTCGGCCCGTCATCGACCGTCCGTCCGGCGATGCCGGCCTTCCAGGCACCGACGATCGCCCGCAGGTCGCGACCGCTTCCGAGCCGCAGGAGGTTCGGCGGACGGAGGAGGCCGGAGCCGGGGACGACAGAGCCGGTGCCGAGGAGAACGTCGTGCCAGGGCACACCATCGTCATCAACGTCGGCGCCCAAGACCAGGGCGACTCCCCGGACGAGCGTCGCCGGGGATGGTGGCAGCGACTGATGGGATAGCGGGATCGGGTTAGGCGGCGCGGCCGATCACGTGTGCCACAGGATCAAGCGGCGCGCCGCTTCCTCGATCTCTTCCGTCGCCCCCGCAAACGAGAAGCGGACGAAGCGGTTGCCGCGCTCGGGATCGAAGTCGATGCCGGGCGTGGCGGCGACCGCCGTCTCCGCCAGCATGCGGCCGCAGAAGGCCTCGCTGTCGTTGGTGAGGTCGGTCACGTCGGCGTAGAGATAGAAGGCTCCCTCCGCCCGGGCGAAGTGGCCGAAGCCCGCCTTCGGCAGCTCCTCGAGGAGGATGCGGCGGTTGCGCGCATAGCGCCTCACGTTGGCGTCGAGCTCGTCGCGGCAGTCGAACGCGGCGAGGGCCGCGTGCTGGGACAAGGTCGGCGGCGCGATGAACAGGTTCTGGGCGAGGCACTCGACGGACCGCGCCAGCGCCTCGGGGACGACCATCCAGCCAAGCCGCCAGCCGGTCATCGCGTAATACTTGGAGAAGCTGTTGACGACGATGACGTCCGCGGCAAAGGCGAGGGCCGTCTCCGCCGCGCTCTCGTAAGTGATTCCGTGGTAGATCTCGTCCGAGACGAGGCGCATTCCGCGCTCGGCACAATAGGCCGCGAGGGCGCCCAGGCCCTGGCCATCGATCATCGTCCCGGTGGGATTTGCCGGGCTGGCAACGACGAGGCCGTCGAGGGATCCGCCGATCCCGTCGAGCACGGCCGGCGTCGGCTGGAAGTTGGTCTCGGCGCCCACCGCGACGTTGACCACGTCGATGCCGACCGCCGCGAGGATGTTGCGGTAGGCGGGGTACCCCGGCGAGGCGACGGCAACGCGGTCGCCGGCATCGAAGGCGGCGAGGAAGGAGAGGACGAACGCGCCGGACGAGCCCGTCGTCACGACGACGCGACGAGGATCGACCTCGACGCCGTAGGTCTCCTGGTAATGCGCCGCGATGCGGCCGCGCAGCGGGGCGAGCCCGGAGGCGTCCGTGTACCCGAGGCGATCCTCGGCAAGGGCGCGCTCGGCTGCCGTCCGCACTTGCACGGGCGCGCCGGTTCCGGGCTGGCCCACCTCCAGGTGCAGGACGTCGTCGCCTCGGGTTGCGCGTTCGTTGGCCCGGCGCATGACGTCCATCACGATGAAGGGCGGGATGGCGCCGCGGCGGGAGACCTTGAGGCTCACCGACTCCTGTCCCGGCCTTCCTACTCGCCACCGAGGGCGAGGCCGAAGCCCCTGGGATCGGTGGCGACCTCGCAGGTTTGCGGACGGGGCGGAATGCCGCCGCGACAGGCGCCGGCGTTGACCCGGCCGAGCTCGGGCGTCGCCGCCAGCCGATAGCCGCGGGCCGCCAGCGCTTCCTCGGCGACGCCGCCGAAGCCGTGCTCATGGTAGATCCGCCCGGGCTCGACACCGCCGAGGACACGGCCCGCCCGCACGGCAGCGGCGAGCGTGTCCTCGCCCGCCATGACGCGCACCGCGACTTGGGCGAGCGCCGCCGGCGCCGCCACGCCGCCCGACGATGCGCCAGCGAAAAAGAACTCGCCGACGATGTCGTTGACGATCAGCATCGGCCCGAGAGCGGTGAACCCGCGCCCCCCCGGCCCGGGTGCCGCCGCCAGCACGATGCCGGTGCCGGGAGCGATCCGCCCGGTGCCGAACAGGCTGTTGAGCGTCACCGCACAGGCGGCCGCCGAGCCCTTGCGATCGAAGGCGATGAAGGTCGCCGCCGCCGGATTTTCCGGCTGAAGGCGGAGGGCCGCCGCCTCGCCGCCGGCCGCGACGGTCTCCAGGCGAGCTTCGGCGACCAGGCTCTGCGGATCGATGTCGCTCGATCCGTCAGGCTGCATCCACCGCGCCCGATCGGCGGCGATGCGGGCCGTCGCTTCAGCGAGCAGAAGGCCGCGCCTCTCGGCCGAAGCGGTGCCGTAGCCGTCCTCGAGCAGAAGCTCGAACATCTGTGCCGCCGAAACTCCCCCCGCCGCCGGCGGTGGCGCGAAATGGGCGACGGCATCGCCGAACGGCACGCGGATCGTCTCGCGCAGGGTCGGCGTGAAGTCGCGGAGATCCGAGACGTCGAGGCTGCCACCCGCCGACTGCGTCGCCTCGGCAACGCGAAGCGCCAAGTGCCCGGAGTAGAATCCGCCGGCGCCCTCGCCGCGGATGTTGCCGAGCACGCTGGCCAGCTCCACCTGCCTCAGGAAGTCACCCTCGCCGACCAGCCGCTCGCCCCCGGGGGCGGCGAAGACCCGTCGGAACTCGGCATCCTGCCACAACCCCCGCTCCACCCTCTCGATGTCGCGGGCGAGCGCGCGCGAGACCTGGAAGCCGAACCGCGCGAGGTGCTCGGCGGGAGCGACGACCTCCGTCCAGCGCAGCCGGCCGAAGCGGGCATGGAGCAGGAAAAACCCGCGCACGCTGCCGGGAACGGCCGTCGGCCTGTCGGCCTCGGGGGGGACATGCAAAGGCGCTCGCGGCAGGAAGTCGACGGCGGCGACCGTGCGCTTGTCGCTGTCGAAGGCGACGCACACGCCGCCGCCGCCGAGGCTCGCCGACGACGGCAGGGTGACGGCCGAGGCGAAGTACATGGCGACCACGGCGTCGGCCGCGGTGCCCCCCGCCGACAGCACGTCGCGCCCGATCAAAACGGCCTGCGGCTCGTCGGCGGCGACCCCGCCGAAGAACCCTTCGACGTAGCCGATGGAGCCCAAGCCCGACTCGTCGTCGCCGGCGCAGCCGGCGACGAGACCGACCAGGACCAGGGCGAGCAATTGACGCCACCACCTCCCGCCACTACCTTTTCGGCGACAGCAGATGTTCGAGCTTGTGCGCACCTTCATTCAGCTTCCGGTCGTCGCGCTCATCGTTGCGGGTTTGGTCCTGGTGCGGCCGGTTCCGTCGTCCGCCGCAGCCCTGTCGCTGGTTCGGGATGCGGAGATCGAAACTACCATCCGCACCTACGCGACGCCAATCTTTCAGGCTGCCGGCCTCGATCCATCGGCCGTCGAGATCTTCATCGTCAGCGACAAGAGCATCAACGCCTTCGTCGCCGGCGGCCAGAAGCTGTTTCTCAACACCGGCCTCCTGATGCGAAGCGACAATGCCAATCAGGTGATCGGGGTGATCGCCCACGAGGTCGGCCACATCGTGGGCGCCCACCTCGCCCGCGCCCACGATGCCATGCGCAACGCCACGGCCGAGAGCATCATCGCCATGGTGCTCGGCGCCGCCGCCGCCGCCGCAGGCGGCCGACCGGAAGGAATCGGCGCGGCGATCCAGACGGGGCGCGAAGCGGGGCTGCGGTCCTGGCTCGCCTACAGCCGGACCCAGGAGGGGGCCGCCGATGGCGCCGCGATGCGGCTCATGGATCAGACCGGCCAGTCGACGCGCGGCCTCCTCGCCTTCCTGCAGAAGCTGGAAGACCAGGAGCTCCTCAGCGCCGCCCGCCAGGACCCTTACCTGCGCTCCCATCCCTTGAGCCGCGATCGCATCCTGGCGCTGGAGGATCACGTTCGCCGGTCACCCTACGCCGATGCGCCCGAGGCCGAGGGCTTGCGCGAGATGCACAAGCGCATGGTGGCGAAGCTCGTCGGCTACTACGAAGGCCCGCAGATCACCTTTCGCCGCTATCCGGAGAGCGATTCCTCCATCGAGGCCCGATACGCGCGTGCGTGGGGCCTGCATCGGCAGGACCTCGACCAGGCACTGGCCATCATCGACTCCCTGATCGCCGAACGGCCCGCGGACGCGTTCTTCCACGAGGCCCGAGGCTTCATGCTGTGGGTGGACGGACGGCCGGCGGACGCACTCGGGCCGTACGAGAAGGCGGTCGAGCTGATGCCGAGCTCGGCGCTCCTCAGGTTCGATCTGGCACGGGTGCAACTGGCGTTCGACGACCCGGCCATGGCCGAGGCCGCGATCCGCAATCTGCGCGTCGGCCTCGCGCGGGAGCCGCGCGCGGCCGGTGCCTGGGACCTGTTGGGGCAGGCCTACCACCTGACCGGAGACGAGGCCGAGAGCGCGCTGGCGCGCGCCGAGCACTCGCTCCTCACCGGGCGCCGGGAGGATGCCGCCTTCCACGCCGGCAAGGCGATCCGGCTGCTGCCGCAAGGGTCTCCCGGCTGGCTGCAGGCCCAGGACATCCTGCAGCAGGCGGAGCGGAAAGCCGAATGAGCCGCACGCGTCGGTGGCGCTGATCCCGGCCCCGTCCCGGGCCCGGCGGCGGCAGGGCTCGTGGGTCCGCGCCGCCGTCGTCATCGTGACGCTGCAGGCGCTGGTGGGCGTGATCGCGGCTTGCGGAGCACAGAGAGCCGCGGTCGAGCCGTCCGGCCGGATCGAGATCCTGGGACCTCGCGCCGGCTTCGATCCGGCGCACCTCGCCGCCGACTGGAGCAGCGTCGGCGGCGCCGACGAAAGGCTTCGCGTCGTCGCCCTCGGCGGCGTCCCTTCGCTCCGCTTCGAGCCCGGCCGGCGCCCCGTCACCCTCGCCCGGCGAACGGATGCCGTCCTGTTGGCCACCCCCTTCCTCAGCTGGGCCTGGAACCTCGAGTCCGCGGGATCCGCCCCCCATCCGGTGAGGCTCGTGGTCGGCTTCGACGGTGGCGATCCCGACGGCCGGAGCTGGGGGGACCGGGCGCTCGTCTGGTTCGGAACCGCCCTGCCGCCCCACGATCGGTTGCTGGTGCTGAGATGGGGCGCGTCGGCGCTGGAACGCGGTGCCCTCGACACGGGCGCCGGATCGCAGGCGGCGGCGGCGCCCAGGGTCGCCACATACACCGTTCGCGGCGGGCCGGAGAACGCCGCGACGTGGTGGCTCGAGACGGTCGACCTCGCCGACCTCTATGCGCGCGCGTGGCCGGGCGACCGCAGCGGCAGCGCGAGAGTGGTTTTCGTCGGCTTCGCCGCCGATCCGGGACCGGCCGGAGGCCACCTCTCCGGGGTCCTGCTCTCGCGCTGACGGCGCAGGAGAGCCGCCGACACGGTCACGGCACGCCCGACGAAACCGGTCGCCGCGGCGTGCCCGCCGCGGCGACCGGAGCGCATGAAGGTCGGGGGGGATCCTTCGACGGCCAAGGATAACGCCTGACGATGACCCCCGCGTGACGCGCCGTTGACGGTTCTGCGACGACCGGTCAAAGATCGGCGCCGGCCCGTCGCGGGACCGGCGCCGATCCGGCCGGCGCTCTCCTCCGGCGCCTACGAGTGGGCGAAGTAGCCGGCGAACACCAAGAAGGTCAGCATGATCGCAACGGCGACCGCCAAGTAAGGCCCGACTTGGGCGAGGTGTCGATCCCAGTTCATAACGCTATCCTCTTGTTGCCTCGAGCGGTGTCACGTTCTGGACGAACCCTGCCCTCATCGTTGGCGGCCAAGACGGGCCGTCTGCACGCAATAGATGATATGCATAAAATTTCCAAAATCTATACGAGCTTGCTGCAATGCAGCATTGATTTTGGCGCATGCCTTGGTCGCCCGATGCAATGGAATTGACTGCGCCCTCGACCAACGCCAAGATCGGGGCGCGCGGGTCCGCTAATCACGAAATCGGGCGCACGTGCCATCAAGTGGGGGGCGTTCCGACCTCGGAGCGAAACGTCATGGACGCAGCCGCACAGGCGGCCCTGGCCCGGTTGGCGCGAGCCCTGTTGCGCGACCGCGAGGCTGCATGGACCGTCGGCGTGACGGGAGCGGTCGCCGAGTTCCATCACGTCGAGGGCGACCCGCCGCCCGACGTCGAGACGACCGCGACCGACGGGACCCTGGTCAGCGCGCGCGGCGCCGTGCGCGTCACGCTCACCGGCGACGCCCTGGCCGTCGCCTTCGAACGGCCGAGCCGTCACCCCGACGCCTGGACCCAGGAGATCGCGTTCTGCCTCGAGGACGGGCGGGCAGCGATGTCCGGACGGACGGTGCTGACCGAACTCGGCCCCGATCGCGACGCCGTCCGCGAGCGCGATCGAGATGCCGTTCTGTTCGACCTCGGCATCGGTGCGTCGGCGATCGACTTCTGCATCCGCACGACCGATCCCGATCTGATTCGGGTGTTGCGCGCGGCCGCGGGCCGAAGCGTCATCGACGACGGCGGCTCCTGGGTCGAGGCCATCAAGCGGGCAAGTCCGCATCGGGTCTGCGCGAGCCGGCTCGGGCGCATCGAGATCTATCAGCCGATCGCATCGAGCCGGCGCGGCGTCCCGCTCCCGGACGGCCCCCACACCCACCTGCGTCCCGACCTCGTCCGCAGCAGCCGCCCTCCCGAGCCGGTGCCGCTCCCGCGGGGCTGGGTCGCCGCGTTGACGGTGTATCCGGCAAGTCCGGTGACCGACCGCTCGGGCCGGCCCCGGCCGTTCGATGCCCGTCGGCATCGCGCCTTCCAGCAGATCCTCGAGCGCTACGCCCCGGCGGGATACATGGAGGAGAAGATCCTCGTCTCGAGCGCCGTGCTCAACGGCTTGAGCCCCGCTCGATACCCGTTGGCCGAGGATCCCGTCGCCTGTCTGGGTGTCCGCATCGCCCTCCGGCAACTCCAGCGTACCCACACCGACGCCCCCAACCTCGGGGACTGGCTGCAGGCCTTCGACCGCTCCGACGTCGACGATCAGCCAACCCTCTGAGTGCGCTCCCAAAGGCTCAGGACCAGGTCGAGCCTGCGCTCCAGCTCGGTCACCGTGGTGGGCAGGAGGGCGACGCGGGCTTCGGGCAGCCAGCGCCGCAACAGCCCTTCCAGCACCGTCTGATAATGCAGTTGCAGCCACGGATTGGCGCTGCGGACGCCGTCGGCGGCGAGCGGGATCGCGCCCCACGGCAGGACGACGACGAGGTCGAGAGGATCGAGGCGATCCCTGACCCTGGAGAACAGGCGTTCGGTGGCGGCGCCGTCGGTGCCGTACCCGTAATAGAGCCAGAACGCGGCGACGTCGACGGCGCAGCGGTCGGCGACGAACCCTCCGCTCCTCGCCACGGCGTGCCGCGCCCTGGCCTCCATCTCTTCGAGCAACTCGAGGAGCATCGCCCGCAGGCCCTCCCGGCCGAGCGCGTGAAGATCGAGCCCGCCCTCGACGCGCTCGCGCATCCCTTCCGCAACGAACGGCACGCCCACCGTCTCGGCCAGGCGCCGGCCGAGCGTGGTCTTGCCGACGCCGGCACTGCCGGTGACCGCGATCCGCGGCCTGCGGTGCGGGCCGACGTCGCCGGAGCCGGCTTCCCGCCCTTTGGTCATCGCATCCTCCCGCAGTCGGCGACGAGCAGTCTAGCGCCACCGGCGACCGCGCCCAGCCGTTGTTGAACTGCCGCGAGATTCCCGTTACACCCCGCCGGAAGGCGTGAACCGGAGGAGAGGGTGCGAGCGGTCACGACGACGCGTGCCGGCGTCTGCCGGCCGGGCCTGCACTTGCGAAGGTTTGGCGCCTGGTGCGGATTCCTCGCCCTCGCCCTGCACCTTCTGATCCCGCTCGCCCAGACCGTTCCGAGTCCTGGCCTCGCCTCCGGCAGCGCCTCCCTGATCGTCTGCAAGGCCTCGGGCTCGCCGTCCGAGCCGACACACGACGGCGAGGGCCGCACCGATGCTGAACGGCCGTTCTGTCCGATCTGCCAGATCATCGCCCTCGGCCACCTGCTTCTTCAGCCCGCGCTCGCGGCTGCGCATCCACCGTCGCCGTCCGCAAAGGATCGCTCCCGGCTCGCGTCGGGTGCCGTCCCCGAGCCCGCCGGTCGGCACGCCTGGCAGGCCCGCGCGCCGCCCTCGCCTGCCTGATTACCGAAGGCTTCGGGACCATTGGGGAGGAGCCTCCTCGGAATCGGGGAGGTCTCCTGGTTGCGTTCGGATCGGAGAGGACAGATCAATGCCGAGACGCTTTCGACACGTGGGTGCCGTCGCTGTCGCGCTGATGGCGGGCGGCCTCAACCTCGCCCTGGCCGGCGATGCCGCAGTCGGGGACATCCTGATCAAGGAGCCCTGGGCGCGAGCCTCGCCGGTGATGGTGAAGGCCGGGGCGGCCTACATGACCGTCGAGAACAGGGGCGCGAAGGACGACCGGCTCGTTTCGGCGGCCGCCGACGTCGCCGACACGGTCGAGCTGCACACGCACATTCAGGACGGCGACGTGATGAAGATGCGCGCCGTCGACGCCATCGCGGTGCCGGCCGGCGGAGCCGCCGAGCTCAAGCCCGGCGGCCTGCACGTGATGCTGATCGGCCTGCGCCAGCCGCTCGCCGAGGGAGAGAGTTTTCCGCTGACTCTCGATTTCGAGACCGCGGGCACGGTCACCGTCGACGTCGAGGTCAGAAAGGCCGGCGCCATGGGGCATGGCCATGGACATGGACCGAAGGAGTAACGCGATGACGATCCTGCGAAGATGGCTTCTCGTTCTCGCCTGTGTGCTCGCATGGACGCTGCCGGTGCCGCAAGCGGCCTCGGACGAGGACAGGACGAGCCTGTTCCTGAACGTGACCACCGACGACGTCTGGGCCGCGGAGATGGCGTTCTTCTATGCCGAGAACGTCATCAAGATGGGCCATCCGGTCGCCGTCTTTCTCAATGTCCGCGGCGTCCGCCTCGCCCACAAGACGGCGCCCCAGGCGGCCGGCGCAAGCAGCGGGAAACCGCCGAGGCAGATGCTGGCGGACCTCATCGCCAAGGGCGCCACGGTGTATGCCTGCGGCATGTGCACGAAGGAGGCCGGCATGACCGAGGCCGACTGGATCGAGGGCGTCAGGCCCGGCGGCCCGGAGACCATCAAGCTGCAGATGGCGCCGGCGACCAAGGTGATGTCCTACTGACGGGCGAGGGCTCCCGGTCGAGCTGCCGGGGGCCCAGCCCTACGGCCGCTTGAACTGCTTGGCGAGTTGCAGCCCCTGGCGCTGGTAGGACGAGCCGATGCCGGGCCCGTAGAGCTTGTCGGGCACGGCGGTCAGCCGCTCGTAGACCAGCCGCCCGACGAGCTGGCCGTCGCGCAGAACGAACGGCACCTCGAACGAGCGGATCTCGAGCACCGCCCGGGAGCCCGCGCCCTCGCAGTCCGCGTAGCCGAATCCGGGGTCGAAGAAACCCGCGTAGTGGACGCGGAACTCGCCGACCTGGGTGTCGTAGGCGCACATCTCCGCGGCGTGATCGGGCGGCACCGTCACCGCCTCCTTCGATGCCAGGATGTAGAAGTCGCCCGGATTGAGAACGATGGTGCCCCGCGCATCCGGCCGAACCGGCTCCCAGAACTCGGCCACCTCATAGTGGCCGACCCTGGCGAGATCGATAAGGTCGGTGTGGCGCCGGGCGCGGTAGCCGACGAGGCCGTTCTCGTCCCCCTTGAGATCGACGGTGACGGCGATGCCGCGGTCGATGTCCTCGGTGCCCGGCAGGGCGTCGACCAGCCGCACCGACTGGTGCAGGCGACGCAAGGACGTGTCGCTGGCCTGGGGACTTCCGCGCTGCAGGCGGAGCTGGTTGAGGCGCGTCGCCACCGAAACGACGATGCTGAAGGTCCGGGGCGAGATCTCGACGTAGAGAGGCCCGCGATAGCCGCTCGCGACCTGATCGAAGACGGACGCGCCGTCGGTGATCAGCCGGGTGAAGATGTCGAGACGGCCGGTCGAGCTCTTGGGATTGGCGGTGCCGGACATCCGGCTCTTCAGCGCGAGGCACTCCATGAGCGGCACGATGTAGACGCAGCCGCGCTCGAGGACGGCGCCACCGGCGAGGTCGATCTCGTGCATCCCGAAGTCGCAGATGCGCTGCATCACGCTGGCGGATGGGCCGGGCAGGAAGCTCGCCCGCACCCTGTAGGCGATGCGCCCAAGGCGGAGATCGAGGCTCGCCGGCTGGATCTGATCCTCGAGGATCTCCGCCGACGCCTGGATCTCGCGGCCGCGGATCAGCGAGCGGATTTCCTGGGAAGCGAGGATGCCCGTCCTGCGGCCCGCACCCGAGGGGGCGTCCGCGCCGGCGGTCGCGGGGAAAAGGTCGCCGGAGTTCTGACCCACCTTGCTCGTCCCTCCCGTGGTCGCCATCGGCCAACGGTCCTAACAGCCTTGGCCCGGCCGATCAATCGGGCCTTCGAGCCGCGGCAGCGGCGAGGGCCGTTCGGTCCCGCGAATCGGCGCCGTCCCGCATGTCGCGCGGGCAACGGTCGGCTGCATTTCGCGTATGCGAATACCTCTATCGCACGCGAGCGAGTCGCAGTAGAGTGTCGGCTGCGTTAGCGGGAGGAGAACAACAAGGTGAGCGTCCAGACGCAGTGGAAGAAGGTCACCGTGCCGCAGCTCCGGGCGCGCAAGGGTGGCGAGCGTATCGTCTGCCTGACGGCCTACACCAGCCTGACCGCCGTCCTGCTCGACGAGCACGTCGATCTTCTCCTGGTCGGCGACTCGCTGGGGATGGTGCTCTACGGCATGGACTCCACCCTCGGCGTCACCCTCGACATGATGATCGCCCACGGCCAGGCGGTCATGCGCGGCTCGCGCAAGGCATGCGTCATCGTCGACATGCCGTTCGGCACCTATCAGGAGTCGCCGGAGAAGGCCTTCCGCAACGCCGCCAAGGTGATGAAGGAGGTCGGCTGCGCCGGCGTCAAGCTCGAGGGCGGCGTCGAGATGGCGGAGACCATCCGTTTCCTCGTCGGCCGCGGCATCCCGGTGCTCGGCCACATCGGCCTCCTGCCGCAGTCGGTGAACACCGCCGGCGGCTTCCGGTCGCTGGGGCGCGAGGACAAGGAGGCCGAAGGCATCATGCAGGACGCCAGGGCGGTGGCCGACGCCGGCGCCTTCGCCACGGTGATCGAGGGCACGGTCGAGCCGCTGGCGAGGGCGATCACCGAGGCCATCGCGATCCCGACGATCGGCATCGGCGCGTCGCCGGCCTGTGACGGCCAGATCCTGGTGACCGAGGACCTGACCGGGCTGTTCTCGGGCTTCAAGCCGAGGTTCGTCAAGCGCTACGCCGAGCTCGGCCAGCAGATCGCCGCGGCGGCGAGGGCGTATGCCGAGGACGTGCGCACCGGTCGCTTTCCCACCCTCGAGCACTGCTTCGGCGTTGGCACCGCACGGCGTGCACCCGAAGGCGAGCCGGCCGAGGAGTCCACCGTCGTGCCGATGGGGCTCAAATCGATATCGTTCGGACCGTAGGCGATCTCCGCGATCGCATCGCCGAGTGGCGGCGGGACGGCGAGACCGTCGCTCTCGTGCCGACGATGGGGGCGCTCCACGCCGGCCACCTGTCGCTGGTCCGGTGCGCCCTGGCCGCCGCCGGCCGCACCTGCGTCAGCCTGTTCGTCAACCCCACCCAGTTCGGCCCCAACGAGGACTTCGACGTCTACCCGCGCGACGAGGCGAAAGACCAGGCCTTGCTCGAGGCCGCCGGCACCCACCTCCTGTTCGCCCCCTCGGTCGCCGAGATGTACCCGCCGGGATCGGTGACACGGGTCTCGGTGCCCGGCCTCGGCGACATTCTCGAAGGCGCGTTCCGGCCCGGCTTCTTTACCGGCGTCGCCACCGTGGTCACCAAGCTGCTCCTGCAGGCGTTGCCGGATGTCGCCGTCTTCGGCGAGAAGGACTACCAGCAGCTCCAGGTGATCCGCCGGCTGGTGCGCGATCTCCACGTGCCGGTCCGCATCGAGGGCGCGGCGACGGTCCGCGAGCACGATGGGCTCGCGCTCTCCTCGCGCAATGCCTACCTCACGCCCGCGGAGCGCGCCCTCGCCCCGGCGCTGTACCGCACCCTTTCGGCGGTCGCCCGCGGTGCGGCGCACGGCACCGATGCCGGCGAGTGGGCGCGCTGGGGAACGGAGGAGCTCTTGGCCGCGGGCTTCGCCAGGGTCGACTACGTCGCCGTCCGTGACGCCGAGACGCTCGACGAATGCAGCGGCGGCGGCCGTCGGGGCCGCGTGCTGGCGGCGGCCTGGCTCGGCCGCACGCGCCTCATCGACAATGTTGCGATCGATTGACCGCCGCGACGGCAGCCGATCGCATCGGCGGACTTGGCTTTTGCCGCGCCTCGCTTATCTGATTGAGGTAAACGGGTGTATCCCACGGCGATCGAGCGTGCTCTGATGCCCAAGGACTTCGAATGCTCTCGTGACCCCCACGAGACCTCGCTGCGCGAGGCCGGCACCGCGTCGTGCCGGTGGATCCTGCGCCGGCAGCGGTTCGGCCAGTTCGTCATCTGCGGCCGGCCGACCAGGCTCGGCTCGTCGTTCTGCGCCGAGCATCACGACCTCGTCTGGCGGGCGGCGAAGGACGGGCGCTGAGAAGGGGCCGCTCTCCACCCTGCCCGTCTCAGGCGGCGAGGCTCAGCGCCGGCTGCCGGTCCGCCCACGCCTGAAACGTCACCAGCGTCCACAACAGCGATGCCGTGTCGCGACGTCCGGCGTCGAGATCGGCGAGCCAGCGCCGCGGCACCTCGGGCCGGAACAGGCCTTGGCGCTTGAGGCGTTCCGGGTCGACGGCGCCGAGCGTGAGGTCGCGAAGCTCACCCGCGAGCCAGGTCGCGATCGGCACCTCGAAGCCCTTCTTCGGCCGACGGAACACCTCGGCCGGCAGTCGGTCGGCGAAGGCGCGGCGGAGGATTCGCTTGCCCGTCCGGCCCTTGAGCTTGAAGCGTCCCGGCATCGCCGCCGCACATTCGACCACCCGGTGATCGAGGAAGGGGCAGCGCACCTCGAGGCCGTGCGCCATGCTCATGCGGTCGACCTTGACCAGCATGTCGCCCGGCAGCACCAGGGCCAGGTCGGTGGCCAGCATGGCGTTGATCGGGTCCTCGCCTCCCGCCTCCTGGCGGAGGTCTTCGACCAGCGCCTCGGGCGTGGCGGCGGCCGCGGCGACCGCGGGATCGAACAGGCGTTCGAGCTCGCCTGCGTCGATCCGCGTCGCCCAGCCGGCGTGCCGCGCCGCCGCGTCCTTGCCGGCATGGGCGACGAAGCGGCGAAGCCTGCGGGCGCGCTCGCGCCAGGCGCTGTCCTTGCCCTCCGGCAGCGCGTCGGCCAGCGGCTCGATCAGGCGGCCGCGGAGCCGGCCCGGCAGCCTTCGGTAGCGCTCGGCCCACAGCTCGCCCACGTACTTGCGATAGCCGCCGAACACCTCGTCGGCGCCGTCGCCGCTCAAGGCGACCGTGACCTCGCTCCGCGTCTCCCGGCACAGGATGTAGGACGGGATCGCCGAGGAGTCGGCGAACGGCTCGTCGAGGGCCTCGAACACCCGGTCGAGCACGGCCCGCATCTCCTCCGGTCCGACCTCGATCTCGGCGTGGTCGAGGCCCAGGTGCCGGGCGACGGCCTTCGCCTGCGGCCGCTCCTCGTAGTAGCCCGGGCTGCCGGCGAAGCCGACGGTGAAGGTGCGCACGCGGCGCTCCTGTGCCGCCAGCGACGCGGCGACGATCGCCGAATCGATGCCGCCCGAGAGGAAGGCCCCCACCGGCACGTCGGCCACCAGGCGGTCGCGCACGGCGGCATCGAGCCGCTGCCGCAGGTCCTCGGCGGCCGCCCCCTCGTCGTCGTAGCGAGGGCCGTGCGCGCGGCCGAGGCGGTACCAGCGGCGCACCGCGAGCCCGTCCGCGCTCAGCACCGCAAAATGGCCGGCCGGAAGCTTGCGTGCATCGGCGGCGATGGTCCACGGCTCCGGGATGAACGTGAACTGGAACAAAAGGTGCAGCGCCGTCGGGTCGATGCCGCCGAGGCCGCCGGCGATGCGCCCCAGCGCCACCAGGTCGGAGGCGAAGCAGAGCCGCTTCTCGGCGTGGTGGAAGACCAGCGGCTTCTTGCCGAAGCGGTCGCGGGCCAGCACCAGCTCCCGCTTGCCCGCATCCCACAGCGCGAACGCGAACATGCCGACCAGTCTGTCCAGGAGTCCCGCTCCCCAGGCCGCCCAGCCGGCGAGCAGCACCTCGGTGTCGGACCGGCTCCGGAAGCGAAAGCCTTCGGCGGCGAGCCGCGCGCGCAGCTCCGCGAAATTGTAGATCTCGCCGTTGAAGGTCACCACCCGGCCGTGACCGGCCATCGGCTGGGCCGCCGCGTCCGACAGATCGATGACGGCAAGCCGCGTGTGGCCGAGGGCGCACCGCTCGTCGGCCCAGATGCCGCGACCGTCGGGGCCGCGCGGCGCCAGACGCTCGAGCGCGCGCTCGAGGCCGGCCCGCGCCGGCTTCCGGTCGAGGCCGTCGAGATCGACGACGCCGGCTATGCCGCACATCGCTCCGGGTCCTCGCCGCGATGCAGGGCGTCGAACGCGGCGACGCTTCCGGCCAAGGCATAGCGCCCGGCGATGCGCAGCCTCGCCTGGACGCCGACCGCCCGGTGCTCGCCCTTCAGGACCTGAGTGACCGCCGCGGCCAGGGCGGCCGGGTCCCGCGGCGGCACGATCCGGCCGCATTCGCCGACGATCTCGGCGGCATCGCCGACGTCGGTCGCCACCGCCGGAAGCCCGGAGGCCATGCCCTCGGCCAGCACGTTGGAGAAGCCCTCGCCGAAGGCCGAGGTGGAGACCACCAGATCAGAGGCCGCATAGATCGCCGGCATCTCGGATCGCGGGCCGAGGCGGAACAGGCGCGGCCTTGCGGGCAGCCCCTCGGTGCCGGTCCCGACCGCCAGCACGGCGACCCCCGGCAGCGCCTCGAGGGCGGCAAGCAGGGTGGCGTGATCCTTCATCGCATCGACGCGGGCGACGTGGGCGAGCACGGGCGTTTCCGCGTCGATGCCGAGCTCGGCCCTGATCGCCCGCCGAGCGTGCGGATCGGGCCGGAAGCGGTCGGTGTCGATGCCGTTGGGGATGACGACGAAGCGGCGGGGGCGGTAGCCGAGGCGGAGGTGGTGGCGGCGCCCGCTCTCGGCGTTGGCGACCACCGCGTCGGGCAGGCGCGAGAGCCGGGCCGAGGCCGCGATGACGAGCCGCAGCCGCCGCCCGTAGGAGTGGGGATCCATGTCCGAGCAGCGCACGCCCCAGAACAGCCGCACGCCCTGCCTGCGGCCGGCGATCAGCCACGCCGCGGTGGCGACCAGATCGGCGTGATACATCCAGCCCTGGACACAGTCCGGACGTTCGGCGCGGAGGATCCGCGCCAGCCGCCACATCGCCTCCGGGCTCGCCCGGCCGCGCGCCATGCCAAGGCTGCGCACCCGGATGCCCGCCCCTTCCAGGCGGGCCCTGAGCGCGCCGCCGTCGATCAGGCTCGCCACGCTCTGCTCCGGCGCCTCCGGCCGCCTCGCCGTCACCAGGGCTGCGAGCATCGTCTCCGCCCCGCCGATGTCGAGATCGGTGATGACGTGGAGGACCTTCATTCCTCGAGCAGCGCCGCAAACCGCCCGGCCACCGCCGCCCGCTCGAACGCCGCCGGCAGCAGGCTCTCCCGCGGCCGGCCCAGGGTCCGCGGTGTCACCGCCGTCATCGCCGCGACGAACGCCGGCCCGGCCTCGGCGAGGGTGACGGCGCCCGGCGGCGTCTCGGTCGCCACCTCGCCGATGGCCCCCGCCTCGGGCGTGGCGATCACCGGCGTCCCGCAAGCCAGCGCCTCCAGCGCGGCATTGGGCATGCCCTCCCAGCGCGACGCAAGGAGGAACGCATCGGCGCCGGCGAACGACCGCCATGGCTCGGGATCGAAGCCTGCGAAACACACCCGGTCGGCGACGCCGAGCCGTTCTGCGAGCCGCCGGAGCGCGTCCCCCTCCTCGCCGTCTCCGAACAGCGTCAGGTGAGACGCGCCCGGCACCGCCGCCAGCATCTCGAGCAGCCGGTCGTAGCCTTTCTGCCGGTGCAGGCGGCCGGCGGCGACGAAGCGGCGGCCCTCGCCCGGTTGGCGCTCGGGCCGCCTCGCCGCGGCGCGAACGTGCGCCACGTCGACCGGGTTGCCGAGGACGGCCACCCGTTCGGCCCGCGCGAGGCCGTTGCCGACGACCTCTGCGGCGATCGCCCGCGACGGACAGATCACCCTGTCCGCCGCCCGGTACAGAAGCCGCCGGGCGAGGCGGCTCACCGGCGGCACCGGCATGCCGCGGAGGCTGTGGGCGGGCGCGTTGGCTTCGCGGACGACGATGCGCAGCGGCCGCAACAGCGCCGGCTTCAGCATCAGCACGCCCATGTTGAGGGAGGTGATGGTGGAGACGACCACCCTCGGGCGCAGAGCCCGCAGGACGCGCAGCAGCGCCGGCAGGGCGCTGCGCACCCGTGGGCGATGCAGGTCGTGGAGGAAGCCGTCGTCGGCCGCTTCCGGACGCAGCGGTCCCCGGCCGTCGAGGACGACCAGCGACGGGGCGAAGCGCTGCCGGTCGAGCGCGGCAAAGAGCGTCAGCATCACCCGCTCGGCGCCGCCGCCGGCAAACGACGGAAGGACGAAGGCGACCGGCCGCCGCTCGTTCAGTGCGGCCAACGCACGATCAGTCCAGGGCGTCCCTGACCGCGGCCACGATGCGATCCTGCGTTGGCTCGTCGAGGTCGGGATGGATCGGCAGGCTCAGCACCTGCCCGCACAGGCGCTCGCAGACCGGCAGGCTCCCCGGCCCCTCGCCGAAGCCGGCGAACGCCGGCATCAGGTGCAGCGGCCGCGGGTAGTAGACCATGGTCGGAACGCCCCGCTCCTTGAGCCGCGCCTGCAGCCGGTCCCTGGCGTCGACGACCAGGGTGTACTGCGCCCAGGCGCTGATCGCTCCCGGGACGCGGGCGGGAACGCAAGCGACGTCCGCCAGCGCCGCGTCGTAGCGGTCGGCGATCGCGGCGCGGCGTCGCAGGTCGTCCTCGAACACCTCGAGCTTGACCAGGAGAACGGCGGCCTGGAGGGTGTCGAGGCGGGCGTTGCGGCCGACGCGGACGATGTCGTACTGGCTCGTCCCGGCACCATGCATGCGCAGCGAGCGGACGATGGCGGCACGCTCGGCGTCGTCGGTGAACACCGCGCCGCCGTCGCCGAAGCATCCGAGGGGCTTGGCCGGAAAGAAGCTGACGGCGGTCAGCGGCGCCAGCGCGCCGACGCGCCGGCCGTCGATGCTTCCACCGAAGCTCTGGGCGGCGTCGGCGACGACGACGAGGCCGCGGCGCCCCGCCACGCCCTCGATCGCCGCATAGTCGGCGGCGAGCCCGTAGAGATCGACGGGGATCACCGCCCGCGCCGCCAGCCGCCCCTCCCGCTCGACGGCATCGATCCGCCGCTCCAGGTCGGCCAGGTCCATGGTGAAGGTCCGGGCATCGACGTCGACGAACACCGGCTCGGCACCGACGGCGACCACCACCCCGGCGGTCGCCGCGAAGGTGAACGCCGGCACGAACACCGCGTCGCCCGGACCGACCCGTTCGCACATCAGCGCCAGCAACAGCGCGTCGGTGCCGCTCGCCACGCCGATGCAGTGGCGGGCGCCGGCGAACCCTGCCAGCGCCGCCTCCAGCTCCGCGACCTCGGGGCCGAGGATGAACTGGCCGTGATCGAGCACCGCTTGCAGGCGGGCATCGATCCTTGCCTTCAGCCGGCGATACTGGGCCTTGACGTCGACGAACGGCAGCATCGGCGCGGCGAGGACTGGTCGAGGTTCAGTCACCCGATCCTCCCGCCCGCGCGGCCAGCCGGCTGACGACGAAGTGGTCGAGAACGAGATGGTCGAGGTCCGAACGCAGGAACACGTCGACCGCGTCGGCCGGCGTGCACGCCATCGGCTCGCCATGGATGTTGAGCGAGGTGTTGAGGAGCGCGCCGCGGCCCGTCCGTTCCTCGAACAGCGTGAGCAGGCGGTGATAGGACGGGTTGGCGTCGTGGGTCACCAGCTGCGGGCGGATGGTCAGGTCCCGTGGATGGGCGGCCGCGATGAGGTCGCCACGCGCCTCCGGCCGCGTGCGATAGGCGAGTGTCATGAACCGGGGCTCCAGGCCCTTGGGATCGTCGAAGTAGCGGTGTGCGCTCTCCGCCCGCACCGAGGGCGCGAACGGCATCCAGAAGTCCCGCTGCTTGATCGACCGGTTGAGGCGGTCGACGACGCCGCGGTCGCGCGCGTCCGCGAGGATGCTGCGGTTGCCGAGCGCGCGCGCCCCCCATTCCGAGCGGCCGCGGCAGCGGGCGACGATGCCGCCGCCGGCAAGGAGGCCGGCGGCCCGTGCATCGACGTCCTCGCTCGGCTCGACCACGATGCCTTCGGCACCCCGGAGCCTTCCGACCGCCCGCTCCTCGGCCGGGGGATCGTAGCCGGCGCCGAGGTACAGGTTCTCCAGCACGCTCGCCCGGTGATCGGTGTTGCCGGTGCGCTGATAGAAGCGATGCAGGGCGGCGCCGATGGACAGGGACTCGTCGGCGGCGCTCGGCATCACGTAGAGGCGGTCGACCTCCGGCAGCTCGCCGATCAGCATGTTGGCCTTGACGTTCATGAACACGCCGCCGCCGCACGCCAGGGTGCGCCGGCCGGTCTTGCGCACGCAGGCGCGGACCCAGGCGGTCAGGAACTCCTCGGTGAACCGCTGGACGGCGCCGGCGATCGTGTCGAAGCGGACGCGCTCGAAGGCGTCCCGGAGATGCTCGTAGCAGTAGTTGGTCGAGAGCTCGCCGACCCGGACAAACGAGAGACCGTCGTCGGCAAGACGGATGAGGGCGCGCAACGCATCGGTGGCCTGGTCGGCGCGGTCGGGCGCAGCGTACGGCGCCAAGCCCATCACCTTGTACTCGTGCTCCCAGGGCTTCATGCCCATCAGCATCGTCACCCGCGAATAGATCTTGCCGAGCGACGCATGCCGGTCGGTCGCGGCGAGGCGCCGGATGTCGTTGCCCCGGCACAGCGAGACGGTCGCGGCAACGCCGTCGCCGGCGCCGTCGCAGGTCAGCCCCAGCACCTCCTCGCCCGGGCCGATCCCGGACAGGGTGTAGTACGCGGCGGCCAGATGCGCGAGGTGGTGCTCGACGAAGACGACCCTGTCCTGGGCGATGCCGAGATGCCGGACGGCCTCGTCGATCCGCTCCTTGCGGCGGATCTCGAAGATGACCCGGTCGTACTCCTTCGGCTTCTCGGCATCCTTGCGCTGGTCGGCGAGACCGAGTCGGTACCACGGCTCGAGGTCGGTGAGATACCCGGTCCGGTGCATGAACAAAGACGAGTAAACCACCTCGTCGAGCTCGCCGGCATCGACGCCGGCGATGCTTAAGCACTGCTCGATCGACCGGCGCGGATAGCCGACCTCGTTCTTTCGCCGGGTCAGCCGCTCTTCGAGCACCGAGGCGACCACGGCGCCGTCGCGCACCAGGGTCGCACCGCAGTTGTGCCCGTCATGGATGCCGAGGACGCTCACGGCGTCAGCCAAGGATGTGTCCTCCTGGGCTCTCTTTTCTCAGCCAAGCCGACACCGCTTCTCGACCGCAATGAAGCAGGGCATCGATGATGGAAAGGCCCGAAACGAACGCGCCAGTGCCTTGAGGGTACTCGGGATGCACGAAATCGGTATAGACCAGACGAAGTCCCGCGTCACGGAACTTCCCCGGGTCCTGGTAGCTGGCGCCGCCGCGCCCGGACAAGTAGGTCGCCTTCGGATCGATGGCACGGGCCAGTCGAATGAGCCGCTCGTCACCGACGGCGCAACCCACGTCCAGTGACGAGGATGGACGGAACTGACAGCCCAATCCGAGCAGCGCCGCAATTCGCTCGATCAGGAAGCGATTGATCGCTGCCAGGTCTGCGTCGGGAACCTTCTGGTAGAGCCGCTCGATGTCGGGCCACGTCTCGTGAAACGCTGCCGCCCGCCGGTAGAGCTGTCGCACCGTGTCACGGTGCCGCGTCGCCCAGTCGCTGCGCGACGGTCGGACGGCCGCGATCGCATCCCCCAGATGGACCGACACTGGCACGGTCAGCCATCGCGCTTCGGCGCCGCCGCGAATTCGCACGCGGTTGATGAGGCTGTTCTTGCTGTACTGAACGTCGTCGAGAAAGATGAAGATGTCGGCGCGCACGATCTTCCAGAAATACCCCAGCCAAGGCATGTAGTTGGGCTGGTGAATCGCGACCGTGGTCACGACGCGTAAGCCACACGGTTCGTTTCGGCCGCGCATCGCTGCCAAACTGCAAGCATGTCCGCGGCTCGCTCGGGGCCGCTGCATAGTCGTTCGACGCGACCGCGGCCGCGCTCGCCCATCGCTTGGCAGGCGCTTCTGTTGCCGGCCAGGTCGATCAGGTGCCGCGCCAGGGCCTCGGCGTCGAACCGATGTTGCAGAAAGCCGGTCACACCAGTTTCGACGAACGTCGTATCGGTACCGACACTGAGGACGGGCTTCGCCATGGCCATTGCCTCAAGAACGTCGCGCCCCCAAGGGTTGTCCTCACGGGTCGGTTTGGCCAGGACATCGCACGCCGCGAGGACTCTCTCGGGGTCATCGACATGGCCGAGAAACAGGAACAGGTCGCCGACGCCGCGCACCACGGCGTAGTCCTCTAGGGTTCCGCCGCGACGGGCAATGGTGCCGAGGGCCCCCGGCATCGAAGCACTGAGATCCGCGTCGCCCGCCATCACGAACAGGAAGTCACGCCGCCCGGCGGCAGCGAGGGCCTCCGCCACGTCAATCAAGCGATCGGTCCCGCGCAGCCAGGAGCAATTGGACAGCGACGCAATCTTGAAGCGGCCGTCCCGCGGAACAGCGGGATGTGGGAGCACGGTCTCGTCCTGCAGCGGTACGATATTGTGGATGACGGAGCCGTGCCCCGGGCCTCCCAGGGCGCGATGGGTTATGCGTTCGTTCTCTGAGATGAACACCAGGTGATCGATGGTGCGTGCGATGACCCGCACCTGCCATCTCGCGAACGGTGTACTCCACGGGTTCGTGCGGATATGCATGGTGAAAGGCTTCGTCACCCGCCTTCTGAGCCAGCACGCGAGGAGCCACAGGGCCTCGTGGTTGAAGTGGACAACGTCGAAACGCGTCTCGATCTCTAGTGCCAGCACCCTGCGGAACGAAGCCGAGCGAAGGAAATCAAGGGCGAACCCGGCGTAGACGACGACGTTTCGCGACATCCGAGGCAGCGAACTGACCTTAGGCATATCGCCGACGACCCGGCATGGCACGCCCAGCGAGTGATAACGTGCTTGAATCGGCCCCTCGCGCCGACACCAGACCTCGATCTTCGTGCGCGCGGGATCGAGATGGCGAATCGATTCGAAGAGACTGCGCGACGAGCCGCCGTGACCACCCTCGATGTCGAGACACAAGACCCGCAAAGGTCTCTCGGACTCGACCGAAGGCGCCAGCAACATCACGGGACGGCGGAGGGTGGTGGAGCTTGCGAGCCGGCCAACGATTGGAGCCCCGGGCTCGTCCCTTGGCCAAGTTCCTTGCTCAACAGAGCATAGACCCCGTCGGACCCCACGACAGAGAAACCAAGGTTTCGATAGAATTGGCAAGCCCTGTCGTTCGTCTTCGCCACCTTCAAAGTCAGCACGCGTGCACCGACCCGCTCGGCGCGCGCCACCATCTCTGACGCCATCAGCGAACCGACACCGAAGTTGCGAAACGGGGCCGATACCATGAGGTGATGAAGATGCACGTGGTGTCGCGCCCTGCGGGAAAGCACGGCGTAAGCGACCGGCTGCCCCACCGACCACACCGCGAAAGACAGCACCCACTTTTCGGGCAGATCCAAAAGAAAATGCTCGGCCTGCCAATACTCTCCGTCGACGTCGGCACCGATCTCGAGAAAATCCGAAAGACAATCGCGAACCTGTTGCGCATTCAACGTGAGAATCCGCATCGGTGGCCGGCAGGACGTCACTGCGGTGCGATCGCCGTCGACAGTGCTCCCGACATGCCACCGGTACGGCTCGCAGTTGGCGGCGAGCTCTTGCTGCAGGAGCGTCCGCCGTTCGGCGAGAAAGCGCTCGAGTTTCTCGACCGGACCCTCTTCGGCCGTGCCCGTCCACCAGATCGGATGGGTGAGGAGCTGAAGGGCGCGACCCTCGGCGACGGCGAGATGGTCGAGGGGATGGCCGTGGTGCCAGGCTCCCCGGGAGTCGGCACAGTAGCCCATGTCGCTGATATAACGCGGGCGGTAGGCGTGATCGCGGCCGGCCAGCAATCGGTCGAGGCCGATCAGAGCTGGCGCCGGCCGGTGGAAGCTGATCATGCGCACCGGCGCATCCATGGCTCGCTCCAGGGCCGCGCACTCGGCCGCCGCCGCGCGATCAAGGTCATCGAGGTCATGCTGATCATAGAGGGAGGCATCGAAGTGCAGGCCGACGTCGTGTCCCAAGCTGCGCAGCCTGTCGATGATCCCCCGCGCCCGCGGTGTGTGCGGATTGTAGAACTCCGAGCGAAGCAGCACGAAGAAGACGGCGGACAGGCCGAGCTGCGCCTCGACTTCCGCCACCGGCAGGGCGGCCTCGAGCGACATGTCAAGGTCGTGACGGAGGATCAGGTGGCGTTCTGCCGGCTCGGCTTCGTCGAACGTGCGCACCCGGTAGCCCCGATCCAGGAACGCCTGCAACAGCGCCCGATAGCCGGCGAGGGTAAAGACCCGCGATTCGCTCTCCGCGGGCCTGGCTCGGTCAGACGAGGGGGCGGCCATCAAGTCCGACACCCTTGCCCGCGAGATAGGCCTCGGTGAACCAGGCAACCGAATGACGCGCGCCGCGCCGGTCACGAAGCACGCGGCGGAATGGAACGACGGCCGAGCTTGCCGTCACGTCCATCCAGTACTGGAGATACCGGCGTTCAAAGCGGTGCCAACTCTCG
>CAYQSU010000040.1:0-31284 GCA_964420325.1 uncultured Rhodospirillaceae bacterium | reverse complement strand
AGGTCGTTCGCTCCGCTTCCTCCCTTGACTGCGGCCGGTGTGTCGAGCCGTGCGCGGGCCCGCACGCCGGCGCCCCCGCAGGTCGAGCATTATGAGCCAACACACCACAAAAACGCCTATGGACACGACAAGCCGCACAGGCGTCGTATCGCAAGCGGGGGCGCACACCCTTCGCATCCGCGACCACAACGACGCGCTCCGCACGACGGGACTCGGCGGGAACATCCTGCTGTCCCGTCGGGTCGCCACGCGCGACGACGACTTCAAGGACGAGAGCGGTCGGCCGTTGCCGTCGCGGACGGCGGTCAGTGAGATCGGCGAACGGCTGTCGGCCGACGACCAGGAGTTCGCGAGCCGTGACTTGAGCGAATACGGGATGGTGTACTTGTTCGTGGACGGCATCGCCCGAGCGCATCCGCCCCGGGCAACGGCGCGAGCCGGTGCTGGCGGCCCGGGCCTTTGCGAGCGAGGGCCGCAAGGTCCTGTTGCACCGGATGGCCGGAAGCAAGGAGGACCATGAGACGGTTTCGGCGTTCTTCCAGGACTGGCGCGAGGCGGGGCCTCGGCGTCGCGGCAAGGGGCCAATGACGGCGACGCCGGTCAGGCGCCGGCCGTCCTGCAGGTCCTTGCTCGGGATCGCGGTGCAGCCGAACGGCCGCGGCTCACGATCGGCGGCGTCTCGCCCCGCCGGCGCACGATGCCGGCGCTTCAGGCGAGGCGTTCGGCGAGGAGGGTGTAGGTGGCGTCGGGGGTGGCGATCTCGATGTCGTAGCGGTCGCGGCCGCGGGCCTGGAAGCGGACGCTCGAGAGCCGCCGCTCGCCCTTGAGCGCCGCCGCCTCGGGCCAGCGGAAGCTCCACGTCCGGCCGTCGACGGCGAACGTGAGCCGCTCCCCGCTCCGGGTCATCATCCACGACGCCGGCTCGCTGACCAGCTTACTCGGCCTGAAGATCTCGGTCGACGCGAAACCGCCCCGCTCGAGCTGGCAGAAGTCGACCTCGATGGCATCGCCCACGCGGCCGAGGCGGAAACCGACGGTGGGCCGGGCCAGCGTCGCCGTCGCCGCCACCCGCGCCCAGTCGCCGCCGAGGAGGAAGCCCGTCACCTCGGTCCAGCTGCGGCCGCCGTCGAGGGTGATGTCGACCCGCCCGTGGCCCGCGAGCCGGCACATCCAGGCCGAGAAGGTGTACTCGCCGCGGGCGAGCGGCCGCATCGCCAGCACCGTCGCCCCGGCCCTCTCCGCCTGAACCACGGCACCGCTCTCCGCGGGCGCCGCCGGAAACGAGGAGCCATAGGAGACGATCGCGTTGAGCGCCTGCCAGCCGCCGGCGAGGAGATCGCGGCCCGAGCCCAGCTCGTTGACCGCTTCCTCCTCGACAAGGAGGCCGAGGCCCTCGCCGGTGTCCGGATGGTAGTCGAAGCGGGGTGCACCCGCCGGGGCACGTTGCAGGATGCCGGACTCGTCCCAGAACCGGGCCACGCCCGCACGGGTGAAGCCCGCGCCCGACGGCAGCCGGCCGCGGGTGAAGTCGAAGAACGGCTGCGGCGCGGCCACCGCCGGCGCCGGCAGCATGCGGGCGACGGCAAGGACGCCCGGTGCCGCGGCCGACGCGGCACCCCCTATCAATATTCGGTTGAAGGCTCTCCGGCTGAGCAGCGCGGGCTGGTCGGACACCATCGATTGGTCTCGCTCTGGTCTCGATGAATGCAGAGCGCACCGGAAAAGCGGCCCCCGCTTACCCCTGACCCGATGCTGTGGGCGCCTGGATCCAGGCGCGCTCTCCGTGGGGGGCGAATGCGGCGAAATCTTGGCCAAACCGTGATCATTTCATGGCGAACCGCCCTTTTCCCGAGAGAGACGCGATTGCCCGTGCACGATCAGCGCGAAATGAGGTACAGTGGTGGCCGAAAAGGGGGGCACGCGACCGCGTCGAGCCGGCCCGATCCCCTCACCGCATCACAAGGGAGGAGCGCTCCATGAACAGACGTCTCATGGCGGGAATCGCCGTGCTGGCCGTGACGGCGGCGGGAAGCGCGGCCGCAAGCACGCCGCTGCCGGTGTTCGTCGTGCCCGGCAGCGTCGAGAGGATGACCTACGACGGCATCACCGACGACCTGCTGTCAGCCGGACTCAACCTCGCAGGTCTGATCAGCGCGGTCCCGCCGGGCTTCGCCGATCCCAACAACCCGACGCCGGCCGAGCTCCGGCGGCGGGCGATCTACGAGAACTACCGGGGCATCGTCGACCCGGTGCCGGCCGGCGGCATGGGCCTCCTGTGGGGCCCGGGCTCGATGGGCGCGCCCGCGTTCGATCCGCCGGTGGTCCCCGGGTTGATCCCCGGCATCGAGTACAAGGCGTTCTTCCGGGTCCAGGGCGCGCACGGCCACGTCAACACCGTCGGCATGGTGGTGCAGATCCCCGCCCATTTCGATCCCGACCAGCCGTGCATCGTCAGCGCCCCGCCGTCGGGCTCGCGCGGCTACTACGGCGGCATCGCCGCCGGCGAGTGGGGTCTGTTCAAGGGCTGCGCCGTCGTGCTCGGCGGCAAGGGCAGCGGCACCGGCTTCCACCTCCTCGGCGACGACCACGCCGCCTACGCCGTCAACGATCTGGACGGAGTCTACGCCGCGACTGCCGACGTCGGCCAGAAGGCGCAGTTCCGGGTGAAGGACGGCGGCCCGTTGCGGGACTTCCTCGCGAGCCATCCGGACCGGGTGGCGACCAAGCACGCCCACTCGGAGATCAATCCGGAGGTGCGTTGGGGCAACTTCGCGATCAAGGCCATCCGCTTCGCGTTCTGGGCGCTGAACGACCACTTCGAGACCGACAGGGACACGCGCTTCAAGCAGGAGAACACGCTCGTCATCGCCACCGGCGTCTCCAACGGGGCCGGGGTGTCGATCCGCTCAGTGGAAGCGGATCGCCGGGGATGGATCGACGGGCTGGTGGTCACCGAGCCCAATGCGAATCCGCGCGAGGACGCTTTCGTCATCCGCTTCGGCAGCGATCCGGGGTTTGCCCCCGACGGCCGCACCCTCTACGACGACATCACGGCGATGGGCACCTTCGCGAGCTGCGCCGCCCTCGATCCGTCGCTGCAGGGGACACCGTTCGCCAAGTGCCTGCCGATGCTGCCGCTCGGCTTCCCGACCGAGACCAACTTCGAGAACCGCTGCCAGGCGCTGCATCAGAACGGGCTTCTCGCGTCGCCGACGCTCGCAGGCCAAGCGTCGGAGGCGCTCGGCATCCTGCGCGCCAACGGCTACTACCAGGAAGCGGACTGGGGGCTCTCCTCCCACGAGTGCCTCAACCTGTGGCGGTCGCTGCAGCCGACCTACGCCGCCGCCTACGGGCGGTTCGCGGTGTGGGAGAACGTCTGCGACGTCAGCTTCGCTGCCACCGACGCCTTTGGCGCACCGATGCCGGTCCCCGAGGCGGCCGCCCGGGCGCTGTTCGCGACCAGCTCGGGCATCCCCGCCACCGCCGGCATCAACCTCATCGCCGACGACGCGGCCAACGGACCGATCCTCGAGAACCTGGCGCAGTCCCGGTCCACCGGGCTCGCCGACCTCAACGGCGACGGCGCGCTCTGCTTCCGCTATCTTGGCACCGGCGATCCGTCCGTCCTGCCACGGCCGATGACGGCCAAGGACGAAGAGAGCCGGCGGCGGGTGCGAAGGGGCCTCAACCAGATGCAGACCACCGGCGATCTCCACGGCACGCCCGCGCTGATCGTCCACGGCCGCGAGGACGCGCTGGTGTTTCCGAACACGCACTCGCGTGCGTACTACGCCCTCAACCGGATCGTCGAGGGGGCGGCGAGCCGGCTCAGCTACATCGAGGTCACTCCGGCCCAGCACTTCGACACCTTCATCTCGCGCCTGTGGCCGCTCCGGCCCGACTTCACCTTCGGGCCGGTGGAGTTCGTGCCGCTGCACTACTACCTGACGGTGGGCCTGGACATGATGTACGACCATCTCAAGACCGGGGCGCCGCTGCCGCCGTCGCAGGTGGTGCGGGCGACGCCGCGCGGCACGGAGGCCTACACCGCGGCCAACGTGCCGGCGCTGCTGCCACTGCCGTCGCTGGCGCCGGCGGTGGGCGACCGCATCACGTTCGCGGCGGGCGTGCTCAGCATTCCCGACTGAGCGGCGCCGCTACCCGGAGCGTCGGGCGGCTTCGGCGCGAACGAGATCGAGGACGAGGGCGGGGATCGCCTCGTCCTCGCCGATGGCGCCGAGATAGAGCACTTGGGCCGCGGGATTGCGGCCGAGCGCAGCCGGGATGTCCCGGCCGGCGTGCACGCCGTTGGCGGCGAACAGGCCGACGGCGGCGAGCGGGCCGGCGAGGCCGGGCACCACGTCGGCAAGCCGGGGCGGCTCCTCGAGGAAGGCGGTGACGACGCGGGCGAAGGCGCCGTGGGCGCGGATCCGCCCGGCCTGCAGCCCGGCGGCACGCCGCGAGGCGGGATCGCGCAGCGAGCCGTGGCCGACCACGAGCAGGGTCGCCCGCGCGGGGTCCGAGCCCCGGCGCGCGAGCGCCTCGCGGGCGCGGCGGACGACGAGATCGGCGAGCCCGGGATGGAGCCCGAGCGGCGGACAGAGGCAAGGGTTCGGCGGCAGCACCGCCGCCGCGCCCAGGCGGTCGACGGCGCCGGCGAGATGCTCGCTGACCGTGCGCCCGGCCGACATCACCATCGGTACGACGAACGCGCTGCTGGCGGCCAGCCCGGCGACGCACCGGTCCAGCGGTTCGCGGCCGAACAGGGATGCGGCGCGCACCTCGGCGAAGGCGCCGGTTGCCCGCAGCGCCCGGGCGTGGCGGTCGAGCATCCGGTCGTGGGCCTCGCAGGCGACGGAGCCGTGGCCGACCAGGAGCAGCGCCGACCGCCGGCAGAGCGCCTCAGCGGTCCGTCCGGCCTCAGTGGCTGGTTCCCGCCGAATACGTGATCTTGTTGTAGACATTGTACTTGCCCGACGGTTTGCGCATCGGGATGCGCTTGACCTCGGCGAACGTCTCGGCGTCGTAGACGACCAGCGCCCCGTCCGGCTCCCAGATGCTGACCAGCGCGAAGCGGCCGTCGCGGGTGAACTCGACGTGGGCCGCGGTCCTGCCGGGCTCGGGCCGCAGCGTGCGGACGATCTCCAGCGTGCGGGTGTCGATGACGTGGAGGGCATCGCGGTGTTCGCCGAAGAACACGTCGACCCAGGCGTAGGGCGTGTTCTCGTGGCCACGCAGGAAGAAGCCGGGGCCCAGGGTGTCGATGCGCCTGACCGTCCGCCAGGTGGCCATGTCGATGACGCTCACCGCCGCCTCCTTCAGGTGCGGCGTGGCCAGCACCGGCGATCCCCGGTGGACGAAGGTAATGCCCGAGCCGAGATGCGGCAGGCCGTCGAGCGGGATGTCGGCGACCTTGCGGCCGACGTTGAGGTTGACGACCTGGCCGTTGTGGGCGTTGCGGGCGGCGCCGACGACGTGGCGGTAGGCGGGATCGAAGAAGAAGTCGTCGAGGTAGTCGTCGAGCTTGATCCGGCGGACCGGAAACGGCCCGAAGTCGAAGCTGCCCTCGCGCATCCCGGGCTGATGGCTGTGGACCAGGCCCTTGGCCACCGGTTCCGGGTTCTCGGCATACGAGATCTCCCAGATCTCCGGCAGGTCCTTCAGCGCGACGACGAAGCTTCCGCGCGGCCGCGCGGTGTAGACGGCGCTGACGCGCGACGTCGTCCCCTCGTCGCCGATCACCGGAATGACCTTGACCGGGGCGAGGCCCTGGGCCGCCAGCACGACCAGCGAGTGGGGAAGGAAGTTGCCGACAAGGACCCAGCGGCCGTCGGCAGAGACGGCGATGTTGCGGGTGTTGATGCCGGCGCGCACCTCGGCCACCGGCTTCAGACTCCACAGGTCGTACTGACTGACCCAGCCGTCGCGCGAGCCGAGATAGACGAAACGGCCGTCCGGCGAGTACTTGGCGCCGCCGTGCAGGGCGAACCGCGACGGGAACCGCCAGATCGGCTCGAAGCGATCGCCGTCGAGGATGGTGACGTGGTGATCGCCGGCCTCGACGACGGTGAACAGGTTGAGCGGATCGGCCTGGTGCAGCGGGCGATCGGGCAGCGAGCCCGGAGGCGTGTGGACGATCCGGCTCGCCTCGATCTCGGCCAGCGGCCAGTCGGGGACCGCGGGCAGGGGGGTGAAGACGAGATCGACGAGGGCCGCGATCTCCGCCTGCGCCAGGATCTCGCCGTAGCCCGGCATCTGGGTCGCCGGCCGGCCCGAGGCGATGACGGCGAGCGCCTCTTCGCGGCGAAGCCTGCCGAGGTTCTCCGGCAGCAGCGCGGGACCGATGCCGCCCAGGCGATCGGCGCCGTGGCATGAGGCACAGTGCTCGGTGTAGGTGCGCGTGGCATCGATGCCGCTCTCGGCGGCCGCCGCCGCGGCGAGCCCGAGCGCGGCGATCGACAGGCTAGCGGCAAGCCAGCGCATGGTCGCCCTTGCGGTAGGCGCGGAGCCTGAGCCGCGGCCCTTCGCCATCGAGGCCGATCTCGGCATCGCTGAGATAGCAGCCGGGATCCTCCGCCCACGGATCGCCGCTGAGCATGAGGGCGCGCACCCGGGTGTTGCCGCCGCAGATGTCGAAATGGGCGCAGGCGCCGCACCGGCCGCCGATGGCGCGGGGACGGCGCTTGAGACCGGCCATGATCGGATCGGAGGTGTCCTGCCAGATCGCCGAGAACGGCCGGTCGCGGACGTTGCCGAGCGAGTGATGCCACCAGAAGGTGTCGGGGTGGACGTTGCCCAGATTGTCGATGTTGGCGACGTTGACTCCGGAAGCATTGCCGCCCCAGGCGGCGAGCTTCGCCCGCACGTGGTCGACGCGGTCGGGAAAGCGGGCGGCGGTCCAGTGCAACAGGTAGACGCCGTCGGCGTCGTTGTTGCCGGTGACGAACTCCTTCCCGGACCCCGCCTCGAGCGAGCGGAGGCTGGTCTCGAACAGGAGACCCATGGCCCGCCGCGTGGTCTCGAAGGCGGCGTCGTCGCCCCGGTTCTTGTTGCCGCGGCCGGCGTAGTTGAGATGGGAGAGGAAGAAGCGGTCGATGCCGTCGGCCTCGATCAGCGCGAGGAGCGACGGCAGCTCGTGGGCGTTGTCCATCGTCATGGTGAAGCGCACGCCGACCTTGAGGCCGCGGTCGCGGCAGAGCCGGAGCGCCCTGAGCGAGGCCTTGAAGGCGCCCGGGCGGCCGCGGAAGGCGTCGTGGGTGGCGCCGATGCCGTCGAGGCTGATGCCGACGTAGTCGAAGCCCACCGCGGCGACGGCGCCGACGAGGGTCTCGTCGATCAAGGTGCCGTTCGTCGACAGCCCGACGTGGAAGCCCATCGCCCTGGCGCGGCGGGCGATCTCGAAGATGTCGGGGCGCAGGAGCGGCTCGCCGCCGGAGAGGATCAGCACCGGAACGCCGAAGCCCCTGAGGTCGTCCATCACCCGGAACACCTCTTCGGTGTCGAGCTCGCCGGGGAAGTCGACGTCCGCCGAGATCGAGTAGCAGTGCTTGCAGGCGAGGTTGCAGCGGCGGACCAGGTTCCAGATGACCACCGGGCCCGGCGGCGAGCGCCGCGGCCCGAGGGGTGTCGGCGCGAGGATCTCCTGCATGAACTGGGTCAGCCTGAACATCGTCCGATCGCCTTCATCCGGAGAGCCGAAGCCCGGTCTTCTTGAGGATCCGGGTCGAATAGAGCACCTCGTGCCGGCCGGCCCGCGGCCCGAGGGCCTCGGCGATGGCGGAGACCTTGTCCTCGACCTCCTGCCGGCAGCGGCCGTGGACCATCGCGAACAGGTTGTAGGGCCACACGGGCGGGTGGCGCGGGCGCCGGTAGCAGTGGGAGACGAAGGGAAAGGCGCCGATCTCGCGTCCGACCCTGTCGACGACATCGTCGGCGACATCCCACACCGACATGCCGTTGGCGGTGAAGCCGAGGCGGTAGTGGTCGGGGACGGCGCCGATGCGGCGGATGATCCCCCGCTCCTGCAGGCGGCGAAGGCGGGCCATCACGTCCTCGGCGGCAAGTCCGAGCCGCTCGGCGACGGCGTGGTAGGGTCGCGGGCAGATCGGCAGGCCCTCCTGCGTCGCCCGGACCACGCTCAGGTCGACGTCGTCGATGGCGGGCGCGGCCACGGCCGGGCTCATGCCTCGAGCCTCAGGCCCAGGAAGTACTCCTCGATCTTCGGCATGGCGTAGACCTGGAGGCCGGTCTCGGCCTCGATGGCGGCGATGACCTCGGCGATGCGCCTCGGGTCCTCCGTCGCCAGCACGAACCACATGTTCAGGCGATGCTCGCGGGCGTAGTTGTGGGCGACCTCGGGATGGGCGTTGACCCGTTCGGCGACGTCGTCGAAGCGGTCGTCCGGCACCGCCATCGCCGCCAGCGCCAGCGCACCGCCGAGCCGCTCGGCATTGAAGAGCGGTCCGAACCGGCTCAGCACGCCGTCTGCGCGGAGCCGCCGGACGCGTTCGATCAGCTCGTCCTCGTCGAGACCGAGCGCTTCTGCGGCGTCGGCGAACGGCCGCTCGGAAATCGGGAAGCCGTCCTGCAGGGCGTTGACGATGCGCCGGTCGAGCGCGTCCATCAGGCGATCTCCCGCCGGTCGTCGGCGCCGTAGCGCGCCCCCCTCTGCTTGAAGCAGCGCCGGCTGAACAGCACGGCGTGCGGGAACCGGCCGAGCAGGGTCTCCCGGTTCAGCTGCGCGATCTGCGCACCGACAGTTCCGCGGTCGCGGCCGTGGATCATGCAGAAGAGATTGTAGGGCCACAGGGGCGGCCGCCGGTCGCGGCGGTAGCAGAGGGTGACGAACGGAAACGCGGTGGCCGCCCCCGCCGCCTCGCCAACCAGGGTGTCGGGCGCGTCCCATACCGCCATGGCGTTGGCGACGAAGCCGAGCGCGCGGTGGCGGACGACGAGTCCGAAGCGCCTGACGACGCCCCGGGCGAGGAGCTCGCGGAGCAGCCGGATGACCTCGTCCTCCTCGATCCCGAGCCTCAGACCGATATCGCGGTAGGGCCGCGAGGTCAACGGCAGGCCGTCCTCGATGGCGGCCAGCAGCCGGCGATCGATCGCGCTCACCGGCATCGCAGGTCGAACCCGAGATCGATGTGGAACGCCTCGCTGAGCGGAAGATCGATGACCTCGAGGCCGGTCGCACGCTCGATGTCCGCGAGCACCGCCGCCACCCTGTCGCGGTCGGCGGCGGTGACGACGAACCAGAGGTTGAGCTCGTGCTCGCGCTCGTAGTTGTGGCTGACCTCCGGCCGGGCGCTTATCTCCGTCGCGACCGCCTCGAGACGGTCCTCGGGCACGTGGAGCGCCGCGAGCGTGCTGGCGCCGACGGTGTGGGGGCGAACCACCGCGCCGACCCGACTGATCACGCCCCGGCCGCCGAGCCCGGCGATGGTGTCCAGAACCTCGGCCTCGGTCGCGCCGAGACGCTCGGCGATGCGCCGGAACGGCTCGGGCTCCAACGGGAAGTCCCGCTGGAAGTCGTTGACGAGACGGCTCTCCAGGTCCCGCCGGGCCATCGCCTAGAGACCGATGCGGTGGGCGCGGGCAGCGAGAAAGATGCCGCTCGGCTTCTCGGCGGGAAGCGACCCGAGGCGCTCGAAGCTCTCCGTATCGTAGACGTCGACGCGGTCGGCATCGCGCACGGAGATCCACACCTGCTCGCCGCGTGGCGTGAACTCGAGGTGCATCACCGCCTTGCCCGGTGCAAGCGCGTGAACGACACGAAGCGTCTTCGTATCGATGACCTGGACGACGTCGTTCAATGGATGCGCGAAGTTGACCCAGACCTGCCGGCCGTCCGGTCGGGCGACGGCGAACACCGGCTGGCCGTGGACCGCAATGCGCGCCGTCTCGGCCCAGGTGCGCCCGTCGACGACGAGAAGCTCGTGGCGTCCGACCGCCGGCAGGAAGAACCGGTCGCCGGCCTTGGCCCAGCCTTCGAGGTGCGGCATCTTGTAGACCGGCAGCGGCTCCTCGCCGCGGCCGTAGCCGTCGAGAATGCGCGTCACCCCCTTCTCCGCATGCCACAGATCGAGGAGGGCCAGGCCGTCCTCGCCGAACAGGCCGGCGATGTAGTACCGCCCGTCGCCGGCGATGAGCGCGTCGTATGGGAGCGCGCCGACGTTCCGGAAGCGAGTGATCCCGGGCGAGAGGGGCAGGCTGAGGTCGGCGATCCAGATCTCGCCGGCATCATAGAGGCTGAAGACGAGCCGCCGGCCCGGCGCGTCGACCAGCCCGACGACCTTGGACCGGGAGCCGTCGGCCCCGGCGGCGGGGATCTCGGCGACGGGCTCGAGGGTGCCCGAGTCGAAGACATTGACGCCGCCCGGATCGTAGTTGGAGACCGCCACCAGCGATCCGTCCTGGGAGATGGCGCCGCCGATGCTGTTGCCGGCCTGGACGATGCGCTTGACGAGCCTCGCCTCCAGGAGATCGATCTTGCTGAGCCCGCCGTCGCGGCCGAAGACGAAGGCATGGCGACCGTCGCGCGAGAACACCGCCGAGGCGTGGCTCAAGTCGCCGAGGCCGGACACGCTGCCGAGCCGGGTCCGCGTCGTCGTCTCGATGATCTGCACCCGGCCGGAGGCGCGCTCGACGACGATGCCGAGATCGCCGGTTCCGCGCAGGGCCGCCTCAGAGCCGGCGGCCGCGGGCAGTGGCGCGAGAGCCATTACGAGGGCCAACAGAACCGCGGCACCCGCCCCCACCCTCACGGCGCTCCGCCCTCCTTCAGCCTTCGAACGAGCCAGGCCGCCTCGTCCGGCGCCAACTCCGAGCGCCAGGGCGGCATCGGCGTTCCCGGCACGCCGTCGAGGATGATCGCCACCAGATCCTCTTCCAATCGCTCCTCGAGGCTCGACGGCAGCAGCGGCGGGCCGAGCCCTCCCTTCATCGTGAGCCCGTGGCACGACCCACAGTCGTGGCGCAGCAGATGGTCGAGGGCAACGCGCCGGCTCTCGGGGATGGGGTCTGCGAGGGCAGTGGAGGACACGACAACGGCGACGCCGGCGACGCAGGCCTTACGCAATGCGCACCTCATCCTGCCCGCCCGCGCGGTCTCGCCGGGACGACGAAATGCCGAGCGCCGAGGCCATCTCGACCACCCGGCCGATGATGAACAGCACCGGGCCGTCAAAGCCGGCATCGGTGGCGACGTCGGCGATCTCGCCCAGGGTGGTGATGAGGTGGCGCTGGTTGGGACGAGTGCCGTTGGCGATCGCCGCCGCCGGCGTCGTCTCCGCAAGGCCGTGGGCGATCAGCCGGATCGCGATCTGCGGCAGGTTGGCCATCCCCATGTAGACGACGAGCGTCGTGTCGGGGTCGGCAAGGCCCCGCCAGTCGAGGTCGAGGTCGACGTCGTTGCGGCAGTGGCCGGTGACGAAGCGGACGCCGCTGGCGAGCCCGCGGTGGGTGAGCGGCAGCCCGACGGCCGCCGCGCACCCGGAGGCGGAGGTGACGCCGGGCACCACCTCGTAGGCGATGCCGCTGGCGTGGACGTGGGCGGCTTCCTCGCTGCCGCGGCCGAACAGAAAGGGATCCCCGCCCTTGAGCCGGACGACGGTGCGCCCCTCGCGCGCCAGGCGCACGAGCAGGCCATTGATCTCGTCTTGCGGGATCGGGTGGCATTTCGGCTGCTTGCCGACGCTGATCCTGGGCGTGCCCTTGGGCACCAGCGCCATGATCTCGTCGGAAACAAGACGGTCGTAGACGATCACATCGGCTTCTCCGAGGAGGCGGCGCGCCTTGAGAGTAAGAAGCTCCGGGTCACCCGGTCCGGCGCCCACCAGATAAACCACTCCCTTGTTCGCCATCTCCTCGCATCCCGGATCTTCAGGGCTGGTCGGATCGCAGCGCGGGGTGCGCTGCGGTCCGCCGAACGGTCCAGTCGCTGCTCAGTAGACGTCGTTCCGCGTGTTGTAAACGTTGAACTTGCCGGTCGGCGTCACCAAGCGCTTGTCGCGGATCACCGCCTTCTTCTGCAGGGTCTTGTCATCGACGACGACGATCGCCGACTCCTGGTTCTTGGCGTTCCACACCGAGAACCAGACCTCGTCGCCGGCCTTGTTGAACTCCGGCTGCACGACGCGGCGCACGCCCTCGGCGATCCCCGACCACTCGCCGATCGGCAGCACCGTGTACGGCTTGCTCAGGTCGCTGAGGTCGAACACCGCCACCGACGACGCGATCTCGGCCTCCGGATGGAGCGGCGTGTCGACGTAGAGGTGCTTCGACTTGGGATGGGTCTTGATGAACAGCGAGCCGCCACCCTGGCCCTCGAGGCTCTGCACCACCTTCCACGCGTTGTCCGGATGCTTCTCGGGGTCGGTGCCGATGAGGGCGACCGATTCGTCGCCGAGGTGGCTCGTCGCCCACACCGGCCCGAACTCGGGATGCACGAAGTTGGCGCCGCGGCCGGGATGCGGCGTCTTTCCCGTCTCGACCAGCGCAGTCAGCTTGCCGTCCTTGGTATCGACCACCGCCACCGTGTCGCGGGCGTTGGCGGCGACCAGGAAGTAGCGTCCCGTCGAGTCGAAGCCGCCGTCGTGCAGGAAGCGCTCGGCGTCGATCTCGGTCACCTTCAGGTTCTGCAGATCCGAATAGTTGACCAGCAGGATCTTGCCGGTCTCCTTGACGTTGACCACGAACTCGGGGTGGTAGTGGGAGGCGACGATCGACGCCACCCGCGGCTCGGGATGGTACTCCTGGGTATCCTCGGGCAGCCTCGCGACGGTCATGCCGCGCGTCGAGACGACCTTGATCGGCTCCAGCGTGTCACCGTGCATGATCACATACTGGGGCGGCCAGTAGGAGCCGGCGATGGCGTACTTGTCCTCCCAGCCCTTCATCTTGGAGGTCTCGACGGACCGCGCCTCGAGACCAACCTTGATCTCGGCGACGATCTGCGGCGGATCCATCCACAGGTCGATCAGATCGAGCTTGGCATCGCGGCCGATGGTGAGCACGTAGCGTCCGGAGGCCGAGATCCGGGAGATGTGGACCGCGTAGCCGGTGGTCAGCGTGGTGACGATCTTCTTCGAGGCGCCGTCGATGAGTGCGACCTCGCCGGTGTCCCGGAGCGTCACCGAGAACAGGTTGTCGAGCTCGAGCTTGTTCATCTGCTTGGTCGGGCGCTTGTCGACCGGAACGAAGACATTCCAAGTCGCCTTCATCTCCTTGAGGCCGAACTCCGGCGGCTGCGGCGGATCGTTGAGGAGGTACTTCGCCATTAGCGACACGTCGGTCTCGACCATGTCGCCGGAGGTGCCCCAGTTCGGCATGCCGGCCGGCGAGCCGTAGTTGATGAAGTCCTTGAGATAGTCGTAGCCCCGCTCGCGGGTGATGTCCGGCGTCAGTGCCTTGCCGGTCGCACCCTTGCGCAGCACGCCATGGCATCCGGCGCAGCGCTCGAAGTAGACCTGCCCCGCGCGCTGGAACTCGTCGGCCGTCATCGTCGGCACGCCGGGCTTGGCGCCCGGCGCCTCGAGCTGCTGCTCCTTGAGCACGTCGAGCGCCGGTTGGTATTGCTCGCCGGGCGTCGTCTCGTGCTTCTTGATGTCGGCCGGACTCGGCTTGTCCTGAGTCAGCGCCGAGAGCGCCCCCAGTGTCAGTGCCGCGGACAGAACCGCGGTCAGCGTGGTACGACTCATCAGACCCCTCCTTGAGGAAAGCAATTGCAGCGACCGGTGTAGGCCGTGCGCGCGGGCGAGCGCCTTAACATTGGTCAAGTTGTGACAATCTCTCTAGGGTTTTCGACGAAGCTTAACGAGCGTCAAGGAACCGGCGGAGCGCTCTCCGGTAATCCGAGCCCGTGCGTTCCCGCCCGGAAAGCTCAACAAAGAGACCGGATCGCATGTCCGCTCGCCGTCCTCCCCTCGCCCGGGTCTCGCTTGCAGCCGCCTCGCTCCTGGCGGCCGCCATCCTGGCAGCGACGAGCGGAGGGATGGCCAGGGCGCTGGAGACGATCCCGGATGACGCGCTGCAGGCGATCTTTCCCGGAGCCGACGGCGCCGGCTCCTTCGAGGGCAGGCCGTCGGCGGCACCGGTGTACCGTGAGGGACGCCTTGCCGGATACGCCTTCTCGACCGCGGAGACCGTCGGCTCCGTCGGCTACTCCGGGAAGCCGGTCGACATTCTCGCCGCCGTCGACCTGAACGGCATCATCACCGGCGCCCTGCTCCGGCGCCACGAGGAGCCGATCCTGGTCATCGGCGTCTCGGACAGGATGCTGTCCGACTACGTCGCCGCCTTCGCCGGCTTCGATCTCCGGAGCGGTCTCGCCGAGGAGACGGAGGCGAAGCGACGGCGGCTCCCCGACACCATCTCCGGGGCGACGGTGAGCAGCGCCGTGATCCGGGATGCGATCCTGCGCGCCGGCCGCGTCATCGCCCGCTCCCGCAACCTGCTTGGCGCCACGGCCGCCACGACCGGCCGAATCGATCGTGAATCGTATGCCCCGGCCGGATGGAGCGAGCTCGTCGCCGACGGCTCCGTCGTCCGCCGGGATGTTCGCTTTGGCGAGCTCGTGGGCCGACTCGGGACGAGCCCGGCCGAGCTCTCCGCCCCCGATCCGCAGGCCCGCTTCGTGGAACTCCATCTCACGCTGCTGTCGCCACCGCGGATCGGTCAAAACCTCCTCGGCAAGGCGGCGTTCAACCGGCTCTCCGCCGCCATTGGCATCGACGACCATGCCGTACTGATCGCCGCGACCGGCCTCTATTCCTTCAAAGGCACCGGCTACGTGCGAAGCGGCCGGTTCGACCGGGTGCAGATCGTCCAGGAGGAGAGGACGATCGCGCTGACCTCGGACGGCTACGAGAACGTCGAGCATGTTCGTGCCGCGGGCGCGCCGGAGTTCCGCGAGATCGGCCGGTTCGTCGTTCGCGCCGACTCGGGCTTCGATGCGCTGAAACCGTGGCGGCTCGACCTCATGGTCGAGCGGGCGAGCGTCGACGGCCGGCCGCTCAAGGGCGTCGTCTCCGTCGAATACCGGTTGCCCGATCGCTACCGCGTGGAGCCCTCGCCCGCGGAGACCGCGGAGACGGCGGCGGCCGACGCCCCGCTCTGGCTCGCCTACTGGCGGGAACGATGGGGCAGCACGGCGATCATCTCGGCGGTCCTGGTCACCCTCACGGTGGTTCTGTTCCTGCAGGACAGGCTTTCCAGTCATCCCCGGGCCTACTGGTCCATCCGTCACGCGTTTCTTCTGGTGACGCTGGTCTGGATCGGCTGGTACGCCGGCGCCCAGCTCTCGGTGGTCAACGTCATCACCTTCGTGCATTCGCTGATGGGCGAGTTCCGCTGGGAGTTCTTCCTGCTCGATCCGCTCATCTTCGTCCTCTGGAGCTACGTCGCGGTGACCATGCTGTTCTGGGGCCGCGGCGTGTTCTGCGGCTGGCTCTGTCCGTTCGGCGCCCTGCAGGAGCTCCTCAACGAGGGCGCCCGCCGGCTGAAGGTGCCGCAGATCGAGGTGCCGTTCCTCGTCCACGAGCGGCTGTGGCCGATGAAGTACGTCATCTTCCTCGGCCTGTTCGCCGTGTCCCTGCACTCGACCACCCTCGCCTTCAAGGGCGCCGAGATCGAGCCCTTCAAGACGGCGATCTCGCTCGCGTTCATGCGCGAGTGGCCGTTCGTCACCTATGCCGTGGCCCTGCTCGCCGCCGGGCTCTTCATCGAGCGCTTCTTCTGCCGCTACCTCTGTCCGCTCGGCGCGGCGCTCGCCATTCCTGCGCGGCTGCGCATGTTCGAGTGGCTGAAGCGCCGGCCGCAGTGCGGCCGCGAGTGCCAGATCTGCGCCCAGCGATGCCCGGTGCAGGCGATCCACCCGATCGGCACCATCAATCCCAACGAGTGCATCCACTGCCTGCAGTGCCAGACGCTCTACTACGACGCGTTCGTGTGTCCGCCTCTGGCGCAGCGGCGGAAGCGGCGGGAACGCCGGCTCGCTTTGTCGGGCGGCGGTGCGGACCTGGCGGAGGAGGCTTGAGGTGAGCGAACGCCCTCTGTTGCGGCCGTCGCGTCGGCGCCTGCTCGGCATCCTCGCCGCGACACCGGTCGCGCTCCGGGCCGGTGCGGCGAAGACCGCCACGGCGCGACGCTTCCGCTGGCGAGGGACGGCGCTCGGCGCCGACGCCGAGATCGTTCTCTATTGCCAGGACCGCGACGAGGCAGCCGTCGCCGTGGCCGGGGCGGTTGCCGAGATCGAGCGCCTCGAAGGCGAGTTCAGCCTCTACAGGGCGGATTCGGCGCTGAGCCGGCTCAACCGCGACGGCCGGCTCGAGCGCCCGTCGCTCGACATGGTCCGGCTGCTCGGCGAGGCCCGCCGCTGGAGCGAATGGACGGAGGGCGCGTTCGACGTCACCGTCCAGCCGCTGTGGCGGCTCCATGCCCGGCACTTCGCGACCTTCCCCGACGACCGCGACGGCCCGCCCTCGGCCGCGGTCGCCGAGGCAAGGTCGCGCGTCGACTTCCGCCGCCTCGGGATCGAGCCTGGAGCCATCTCGCTGGCGCCGGGAATGGCCGTCACCCTCAACGGCATCGCCCAGGGCTACATCACCGACCGCGTCGCGGACCTCCTGCGCGATCGCGGCTTTGCCCGGGTGCTGGTCAACCTCGGCGAGCTCCGGGGTGTCGGACGGCGCGGCGACGGATCGCCGTGGCGGGCGGCGATCGCCGACCCGCGGCACGCCGACGTTGCCGTCGCCACGGTGCCGCTCTCCGACCGCGCGCTGGCGACGTCGTCCGGGCTCGGCACCCGCTTCGACCGCGAGGGCCGGCATCACCACCTGTTCTCGCCGGCGACCGGCCTGAGCGCGGGATATCTTGCGGCGGCAAGCGTGATCGCCGATCGGGCGACGACGGCCGATGCGCTGTCGACGGCGTTGTGCGTGATGCCGCCCCGGACGCTGCCCCCGCTGCGCGGGCGGATCGGCGACGCGGTCGCCTGGCTCATCCATGCGGACGGCCGGACCGACCGCGTCCGCCTCTAATGGCCGAGCTTGCGGTGGAGCCGCGCGTCCCGCGTCTTGGAGTGGACGAGGAACCAGTCGACCAGGCGCCGGGCCAGGTCCTCCCGCCGGTCGGCGAAGCTGCCGTCGTCGAACGCATCCATGATCTCGCGGATGTCGTCGAGAAGCCGCTCGTGGTCACCCTTGTGATCCAGGAGCTGGTCGTAGCGGCGCGACCGCATGATCTGCTCCTCGAGGGCGAAGTGGGCGCTGATCTGCTTGTGCACCTCGCCGAGGACGTCGGCCACGTCGTCCGCCTTGGCGTCCTCCTCCAGTCGATCGATGATCGAGTTCAGGAGCCGGATCAGCTCCCGGTGCTCGTGGTCGATGGACTCGACGCCGACCGAGAAGGCGTCCCGCCATTCCAGCCGGGGAAGCTTCGAGGTTTCGCCCACGATACGGCCCTCACTCGAACCTGAAGCGGCCGCCGAAGGCGTCGAAGTCGATCGCCAGGCTTTGGCCGGCCTCGAGACGGATCTCGCGCTCGGTCTCGTAGTCGAAGCCCTCGGTCCTCGCGGTGTCGCGAAGCCGGGCGACCACGCGGTAGTCCCCGGGGGGCAAGACGAACCGGCGATAGGTCCGGGACGGACCGTCCCCCGAAAGCCCCGTCGGCGGCAGCGTCGCAGCGTACAGGACCTCGCCGTCGATCTCCAGCTCGACGGTCACCGGCAGCCGCTCTCTGGGACACACCACGGGCCGCCGCATGTTCGGCGGCAGCCGCTCCAGCTCCTCGCGGGAGAGCCGCCGGCATTCCCCCGCCTTCTGGGCGCCATGGGCGAAGCTGAGCTTGATCAGTGCCTGCCCGGGCGGCACGCGGGAGTACGCGGGCGCGTTGGCGAAATAGCCGATCACCGCGGCGATCAGCGCGTAGACGAGGGCCTGCCCGGCGTAGCGCACGACCCGGGTCATTCCGCCGCCGCCTCCTTCGGCGCTTCCCTGCCGGGCGGCGGCTCGGCGTCGCTCTCGGCCTCGAGCCGCGCCTGAAGCTCGCGGACCGCGCGGGCGAGCGCACGCCAGTCGGTCGGCGCCGCCCAGATCCGGGCGATCCGCTGCCGCGGCACGCGCTCGCGCAGGCGCGGATCACGTTCGCCGTCGATGCGCAGATCCGTCCACGTCGGCCCGAGGCGATAGTTGCACTCGCCGTCCCGGCACCCGGTGACGACGATGCCGTCGGCGAGACGCCGGCTGAGCACGTAGTCGATGAACGGCGGCGGCAGCATGCCGGTGCACGGCAGGCGCACGCTGCCGACATCGACGCTGTCGAGCTTCTCGACCCGCGCCCCGTGATCGCAGCCGAAGACGATGACGCGGTTGGTGCCGGAGAGCCGGCCGGCGACCGCGTGGACCTGCTCGCGGACGGCCGCCAGCGGCAGCCAGCCCAGGTCGATCCCGGGAACGAACTCGCTCGCACGGCGGAACGGCGTCGAGGTCGGACAGGCGCCGGCGCAGATGCCGCAGGAGACGCAGAGCGACGGGCGCACCACCGCCTCCTGCTCGAAGGGCTTGCCGTCGCTGCGGCGCGACATCGCGATGGCGCCGTACGGGCAATCGGCGGCGCACCGCGTGCAGCCGTTGCAGTTGTCCAGGCTGACCCTGGCGATCGCCTTCTCCTTCCGCGGCGGCAGCCACGGCATCAGGAACAGGACGAAGGTGCCGACCACGGACACCACCCACATCGGCCCCGCGCCCCACAGGTCGATCAAGGGATAGATGACCAGGTAATACCAGTCGAGGCGCACCGGCGACGGGACCTCGGCGAGGTTGGCCGGCCCCTGGCTCACCGCCGGATAGATCAGGCTCAAGACCGTCAGCGACACCAGGGTGCCGATGGCCAGGCCCAGCGGCGGGTTCATCCGCGGCTTCGCCACCCGCTGCATGTGGAACCACATGATGAACAGCATCATCAGCGGCACGGCGATGTGAATGAACAGCATCAGCGTGAAGAAGCGGTTGTCGAGGTAGCTCGGCGCGAGGAAGTTGCGCGCGATCGGAGGCCCGAAGATGGGCAGCCAGTCGAGCCATTCGGCGGTCGCCTCGGCGACGTACTGGGCGAGCTTGTCCCACACCAGCCAGTAGCCGGAGATGCCGGCGACGAAGGTCAGCGAGATCAAGGGAACGCCGATCACCCACGAGAACCAGCGGGCACCCCGGTAGCGGTCGAACGCGAACTCGCGGACGACGTGGGCGCCGATGATGAGGATCAGGCCGTCCGACGCATAGCGGTGCAGGCTCCGCATCACCCCGGCGAGCCACCACTGCTCGTGGGTGATGTACTCGACCGACTCGTAGGCAGCGGTGATGCCGGTGTCGAAGAAGATGTAGATGTAGATGCCGCTGACGGCGACGATCCAGAAGAAGTAGAAGCCGAGCGCCCCCAGGGAATAGAACGGGTTCCACCGGGTGCCGAAGATCCGGTCGAGCCAGCCTTCGCACCACATGAAGGCGTAGCGGAGGGGGATCCTGATGGCGTTCAACGTGCGTTCTCGCGTTGGGGCTGGCTGCCGGGCTAACGGGGTTGGAGGCGCCGCGTCCGCATCCAGGCGCGAATCGTGACGAAGCCGATCGAGGCCAGACTGAGGCCGCCGCCCGCGATCATGGCGAAGATCGAATAGTCGAAGCGATAGCGTCCGCTCGATGCATCGTAGATGGTGCAGATGAGCCGCACCTTGTTGATGATCCCCTCCAGGCTGACGGCATCGGCACGGCGGCCGAACACGAGCTGCTTCAACGGCTCGACCAGCGCCGGCGCCTCGAAGACGTCGCCGTAGACCTGGCGATAGACCCGGCCCTCGGCGTCGAGGACGGTCGTCTGCGCCATGTGATCGAATCCCTGCGGCCCGGGCAGGAACACGAACCCGAGGTCGGCGGCCAGCCGGTCGACGGTATCGCCGTCGGCGGAGAGGAAGTCCCAGCCCTTTGCGTCGACGCCCCGTGCGCGCGCATAAGCCCGCATGCGCGCGGGCGTGTCGTAGCGCGCATCGAAGCCGACGGTGACGACGTGGAAGCTCTCCCCGCCGAGTGCATCGCGGCCGACCCGGACGGCGCGGGAAAGCGTTTCCGAGATGACGGGACAGATGTCCGAGCAGCTCGTGTAGATCAGGCTGACCACCAGCGGCTTCCCCCGGTAGTCCGAGAGCCTGACGCTGCGATTGTGGGCGTTGATGAAGCCATGGTCTGCAACCTCGCGGCCGATCGCGTCCTGGCTGAGCGCGAGGGCGGAGGCATCGTCAAGGCGCGACCGCTCGGCGTGCGCCGTGGTCGCGAGGACGACAACGACCGGCAGGGCCGCGACGAGGCCGTGGAGGAGGCGCCGCGCCCGCAGCGAGGCCGGCGTTGCGCACCGCACCCCTCGGCTTCCACTCGCTCGGTAAGGCGCGACGGTCGGTGGCATGAGAAAGAAGACTCTCCGGGTTGCAGGAGCCCGCCGTTCGGCCGGGAGCCGCATCAGCGGGCGCGGCTCCCGGCAAGCGGTCAGCTGAGCGGCCAGATTTCCGACAGGAACTTCCAGTTGATGTAATAGTACAGTACGAAGGCGGTGAAGAACACCGCCACCAGGACGAGGGTGCCGGGCACCCGGAGCGCCGCTTCCGAGCCGTAGGCGGCGACGGCCGCGCCACCGCCCTGATACACCACGGGGTTGGCCTTCATCTCGACCTCGCCCCGCTTCTTGCCGAACAGGACGGAGCCGACGACGACGACGATGTACATGATGCCGCCGAGCGAGGCGATGATCGCGAACAGGCCGTTGAGGGCCAGCATCATGAACGCCGCCGGCGGATAGTCGAAGGCGATCGGGGCGTCGGAGAAGGTGATGTCCCAGTGACGCCGCGACACGCCGAGCGTCCCCGCCCCCATCATGAACAGGGAGATGCCCATGGCGCCGATGCCGAACAGGTAGGGCTGCCACTTCGCCCACGTCGGCAGCACCAACTCGCGGCGCCAGACGAGCGGGATCAGGAGGTAGGTCAGCGCCATGAAGGCGAGCGTGGTGCCGGCGACGACCGTGCCGTGGAAATGCCCCGGAACATAGAGGGTGTTGTGCATCAGGATGTTGATCTGCTCGGTGCCTAGGACGACGCCCGAGATGCCGCCGAGGAAGCCGAACATGATGATCGACATGGCCAGCCCGGAGAACGCCGGGTTGCCCCACGGCGCCCGTCTCAGCCAGCCGAACAGGCCCTCGGTGAAGCCGTTGCGCCGCTGCGCCGCCTCGATCGCGCCGGGAATGCTCAGGCCGTGGATCATGCTGCCCAGCACCGCGAGGTAGATGGCGTAGCTGGTGTTGAACACCTTGAACTCGGAGGTGATCCCCGGCTCGACGAGGAGATGATGGGCCGAGGCGAGTTGCAGGAAGGCGATGTAGAGGAGAAAGGCGGTCCGGCTCACCTTCTCGGACAGCGGCTTCGCCCCGAGCACGATGGCGGCGATCGCGTACCAGACGGCGACGTGGGCGGAGACGTTGATCTGCTGCGACGAATGGCCCATGCCCCACCAGATCGTCTTGTACATCAACGAATCGAGGTGGGCGATGAGGCCCATGGACCAGAGGAATGTCGGGATCAGGATGATCGCGCCCGACGCGATGGTGTAGACGGCGATGATCGCCGCGGCGATCGCACCGAACGTGACCAGCGGAACCGACCCCTCGTAGGTGCGCTCCTGCTTGGCGATCACCAGGGTTCCGAAGAAGATGAACACGGCGACGAGGGCGCCCACGGCGAACAGAATGAGACCGAGATAGAAGTGGGGAGCCGCCGGCATCGGCACGTAGGAGGTGAACATGACGCTGGACTCGCCCTGCAGCACCGCGACGTTGGCCATCAGCGCCCCGCCCAGCATGAGGGCGAAGGCCACCCAGGCCAGCCACGGCGTCGCCAGTCGGCAGTTGAGCAGCACGGCGGACGCGAAGTAGAGGATGGCGATCTCGAAAAAGATGATCCAGAACAGAAGCACGTCGGCGCCGTGCGCGGTCAGCGCCAGATAGAACCATTCCGGCCCGACCAGGTGCACCGCCTGCCAGCGCGTCAGCGCCACCACCAGACCGAACAGCCCGCCGATGGCGAGAAACACCACGGCGACGACGGCGTTCGCCTTGATCAGCGTCTCCGCCGGGCCGTGGACCTTGAGACCGGTTTCCGGACAGGTCCTGAAAAGCTCGCTCATTGCAGCCATTGCCGCCCCCTATCTCTCCACCACGTAGATCTTGCCGACCATCTGGTGGTGGCCGATGCCGCAGTACTCGTTGCAGACGACGCCGAACTCGCCGGCCTCGGTCGGCGTGATCGTGATTACCATCTCGTAGTAGGGATGGACCTGGATGTTGATGTTGGTCGGCTGCAGCGAGAAGCCATGCTGCCAGTCCAGCGACGACAGGTGCAGCCGGTAGCTCTGGCCCTTCTGCAGCTCCAGGATCGGCCACCACTCCCACAGACGCCCGATCAGGTAGGCATCGCCGCCGGCCGGCGGACGCACCACCGGAATCCCGGTTCCGCCTTCCTCGCGAACCGTGTGCTCCGCCGCCCAGGCCTCGACCTTTTCGGCGTACTGGTCGGGGTAGACGCGGTAGGCCTCGTTCGACAGGTTCTGGTCGCCGGTGATGTGCCACCAGACCATGGTCATGAACATCACCACGCCCCACAGAAAGGCGACGATGATCCAGATCAGTTCGAACCTGTGGAGCGGCTCCTTCCACCAGATCCGTGCTTCGGGCGGTGTGATCGCCATCGCCGCCTCCTATCTCGCGATCGGGATCTGGACGATGTCCATGATCCCCCAGATCGTGTACAGGACCGCCGGCACGGCGACACCGATGAACAGCAGAATGAAGGGGTTGTCCAAGAGGTTTTGCATGAATGGGATGCGCTCCTCGTCCTCCCCGCCTTCGCCTCTGCGGGTCGGGCTTTCGGGAGCCTTCTTCTGGGTTGCCATGGGTCGCCTGTCCTCCTTACCTCGAGTGTCGGCCCGGCCGAAATCCTCCGACGGAGCAGAAGAGGCCCTGGTGGCCTTGGCAGACGATAGGGACCGCCCACGATGTGGGTCTTTGACCTTAGTCAAGCTGGGGGCGTGTTCACGGACCCAGCACGCGGTCGAGCATGGGGAAGGTGATCAGCCCGAGGCCCAGGAGAATGAAGAAGAAGACGATCGTCCGCTGCTCGAACCGCTCGCCGCGGAAGCGTTCGATGAGGTCGAGAATGCGATCGGCAGCGAAGTAGAGAACGATGCCGGCGGCGAGGAAATAGAGAACCCGCATTCGGTCCTTCCGTTTGCGGCGATGATCGCCCCGCACCCTGCGCAGGCTCCTTGACGGCCGTCAAGACCGCGCGGGCCGCTTCCCTGTCTGATGCCGGACCCGGGCTTGCCGTGCCGGGCAACCTGGACGTGAGGAGAGGAGCGACGGCCCCCTCGACCGCTGGAGGCAGCGCCGGCGACACCGTGGGCTCGCGACGGCCGGAGCGCCCCGCAACCTTTCTGTTGTTCTTCGTTGCGGCCGCGGTGTTCGCCGTGCTCGCCGTGCCGCTGTGGACCGCCGTCTCCATGGGCCTCTGGCCGCTGCCGCTGCCGGCCTACTGGCACGGCCACGAGATGGTCTTCGGCTTCGCGTTGGCCGTCGTCGGCGGCTACCTGTTGACCGGCCCCTCGCGGCCGGCAGCGCTCCTCGTGTTCGCGGCGTGGCTCGGCGGGCGCGCGGCACCATTCATGCCCGGCCTCGCCGGCGTCCCCCTCGCCCTCGCCTATCCGCTCGCGCTCTTCCTCCTTGCCGGCATGCCGTTTCTGCGTGCGGCGAAGAGCCTCGACAACGCCGTCTTCGGCCCGGTCGTCGGCGCCTTCCTGGTCGCCGAGGTGATCTTCCAGCTGGGGGCGCTCGGCGTGGTTCGGCTGGGCGAGGAGATCGGCCTCGTTCTTGCCATCGATCTCCTTGCGCTGCTGATGTTCGCGATGGGCGGCCGCATCATCGCCGCCGCCACCTCGGGCGCGCTGCGGAGACAGGGAATGCCGATCAGGGGCGCCGCCCAGGCCCGGTTGGAGCGGATCGGCGTCGTCGCTCTGATCGCCATGACGGCGTTGGATGCGTGGCCGCCGATGGGACCGGCCTCGGGCGCCCTTGCCGCCGGGGCGGGTGCAATAGCCTTTGTCCGCCTCGCCCGCTGGCGGATCTGGCGGGTCTCCGGCCTCTGGGAGGTCTCCGCCCTGCACCTCGGCTACCTGTGGCTGGGAGCGGCCCTGGCGGCGAAGGGACTGGTGCAGATCGCGAGCCCCGGTCTCGTGTTCGAGGCCCTGCATGCGTTGGCCGTCGGCGCCTTCGGCGTGCTCGCGACGACGATGATGGTGCGGGCGTCGGCCCAGCGCAGCCGGCGCCCGATCGCCCGTCCGGCGGGTGCCGCCGCCGCGGTGGTCCTCGTCGCGCTCGCCGCGGCGCTCCGGCTCGCGGCGCCGATCGCCGAGGAGCCGACGGTCTTGCTGGCGGCGGCGGCAGCCCTCTGGGCCTTCGCCTTCGCGATGGTGGCCGGCCTGCTCTTGGCGATGGCCGGGCCGCCGGCGTCTAGGAGACCTCCGGATCGGCCTTGAGGTACGGCCTGTAGTGCATGTCGACCTTGAGGATGTGCTCGACCAACCAGAAGTTGAGGAGCTCCATGATCTCCTGGCTGAGCTCGGGATCGGGTGTGCGCTGGTATTCCTCGTGCATCTCCCGGAGCTGGTCTTCGAGCAGGCGATGCTCCTCGCGGTGACGCTCGAGCGCCGGATAGCCGCTCTTCTCCATCAGCCGCTCCTCGCGGGCGAAATGGCGGCGGGCGTGCTCGATCAGGGCGCTCAAGATGGCCGCGATCGCGGTCTCGTCGGTGCCGGCCTGCTTGGCGTCGTCGATGTGATTGATCAGGCTGGCGATGACGATGTGGTCGGCGTCGAGTGTGCCGATGCCGACCGAGTACTCGTTCCTCCACAGGATCAGGGTCATCGGCGATCCGGCCGGGCGAGCGCCGGCCGCACTACCGGGCGCCGGCGCCGAGACGCTTGTCGGACGTCAGCACGTGGCCATCGATCCAGTGCATCAGCTCGCCGCGAAGCAGCGCGCTCTCGCTGTCCCCGGGCGCGTTCTCGAAGCGCACCATGACGTCGACGAAGTCGTCGAGGAACTTGTCGTGCTCCGCCTTGTGGGCGGCGTAGTCCCCGTACCGCTTCTCGCGCATGTACTGCTCTTCGAGCGCGAAGTGCGCGGTCATCCGGGCATGGATCTCGCCAAGGCAGGCGTTAATCTCCTCCTTGTCGACGTGGCGATCGAGCTCGTCGGTGAGGAGATTGATGGTCTTGAACAGCTTCTGGTGCTCGTAATCGAGGTAGTCGACGCCGATGCGGTGCTTCTCCGTCCATTCCAGCCGCCGGGTCGTCATCGGCGTGCCTCCTTCCGCCGCGGCGCTCAGGCGGCCCGCCTCAGCCGGAGGCGGCGCCAGACGTCGGAGAGAGCCTCGACAAGGTGGTCGATGTCCTGATCGCTGTGCAGCGGCGTCGGGGTGAGGCGGAGGCGCTCGGTGCCGCGCTCGACGGTGGGATAGTTGATCGGCTGGACATAGATGGCGTGGCGGTCGAGGAGCTCGTCGGAGGCCCGCTTGCAGGCGACCGGATCGCCGACGAGGACCGGCACGATGTGGGTCGCGGACGGCATCGCCGGCAGGCCGGCCTCGGCGAGCCGGCGCTTGAGCGTCCGCGCCCGCTCCTGATGGCGCGCCCGGAGCTCGTCGTGGACCTTGAGGAAGCGCACGCTCGCCAGCGCTCCGGCGGCGACCGCCGGCGGCATGGCGGTGGAGAAGATGAAGCCCGCACCGTACGAGCGCACGAAGTCGACGAGCGCCGCCGAGCCGGCGATGTAGCCGCCGACGACGCCGAACGCCTTGGCGAGCGTGCCCTGGATCACCGTCAGGCGGTGCATCACTCCGTCGCGCTCGGCGACGCCGGCCCCCCGCGGGCCGTAGAGGCCGACCGCATGCACCTCGTCCAGGAACGTCATCGCGCCATGGCGCTCGGCGACGTCGCAGAGGTCGCCGATCGGCGCCACGTCGCCGTCCATCGAGTAGACGGACTCGAACGCCACCAGCTTCGGCCGGGCGCGCGGGACCTCCCGCAGCAGCGCCTCCAGGTGCGCCGGGTCGTTGTGGCGGAAGATCCGCTTCTCCGCCTTCGAGTGGACGATGCCCTCGATCATCGAGTTGTGGTTCTTCGCGTCCGACAGCACGAGGCAGTCGGGGAGCGCACGGCAGATCGTCCCGAGCGCGGTCATGTTGGCGACCCAGCCGGAGCCGAACACCAGCGCCGCCTCGCAGCGGTGGAGATCGGCAAGCTCCTGCTCCAACAGCACGTGATAGTGGTTGGTGCCCGAGATGTTGCGCGTCCCGCCGGCGCCGGCGCCGCAGCGGCGCAACGCCGTCTCCATCGCCGCCAGCACGTCGGTATGCTGGCCCATGCCGAGATAGTCGTTCGAGCACCACACCGTGATCTCCCGCGGGCCCTCCGGCCGATGGCAGAGCGCCCGCGGAAACGCCCCGGCCTTGCGCTCCAGATCGGCGAACACCCGGTAGCGCCCTTCGCGATGCAAGGCGGTCACCCGCTGGGCGAAGAAGGCCTCGTAGTCCATGGCGGCGGCCGCAGGCTCCGCCGTCTCCTGCTGCGGGGCTTCGTCGGCGCGCGGGATCCCGCGCAGTTCGTTCATCATCGCATCCACCGGTTTCGGTCTCCTCCGTGCCCTCGCGGGCAGTCTTTCCCTCTCAGCTTGGGCATGCCTTGACCCATGTCAACCGGCGCCGTCCCGCGGCGGTAGGGGAGTCTCAACATAGCGCCGGGCAAGCGCCTGGTCGACGTCGGAAGGCAACAGGAAGCCGAGACGCCGGATCAGGCTCAGCTCCTCCTTCTGGACGTGGAAGAGCACGCTGTTGACGACATCGAGGGCGGCGTAGCGGAACGCCTGCCAGACCTCGGCGTCCATGGCCCCCTCAAGGATGCGGCCGGCGAGCTTCTTCAGCTCGGCGACCAGCGGGCGAATGGCCTCGTGCTCCCGGATCAGGAGCTCGACCATGTCTGCGCTGCCGGCGCCGGCCAGCGCCGGGAACAGGTCCTCCTCCTCGAACCGGAAATGGTAATCGACGTCGTGATCGAGGACGGCAAGGACCGCCTCGAGGAGCTTCCGGTCGTCGTCGTCCGCGGCGCTAAGCGGGCGATCCCGGTTGCGGCCGGTGGTGCGCTGCTCGAGCGCGTTCAACGCCTCCAGCGTCTGCAGGTGCTCCCGGTGCAGGATGTCGCCGACGTCGGTCATTCCGCCCGCGCCCCGACCTTGCCCGCCGGCTCGGCAGCGGTGGCACCCGAGCGAGCCGCCGGTGCCTGCGGGCCGGGAGCGCGCCGCATGTGCCGCCGCATGCGCCGGAACGCGGTCACCGTGAACACCAGGTAGGAGAGGCCGCCGACGGTGCCGATCGCGGCGCCGGCGCGGACGACATCGCCCTCGGCCGCGGCGATGCCGCCGGCGACGAGGGCCAGCGCGGCGAAGTGGCACCACTGGTGGATCTCCAGCGGACGCTCGGCGGTGAGCTCGGAGGGTGCCGCCGGCGGACGGCCCGGCCGGCCGGTGTGCATCGAGGCGAGCAGGGGGACGATCCGCTGCAGCACGCCCAGGAGCAGCGTGAGCAGCCAGCCGTACACGAGCACGAAGCCGAACAACGCCGGGCCGGTGTCGGCGAGGCCGCCGAACAGGAGCACGCCGCCGATCGCGAGGCTCGCCGGCAGGAGACCCCAAGAGGCGCGGATCAAGAGGAACTCCCGGCCGAGCCGCCGGCGCATCCGCTTGGCCACGACATCGGTCATCAGGCGGAGGTGGAGGCCGGCGGCGGCGAGGCCGGCGACGAGGGCGGCGAACACCACCAGATCCTCGCCGAGGCCGATGCCGAGCACGGCGAGGACGAGGCCGGCGGCCGCACACCAGTAGGAGGCTTCCGCCCAGCCCGAATAGGGAACCAGGGCGACGGCGAACAGCGGCACGACGACCTGGCTCAGGCCGAGCGCCAGCATGCCCATGAAGCCGTAGCCCATCAGCAGGGCGTGAGCGAGGGCCGCCGACGCGTGGTTGGACAGGACCCCCATGACGTTGTCGAGCGCGAGCGCGACGGCGAGGCCGGTGCCCGCAAGCAGCGCGGCGAGCGCCGTCCAGACGTGCAGGACGACCGCCTGCATCTCCTGGCTGCCGCGGATAACCCGGGCCACGACCACGGCGAAGAGCGCGACGGCCGCGGCCAGCACGGCGGCACCGACGGCAGCCAGCACGGGCTCGAAGACGGCGAAGCCGGCGATCAGCAGCGTCGCGCCGGCGACGACGAGACCGAAGCCGGCGTTGCACGCGAGCGCCGGCGGCGCCGGCCGGCCGAGGGCCACCGGCAGCATCTGGAACGAGGACCCCATGGCGGTCAGCACCAGGACGCCCACGGTCAGGACGTGGACGGCGGCCAGCATCGGGCTGGCGCCGCCCGAGAACAGGGCGGCATCGTCGGCGACGATGACGAGCGCCACCCAGGCCAGGACATGGCAGGCGACGGCGGTGCCGAAGAAGCGGAGCGGGATGTCCTCGGCGAGGAGGCGCTGCCCGGCGCCGCCGAGATCGACGCCCGGAAACACTAGCGGTCGCTCCGCCGCAGGACGAAGCGCAGCTCGCCCGGCTCGGCGGCCGGCACCTCTTCCCAGGACCAGTGCCGCTCGGCGAGCTCGGGGAACAGGTAGAGCGGCTGCCGCCAGTGGTGGACGACGACGACGCCATCGTGATCGCCGGACTCGATCAGCGCCAGGATCGACGTCAGCGGCCCCGGCGCTTCCAGGCCACGCACGTCGATGTGAACGCCATCCGCCGCCCGCCAGATCATCGGCCCGGAAGGCCCCGCCGGCTTGGTGGCGGCCGCGGGGGTCGGGGCCGAGCGCCGGCACCAGATCCGCCAGTGCCCGGGAGCGAGGCTGCGGCCGTGGGTCGAGAAACCCTGGCGCGCGAGGAGCTGGCGCAGCGGCAGCGGATTGAACGGGGCATCGATGATCAGACCGCCGCCCTCGGCGGTGCCGGCGGCGGCGGCGAGCACCGCGGACAGCGGATCCTCGCCGGCCGCGAGCAGCGCGCGCGCATCGACCGCCGGCGCGGCGCGCTCGACGAAGCCGTCCATCCACTCCGGCCGCGGCTCGGGCTCGGTCTCGGTGACCGGGCCGCACGGCGGCCTCTCGGCGGCGTCCCTGGCGGTCGGCGCCTCGCCGTCGGCAATCGCGAGCACGCGCGCCAGCGGCAGGCCGGAAAGGCGGGCAGCCTCTGCCAGCGAGAGCGCCTCCGAGAGCCGCTCGGCGGGGTCGGCAAGCTTGAGGAACCCGAAGCACGGGTGCAGGGCGACGAAGCGGTCCGCCGCGCCGGGATCGGCGGCGACCACGTCGGCGAGCCGGTCTCCCGCCCCGAACCGCCTCGCGGGCGCGCGTGGAGGCGAACCCCGGTCCCGACCGATCGGCGGCTCTCCGTCCTTGCTCAAGGAACCCTCCTCCGAAACGCGGGGCGACCATCATGGGAAGGCCGCCGCGGCGCAGCATTGACGGTTGTCAAGGCCGGCCGCCGGGCTCACAGGCCGCTGAACCGCCTCAACGCCTCGATGTCGCGGACCTGGACCACGTCGCCGTGGCTCTCGACACCGATCTCGCCGAGCCGGGAGAGCGCCCGCGACAGGCTTTCGGGGGCGATGCCGATGCGGCTGGCGATGAGGCTCTTCGGATAGGGAAGCTTGACCTCAACGGGACCCTCGCGAACCGAAGCAAGATTCTGCACATACCAGGCGAGCCTTTGTGCCGGTGTCTGCGCCTTGAGCTGCCACAGCTCCCCCATCAGCCGCAGCTGCCAGCGGCCAAGGGAGGCCAGCATCTGGAGGGCGAGCCGAGGATTGTCGCTCAGCTTGCGGAGAAAGACCGCCGCTCCGATGCGCACCAGACGCGCCCCATCCATCGCCTCGGCATTCACCGGATAGCGGCCGATGGCGAAGATCGCCGCCTCGGCGAAGGTCATCCTCGCGCCGACGATGTCGATGGTGCTTTCCGAGCCGTCGGCATTGAGCGCGAACAGGCGCACGGCGCCCTCGACGACGGCGAAGAAGGCGTCGGCCGGATCACCCGCAGAGAACAGGAGCGCGGCCTTGGGATAACGCCGGACGACGGCGCCCTGAAGCAGCTCGGCCACGGCCTCGGCCGAGAGCTCGGCGAACGGCGGCGCCTCGCGGATCGCTGCGAAATCGGCCTGCGAAGGTGTCGACGCCTGGCTCATCGCCCTGCATCGTTCGTGCCGTGCCGCCGCGCGGATCTCGGCGCAACCTCGAAACGCGGGGCTGTGGCCGGATCCGCCCCCTCGGCGAACGCGCGGAGCGTCTCGACGTCGTCGACGACGAGCGCGTCCGCCTCGCGGTGATGGCGGACGCCCAGGGCCTGCAGGCGGTGAAACGCGCGGGACAGCGTCTCCGGCTTCATCCCGAGCTCGCTCGCGAGCAGCCTCTTGCCGTAGGGGAGGCGGATGCGCGCCGGACCGGAGCGGACGTCGGTGAGGCCGAGGAGATGGCTCGCCAGCCGTTCCGCGGTGGTCTTCATCTTGAGCGCGGTGATCTGCGCCACGAGGGTGCGCATCTGCATCGACAGCTGGCCCAGCATCGACAGGACGAGGTCGAAGCGCTCCTCGAGAAGCCGGCAGAGGGGCCGGCCCTCGATGGCCACGAGCCTGGCCGGGCCGATGACCTCGGCGGTCACCGGATGGCGCCCGAGACCGCAGATTGCAGCCTCCGCGAACGTCTCGCCGGGGCCGACGATGCGGGCGATGCCGCCGAGATCGTGTTCGCTGCCGACATAGAGCACGACGTGACCCTCGAGGACGACGAAGAAACGGTCTGCGACGTCGCCCTTGCGAAACAGGATGTCGCCGGTCTCGTGCCGTTCGGTGATCGCCGCGCGCAACAGCTCCGCCAAGTCCTCCGGCCGCAGGCCCGCGCAGAGAAAGCATCGCCTGAGGCTGCATTCGAGGCGTTGATCCAGGGTGTCGGGCATCGCCGCGCCATCCTCCCGCTTCCGATCATACCCCTATGGCGGCGGAAATGGCGCAAATTCTTGCGATTCCGTGACGGTGCCGGGGGCTCCGGCGGATGGTCGGGGAGACTGGATTCGAACCAGCGACCCTCTGCTCCCAAAGCAGATGCGC
>CAYQSU010000039.1:0-32150 GCA_964420325.1 uncultured Rhodospirillaceae bacterium | reverse complement strand
CCTACGATTTCGGGTCTGGGCCCGGTTGTTCCGCCATCGCCGGGGTCGACGCCACCAGGCTGACGGCCGGCGACACCTTCACCGGCCGGATCGGGCGAACCGGCGTGACCGGCCTCAACCCTCGCGGCAAGCCGGTCGACAACTGGGACGGCGACGCCTTCACGAACTCGCTCGAGGAGTGCATCAATGACGCTCTCCTCGGCTACTGCACCACGCTGTACCGCGACGACACGGGCGTCATCGAGGTCGTTCCCGGCCCGGTCGAGGGGCGAAGGGGCGAGCAGCAATGGTTCACCGTCACCTTCCTCGACCCCAGCGCCTGCGGGATCAGCCAGTGCAGCAACCATCAGGACGACGATGGCGACGGGTTCGCCGACTATCCCGCCGATCCCTATTGCCGGGATTACGACGACCATTCGGAGTACCCCCTCGAGGGCGAGGACGAGGACGATTTCTAAGGGCGCTCGCTGCCGCTCGGCGTCACGCGCCGAGCGGGGCAGCGGCCCTCAGGCCCGATCGACGAGACGGCCGCGCGGCGCCGACCGCGCGGCCGTTTTCATACCCGACAGCGCCTTCGGCCGGCGTGGCGCGCCCGCCGCCGGAGGCTCAGAAGCGAAGCGCCCGGGCGCGAACGACATTGGGCAGGGCAAGCACCTGCTTCAGCACGGCCTCGCCTGGCGGTTCGTCGACCTCGATCAGCGCGATGGCGTCGCCTCCGGGGTGATTCCGGCCGAGGTGGAAGCTCGCGATGTTGATGCCGGCACTCCCCAGCGCGGTGCCGAGCGAGCCGATGAACCCCGGCTTGTCGCGGTTGTTGACGAACAGCATGTTCGGCGCCAACCGCGCGTCCATCGGAATGCCCTCGATCTCGACGATGCGCGCCGCATCGCCGTTGAACAGCGTGGCCGACACGCTCCGCGTCCGCTGCTCGGTGGTCACCACCAGACGCATCAGGGTCTGGTAGGAGCCGGCCCGCTCCTGCTTGATCTCGGACACGCCGATGTCCCTTTGCCTGGCGATCGCCGGCGCATTGACCATGTTGACGGATTCCAAGAGGGGAGACAGCAGTCCCTCGAGCACGAGCGCCGTCAGCGGACGGCAGTTGAGCTCCGCGGCCTGACCCTGATACTCGATCGTCACCGCCTTGATCGCGGTCTCGGTGATCTGGCCGGCGAAGCGGCCGATCTGCCGCGCCACGTTCATGTAGGGCCTGAGCCTCGGCATGTCCTCGGCGCTGACCGACGGCATGTTGAGGGCGTTCACCACCGAGCCGACGACGAGGTAGTCGGCGATCTGCTCCGCCACCTGGAGCGCCACCTTCTCCTGCGCCTCGGTCGTCGAGGCCCCGAGGTGCGGCGTGGCGATCACCTGGTCCATGCCGAACAGGATGTTCTGACGGGCGGGCTCCGCGGCGAACACGTCGAGGGCGGCGCCGGCGACGTGACCGGTTTCCAGCGCGACCTTGAGATCGGCCTCGACGACGAGGGCTCCGCGGGCGCAGTTGATGATCCGCACCCCCTTCCTCATCTTGGCGATGGACCGCGCATTGATGATGCCGCGCGTCGCCTCGGTCGCCGGCGCATGCAGGCTGATGAAATCCGCTCGCGCCAGAAGCTCGTCGAGCTCGGCCTTCTCGACGCCGAGGTCGTCGGCGCGCTCCGGCGACAGGAACGGATCATAGGCAAGGACGCGCATCTTCAGGCCCTGCGCCCGGTCGGCGACGACCGAGCCGATGTTGCCGCAGCCGATGATGCCGAGCGTCTTGCCCATCACCTCCACGCCCATGAACCGGGACTTCTCCCATCGGCCGGCATGGGTCGAGGCGTTGGCCTGGGGGATCTGGCGCGCCAGCGCCAGCATCAGCGAGATCGCGTGCTCGGCGGTGGTGATGGAGTTGCCGAACGGCGTGTTCATCACCACGATGCCGCGCTCGGTGGCCGCGGCCAGGTCGATGTTGTCGATGCCGATGCCGGCACGACCGATGACCTTGAGGCCGTTCGCCGCGCCGATGACATCGGCGGTAACCTTGGTCTCCGAGCGCACCGCGAGACCGTCGTAGCCGCCGATGCAGGCCTTGAGCTCGTCAGGCGCGAGCCCCGTCCTGACGTCCACGTCAACGCCGCGGGCGCGGAGAATCTCGGCCGCACGCGGACTCATCTTGTCGGAGATCAGCACCTTGACCATGTCGCGTTCCTTCAGGCTGCGGCCGCTGTCTCGGCCTTGACGGTGGCGTACGCCCAATCCAGCCAGGGCAGCAGCGCCTCGATGTCCCTCGCCTCGACCGTGGCGCCGGCCCAAATCCGGAGCCCCGGCGGTGCGTCGCGATAGGCGCCGATGTCATAGGCGGCGCCTTCGGCCTCGAGCAGCTGCGAGATCCGCTTGGCCGCGGCCGCGCGCCGGTCACGGTCCTGGGCGAGGAACCAGGGGTCGACGACCTTGAGGCACACGGACGTGCGCGACCGCGTCCGCGGATCCTCGGCCAGGAAGCCGACCCAGGGCGTTCTGCCGACCCAGGCCTCGATCGCGGCGAAGTTCTCACGCGTGCGGGCGACGAGCGCGGCACGGCCGCCCAGGCCCTCCGCCCATGTGAGCGCGTCCAGGATGTCCTCGACCGCGAGCATGGACGGCGTGTTGATGGTCTCGCCCTGGAAGATCCCTTCGATCAGCCTGCCGCCCTTGGTGAGCTGAAAGATCTTGGGAAGCGGCCATGGCGGGGTGACCGTCTCCAGCCGCTCGACGGCCCTGGGACTCAGGATCAATACGCCGTGCTGGGCCTCGCCGCCCAGCACCTTCTGCCAGGAGTAGGTCGTGACATCGAGCTTGTCCCACGGCAGGTCGACGGCGAACACCGCCGACGTCGCATCGCACAGGGTGAGCCCCTCGCGGTCGCTCATGATCCAGTCGCCATCCGGAACGCACACGCCCGAGGTCGTTCCGTTCCAGGTGAAGACGACGTCGCGGGCCGGATCGACCCGCGAAAGATCGGGAAGCGCGCCATAGTCGGCATCCATGACGCGGACGTCGGCGATCTTGAGCTGCTTCGTCACGTCGCCGAGCCACGCCTTGCCGAAGCTCTCCCACGCCAGCACGTCGACGCCGCGGCAGCCGAGCAGCGACCACATCGCCATCTCCATGGCGCCGGTATCCGAGGCCGGCACGATGCCGAGGCGGTAGCCGTCGGGCAGTCCGAGCAGGGCGCGACTTCGCTCGATGACCTCGGCGAGCTTCGCCTTGCCCGCCTTCGACCGATGCGAACGCCCGACGCAGGCGCCGGCAAGAGCCGCCGGCGACCAGCCGGGGCGCTTGGCGCAGGGACCAGAGGAGAACCAGGGATTGGCCGGACGGACGCCCGGCCGAGCAGGCTCGATCATGTCATTCACTCCCATCCTCGCAGATGGGCGGCGGCCCGTTGGGAGGCCGTGGCCCGTCGGGCTTATAGGTTGCGCCGGGACCGCCGTCAATCGGCGACTTGATGCCGGCAGGCACCCGGCGTCACCCCGCGCCCGGCGCCGTGCACGATCAAAGGCCGTACCACCACGGAGCAAACAGGCTGAAGGCGAGCCACAACAGGCCGATCAGCGGGATGCCGGCGCGCGCGAAGTCGATGAACCGGTAGTGGCCCGGCCCCAGCACCAACAGGTTGGTCTGATAGCCGAGAGGCGAGGCGAACGAGCAGTTGGCGGCGAACACCACGGCGACCGCGAACGGCTCGACGGATACGCCGGCGGCGCGGGCGACATCGACGGCGATGGGCGTGAACAGCACCGCCGCCGCCTTGGTGGTCACGATGTTCGACAGCACCGCCACCGTCAGGAAGAACACCGACAGCACCACCGCCGGGCTGGCGCCGCGCATCAGCGCGACCATGCTCTCGGCCACGTAGCGGGCGCCGCCGGTTGCCTCCAAGGCCACGCCCATCGCCAAGGCGGCGCCGATGGTGGTGACGATCCTGGGATCGACGGCGCGCGCGCCCTGGCGCACGTTGAGAATCCCGCTGCCGACCATGGCGACGGCGCCGGTCAGCGTCGCGATGACCAGCGGCACCAACTCGGCGGCGGCAAGCCCGATGGCAACGACGAAGATGGCGGCCGCGATGTAGGCGTTGGTCGGCTCGATCAACTCCTCGGCGGACCACTCGATGAGGATCACGTCGCGGTTCGCCTTCAGGTCGTTGACGTCGGCGGCATGTCCCTGGACGAGAAGGACGTCCCCGGCCTCGAGGCGGATGTCCGTCATCTTCGCCCGGATCATGCGCGATCGCCTCTGGATCCCCAAGACAACGCAGCGGGTCTGATGATGGAAGCCGATCCGCCGCAGGGTCTGACCCTCGTAGCGCGATGCCGGGGCGACCATCACCTCGGCCATGACCTGGCTTTCGCCGCTCCACGGCAGGCCGTCGTGGTTCGCTGCCCGCGGCCTTGCGCTCTCGCGATCGGCGTTCGGCGGCGGGACGTCCGGCTGCACCCGAGCGTTGCGGCGCGCCAGGGCCTCCGTCAGCACCTTGCGGGTCGCCGCCACCACCAGGACATCGGACGCCTGGGCGGCGAACCCCTCGAAGGGCGGCAGGATCGCTTCCTCGCCCCGTTGCACCATGCGCACGGTCATGTCGGGCAAGCTCGCGAACAGGCCGCCCGGCGCGCCCGTCCCGATCAGCGGCGAGTCGGCGGTGACGGTGAGCTGAGCGATGAACTGGCGACCGCCGCCGCCCGCCAACAGGCTGTCTGCCAGGCCGGCCCGTGCCGGCAGGATGCGGGGTGCGACGAGAAGCAGATAGAGGAGGCCACAGCCGGCCATGACGAGGCCGGGAACGGTGAAGTCGAAAAACCCGAAGGGCTTCACCGCGAGCTCGATCATCGCGCTGTTGACCAGGAGGTTGGTCGACGAGCCGACCAGGGTCGTCATGCCGCCCAGCACGGCCGCGTAGGCCAGGGGGATCATGACCTGGCTGGGCGGGCGCCCGTACCGCGTCGCCAGACCCTGCATGATCGGGATGAAGATGACCACGACGGGAATGTTGTTGAGAACCGCGCTGATGGCCATCGCGGCAACGAGCACCAGGCACAGCGAGAACCACGGGACGCCGCCTCCCAGGTGGACGACGGCTCTCGCCACCAGGTCGAGGACGCCCGCGCGGACCATGCCCTGTCCCATGACGAGGAGGGCGAGCACCGTGACCAGCGCCGGGTTGGCGAAGCCTTGCAGGAGGCGGGCGGCATCGAGGACATTGACGCCGGTCGCGTCCTCAACCGGCATCAGCTGGAACAGAACAAGCAGCGCGCAGACGACGCCGACGGAGACGACCTCCATCGGCAGCTTCTCGAGTGCGTAGAGCATGAGCGCGCCCACGACGATGGCGTAGGTCGCCCACATCTGGAACGACGGCTCGACTCCCGTCATCACCCCACCCCCTTGCCCCAGCGCGCCCCCTGTTTGCCCCAGCCGCGCCCGCAGAGGCAACAACGACGTGGCAGGGACAGGCGACTCGCGATCGTAGCGACGCGCTCTGTCCCGAGACGGTCCCGGCACGCCGCCGCAGGGAACGGCAGCGTCAGTGGCCAACGCCCTCCGGTTTGTGGGGCTCTTCCAGCGCGTGGACCCGGGCCTCGAGGTGCTGATAGCGCTCCGTGGCCCGCGCGATCTTCTCGCTCAGCGACCGCATGACGGCGAGGGCGGCCTCGGGGGTCTCCGTCACCAGGCGCAGGAACACCTCGGCGTCGATCTTGAGCACCTTCAAACGGCTGCTCGCGCGAATGGTCGCCGTCCGCGGCTGCTTGAGGATGATCGCCATTTCACCGAACAGGTCGTGCCGGCCGAGGCTGCCGACCTTGACCTCGCGATCCTCGCGCACGATAAGCACGTCGACCTCGCCCTCGTCGATGAGATAGGCGCCGTCGGCGGCGTCACCCTCGCGGAACAGATCCTCGCTTTTTTCGAAGGTCAGATAGGTGCTTGAAAAAGCCAGGAGCTTCAGCCTGCTCGGATCGAGCTTGGAAAACAATGGCAAACCACGGAGGACCGAAATGACGTCGCCATACTGCACCTTCCGTCTCCCTCGTCTTGGTCTTTGATCTTTACTTCGACTGTTCGGTTATTGAGCCACAGACGTCGTATTGAGATCTTGATCCTCGGCTGGTGTCTCTTCCAACGTCCTTTGCGCGCTGATGCGGCCGTTCTCCATCACCAGGAGACGGTCGAAACCGTCGGTCTCGGAGGCGTCGTTCATCACCCAGACGACCCCGGCCTTCGCGGCGTCGGCGAGCACGTGCGCCTTGATCCGGCGATGGCTGCCGACATCGAGGGCCGCCGTCGCCTGGTCCAGGATGAGCAGCTCGGGCCGCTTCAGGATCGTGCGCGCAAGGGCCAGCTTCTGGCGCTGGGCGGCGGAGAGCCGGCTGCCGCCGATGCCGACGGAAAAATCCAGACCGAGCTCGATCACCGCCCGCCTGAGGTCGAGCGCCGCGATCACCTCGCCGAGCAGTTCGCCGACCAGCTTCTGACTCTGCGGACGACCGTAAACCAGTCGGCCGAACAGGATGTTGTCCTGAACGGACGCGGCGGCGTTGTAGCGGTCCTCGTCGAAGAAGGCGACGGCCGGCTTGAGGCTGTCCGGGAGGCCCGCGGCAAACGCGTGGCGGGCCTCGAGCAGCCGCTGCTCGATCTCCTTTGTCAGGATGCCGAGACGGTGGCGGGCCGGAACCAGCTTGAACGGAAGGGCCATGATCAGGGTCCGGTCGGCTGCGGAGAGGCCGTCGAGGCCTCCCGCATCCGCGCGCCGCACGACGGCCTGGTAGTCAGGGAGCGCGTCGGCGCTGATGAAACTGAAACGCTCGAAGATCTGGTCGCCCGGGCGGACGTCACGGAACAGATCGACCATGATCCGGGCGGCCTGCAAGCCGGCCTTCAGGAACTCCTCCTTGAGGTCGGATTTCTCGAGCACCGACAGCATGTAGGCGTTCTCGGCGATGTGCTCGAGATCGAACTCCGGCCCGATCGGGGTCCCGAAGAGCAGGTTCTCGGCCACCGACATGTTGAAGTTGTAGCGGTTGCGGTCGAAGGTCTCGACGAGGTCGGCGTACTCCGCTGCCGTCAGGCGCCGGCGAAGCATGGCTCGCGCCTCGAGGATGCGATCCGCCAAGTCGGAGCGTTCCTTCGGGTCGAACGTGCTCAGCAGCCCGAAGGCGAAGATGTCCCGTTCCAGATCCACCTGCCCCAACACCTCGATGGCCCTGGTCATCAAAGCCGCACCGTCGGCAACCCCGGCCGCGGCGTAGTCGATCCAGTCGGCATTCGGATCGCTCTCGGTGTTGCCGGCCTCCCTTGCCTCGTGAACGAACCGTTCGCGCGCCGCGACGGCGTCGCCTTCATAGCGGCCGGGCGCCACCGGCTGATGCTTGAGAGCGTAGAGGAGGTTGTCGCGCACGGTGCCATCGAGAGGCGTGGCGCCTTGACCGACATAGCCGATCCGACGCCCGGTCACCGCCTCCGGCAGCTTGGTGAGGTCGAGACCGTCGATCCTGATCGTCCCGGACGTCGGGATCAGGAGACGCGCCAGGAGCTTGGAGAGGGCACCAACGCCTGAGCCCTCGGCGCCGACCAGGGCCACCTTCTCGCCGACGTCGAACGTGAAGCTGACGCCGTCCACCACCCTGAGGCCGCCCTCCTCCTCCAGGCACAGGTTGCTGGCGACGACGAGCCCTTGAAGATGCGGCACCTCGCCATCGACGGGAGTCTGCAGGCTCTCGTCGAGAAGCCCGGGCGGGTCGAACTGCTCGACGAGCTGATCGTACTTGACCCGGCTGTCCTCCTTCATCTGGTACCAGTTCAACAGCTCCTTCCAGGGTGCCGACAGGTCCTTGTAGGCGGCCAGCACGGCGACCAGGGCGCCGAACGTGAGTCGCCCGGTGATGATCAGGTACCCGCCGATCGAGAAGAAAAAGAACGGAGTGAGCTGGCCGACGAAGTTATTGATGAACTTGATCAGGAACTTCTTTTTGTAAATCCGGAAACGGATGTCATATATGGTCGCCAGGCGATTTGAAATGTCCGCCCGTTCCAGTTCGGACGTATCGTTGGCGTGAATCGATTCGATGTTGGTAACAACTTCGCCGATGCGTTCCGAGAGCTTTCGCACCGTCCGCACCCGCTGCTTGGCGAGGGCATTGACCTGTCGCTGCAGCTTGGGAATGACGTAGATCTGGAACGGAATCAGCGAGATCGCGGCCAGGCCGAGGACCCAATCCTGCATGAACATGAAGATGAGGATGGTCAGCATCGTTCCACCCTCGAAGGCCGGCAGCGCGACCGCCTCGCCGACGAAGCCGCCGAGCGGTTCCACCTCGGCGGTCGTCATGGCGATGATCTCGCCCTGGGAGGCCTTGCGGAAGTGCGGAAGCGGGAACCTCAGGACCCGGTTGACCAGTTGATAGCGCAACCGGCGCAGGATGCGTTCGGCCAGTATGCCTTTGTACACGTTCAGATAGTAGCGAAGGGCGAAACGGACGAAGACGAGCGCCAGAAACGCGAAGCAAAGAGCCAGCAGATAGTCGATCTGCTCCAGCTCGAAACCAATAAATGTTCTTGTGAACTCGGTCGCACCGATGGCGTCGTTGACTATTAATTTTGGAAGCTCCAGAGAGTAGTAGAGAAACGGAAAGGATGCAACGGTCAGAAGCAGAAGAAAGAGCTGCTGCCTCCAGCTGTGTCGGAGAATATACTTGGCGAACGTCGGTTCCATCAGCAAGGGCCGCCCTCTACGGCCGAACGATCACGATCAGGCCTGCGCACACTCAGGCAGCCATGTCGCCCTTGGCGCCGCGCGCCGGTGCCGCCGAAAGGCCCGGGCCCTCGCCCACCACCCGGATCAGTTCGCAACGCAGAACCTCTCCGCTCACGCCCAGCACCAAGCCCTGCTCCGCCTCGACGGGCTGAAACCCCATGCCCTCCAGAACGGTCCTGGCGGGACCGTTGCGGTCGGTCGGCCGAAACCGGACGACGAGCCGGTCGACCGCGCCGCCCGCCCAACTGCCGGCCAGAAAGGCAAAGAAAGCTTTCTCGACAAAGCGCCCCTGCACGCGACAGGACAGCATGAAGTCGTCAACGACAATACTCCGGTCCTGCTTGCGAACCAGTGCGAACCCGACCGTCCCATAGGATCCGTACCTGTCCTCGCAGCGCAATACGAATTTCTGCGCGGGCCCCGCCTCCAAGATCTCCGCCATCTCATGGCGCGTGTATTTGTGTCCGGAAAAGTTCAGCTGGTTGGTTCTCTGAACCAGCTCCGACACTCTATCGAAGTCGCCTGGCACGTAACCGCCAACCGTCAGAACGATTTGGCAGTCCCGAAGGAACCCGAGATAGTCCGATCCCCATTCGGACCTCTGCTGATTCCGTTGCTTTTCGACCCTATAGTACTGACGCCGGTTTCTCGCATCGGCGCTGCCGCTGCCGCGAAAGCGCGCATCATCGGGCAGGGTGTCGATCTTTTCCGCGGCAAGGCAGACGACCTCCGGCAGCGCCGCCGCCACCTCGGCGCGCTCGAAGGGGCTGTCATCGACGAAGGCGAACGCATCGAGGCCGAGATTGAGGCGATCGGCAAGCCGCCGGATGCCAACGCTCTTCGGCAGCCAGCTGATCTGCGGCTCGATGATGCAGTCGGCGAGACCGATCTCCTCCAGTCGGCGCCACGCCCGCGCGTGATCGTTCTTGCTGGCGACGCTGACAAGGACGCCGCGGGCATCGAGCGTTCTGATCACCTCGACGACGTTCTCCTTCGGCCGAACCCTCTCATCCTCGACCAGCACGCCGTCCCAGAGCGTGTTGTCGAGATCGAAGACCACGCACTTGACCGGGGCGCCGGGCTGCCCTTCGCGCGAAGCGCGATCGCAAACGAAGTCGAGGCCGAGGAAGACGAGCCGCGTCGTCTCGTCGGCCTCCGGCGTCACCGTCACCTTGAACGGCAGGCCGCAGCCCACGATGGCGCCAAAGCGGTGGCGATCGAACCTGTGGCACGAGTAGCCGGGCTCGAGCGTCATGTCGGCGTGGAACGGTGCCGGCACCGGGCGGTCCGCGCTCAGCCGTGCGGACAGCGGGATCCGCATTCCGAGCTGGAGCTTCACGGCATTCGGCTCAGGATTGTACACCTCGACGACGAAGGCGTCGGGGAGGCGCCTGCCGTTGCCGCGGCGGTGCAGGCGGCGGGCGATCTTCCGCGGGCTGGGCGATCGGGCTCGCCACCGTGGATCGCCCGTCAGCCGTTCGGCGAATCCGGAAAGCGTTCTTGCCAGCGGGCCCACCATGCCAAGCCATCGTTCGCGGCGCAGGACCGCTGCCCGCGGCTCCATCCACGTGTTGCCGTCCGCCTCCAGCTTCGCCCAGGTCTTGAAAACGGCCTCGGCGCCATAGCCGCGCAGCGACGGGAACCCGCGGTTCCTGTAAAGCCCGTAAGCGAAACGGCGACAGCGGCCGTCGGACCGCGGCTGATAGAGATCGCACGTGGTGTAGCAGTCGGGGTCCGCACACTCGACGCAGTGCTCGCTCCACCACATGAACGACAACGCCGCGACGTCGGCGAGCGGACGATAGCCGGTCGCCCCGCGGACAGGGGGAGCGTCGCGAAGTCGCCGCTCGTACTGGTCAAACTCGAACACGCCGGTTCACGGCCTCCCGTGCCGACCATGAGCATAATCGAACAGAGCTCTCCGCGACGACCCTTTTTCGCGACTGTCGAGGCCGGGATCGGGGATCGTCGGCGGCTTGTCCCTCGTTTTCCGGCGCGATCCGATCGCGCGCCGGCTGCGATGAGGGACCAAGCGTCTATCCTGCGAGCCAAGCCCGTGCTAAGGAGCGCAGGGTGCACTTGAGTTCGGACCTCATCGTGGTCGTGAATCCTTCAGGACCGGCCGGCAACGCCTCGCTGCGGTACGTGGGCGATCTTTCGCGCAACGACGCGTCGCTTCTGGCCGAGCTGGCAGCGAAGGCGCTCGGCATCCTCGAGTACGGGGTCGGAGCATCGACCCAGGTGTTCGCCCAGGCGGCGCGCGGCGATGCCGCGATCGTCGGCCTCGATCGCGACGCGCACTGGATCGATCGGACCCGCACGCTGCTCGAGGAGGTCGCCCCGAACCACGGCGTCCGGCTGATTCGCTTCGAGCGGCTTTCGATTCTCGACGACTTCACGGACGACTCGTTCGATCTCGTCTTCGACGACGGCGAGGACGATCTCCGGCTCGAGTTCGGCCTTGCCGCCTGGCGCCTGTTGAAGTCCGGCGGCCGTCTCGTGCTCCACGACACGCGGCGGCCGCGCGATGCCGGCAACGCGCTGGCGCTCGTCTTCCGCCATTTTCGCGAGATCCAGCGCGTCGATCTCAACGCGTGCGACAGCAATCTGACGATCATCCACAAGTCGGCGGCTTCTCAAGGCGCCAACCGACCGTCGGCGAGCGGAAGCGGCATCGGGAGGTCCGGCCGGCCCGCGGCCGAAGGCGGGTGTCGATGACGGCAGTCGGCCGGACGGGTGTCGAGAATTCGGTTGATCGCGTTCGGAGGTTTCCGCGTTATCGTTGAAGGATCGGATGCCTCCCCGGCATCGATCTCTCGGGGGAGTGGCCATCATGGGACGGGACCGCATGCACCGCCGGCTTCTGATCTACAGCCATGATTCGTTCGGGCTTGGTCATCTGCGCCGCTGTCAGACGATCGCCCGGGCCCTCGTCGATCACCGTTCCGATCTCTCCGTGCTCATCCTGTCGGGATCGCCGATCATCGGCAGCTTCAGCTTTCCGGCCCGGGTCGATTTCGTGCGCGTTCCCGGGGTCATCAAGCTCAGTCACGGCGATTACACCCCGCTCAATCTCGAGATCGGGATCGAGGAAACGCTGCGCCTCCGATCGTCGATCATCCGCCATACGGCCGAGGCCTTCTCCCCGGACATCTTTCTCGTCGACAAGGAGCCGTTGGGGCTGCGCGGCGAGGTCAAAGAGACCCTGACCATGCTGAAGGCGCGCGGGACGCCGCTCGTGCTCGGGCTGAGGGACGTGATGGACCAGCCGGACCTGCTCGCCGAGGAGTGGGACCGCAAGAACGCGGTCTCGGCGCTTGCCGATCTCTACGATCACATCTGGATCTATGGCCTGCCCGAGATCTGCCGACCGCTCGACGGGGTGCCGGTGCCGGCGTCGGTGATCAACAAGCTGCGCTATACCGGCTACCTGCGGCGCACCGCCTCCGAGTTCGGGCGGTCGGACGGCCTGCCCGCAGGCTTCGACGGGCGGCCCCATATCCTGGTTACCGCGGGCGGCGGCGGCGACGGAGCCGCCGTCGTCGACTGGGTGCTGCGCGCCTACGAGCACGATGCAAGCCTCCAGGTCCCGGCCCTCATCGTCTTCGGACCGTTCATGCTGTCGACCATCAAGGCCGGCTTCATGGAGCGGGTGAACCGCCTCGAGGCGGTGCAGGCGATCACCTTCGATGCCAACATCGAGACCCTGATGGCCAACTCCCTCGGCATCGTCGCCATGGGCGGCTACAACACCTTCTGCGAGATCCTCTCGTTCGACCGACCCGGGCTGATCGTGCCGCGGGTGGCGCCACGGCTGGAGCAGTTCATCCGGGCATCCCGGGCCGAACGGCTCGGGCTGATTCGCATGTTTGTCGTCGACGGCGAGAGCGAGCCTGAGCGCATGGCGGCTGCCATCCGCGAGCTTCCCCATCAGCCGAGGCCGTCCGAGGTGCACATCCCCGGCCTGTTGGACGGGCTGTCGATCATCGCCGGCATGGTCGACGCTGAGTTCGACTTCCGGTCGGAGGCCACGTACCTCTCCCTGGTCGGGCGAAACCCGTGACGTGAGCACCGCGGTCGCGTTCATCGTCAAGGGCTATCCCCGCCTCTCCGAGACGTTCATCGCCCAGGAGATCCGGGCCCTGGAGCGGCGAGGCCTGGAGATCCGGCTGTTCTCGCTGCGGCTGCCGACGGATCCGGCCACCCACCCGATCCATGGCGAGATCCGCGCCTCCGTCGTCTATCTGCCGGAATACCTCCGCACGGAGCCGCGCCGGGTGCTAACGGCATGGCGGGCCGTGCGCCGGTCGGCCGGATACCGCCAGGCGTTCGCCGCGTGGCTTCGCGATCTCGCTCGCGACCGGACACCCAACCGCATCCGGCGGTTCGGTCAGGCCCTCGTTCTTGCCAACGAGCTCGGCGACGACGTCGGCTGGCTGCACGCGCACTTCCTGCACACGCCGGCGTCGGTGGCCCGCTACGCGGCGATGATCCGCTCGCTGCCGTGGAGCGTGTCGGCGCATGCCAAGGACGTCTGGACCATTCCGGACTGGGAGATCCGCGAGAAGCTCCAGGACTGCCGCTGGGCGGTCACCTGCTCGGCGGTCAACGCGCGCCGCCTCGGCCCGCTTGCGCCGGGGGCGGACCGCGTGACTCTGGTCTACCACGGGCTCGACCTGGCGCGATTCCCCCCGCCGCGGCGGGCACGACCACCGCGGACCGGCACCGATGCCGAAGACCCGGTGATCATCCTGTCCGTCGGCCGCCTCGTCGAGAAGAAGGGCTACGACGTGCTCATCGACGCGCTGGGGCGGCTGCCATCGGTTCTCCACTGGCGTCTGGTCCATATCGGCGGCGGGCCGTTGCTGGAGACGCTAAAGGCTCGCGCCCGCCGCGCCGGCATCGCCGACCGCATCCGCTGGCTCGGCCCGCTGCCGCAGGACGAGGTCCTCGCCCGGTATCGGGCGGCCGACCTGTTCGTGCTTGCCATGCGGATCGCGCGGGACGGCGACCGCGACGGCCTGCCGAACGCGCTCATGGAGGCTCAAAGCCAAGGCCTCGCCTGCGTGGCGAGCCGGCTCTCCGCCGCGCCCGAGCTGATCGATGACGGCGAGACGGGCCTCCTCGTGCCGGCGGAGGACGCGGACGCGCTGGCGAGGGCGCTCGGCCGCGTGATCCAGTCGCCGGCGCTGCGCCAGCGTCTGGGATCGGCCGCAATGCGGCGGATACATGCGGCATTCGCCATGGACGCGGGCATCGACCGGCTGGCCCTCCTGTTCGGCCTGGTGGAAGACCGGCCCCCGGCATGCGCGTCGCCTTCTACGCCCCCATGAAGCCGCCGCACCATCCCCAGCCCTCGGGGGATCGGCTGATGGCGCGGCTCCTGATGTCGGCCCTGGAGCGGGCCGGACACGACGTCGAGCTCGCCTGCTCGTTCCGCAGCTTCGACGGCGCCGGCAACGCGGTGCGGCAACGGCGCCTGGCACGGCTCGGTCGCGGTCTGGCAGACGCCCTCGCCGGCCGCTACCGCCGCCGCCCGCCCGGCCGGCGGCCGCACCTCTGGTTCTCCTATCACGTCTACCACAAGGCGCCCGACTGGCTCGGTCCGGCCGTCAGCCGGGCGCTGGGCCTTCCCTACGTCATCGCCGAAGCCTCGCACGCGCCGAAGCAGCGGGACGGCCCCTGGGCGGTCGGACACGCCGCCGCCGCCGAGGCGATCTCGCGAGCCGATCTGGTCTTCGCGCTCAATCCCGCCGACAGCGGCTGCGTCGGCCCGCTCCTTTGCGATCGGCGCCGGCTCGTGCCGTTGAAGCCGTTCATCGATGCCCGACCCTACCTCGGCGCGGCCGAGCAGCGGGCACGGCATCGCCGCATCCAGGTCGAACGCTTCGGCCTCGATCCCGGGGAGCCGCTGCTGCTCACCGTCGCCATGATGCGCCCCGGCGACAAGCTCGAGTCCTACCGATTGCTCGGCCACGCGCTTGCCTCCCTGCTGTCCCGACCGTGGCGGCTCGCGGTCGTCGGCGACGGGCCGGCCGAAGACGACGTGCGCGCGGCACTGGCGCCGCTGGCCGAGCGGGTGATCTGGCAGGGACGCCTGGAAGGGGCCGATCTCGCCTCGATCTACGCCGCGTCGGATGTCCTCGTCTGGCCGGCGATCGGCGAGGCTTATGGGCTCGCGTTGCTCGAGGCCCAGGCCGCCGGCGTGCCCGTCGTCGCCGGACGGACCGGAGGCGTTCCCGCCGTGGTCGGCGACGGCGACAGCGGCCTGCTCACCGCCGTCGGTTGCGCCGACGCCCTGGCCGGCGCGGTGGCGACGCTTCTCGACGATCCGGAGACGGCGCGGGCGATGGGCGAGCGGGCCCGCACGCGGATCGCCCTCGACCACGATCTTCCCGTCGCCGCACGCCGGATTGCGGCCGCGTTTGACGCGCTCACGGGCGGATCGGCGCGGTGACGGTCCCAGCCCCCGAGCCCGACCCGGGAGCGGTGCCGTGAGCCGCCGGGTCATGTTCTACGTCCAGCATCTCCTCGGCGTCGGCCATCTCAAGCGCGCCTCGCTGATCGCCGAGGCGATGGCCGCGGCCGGGCTCGACGTCGCCGTCGTCCTCGGCGGGCCGCAGATCAGGGGCGTCGAATTCCGCGGCTGCGCGCGCATCCTCTTGCCGGCGGTGCGGGCCGCCGATCCCGCCTTTGCCGCGCTGGTCAACGAGCAGGGAGAACCGGTCGACGACGCGCTCAGGGACGCCCGCGCCAGCCGGCTCTTGAGCGAGTTCGGGGCGCTCTCGCCCGACGTCCTGCTCATCGAGCAGTTTCCGTTCGGGCGCCGGCAGTTCCGTTTCGAGCTGATGCCGCTGCTGGAGACCGCCCGGACCGCCGCAAGGCCGCCCCGCATCGTCTCCTCGGTCCGCGACGTGCTGGTTCGCAAGGACAAGCCCGATCGGAATGCCGAAATGGCGTCGCTGGCGCGGACCTGGTTCGATCGCGTGCTGGTGCACGGCGATCCGGCGTTGATCACGCTCGACCAGACCTTCCCGGAGATGGAAACCATCGCCCCGATCGTCGAATACACAGGCTACGTCGCCGATCAGCGAAGCCGGCGTGCCGTCGCCGACCGAGAGGCCGGGCGCGGCGAGGTGGTGGTGTCCGTGGGCGGCGGCGCCGTCGGCGAGCCCCTGCTGCGGGCGGCGCTGGCGGCGCGCCCCCTCACCCGGCTCGCGGACCGTCCGTGGCGGCTGATCGCTGGGCCCAACCTGCCGGACGAGGTCTTCGACCGCTTTGCCTGGGACGCGCCGCCGGGGGTGATCGTCGAGCGCTGGCGTGACGATCTGCCGACTCTGCTTCGCAATTGCGTTCTCTCGCTGTCCCAGGCCGGCTACAATACGATCATGGACATCGTTCAGGCGAGGGCGCGCGCCGTCGTCGTGCCGTTCGCGGAGGGTGATCAGACAGAGCAGGCGCTGAGGGCAAGGACGCTTGCCGAGCGGGGCGTTCTCGGCGTGGTCGAAGCGCGGGAGTTGACACCCGAACGGCTGGCGCAAGCCCTGGACGCCGCGATGGACCGGGAGCCGGCGCTTGCCGATGTCGATGTCTCCGGCGCCGAGACGACGGCCAGGATCATCGCCTCGCTGTGCGGCGAAGAGAGCCCGGAAGAGGCTTGAGCATGGGGCCGTGGGCAGCGTTGCGTGAGGAACTCGATGCCTGGAGCGCCGAGGGGCGCTCGGCGACGCTGTGGTGGCGGGACGACGACGCGACGCGGGCGAGCTCTGAGCTCGAACGCCTGCTCGCGATGAGCGGCGACGGCGGCGTGCCGGTGGCTCTGGCGGTGATCCCGGCCCTGATCGAGGCGACGCTCGAACCGGTGGTCGCGGCCCATCCCATGACGTCGGTCCTGCAGCACGGCTGGAGCCACGCCAACCATGCGCCATCCGGCCTCAAACAGGAGGAGTACGGGCCGCATCGGCCGCGGCAGATGATGCTCGACGAGCTCGCCGAGGGCTGGCGCCGTCTCTCCGCCATGCCGCGCGCTCTGCCGGTCCTGGTCGCCCCCTGGAACCGGATGGAGGAGTGCCTGCTCGAGCATCTCCCGGGGATCGGCCTTCGCGCCGTGTCGACGATGGGGCCCCGCGAGTCCGCCGATCCGGCACCGGGCGTTCGCCGCACCAACGTCCATGTCGACATCATCGACTGGCACGGCAGCGGCGGATTCGTCGGTGAGGACGCCGCAGTGCAGCAGATCCGCGTCCACTTGCGGGCACGACGCGAGGGCGAGGCCGATCCGGATGAGCCCACCGGACTGATGACCCATCATCTCTTTCACGATGAGGGCTGCTGGTCGTTCCTGCCCAAGGTGATCGGCTTCACGAGCCCCCATCCCGCGGTCCGCTGGCTGGACGCAGAGGAGGCATTCTGGGCGTGAGCGTCATCGCCTACCCCGCATCGGCCGTCGCCGGAGACTACCTGCGGTCGGCCGGCGGGCTCGCACTGACCGGCGCTCCCCTCGTCCTCGTGCCGACACCGCCGGCGGTCACCGGGATCCTTCTGGCGGCGGCGGGGATTTTTCTGATGTACGGGGTCGTGTCCCTCCGGCGCCAGTTGACGCGGATCGAGATCAGCGAGGCCGGAATCCATGTCCGCGGCTCATGGTTCGGCGATGTCGCGTGGCGGGAGCTCACCTCTTTGCGGCTCCGCTACTACTCGACCCGCCGCGACCGCACCGGCGGCTGGATGCAGCTGACCCTGGTCAGCGGGAAACGCCGGCTGAACGTGGACTCGCGGGCGACGAATTTTCATCTGATCGTCACCCGCGCCGCGGCGGTGGCATGCGACAATCGGCTTTCGCTCGATCCGACCACGGTCTCCAATCTCGTCGCGATGGGCGTGCCTTGCGTGGAAACGCGCCCAGAGTCCCGCCCGAGATGACCGATCTCCTGACGATCCGCGACCTACGGGTGGAGTTCCATACCCAGGCGGGGGTTCTGCCCGCCGTCGACGGCCTGTCGTTGCGCATCCGTCCGGGCTCGGCGGTGGCGCTGGTGGGCGAATCCGGATCGGGCAAGTCGGTCACCGCCCAGGCCATCCTCGGCATCCTGCCGCGCACGGCCCGCGTCACGGCGGGCGAGATCCTGCTCCACGACGCGAGGAGACCGGGCCCGGCCGTCGACCTCGCCAAGCTCGATCCTTCGAGCGCAGACTATCGGGCGATCCGCGGCAATCGCATCTCGATGATCTTCCAGGAGCCGATGACGTCGCTGTCGCCCTTGCACACGATCGGCGATCAGATCAGCGAGGCGCTGTTTCTGCATCGCAAGATGAGCAAGAAAGAGGGCATCGAGGCGACGTTCGACATGCTCGACCGGGTCGGCTTTCCCGATCCGCCGCGCTCGTACGAATCCTACCCGTTCGAGCTGTCGGGCGGCCTCCGCCAGCGGGCGATGATCGCCATGGCGCTGATCTGTCGTCCCGACCTGCTCATCGCCGACGAACCGAGCACGGCCCTCGACGTCACCATCCAGGCGCAGATCCTGAAGCTGATCCAGGACCTGCAGAGCGAGCTGCGCATGGCGCTCTTCATCATCACCCATGATCTCGGGGTGGTGGCCAACGTGGCCGAGGAGGTCGTGGTCATCTACCGCGGCCGGGTCGTCGAGAGCGGCCCGCTCCGGGACATCTACACCGACCCCCGCCACCCCTATCTCCGGGCACTGCTCCGCGCCGTGCCGCACTTCGACATGAAGCCGGGCGAGCGCCTGCAGCCGCTCCGGGAGATCAAGCACGCCGGCGCCGGCCACCTGCTCGCCGCCCGGCCCGGAACGCCGGCCGCCCGAGGAGCCTCACCAGCGCCGCTGCTGGAGGTCCGCAATCTGCAGAAGAGCTTCACCACGCGCAAGCGCGACGGCCTGTTCCGCTCCGGGGATCACCACGCCGAGAAGGCCGTGGACAACGTCAGCTTCCGCATCGCCCGCGGCACCTGCCTCGGCCTCGTCGGCGAAAGCGGCTGCGGCAAGACCACGGTCAGCAAGATCATCATGCGTGCGGTCGAACCGGATTCCGGAGAGGTGCGCTACAGCGAGGACGGCACGGCCGTCAACGTACTCGAACTGACCGGCGGCGAGCTCGCCCGGTTCCGACGCAAGATCCAGTACGTGTTTCAGGATCCGTTCGGCTCCCTCAATCCGCGGATGACGGTGTTCGAGATCCTGAGCGAGCCGCTCGTGATCCACGACGTCGGCGACGCCGGTTACCGACGGGAGATGGTCGTGGAGCTGATGCGCCTCGTCGGCTTGGACCCAAGGTACCTCAGCCGTTATCCCCACAGCTTCTCAGGAGGCCAGCGCCAGCGCATCGGCATCGCCCGCGCGCTGGCGCTGAAACCCGAGATCCTGATCTGCGACGAGCCGGTATCGGCGCTCGATGTCTCCGTCCAAGCGCAGATCCTGAACCTGCTCAAGGATCTGCAAGCGGAGCTGGGGCTGACATACCTGTTCATCTCCCACAACCTCGCGGTGGTCGACTACATGGCCGACCGGATCGCGGTGATGTGCGCCGGCCGGCTGGTCGAGGAGGCGCCGCGCGAGCTCCTGTTCCGCAATCCGGTCCACCCCTACACCCGGGCCCTGCTCGCGGCGGTCCCCTACCCCGACCCCGACCGCAGGCTCGATTTCACCGCACTGATGGACGGACGGGCCTCCGACCCCGAAGCGTGGCCGCCGCCCTTCGACGTCGGCGCCCTCGACGCCCAGGAGCTGCTCGACATGGGCGGCGGGCACTACGTCCGCGCCCGGCCCGGCCACCTGGCTCGACCGCGAAGCCATGGATGAGGTGCCGCCCTTCCGCCAGCCTCGAACCATGGCCGGCCGGTCGGCTATGATGTCTCGGATGTCTCGTGTCGGGAGTGCGGACCGTCGCGATGGGCGGCAGGGCGTCTGGGGCAAAGCCAGCGGCGAACGCTCGGGCGACGGAGAGCAGCGATACGGGGGAGCGACGTTGCGCCACGCGGAGACCAGGACATGAAAAAAAAGAGCCTCGCAGTGCTGATCGCCCTCGCGCTTGCCGCTGCAGCCCTGCCGGCTGCGGCCTACGAGGAGCCGCCGTTCCTTGCGGCCAAGGTCGAGGCCGGCGCGTTGCCGCCGATCGACCAACGCCTGCCGGCGACGCCGCTGGTCGTCGATCTCGCGGCGATGGGCAAGGTTCCCGGACGGTACGGCGGGACGCTCAGGACGCTGATGGGGCGGGCCCAGGACACCCGCATGCTGGTGGTATACGGCTACGCCCGCCTCGTCGGCTACGACCACACCTGGAACCTGTTGCCCGACATCCTCGAGCGATACGACGTCGTGGACGGGCGCGTGTTCACCTTTCACCTGCGCAAGGGCCACAAGTGGTCGGACGGCCACCCGTTCACCAGCCGGGACTTCCAGTACTACTGGGAGGACGTGCTCAACAACGAGGACATGTCGCCGGGGGGAATGCCGGCGTTTCTCAAGGTCGACGGGCAACCGCCCACGTTCGAGATCATCGACGAAACCACCGTGCGCTACAGCTGGCACCGGCCGAACCCCCACTTCCTGCCGGCGTTGGCCGGGGCGAGACCGGAATACATGTACCAGCCCGCGCACTACCTGAAGCAGTTCCACGTCCGCCATGCGGAGGCAGACGATCTGCAGCGGAAGGTCGCCGCGGCGGGGCAACGGAACTGGGTGGCCCTGCACTTCCGCAACTCCCAGAAGTACAAGAACGAGAACCCCGATCTTCCCTCCCTGCAACCCTGGATTCTGGTAACGCAGCCACCGGCCAGCCGTTTCGAGTTCGCCCGCAATCCCTACTATCACCGGGTGGATGCGGCGGGGCGCCAGCTCCCGTACATCGACACGGTCTCGTTCACGGTGGTCAATACCAAGCTCATTCCGGCGAAGGCAGCGTCCGGGGATTCCGACCTCCAGGCCAGGGGCCTCGGCTTCGAGAACTATGCCGTCCTCAAGCAGGGAGAAAAGCGCCACAACTACAAGGTTTTGCTGTGGCGGTCCGCATCCGGCTCGGAGATGGCCCTCTATCCCAATCTCAACATTTCCGATCCGTTGTGGCGCGAGCTTGTTCGCGACGCCCGGTTCCGACAAGCGCTGTCGCTGGCGATCGATCGGGACGAGATCAACCAGACCATCTACTTCGGTCTCGGCGAGCCCGGCGGCAACACCGTGCTCAAGGAGAGTCCGCTCTACCGGCCCGAGTTCGCACGTCGCTGGGCGGAGTTCGATCTTGACCGCGCCAACCAGCTGCTCGACGAGATGGGTCTCGACAGGCGCGACGGCGGCGGTCTCAGGGTGCTTCCCGACGGCCGCCCCTTGGACATCATCGTCGAGACCGCAGGCGAGGATCCGAGCGAAACCGACGTCCTGCAACTGATCCGCGACGGCTGGCGGCAGATCGGCATCCGGCTGCACATCAAGCCCCTGCAGCGGGAGGTCTTCCGCAATCGGATCTTCTCGGGCGAGACGCTGATGTCGATCTGGAAGGGGCTGGAGAACGCGGTTCCGACGCCGGCAATGTCGCCCCACGAACTGGCGCCGACAGCCCAGATGCAGTACCACTGGCCTAAGTGGGGACTTCACCAAGAGAGCGGCGGTCAGGCCGGAGAGCCGGTGGATCTGCCGGCCGCGCAGGAGCTTCTGGCCTTGTACGCGGCATGGCAGAGCACCTTCGACGCAGAGGAACGGACCGGGATCTGGAAGACGATGCTGTCCATCCACGCCGACCAGGTGTTCAGCATCGGCATCGTCCGCGGCGTCCCCCAGCCGGTGGTGGTCACCAACCGCCTCCGCAACGTCCCGGAAACCGCGATCTACAACTGGGAACCGGGCGCGCACTTCGGCGTGCATCGGCCGGACACCTTCTGGTTCGCCGAATGAGCAGGGTGACGCGCGCCGAAGCTGCGGTGACCGGCCAGGCGTAGGCGGCGCTCGGTGTTCAGCTTCCTCAGTCGCCGCCTCCTCACCATGCTGCTGACGCTCCTGGCGATCAGCGCGTTGGTGTTCATCATCATCCAGCTGCCGCCGGGAGATTATCTCTCCGCCCACATTGCCCAGCTCGAAAGCCAGGGCGAGCTGGTGCCGCGGGAAAGGATCGAGTTCCTGCGTCGCCAGTACGGGCTCGACCGTCCCATGGTTGAACAGTACTTCATCTGGCTGTTCGGGCTCGTTCAGGGGGATCTTGGCTATTCGTTCGAATACGGGTTACCCGTTTCCGACGTCATGGGCGATCGGTTGCTGCTGACGATGGTGCTGAATTTCAGCACGATACTTTTCATTTATGTGGTGTCGTTTCCGATCGGCGTCTACTCGGCTACTCACCAGTACAGCTGGTCGGACCACGGGCTCACCTTCCTCGGCTTCATCGGCCTTGCCACCCCGAACTTCCTGCTCGCGCTGATCCTGATGTACCTGGCCAACGTCTGGTTCGGGACGTCGATCGGGACCCTGATGGCCGAACAGTACCTCAACCAGCCGTGGAGCGTCGACAAGGCGCTGTCGGTCCTCGAGCATCTGTGGGTGCCGGTGATCGTCATCGGCACCTCGGGCACGGCCGGCATGATCCGAAGGCTGCGGGCCAACCTGCTCGACGAGCTGCAGAAGCAGTACGTGGTCACCGGCCGCGCCAAGGGCCTGCCGCCGCACCGCCTTCTGGTCCGCTATCCGCTGCGCATGGCCCTCAACCCGTTCATCGCCGACATCGGCAATCTGCTGCCGCAGGTCGTTTCCGGCTCGGTGATCGTCTCGGCGGTGATGTCTTTGCAGACCACCGGGCCGATGCTCTTGAGCGCCCTGCAGAGCCAGGACATGTATCTCGCCGGCTCGTTCCTGATGTTCCTGGCGCTGCTCACCGTCGTCGGCATGTTCCTCTCGGACATCCTGTTGGCGGCCCTCGATCCGCGCATCCGGCTAACGGGCAGGGCGCCGTCATGAGCGCCGACAGGCTTCCCCACTACGTCTCGACCGAGCCGTTCGACGTCGAGGAAGCGGAGCGCCTGACGCCGGAGCAGGAACGCTACTACATGGCCTCCCAGTGGCGGATGATATGGTGGCGGTTCCGCCGCCACAGGCTCGCCGTCGCCGCCGGGGTCGTGCTGCTGCTGTCCTATCTCTCGATCGTGATCTGCGAGTTCCTCGCCCCTTACGAGCTGCACACCCGCAACGTCGACTTTATCTACGCGCCGCCGCAGACGGTCCGGCTGTTCCATGACGGCACGCTCGTCGGTCCCTTCGTTTACGGCCTCAAGTTCCAGCTCAACCTGGAGACGCTGCAGCGGGAGTACACCACGGATCGCACCAAGGTCGATCGGCTTCGCTTCTTCTGCCGGGGCGACCCGTACCGCTTCTGGGGTTTCTGGCCCGGCGATCTCCACCTCGTCTGCCCGGCCGAGAACGGCACCCTGTTCCTGCTCGGCACCGACCGTCTCGGTCGCGACATGGCGTCCCGGCTGCTCTACGGCGGGCGTATCTCGCTGACGGTCGGGCTCATCGGCATCACCATCAGCTTCATCCTCGGCATCACGATCGGCGGTGTCGCCGGCTACTTCGGCGGCTGGACCGACAACGTGGTGCAGCGTCTGATCGAGGTCATCCGCTCGCTCCCCGAGCTGCCGCTGTGGATGGCGCTGTCCGCCTCGCTGCCGGTCACCTGGAGCCCGATTCTCGTCTACTTCGGCATCACCATCATCCTCGGGCTGATCGACTGGCCCGGCCTCGCCCGGGCCGTCCGCTCCAAGCTCCTGGCGCTCCGCGAGGAGGACTTCTGCCAGGCGGCGCGGCTGATGGGGGCGTCGCCCCGGCGCATCATCGGCCGCCACCTCCTGCCCAACTTCATGAGCCACCTCATCGCCTCGGCGACGCTGTCGATCCCGTCGATGATCCTCGGCGAGACCGCGCTCTCCTTTCTCGGTCTCGGCCTCAGGCCGCCGGTGACCAGCTGGGGCGTGCTCTTGATCGAGGCCCAGAACATCGAGGCCGTGGCGCTTTATCCCTGGCTGATCTTGCCGATGCTGCCGGTCATCGTCACCGTGCTCGCGTTCAACTTCCTCGGCGACGGCTTGCGCGACGCCGCCGATCCCTACGAATGACGGAAGGCCCCGCACGCCGTGCTCCCGCCCCAGCGGCGGAGGCCTCCCCCACGCCCGACGGGATCGACATCGTCGCCGACCTCGCCCGGACCGCCCGCCGCATCCTCGCCGTCGGCGCCGGCCGCGCGACCCGGATCGCCGCCGAGGTCGCCAGCGGCGGCAGCGAGCTCCTTGCCGTGTGCCAGCCGGGAGAGATCGCCGATGCGCCCGGCGTCCACCGCCTCGATCGGCTGGCCCAGCTCGATGGCCACGCGGACGCGACCGTCGATCTCGTCATCGTCGCCGGCGATCCGGCCTCGCGGCTCGAGTTCGTCCTCGCCACGTGGCGCCTGCTCGCGGTCGGCGGCAGCGTCGTCCTCGAGGACGTTCGCCGGACGGCCGATGTCGGCGGCGTTCTCGCCATCGTCTTCCGGTTCTATCGGGAGATCGCGCGCATCGACCTCGACACCGCCGGCTCCGGCTTGGCCGTTCTCCAGAAGTCGGCGTTCAAGGAGTACGTGAACTGGAACCGGGCGGAAGGACGAGAAGCCTGGGAGGTCGGTGACGACGACCTCGGGCTCACGCTTGGCCGCCTGCGCGGCCGCGCCTCGGCGGTCGCGGAGGACGGCTGAGGCGGCCGCCGCCCGCGAAGTGCCGGCGCCTTCAGCCGATCGTGCCGATGATCTGGCGGTAGTCCGCCTCCTCAAACGCCTTCATCGAGTTGGTGCGGATGTTGCCGCCCTTGGCGATGGAGAGCGCGATGCGGGCGAAGGTGTCGTCGTTCGGCGCATCGATCACGCCAACCATGTCGTAGGTGCCCATGGTCATGTAGAAGGCGGTCATCTCCGCGCCGTGCTGACGGCACAGCTCCTGCGCCGCCGCGAGGCGGCTCGGCGAGTCCTTGATGGAGCGGATGCCCTGATCCGTCCAGTTGCAGAGCATGATGTAGGTGGCCATCTCATCCTCCCTGTCCCGGTTCGAGCACCACACGCCCGAGGAGTGTCGCCGTTCGCGGGAGCGAAGTCGATCCCCGATGTGGCCCGGGCCCGCGGCCGGCCTATAAGCACGTGTCTGGATACCGCCTTTCGCCATCCCCACCTACAGGAGTCGAGGGACGGGGCTCGGCCGCGGTCCCTCTGCAGCGTCGGCAACGGGAGGTCAGGCTTCAATGTCGGTCAATCTCGACGTGCAACGGCTCTACGACCGGGTCGAGCTGGTCGCCGGGATCGGCGATCCCAACCTCGACCGCTTCTGCGTGATGTCCTTCGTCGCCTTCCTCGCCGGCGAGTGGTTCGGCGACCGCCCGAAGACGGCCTCGCAGGTCATCCGCAAGCTGGTCATTCCGCTCAACGACCGCATGCGCGACGACGAGCGCCAGCGCCTCAAGCCGTTCGCGCCCCGGATCATCGGCACCAACGACGGCCACGACGCCGACCGCGCGGAGGTGGTGTTCGCCGCGGTGATGGGCGAAATCCTGCCGAAGGCGCTCCGCGAGCACGGGGCACCGGGGGATGTCGCGCTGATGACCGCCGCCGAGCTCGCCCGAGCCGTGCTCTGCCTCGACCGGCGCGCCCGAATGAACGTCGAGCACGTTCTCGCCGCCCGCCGCGACCGGCGTCTCGACGTGCTGGCCAAGGAGTCGGGCCATCTCATCGCCACCCTCGCCGATACCGCGCCCAGCGAGGCCCGGCGGAGCTGGTACGTCGCCGAGGCGATCGGCCTTCTCGACCGGCTCTGCGACGTCGGCGCCGACCATCGCCAGCCGCTTCTGGACGAGGCCGGTCGCCCAACGTCAGCCCTGCAGCCGTCCGCCTGAAAGGATCCCTGGTCCGAGATCAGGGAGCGCGGTCGGCAAGCGCCGTGCGGTAGGCGAACAAGGCCGGCGTGCCGCCCGTGTGCAGGAACACCACCGTTTCGGACGGCCGGAAGGCGCCGCCCGCGATGAGCGCGATGAGCCCGGCCATCGCCTTGCCGGTATAGACGGGATCGAGGAGGAGACCCTCGAGGCGGGCGAGCCTGGTCACCGCCGCGGCCATGGCCGCGGTCGGCAGGCCGTAGGCGTCGCCGGCGAAGCCGCCTTCGACCTCGACCTCGTCAGGGCTCACGCCGTCGGCGATGCCAAGCCGCTCAGAGAGCGGCGGCAGCAGTGCCCGCACCCGCTCCCGGGTGCCGGCCGGGTCGGCGTCGACGTCGATGCCGATGACGCGGACGCGGCGGCCGAGCGTCTGGATGCCGGCGAGCAGGCCGGCCTGGGTGCCGCCGCTGGAGGCCGCCAGGACGACGCCGTCGACGGCAAGGCCGATCGCGTCGGCCTGGGCGACGAGCTCGCGGGCGCAGGCGACGTAGCCGAGCGCGCCGGTGACGTTGGAGCCGCCCAGGGGGATCACATAGGGCCGGCCGCCCCGGCCGCGCACCGCCTCGGCGAGCTCGAGCATGGCCGCCTCGCGGTCGCTTCCGGCGTCGAGGATGTGCACGCGCGCGCCGAGCAGGCGGTCGAGCTGGGGGTTGCCCGTCTCCTCATAGTCCGGGGCGTCCCACGGCACCGCGCGGGAGAGCACGAGCTCGCAGCCGAGCCCCAGGCGGGCGGCGGCCGCCGCCGTCTGGCGGACGTGGTTCGATTGCACGCCGCCGGTGGTGATGAGCGTGTCCGCGCCCCGTGTCAGCGCCTCGGCGACGAGGAACTCGAGCTTCCGCGTCTTGTTGCCGCCGAAGGCGAGCCCGGTGCAGTCGTCCCGCTTGACGAACAGCTTCGGCCCGCCGAGGGCCAGGGTCAGCCGCTCGAGAGGCTCGAGCGGCGTCGGCAGGTGGGCGAGCGGCACACGCGGGACGTGGTCGAGCGGCATCGCTGACGGTCCTTTCCGCAACGTGGCCGGCGACGACGGCGGCTGCGGCGGGGCGGACGATGTCCAGCGTTTCCCGCCGCCGTGCGGCCGCCGTACCGGGTCCCGGGCTAGGCGTGGGCCAGCGACCGGTCCGTTGCGCCGAGGTCGGCGAACGCCTCGGTGAGCCGCTCGACCAGACCAAGTTCGCCCTCGCGCATCCACTTGCGGGGATCGTAGTGCTTCTTGAGCGGCGCGCCGGTCTCCGGATCGAGCTGGTGCTTGAACGCGTTCCGATGCTGGTCGACGAACCGGCCGACACCTTCGGCGAACGCGAACTGGGTGTCGGTGTCGATGTTCATCTTGAAAACGCCATAGCCGATCGCCTCGGAGATCTTCTCCTTCTCCGAGCCCGAACCGCCGTGGAACACGAGGTAGAGCGGGTTGGCGTCGGTCCCGTGCCGCTGGCGCACCATGTCCTGGGAGTGCTTGAGGATCTCGGGGCGGAGCTTGACGTTGCCGGGCTTGTAGACGCCGTGGACGTTGCCGAACGACGCGGCGATCGAGAACATGCCGATCGGCTCCAGCCTCTCGTAAGCCTGCAGCACGTCCTCGGGCTGCGTATAGAGCTTCGAGTTGTCAGCGCTGTCGTCGAACTCGCCGCCGATCCCGTCCTCCTCGCCGCCGGTCACGCCGAGCTCGATCTCGAGGTTCATCCCCATCGGCGCCATGCGATCGAGGATGCGCGCGCACTCGCTCAGGTTCCAGTCGATCGGCTCCTCCGAGAGGTCGAGCATGTGCGAGCTGAACAGCGGCGTGCCGGTCGCCTCGAAATGCGCCTCGCCGTGATCGAGCATCGCCTCGACCCAGGGGATCAGCTTCTTGTTGGCGTGATCGGTGTGCAGGACCACGCAGATCCCGTAGTGCTCCGCCAGCAAGTGGACGTGCTTGGCCGCGGCGACCGCGCCCAGGACCTTGGCCAGACCGCCGTCGGGAAAGCCCTGACCGGCATAGAACTGGGCGCCGCCGTTGGACAGCTGGATGATGACGTCGGCCTTGTTCTTGGCCGCCGCCTCGAGCACGGCATTGATGGTGTGGCTGCTGGTGACGTTGACCGCAGGCAGGGCGTAGCCGCCGGCCTTGCACGAGGCGACCAGCATCCGATAGTCGTCGCCGGTCACCACGCCCGGCTTCAAGGCCCTGGGTCGGCTGGAACGCGCGGCGGCTTGACCCATGATCTCTTCCTCCTCTCGTTGTCGGTGGCTCGCGGCCGGCGTCGGCCGCGCTTGCACCGGCGTTCTACCCGCAGATGCCGGCCGCGACCAAGCGGATTCGCCCCGGCTGGTGCCCGCGGCCGGACTCGAACCGGCACGGCCCGAAGGCCAACGGATTTTAAGTCCGTTGCGTCTGCCACTTCCGCCACGCGGGCAGGGGCGCGGGCAAACCCTATCCCCGCCCTCGGGCCGGCGGCAAGCGGCGATGTCAGGGCGGCGGGATCCGCCCGACGACCTCGACCCCGCCGCCCGCGACACGGCGGACGACGACGATCTCGCCGGAGGCCGGGTAGACCCCGGTCAGCGCCGAGATCACCACCTGATGGGTGACGAGAACCACGGTGCGACCCTCGGCGAGCCGCCCGATCCACGCCCGGAGCGCCGCCATCTGCGGCGCCCCCCGCTCGGGACGGCCGAAGAACGAGTTGAGCGCGGGAAGCGGCTGCACCGGACCGAGAGCGAGGAGGCGAGCGGTCTCCAGGCATCGGCACCACTCGCTCGAATGGACCGCATCGACGACGACGCTCCGGTCACGAAACGCCTGTCCCGTCCTGCGCGCCTGGGCCTGTCCCGCCGCCGACAGGGTGCGCTGGGTCGAGCAGTCGTCGAGGCGAAATCCGGGGGGATCGCCCGTGCCGGGCGCATCCGCGTGCCGCATCACGGCGAGGACGCCGCCGGCCTCGAGCGCCGCCCACGGCGGCGCCATCCCGTCCGCCGCGCCCGCCGGCGGCGGGCCCGCGACCAGCGCGACCAGCCCCACAGCCACGACGAGCGGGCGGAGTTCCCTCATCCGCGCCGGCCCCTGTCGTCGCTCCCCTCTTCGCGGGTTCGGCGGTGGCAAGGACGCCGCCGGCGTTTCGTCGCCTGGCGGGCCCGGCTAGAGTGCGACTGATGGACGAGCCTCCGCCCCGCCGCGACGCCGGCCGCCCGCGACCGCCCGCCCGCGAGACGTGGACCCGCATCGGCTACGCGGCGACGGCGGCATGGATGCTCGCCGTCATCGTCGCCACCTCGGGCGACCCCGGGCACCCCTGGTTCGACTACATCTTCATCGTGCCGCTGGCCTGCTGGATCGTCGGCGCCGTCGTCGCGCGGGTCTTCGCGGCGCTGAAGGCCCGCCGCGGTCGGTCCTAGAGAGGGTCCGAATCCCGCTCCTCGCCCAGCCCCATCACCCCCCAGGCCATGCCGGTGCCGCCGAAGGTGATGAACAGGCCGAAGAACATCATCACCAGCGCCAGGGTTTTCTGCGAGGACGCGAAGATCAGGGAGGCGAGCCCGAAGGTGTCGGTCCACAGGATCAGCCCGCCCAAGACGAAGCCCCCGATGCTGCCGGCGAGGAGGTGCCGGGCAAGAAAGCCAATGGCGCGTCGCTCGCAGGATAGCATGGCGATCTCCGATAAACGGACCACGGTGGATTCCCACCTCGAACAGATGGGGCCGAGGCGAACGGCCGCCAAGGCCGGAGGCCCGCGGCGCGCGACACGCCCTCAGCGCCCGACCGCCGCATCCTCGATCGGCTCGACGCCGAGCGCCTCGAGCCGCCGCTTCAGCTCGTCGGCGACGACGTCGACCGCACCCCGATCGGCGGAGCGGACGACGAGGCTGGTGCCGAGTCTGCCGTGGCGGACGAACGGGTAGCTGCCGATCTCGACCTCCGGATGCTCCTCCTGCAGGCGGGAGAGCATCGCCGCGACGCTGCCCTCGGTGGCGAACGCATGGACCTCGCGGCTCGTCACCGGCCGGCCGCCGGCGAGCGTGTGGCGCATGCCGTCGAACATCGCCTGCATGATGCGCGGCACGCCCGGCAGCACGACGACGTTGTCGATGCGGAAGCCGGCGGCGCGGCTCACCGGATTGTCGATCAGCGTCGCACCCTCGGGAACGTCGGCCATCTTCAGCCGGGCCTCGTTGAGCTCGTCCGCCGCGTACTGCTTCTGCAGCCACGCCACGGCCTCGGGATGACGGTGCAGCCGCAGGCCGAAGGCCCTGGCGACGGCGGCGGCGGTGATGTCGTCGTGGGTCGGACCGATGCCGCCGGTGGTGAACACGTAGTCGAAGCCGCGCCGGCAGTCGTTGACGGTGGCGACGATGGTCTCCTCGCGGTCGGCAATGACGCGCGCCTCAGCGACGCGGATGCCGACGGCGTTCAAGCCCTTGGCGAGGTACTGGAGGTTGGCGTCCTGCGTCCGCCCGGACAGCACCTCGTTGCCGATGATGACGACGCACGCGGTGACGTCCCCGCTTCCGCCCATGATCCGCTCCCGTTGGCCCGGGCGCACTCTAGCAGGGCCGGCGGCCGGCGGAAACGGCCTCGGGCTCTCGCCCGCGGCCGGGCGATCTGCTAGGCTCGGCCGGAGCCGACCCTGAAGCGAGGCGACGATGATCCGAGCATTGCTTGCGGTCCTGGTGTGGTGGTCTGCGGTTCTCGCCCTGCCGGCGCCGGCGGTGGCGGCCGGCGACGCGGTCGCCGGCAGGGCGCTGGCGATCCGGTGGTGCGCATCCTGCCACGCGGTCGAGGGCAGCCGGGTTGCCACCGACAAGGCCGACCCGCTCTCGGCATTCGCCCGCGACCCGCAGTTCGGCGACGACCGGCTCCGCGGCTTCCTCGCCAAGCCGCACGGCCGGATGCCCGAGCTCACGCTGAGCGGGCAGGAGATCGAGGACCTGATCGCCTACATCGCCAGCCTGCGCCGCCCCTGACCCTGGCGCCGGCGCCGCGCGGTTCGCGGCGCGGCGCCGCGGAGCATTTGACGGGCGCCGCGCATCGGTGGTAGGTCGTCTCGCGCCCCGGGATCGCCGACAGCAAACGCCGGGCCACCATTCAGGAGGAGGGACGCCATGAAACTGCCGCGCGACTTCTACAAGCCGTTGGCCGCGGGGGCGCCGGAGCCCCTGCGCGAACTGCCGGTGCGGCCCGAACGGATGATCCACTTCTTCCCGCCGCACATCGAGAAGATCCGCGCCCGCGTGCCGGAGACGGCGAGGCAGGTGGACGTCCTCCTCGGCAACCTCGAGGATGCCATCCCGGCCGACGCCAAGGAGGCGGCGCGCGCCGGCTTCATCGAGGCGGCGAAGGCCACCGACTTCGGCGACACCGCGCTGTGGACCCGGGTCAACGCCCTCAACAGCCCGTGGTTCCTCGACGACATGACCGAGATCATCGCCGCGGTCGGCGACAAGCTCGACGTGGTCATGATCCCCAAGGTCGAGGGGGCGTGGGACATCCATTTCGTCGACCAGTACCTGGCGCTCCTCGAGGCGCGGCACGGGGTCAGGAAGCCGATCCTGATCCACGCCATCCTCGAGACCGCCCAGGGGGTGAAGAACGTCGATCAGATCGCCGCGGCGAGCCCGCGCATGCACGGCATGAGCCTCGGACCCGCCGACCTCGCCGCCTCGCGCGGGATGAAGACGACGCGGGTCGGCGGCGGGCATCCGTTCTACGGGGTGCTGTCGGACGCCGAGGAGGGCAAGGCCGAACGCGCCTTCGTCCAGCAGGACCTCTGGCACTACACCGTCGCCCGCATGGTCGACGCCTGCGTCTCCTCGGGCATCCGCGCGTTCTACGGCCCGTTCGGCGACATCAAGGACGAGGCGGCCTGCGAGGCCCAGTTCCGCAACGCCTTCCTCATGGGCTGCACCGGCGCCTGGTCGCTGGCGCCCAACCAGATCGCCATCGCCAAGCGGGTGTTCAGCCCCGACGCCAAGGAGGTGGCCTTCGCCAAGCGCATCCTCGAGGCGATGCCCGACGGCACCGGCGTCGCCATGATCGACGGCAAGATGCAGGACGACGCCACCTGGAAGCAGGCCAAGGTCATCGTCGACCTGGCGAAGCTGGTGGCGAGGAAGGATCCGGAGACGGCTCAGGCCTACGGGCTCTAGCCGACCGCAGCGTCCGGCACGACGAGGAAGGCGGAGACGATGGCGACAAAAACCAATCCCGGCAACTACTTCGAGGACTTCCGCGTCGGTCAGGAGATCGTCCACGCGACGCCACGGACGGTCACCGACGGCGACGTGGCGCTGTACACGGCGCTCTACGGCACCCGCTTCGCAGCGACGTCGTCATCGGAGTTCGCGCAGGGCCTCGGCCTGCCGCGGGCTCCCGTCGACAGCCTCCTCGTCTTCCATGTCGTCTTCGGCAAGACGGTTCCCGACATCTCGCTCAACGCCGTCGCCAACCTCGGCTA
>CAYQSU010000038.1:0-32838 GCA_964420325.1 uncultured Rhodospirillaceae bacterium | reverse complement strand
GGCTTCAGGCGGAGGGAGGTGCGGGTGGATCCGGTGCGGTCGGTGAAGCGGCTCGTCGTCTACGCGCTCGTCGCCCTCCTGTGGCTGACGATGCGCAAGCGGCCCGCCGGCGCCGCGCATCAGAGGTAGCGCTCGCCGCCGTCGTCGTCCGCGGGGGCCACGGCGAGCGCCCGGTCGGTGTCCGAGTCGAGCGCCTCCACGTAGCGCGCCTCCTCCCGCCGCCGGCGGCGGCCCCGGATCTTCTCCTGCGCCTCGGCCGGGAGATCGGTGAAGCGGATGACGTCGCGCTCGATCAGGATGTCGATCAGGTCCTCGACCACCCGCGCCATGGCGAGGTCGGTCTCGATCCACTCGCTGACCACGCCGCGCAGGAGCCGGGCGGAGTTGACGAAGCGGCCGAGCTCAGGGTCGTCCTCGGCGATCTCCTCGAGCCCGTCCTCGACGGCCTCGCGGAAGACGGCGACGATGGCGCCGTCGGCGTCGCGCTTGACGTAGGGCATTGTCGTCTCCTTGACGTTGGCGCCTGAGACTGTAGCCGCTGAACCGTCCTCCCGCCATCGGCCGGCTCAAGGCCGCTCCGCCCTCACTCGCGGGTGCGGTCGTGCAGCGACGGGAACTCCTGGTCGCGTTCGGCGCCGCGGCGGACCGCCGGGTTGTACTTGAGGCAGTTCGGCACGCAGTCGCACTCGAAGGCGATCTTCATCGAAGCGATCCGGCCCTCGTTCTTGAGGTGGAACAGCCGCGGCACGATGCGGTCGCGCAGCGAGAACGGGTCGATGGTGTTGACGAAGATGCGGGTCCCGCCCTCGAAGCCGGCCGGCGTCGAGGTCCGCCACTTGATCAGCACCCGCCACGGCATGGCGACGTCGGCGTCGGGCGGCTTGTAGTACCACTCCTCGTTGGTGGGGACGGCGGGGCCGGTGGCGGCGTGGCAGGCGTGGACGAGGTCGGAGACGGCCCGGAGCTCGTCGGCCGCGTGGTTCCACGGCTGGCTGCGCTCGCTCTTCGAGAACACCTCGAGGGTGGGATAGCGGTGGCCGAAGCCGGCGAAGGCGATGGCGTGCTCGTTCTCGGCGACGACGAGGTTGTGGTAGGCGGCGAAGTTTACCGCCGCCTCGTTGTAGATGTTGGGGTTGAAGCGGGCGAGACGGATCTCGATGTCGCTCTGCACGCCGCGCTCGTCGATCGCCACCAGCTGCTTGTGCAGGTGGTCGAACGAGGCGCCGGCCGGCTTCAGCCAGTTCTGGAACACGGCGACGTAGCGGACGTAGCGGTTGGCGAGATAGATCTCGCGTACCGCGTCGATGGTGAAGCGCAGGTACTGGTAGTGCTCCTCGGGCGAGAGCGTGCCCGAGGACGCGAGCTCGTCGTCGAAGCGGGCGGCGTCGACGTAGTGGCGGCGGGCGATGATCAGCTCGTGGCCGCCGGAGAAGAACGCGTCGGCGAGCCCGAGGCGCTCGGCGAGCGGCAGACCGGCGATCTCGAGCGGGGTCATGCCGGCGGCCTTGAGGCGCCGGTCGAGCACGTCGAAGACGTGCTTGCGGCCGCGTCCGCCGGCGAGATAGGCGTCGCGGCGGATGCGGTCGGCGGCCGCCATCTCGTAGCCGAAGTTCTTGCGCCAGTAGTCGTAGGAGACGATTTCGAACAGGTTGGGGACGCGGCGGAACTCGGCGACGCTGTCGTCGAGCTCCTCGGCGGCGAGGGTGCGGAGCGTGGCATAGCCGTTGCCGGTGACGACGAGGCGCGCCTTCTCGGGCGGCGTCTCGAGATAGCGCCCGGCGCAGAACGCGCACCAGGCGTCCCGGTCGGCCCGGGCGAGCGGCCGCCGGTCCTCGCTATTGCCGCCGATCGGCCGGTTGCCGCGTCCCGGCACCGTCCACACCTCGGTGCCGGTGAACGGGTTGACCTGCTTGATGGTGCCGTCGGCCATCCGCATCAGATAGTTGGACTCGGGAATCAGCTCCGGGAACATCGGCTTCCGCCCCTGCCGCAAGGCTCGAACGCCCGCGCGATCATGCGCGATTATACAGGCAGTGCGGGAAGCCCCGGCAACGAAATCAGCGGGCGGTGCCGTTCCCGCCGGCGCGGAGCCCGATGGCGCGAAACGCCCGCGCGCCGGGGTCGAGGAGAAAGGCGCGGACGTCGCCGGCACGGCCGTCGGCGACGGCAACGATCACCCAGAGGAGCTCAGGCTCGAACGCCATCGCGAGGTCGTGGGCAGAGGGCTCGGCGGCATGGTCGGGGTGGGAGTGGTAGTGGCCGATCAGGCGCTCGGGCCCGCCCGCGAGCGCCCGCATCAGCTCGAAGCGCACCTTGGGATCGACCTCGAAGCGGTCCTGGCGGCGCGGGCTCGCGACGTTGGCGGACGGCACGATGCGGGTGACGACCGCCCCGCCGTCGGCCTCGATGCGCCCGGCAAGCAGGCCGCAGCACTCGTCGGGGTAGGCGGCCTCGGCGGCGTCGGTGACGAGGCGCAGCAGCGCGGCCGGGATGCGGAGCACGCGGGCCTCAGGGCGCGACGACGAGCGTGCCGAGCGGCTGCCCGGTCGCCACGTCGACGATGACGATGCGCTCGCACACGCCGGCCGGCCCGGTGCGGAGGAACAGCCGCTCGCCCTCGGTCTGCATGTCGACGACGGTGCAGCCGGCAGGCAGCGCGAGGCGGACCTCGCCGAACGACGCCGGTGCCGCCGGCGGCGCCCCCGCCTTCTCCGCGACCACCTTGAACTCGGGGTCGGCGATCTTGGCGACGATGCCGTAGATGAGCAGCCCGAAGCTGATGACGATCAGCACGCCGAGCCCGACGACCAGCCCCTTGAGCGCCTGCATGCTTCGGGTCCACTCTCTCGCGATGGAACCGACCACTTATACCGTTCGCGTCGCCCCGGACAAGGCCGGAGCGCGGCTTGACCGCGTGCTCGCCGCGGCGCTGCCCGAGATCTCCAGGTCGCGCCTGAAGGCGCTGATCCTCGCCGGCCGGGTACGCGCCGGCGGCGGCGAGGCGGCGGAGGATCCGGCGGAGCGGGTCCACGCCGGCCAGGTGTACGAGGTGTCGGCGCCGGCGCCGGCGCCGGCGCCGGTCGCCCAGGCGATGCCGCTCGACATCGTCTTCGAGGACGACGACGTGATCGTCGTCGACAAGCCGCCGGGCCTCGTCGTCCATCCCGGGGCCGGCAACCCCGACCGGACGCTGGTCAACGCCCTTCTCGCCCACGCCGGCCGCCTGTCCGCCATCGGCGGCGCCGGCCGGCCGGGCATCGTCCACCGGCTGGACAAGGACACGAGCGGCCTCATGGTCGCCGCCAAGACGGACCTCGCGCATCTGTCGCTCGCCCGGCAGTTTGCCGCCCACAGCGTCGAGCGCGGCTATCAGGCGCTGGTCTGGGGCGTGCCGCGACAACGCCAGGGCCGGATCATCGGCAACATCGGCCGCGATCCCCTCCATCGCCAACGGATGGCGGTGGTGGCCCGAGGCGGCAAGCCGGCGGCGACGCGCTACCGGGTCCTCGAGGCCTTCGCCGACGTCGCCGCGCTGATCGACTGTCGGCCGGAGACCGGGCGTACCCACCAGATCCGCGTGCATCTCTCGAGCCTCGGCCACCCGCTCGTCGGCGATGCGGTCTACGGCGGCGGCCAGCGCCGCGCGCGCAGCCTCGCCGAGCCGCTGGCATCCGCCTTCTTGCGCCTCCGCCGCCACGCGCTTCACGCTTTTTTGATAGGATTTCTCCATCCGCGGTCGGCGGAACGGCTCCGCTTCGAGGTCGATCTACATATAGATATCAAAGAGTTAGTGTGCATCTTAAAGGCCATTTAAAATGTTCTATTCTGGACTCTGCAACTAAGGTATCATAGATTTGTCAAGAGTCGCACAGCGCCGGGCGGACGAGCGTCGCGAGGCCGGCGCGAGGGGAGAAGGGAAGAAGCGAGTACGGGCTCATGTCAGACCGGACCCTTGATCTGGAGCTTACGCCGGACCGCAACCTGTCGCGCTACCTGCAGCGCATCCGCACCTATCCGATGCTGGAGCCTGCGGAGGAGTATGCTCTGGCCCGCCTGTGGGTCGACAGCGGCGATCTCGGCGCCGCCCACAAGCTGGTCACCAGCCATCTGCGCCTGGTCGCCAAGATCGCCATGGGCTATCGCGGCTACGGGCTGCCGCTCGGCGAGCTGATCTCCGAGGGCAACGTCGGCATGATGCAGGCGGTCAAGCGGTTCGACCCCGACCGCGGCTTCCGGCTGGCGACCTACGCCATGTGGTGGATCCGCGCGGCGATCCAGGAGTACATCCTGCATTCGTGGTCCCTGGTCAAGATCGGCACCACCGCGGCGCAGAAGAAGCTGTTCTTCAATCTGCGCAGGCTCAAGGGGCAGATGCAGGCCATCGACGAGGGCGATCTGTCGCCGGAGCACGTCGCAGACATCGCCGACCGCCTTCATGTGACCCACAACGACGTCGTCCAGATGAACCGGCGGATCGCCACCCCTGACATGTCGCTCAACGCGCCGCTGCGCGAGGAGGGCGAAGGCGAATGGCAGGACTGGCTGGTCGACGGCGGCGAAGACCAGGAGCACAGGCTCGCCATCCACGAGGAGTTCGCAAGCCGCCAGCGGCTTCTCGCCGGCGCGCTGAGTGTGCTCTCGGATCGCGAGCGGGAGATCATCTCGGAGCGGCGGCTCAGGGACCAGCCGGCGACCCTCGAACTGTTGAGTCAGCGTTACGGCATCTCCCGCGAGCGGGTCCGCCAGATCGAGGTGCGGGCGTTCGAGAAGCTGCAGCGGTCGGTCAGAAGCGCGGTGATCCAGCAGCGGCTGGCGTGCTAGATCAGCCCTCGGCGTCGGGCTCGACGGTGAGCCGGGTGCGCGCGCGATGGCTCGTTCGTTTGCCGCGCGCCGACTGCTCGAACGGATTGGCGACGTCGGCACCCCACTCCTCGATCAGCTCCTTCTGGCGCGCCCGCAGCTGGGCGACGCGGCGCTGTGCCATCACGTTCCGGCTCGCGCCGACGATCGATGGGACCATCGCGAACAGGATCCAGCCGATCGCCGCCGCGCCGTACATGACGATCAGGGCGAAGACGTTGGTCAGCACCGCCTCGGCGGCCTGGGCGCTGTGGTTCTGCAGCCAGATCTGCAGAAGGAAGGGCAGCACGCCGGCGAAGTTCGGCGCGCCGACGCACACCGCGGCGGATCGGCCGGGCGTGCGGTCCACGACGAAGGCGACGATCGTCGGGATCATGCCGACCCACAGCACCATCACCGTCGGCGGCGAGAGGATGGTGGCGGCGATGATGCAGGCCACGAAGCCGAGCGGGCGCCAGCCGGCCACTCGATGCGGTGGTGCGAACGGTCGGTTGCCGCCGATCCGCTCTCTCGGGCCGGGTCTCAGCGGCACCATGTCCCGCTATCCCAGGGTCAGGAAGACGATGATCCCGGCCGCGGCGGCCGAGACGGACACGGACGTGGTGGCGGCCCAGCGCTGCTCGATCATCCGGCTCGCTTCCGAGCCCGCGAGCTCGCCGCTTTCGATGCTCTGGATCTCCGTCTCCGCGGCCGCGAACTCGGCGGCGGCGGCGGTGAACGCCTTGCGGTCGTACCGCCGCCGCTCGGGGTTCTCGATGAGATTGTAGAGCTCGGGAAGGCTGCCCTGCCGGGTCACCTTGGGCAGGTGCCGCCCGATCTCCGCTCTCAGCGTCCGCGCGTAATAGGTGTCGATCACCGGCCCCAGGCGGTCGCCGAACCAGGCGCAGAGGTTCGGCAGCGGCTGGACCTTCAGGCGATGCTGGATCATTGCCAGGAGCCCCAGCATGCCGAGCAGGCACCGCTCGTCGCGAGCGTCGGCGAGGGCGTCCATGAACGGCTCGACGTGGGCATCGAACCGGGCCGCGATGAATGCCGCGACATGCCGGTCCACCGGCTTGCGGTCGCCCACTCCCGCCTCTGCCGCCGCTTCCAGGGCGGGCAGCAGGCGCTGGATCTCGTCGACAAAGGCTTCTGCAACCAAGGGACTTTGGCACGGCAATCCCCGATTGGCCTCGTAGAGGCACCGCTCGAGACCCCATCCGGGCCCGCGCTGCTCGAGGTTGTGGCCGAGACGCGCAAACCGCGCGGTGTATTCGGATGCGGCCGCGGGATCCATGGCGTGCTCGGAAAGCCACAGGGCGGGGAGACCGAGGGTCAGCACCTGGGCCGGCGTCTGCGCATCGCCGTCGCGAAGCCAGGTGGCGGCCATCGCCGGTCCCAGACCGTCGATCATGAACGCCATGGAACGGAAACGGATCGGCCCCGCGGGGTCGAGGATCATGGCGACCCTGGCCACCAGATGGTCGTCCGAGCCGCGTGCCCCCTCGGCGTTCGCCCGCGCCACGGCGAGGGCCTCCGCCACCCCGCGCGCGAGCTTCGGGTTCTTCAGGCGCAGGTCGAGCCATGCTCCGAGCTCTCCCTCGCGGATCACGCGCGCGGCTTCGGGGATGCGCTTCGAGAGCGCGTGAGCCAGCATGCGAGCCGAAGTGTACTCGCAACCCGCGAACGTGAAAGGCGTGCCGGCCTTGCGCTCGAACACCCGCCGTGGCGGCGTCATCCGATGGCCGCTCAGCCAGCGCTCGATCTCGAAGAGCCCCCACCGCTGCTGAGGATCGTCGCAGACGAGGCTGCGCAGGAGCTCGATGAAGGCGAGAGGGACCCGCTCGCGTTCACAGAGGGCGTTGTAGCTGCCCTTCTCGATCTTGGCCGCGAGCACCTCGTCGTCGCTCAGGTGCGCGACGGGGTTGCGCCCGAGGATGAGCATGATCAGCGTGATGCCAAGGGCGTAGATGTCGTCGGCAACGCTGCCCTCGCCGCGGCCGTCGGGCGCCGCCATGCCGCGCTCGATGGTTTCGAACACCACCGGCTGGTCGAAGCCGGCCGGCGCCGTCACGCAGTCGCCGAGGACGAGTTCCTGCCGCGTCTTGTCGACGAAGTGGAGGTTTTCCGGACGTATCGCCCGATGGGCCAGGCCGTGCCGTTCCAGCCCCTGCAACCCCTTGAAGAGGGGCGAGATGACCCTCTTCGGAAGCTCATGGTCCGACAGCGGACTGCTGGCGCGTTCGATAGGATCGGCGAGCGAGCCGCCGAGAGGCTGGTGGTAGACCGCGGCCAGGCGGCGGCCCCCGGATCCCGGCCCGTCGATCGGTCCGTTGGCAAGGAGCGGCAGCAGCCCCGGCAACGAGGCGCGCCTCAGCTTGTCGATGACATGGGTCCGCGGAGGAAGCGACGGATCGCACACCAGCGCATACAGCGCTCGACTGGGGTTGCGGCGGTCGAGTGCCGCGTAGGCCCGGGCGGATGGCGTGTCCAGCGGCGTCAGGGGCGATCCCGGATGGATCTCGTAGCGATCGCGAAGAACGAGCGCACCCGCCGACGTCGGGCCGTCAACGCCGGTGTCGTGCGCCTGGTCGGGCCCCGCCATGGTTGCCGTCCGGAACTAGCGGGCCGTCCGCAGCCGGCCCCGGGTCGGTCAACCTAAGGGCGTCCCGCTTGCGATTTCCTTAATGGCAACCGAAGGATCGCTCGACGGCGGGCGGACCAACCCCCAGCATGCCGCCTCAATCGACGAAGGGATCACGGACCATGATGGCGTCCTCCCGCTCCGGACTGGTGGACAGCAGGTGGACCGGAGCCTCGATCAGCTCCTCGATGCGACGAATGTACTTGACCGCCGTCGCCGGCAGCGCCGCCCAGGATCGCGCGCCGCGGGTGCTTGCGGACCATCCTTCCATGGTCTCGTAGATCGGCTCCAGCGTCGACTGGCGGCCGAACGACGCCGGCAGGTGATCGAGTTCGCCGCTGTCGCCGCGATAGCCGACACAGACCTTCAGGCTCTCCAAGCCATCCAGGACATCCAGCTTGGTGAGCGCGATCCCGCGGATGCCGTTCACCTTCACCGATTGGCGGACGAGCACGGCGTCGAACCAGCCGCAGCGGCGAGGCCGGCCGGTGACGGTGCCGAACTCCCGGCCGCGCTCGCCGAGGCCCTTGCCGACCTCGTCGTCGAGCTCGGTCGGGAACGGTCCGCTGCCGACGCGGGTGGTGTACGCCTTGGCGATGCCGAGAACGTAGTCGAGGCTGCCCGGCCCCAGGCCCGAACCCGCGGCCGCCTGCCCCGCGACTGTGTTCGACGATGTGACGAAGGGATAGGTGCCATGGTCGACGTCGAGCATAGTCCCTTGCGCCCCCTCGAACAGGATCCGCTTGCCGGCTCGGCGTGCCCCGTCGAGCGTTATCCAGACCGTGTCGGCGTAGGGAAGCACCCGCGGCGACACCTCGGCGAGCTTCCGCTGCAGGTCCGTTCCGTCCTCCTCGGGCATGCCGAGTCCGCGCAGGAGGGCGTTGTGGTGGAACAGCAGCACCTCGAGCTTGGCCGCTACGGCCTCCGGATCGGCGAGATCGCCGAGGCGGATGGCTCGCCGCGCCACCTTGTCCTCGTAGGCCGGACCGATGCCGCGGCCGGTGGTGCCGATGCGAAGCTTGCCGAGCGCCTTCTCCCGCGCCTTATCCAGGGTCTGATGCAACGGCAGGATGAGAACGGCGTTCTCGGCGATGCGAAGATTGTGCGGGCCGACGTTCACGCCCTTCCCCCGGACCTCCTCGATCTCCGCCAGCAAAGCCCAGGGATCGAGCACGACGCCGTTGCCGATGATCGACAGCTTGCCGATCCGGACGATGCCGGACGGCAGCAGGCTCAGCTTGAAGGTCACGCCGTCGATCACCAGCGTGTGACCGGCATTGTGCCCTCCCTGGAAGCGGACGACGACGTCCGCCCGCGCGGACAGCCAGTCGACGATCTTGCCTTTTCCCTCGTCGCCCCACTGGGCTCCGACCACGACCACGTTCGCCATGCTGTGTCAGCCCTCCCCTTCCCCGCCGCCGCCGAGCGCTCGAATGGCACCACCGGCAAACACATGCGTGCAGCCCAGGGCAAGAGCGGCGCGGTCGGCGTCATCCGTCCGCTCCAGGCCCTGGACCGCGATCCAGCCGTCCTCGCGCAGGCGGCGCGCGTGCGCGGGTGCCGCGTCCTGCGGCAAGAAGACCCGCCGGCGAGGGGACGGCTGAGGACGCGACGCCAGAACCGCGTCCATGTAGAGGGTTACGCCGGTCGCCGCCTCGCGATGGTCGCCCTCGCCGGCAAGGTAACGGCCGCCGCGACCGAGTTCGCCGCTGACGCCGTTCGCGAACAGCGCGAACGTGACGCCGGTATGGTACTCGAAGCCCCGGCGCTCGACGGGATCGACGCTGAGACGGAGAGCAGGTGCGGCGGTGCGGATCAGGGAAAACACGTGAGCGAGCGTCGCCCGCTCGACGGCGGCAGCGGCAGGCAGATCGAGCCCCAGCATCGCGACGATGACGTCCTCGGCCGGACCGGCCAGGGTGACGAGCGCGCCGAGCGCCTTGGCCGGGATGTCGCCGAGGCCCTGCGCGAGCGACAGGACCGCTTGCGAGTCCTTGCGGTCGAGCGCCGAGCGCAGCAGCCGGAGGGTTTCGGCATCCGCATCCAGGCCTGAAACGACCGCCGGCACCAGCGTCGGGATGCCGAGATCGACGGTGAGGTCGCGAAGGCCGAGGTCCTCGAGGGCCGCGGCGGCCATCAGCACCACCTCGGCGTCCGCCTCGCTGGCCGTCGCGCCGATCAGCTCCGCCCCCGCCTGCGCGAACTGGCGGGCGGGACGAAGCTGTGAGCCGCGAACCCGCACCACCTGCCCCGCGTAGCTGAGACGAAGCGGGCGGGGCTTCGCGGCTAGACGCTCGGTGGCGATGCGCGCGACCTGGGTCGTCATGTCCGGTCGAAGAGCGAGCATGCGGTGCGAGAGCGGGTCCATGAGACGGAAGGTCTGCTGGGCGAGCGCGACGCCGCTGCCGGCAAGCAGGCTGTCCTCGTGCTCGATCAGGGGCGGTTTGACCCGCTCGTATCCGTAGCCAGCAAAGACCGCCAGGAGCCTCTCGACCGCATCGGCTTCGAAGGCCGCATCGGGAGGCAGCAGGTCGATCATGCCGGCCGGGAGGAGCGTTCGTCTGGTCAATCCGTCCACCGTCGGGCCGCGAGGTCTCGTCTTCCGATCACGCCGTCGCGGGAACGGACTTCGCTTGGGTCGTCCCTCGACCCCTGCCATTGCAGGGGGCCGGGAGCGGTGATGCGAGACGGCGCCACGTCGCCGCGATCACTCGAGCTCGAAGGCCTGACTGCGCACGGTCGTGCCGACGCTGTCGATCAGGGGAGGAACCATGGCGCGAACGAGCAGCTCGGGCGCCCCGCGCTGCAAGGCGGCGACCATCCAGCCCTGCCATACCCGTCGACCCGTGCTCCTGTCGTCGAGCGTCGCATCGAGACGGTACTGGCTCGGCTGGACCCTGGTCGGCGGCCCGGGACGCTCGAGCAGGCTTCCCTTGCGGCTGTTGAAGAGGTTGAGCATGTAGCTGTCCAGGTCCTTGCGAATGGTCTCGTCGTGGTAGCGCTGGGCCTCGATCAGGGCTCCGCTGCGGTCGTCCCATGCACCGACGACAGCGCTGGTCTGAAACGTCAGGACCAGTCGGGCCGCACCTTCGGTCACGCCGAAGCCGCGCGATCTCAGGACGGCCTCGATGTGGGCCTTGAGCGCCAGGTTGTCCTCGGAGTCGTCAAGCGAGCGGACGGCGATCACGCGCTCGTCCGGGAGGCGGTCGAACGCCACCGCATTGAGCGTCCCCTGGTCAGGCCCCGCAGCCGCCGCTTCGACGCCGCTGCCGTGGGCCCAGAACAGAACGCCCAGCCCCGCGACAACGCAACCAAGCCGCCTCATCTGCCCTCTCTCTGCCGTCACCGGCGCACGCGAGCCCGTCGGCGGCTCCGGCCTTAACCCGGCTGGACTCGCCGGATCATCGGTCCCGCACCAACGTCTGTCAATGCCGCGGGAACCGGCCGGAGAGGCCGCGAAGCAGGCCGGGAAGCGTCTGCGAGCGGGAGGCTTCCGGGCGACGGCCGGTTGACAGCCGAGGGGAGTCCCGATAGGCAGCCATGACTTCGAGCTGGAGACCGGATCGGTGACGAGACCCAGAGGCATCGCCGCCTGCGGCCATTCGGCGACGGCACGGGCGGCGGCGACCATCGTCGAAGAGGGCGGCAACGCCTTCGATGCGGCGCTCGCCGCCATGTGCGCGGCGTGCGTCGTCGAGCCGGTCCTGGCGTCGCTCGGCGGCGGCGGGTTTCTGCTCGCCCGGCCGATCGACGGCCGGCTGGCCGGCAAGGCCGTGGTCTACGACTTCTTTCCGCAGACGCCCAGGCGACGGCGCCCCGAGGCCGAGCTCGACTTCCAGCCGATCGTCGCCGACTTCGGAACGGCCCGACAGGAGTTCCACATCGGCATCGGCGCCGCGGCGACGCCTGGCGCGGTCAAGGGACTGTTCACCGCCCACGGCGATCTCGGCCGCATGCCGCTCCGCCGCGTCGTCGAGCCTGCCGTGATGCTGGCTCGCGACGGTGTTCGGGTGGACGCGCTGCAGGCCTACCTGTTCCGCCTCGCGGGCGCCATCCTCAGCAGCACCGAGGCATGCCGCCGGCTCTATCAAAGCCGGGACAATCCGGGCGAGTTCCTCCGTGACGGCGAGACGCTGCGCCTTGCGGAACTCGCCGACACCCTCGAGATCCTCGTCATCGAGGGCGAGGACCTGTTCTACCGCGGGGAGATCGCGAGCCGGATCGTCGCCGACTGCGCAGCCCTGGGCGGCCACCTGACCCTGCAGGATCTCGGACATTACCGGGTCGAACGCCGCCATCCGCTCGCGATCGACGCCTTCGGTGCGCGCCTGCTCCTCAATCCGCCGCCTTCGAGCGGCGGCATCCTCATCGCCTTCGCCATGGCCATCCTTGCCCAGGCGGGCATGGAGGGACTGGACTGGGGCAGCCGGGCCTACATCGCGAGGCTGGCGCAGGTGATGGAGATGACAAATCGGGTTCGCCTCGAGGCGCGGCTGCACGAACTCGGCACCGAGACCGCATCCGCCGCGCTGCTCGATCCAGGGCTCATCCGCACCTATCGCAGCCAGGTCCTCGGCCGGCCGCAGGCGGCGCGCGGCACCACCCACATCAGCGTCATCGATGCCGATGGCAACGCCGCCGCGCTGTCCCTGACCAACGGCGAAGGTTGCGGTTACGTCGTTCCGGCCACCGCCATCGTGCTCAACAACGTTCTCGGCGAGGAGGACATCAACCCCCACGGTTTCCACCGCTGGCCGCCGGATCAGCGGTTGAGCTCGATGATGGCGCCGACGCTCGTGCTGGCCGAGGACGGATCCCTCACGGTGATGGGCAGCGGCGGATCGAACCGGATCCGCACCGCCATCCTCCAGGTGCTGCTCAACCTGCTCGCGTTCGGCATGCCGGTCGAGGACGCGGTCAGGCGACCGCGCCTTCACTTCGAGCGCGACCGGCTGAACATCGAGCCGGGCTTCCCGGAAGCGGCCTTGCAGGGGCTCGAGGAGGAGTTCGAGGACGTCCTGAGGTGGCAGGAGACGAACCTCTTCTTCGGCGGCGTGCACACCGTCCGCGCCGATCGGCGCGGCGCCATCAGCGGAGCGGGTGACCCGCGAAGAGGCGGCGTCGCCCTCGCCGTCTGATCTGGGTTAATGGGTTGTTAACGGCGTGAGGCGATACTTGCCGTGAGCGGATCCGCCTCGGGGTTTGGACGCGACCGGATGGACACCTTCGAGACCACGCCGGATGAGAGGGGCCGGAGCAACCCCGCTGCCCGCCGCGACGACGACGGCAGCGTGCTCTCGGTCGTGGAGCTGTTCCGCGAGCTCGACCCCCGGGACCTCGCCGAGATCGAGCGGGCGTGCTCGCAGAAGCGGTATGCGCCCCAGGAGCAGATCATCGACCGCGACGGCGGAACGTCCGAGGTCTACTTCGTCATCAGCGGCCGCGTCCGGATCGTCAACTACTCGGTGTCCGGCCGGGAGATCACCTTCGACGAGCTGACGGCAGGATCTTCCTTCGGCGAGATCGCCGCGCTCGACGGCCAGCCGCGCTCGGCGAACGTGCTGGCGGTGGAGGAGACGCTGATCGCCGCGCTGTCGCGCCGGGTATTCATCGAGACCCTGTCCCGCCATCCGAGCGTCGCCCTCGCCGTGATGCGGCGGCTGGCGCGCATCGTCCGCGCCGCCGACGAACGGATCATGGACCTGAGCACGCTGGCGGCGCAGAACCGCGTTCAGGCTGACCTCCTGCGCCAGGCCCGCGGCCACATGGTCGCCAGCAACACCGCCCGCATCGCGCCGATCCCCTTGCACAGCGATATCGCCAGCCGCGTCAGCACCACGCGCGAGACCGTGGCGCGGGTGATGAACGACCTCGCGCGGAAGGGCCTGGTCAAACGGACGAAGACGGCCCTGGTGATCCGCGATGTTGCCTTGCTCGAGAGCCTGGTCGAGGACGTCCGCGGATAGGGCGCGGGACGGCGACCGCCGGGGCGCCGCTACTTGATCTTGGCCTCCTTGAACGGGACATGTTTGCGCACGACGGGGTCGTACTTGCGCAACTCCAGCTTGCCGGTGGCGTTCCTGGCGTTCTTCTTGGTCACGTAGAAGTAACCGGTGCCGGCGCTGCTCACCAGCCTGATCAGAATGGTGTTTTGCTTGGCCTTGGCCATGATCACGCGTCCCTGTGCCGCTCTCCGACGGCAAGGATAGCTTCGCCGCCTTCGGTGTCAAGCCGCGCCGGGCGGTGACGGTGATTCAGCGCGGCGATCTGCCCGTCGGTCGGCCCGCACCCCGCCGACGGGGAGCGGCGATACCGGTCTCCACGAGGACGAGCAAGAGCCCGCCGGTGATCGGATCGGCCTCAACAAGGCGCACCTCGACCGGGTCGGCGAGCCTGAAGGTGCGCCCCGTCGCCCGGCCGACGAGGCGGTGCCGCTGCTCGTCGTGGACGTAGTAGTCGGCCGGCAGGGTCCGGATCGGCACCAGGCCGTCGGCGCCGGTCTCGTCCAGGGTGACGAACAGTCCGAAGCGGGTGACGCCACCGATGCGGCCGGTAAAGGCGGCGCCGACCCGATCGACCAGGTAGGAGGCAGTGAAGCGATCGACGGCATCGCGCTCCGCGCCCTGGGCGCGCCGCTCGGTCGCCGACAGGTGCTCGCCGATGCGAACGAAGTCGCCGGGCTCCTTGCCGAGCGCGCCCTCCCCCAGGCCGAGCGCGTCGATCAATGCGCGATGGACGAGGAGGTCGGCGTAGCGCCGGATCGGCGACGTGAAATGGCAGTAGCGGCGCAGGGCCAGCCCGAAGTGGCCGACGTTGCGCGGATCATACTGGGCCTGGGCGAGCGAGCGCAGCACCACCTCGTGGACGAGGCGGCCGTAGGCGGTGGCCATGGCCTTCTCCAGGATGCGGTTCAGCTGCCGGGCGCGGATCTCGTCGCCGCGGGCCAGCTTGAAGCCGAGGCTTGCGAGGAACTCCCGCAACGCCTCGATGCGGTCCCGCGCGGGCTGGTCGTGGACCCGGTACATGCACGGCCGGCGCCGGCCCTCGAGCGTCTCCGCGGCGGCGACGTTGGCGGTGATCATGAACTCCTCGATCAGCTTGTGGCTGTCGAGCCGCTCGCGGACCCGGATCCCCCGGACGGTGCACGCGTCGTCGAGGACCACCTGGCGTTCGGGGATGACGAGCTCCAGAACGCCGCGGGATTGCCGCGCCTTGGCAAGGGCCTCGTAGGCGCCGTACAGCGGGCCGACGACCGTGTCCAGCAGCGGCGCCGTCACCTCGTCGGCCCGACCGTCGCGGGCCGCCTGCACCTGGCGGTAGGTGAGACGGGCGGCGGAGCGCATCATCGCCCGGATGAAGCGGTGGCGACGCAGGTGCCCGTCCCGATCGATCCACAACAGCGCGGCGAGGCAGGGGCGGTCCTCGTCGGGAACCAGCGAACACCAGGTGTTGGACAGCGGCTCCGGAAGCATGGGCACGACGCGGTCGGGGAAGTAGACGGAGTTGCCGCGCTCGAACGCGGCCTTGTCAAGCCCGTCGCCGGGACGGACATAGTAGGCGACGTCGGCGATGGCGACGACCAGATGCCAGCCGCCCGGATTGCCTTCGTCCGTGTCGGGAGCCGCCCAGACGGCGTCGTCGAAGTCGCGGGCATCCTCGCCGTCGATCGTCACCAGCGGCAGCTCGCGCAGGTCGTGGCGCTCGCCCATCGGTGCCGGGCCCGCCTCGTCGGCCTGCCGCAAGGCCTCGGCCGGGAACCGCCAGGGAATGTCGTGGTCGTGGATGGTGATCAGGCTGATCGACCGCGGGCCACGGGCCTCGCCCAGGCGCTCGACGACGCGCGCGCTTCTCGGGCCCATGGCACGACCGCGACGGACCTCCGCCCAGACCAGCTCGCCCGCTTCCGCGCCGAGGTCGTCGCCGCGGCCGACGATGAAGTCCTCCTTGGCGCGGCGATCGATGGACTTGATCCGCCCCTGGCCGTCGATGACGCGAAAGACGCCGAGCGCCCGCTCCGGCGCCGCCGGCAGCCGGCGGATGACGCGCCCCTCGTAGCGGCCGTCGCCGATCGGCTGCAGCCGGGCGAGCACCCGGTCGCCGGGTGCCAGCGCCGACCGGCTCCGCGCCTCGGGCGCCATGTAGATGACCGGCGGGGCGGTCTCCTCGGCCCACGCCTGGGGTCGAGCCAGGAGCTCGCCGTCGGTGTCCAGGCCGGTGACCTCGACCACGGTGATCCGCGGCAGCGATGCCGGTTCGGCAAACTGGCGCTTGTGCGAGCGGGCGATCGAACCCTCGGCCTCCAGGTCCTTGAGCACGGACTTGAGCGCCGTCTTCTGGTCGCCCCTGAGACCGAACGCGCGCGCGATCTCGCGCTTGCCGACGCGCCGCGGGCTCTCCCGGATGAACGCGGCGATCGCCTCTCGGCTCGGAAACTCGGGCTCCTTGTTCTTGGTCATGGTGGCGGACGGTTGCGGCGATTAGGGCTGCGTCGAGACCGGGTCGGCCTAGGTCGAGCTCTGCTTGCGTCTGCGGTCCGGCTTGCGCGGCGTCGGCTTGGCGCCGGAGCGCGACCGTGCGGGCGCGGGTCCGCTGCGGCCGGCCTTCGCCTCGAGGATGCCGATCGCCTGTTCGAGGGTCAGTTCCTCGTGCGAGACGCCCCTCCGCAGTGTCGCCCGTTCGCCGGCGTGCTCGACATAGGGGCCGAACCGGCCCGAGCGCACGACCACCGGCTTGCCGTCCTTGGGATGGGCTCCGAGGCTGCGGCCGGCCCCCTTCCGGCCCATCGCGTCGGCGAGAAGCGCCACCGCCCGGTTGAGGCCGATGGCGAGCACGTCGTCCTCGCCCTTCACGGACACGTACGTGCGGCCCATAGCGACATAGGGTCCGTACCGGCCGATGCCGGCGGTGATCGCCTCGCCCGTCTCCGGGTGGCGACCGATCTCGCGCGGCAGCGAGAGGAGAGCAAGGGCGATCTCGAGGGTGACGGACTCGGGATCCGTGCGGGGCAGGAGGGACGCCCTCTTGGGCTTGCTCGCGCGGGGCTCCTCGCGATCGGCTGGGCCGAGCTGCACGTAATGGCCGTAGGGGCCCTTGCGCACGCTGACCTCGAGGCCGGTCGCGGGATCGTCACCGAGACTCCGGGCATCGGCGCCGCCGGCCGCGGCCTTGTTGGGCTGTTCGCCGGCGTCCGTCACCAGGGGGCGGGTATAGCGGCACGCCGGGTAGCTGGAGCAGCCGACGAAGGCGCCGAACTTGCCGAGCTTGAGAGACAGCCGGCCATCGGCACAGGACGGGCACTGCCGGGGATCGCTTCCGTCGTCGCCCTCGGGGAAGAAGTGGGGTCCCAGCAGCTGATCGAGCGTGGTCAGAACGTCCTTGATCTTGAGGTCCCTGGTTTGCTCGACCGCGGCGCTGAAGTCGCCCCAGAAGTCGCGGAGAACCGCCTTCCAGTCGATGCGTCCGCCCGAGACCTCGTCGAGCTTCTCCTCCATCTCGGCGGTGAAGGTGTAGGCGACGTAGCGTTCGAAGAAGCTCGCGAGGAAGGCGGTGACGAGGCGGCCCCGGTCCTCGGGAACGAACCGCTTGCTCTCGAGTCGCACATAGTGGCGGTCCTGGAGCACGGAGAGGATCGTCGCGTAGGTCGAGGGCCGGCCGATGCCGAGCTCCTCCAGCCGCTTCACCAGGCTTGCCTCGGTGAACCTCGGCGGCGGCTGGGTGAAGTGCTGCTCCTTCCTGACCTCCTTGCGTTCGAGGGGCTCTCCCTCCTTGAGGTCGGGCAGGCGCTGTTCGAGATCGGCCTCGCCTCCCCCGTCGGCCGCCTGCTCGGGATCGTCGACGCCTTCACGATAGACCTTGTAGAAGCCGTCGAAGGCCACGGTCGAGCCGGTGGCGCGCAGCACGACCTTTCCATCCGGCGAGGCGACGTCGGCCGCCACCTGGTCGAGGAGCGCGGACTCCATCTGGCTCGCCAGCGTGCGCTTCCAGATCAGGGCGTAGAGCTTCAGCTGGTCCGGCTCGAGGTGGCTTTGCAGGTCGTCCGGGCGTCGGCCGATGTCGGTCGGGCGGATCGCTTCGTGCGCCTCCTGGGCGTTCTTGGCCTTGGTCTTGTAGATGCGCGGCTTCGGCGGCAGATAGGCCCTGCCGTAACTGGCGGCGATCAGCTCGCGGCAGGCGGCGACGGCCTCGGCCGCCATCTGCACGCCGTCGGTCCGCATGTAGGTGATCAGGCCGACGGTCTCGCCGCCGACATTGACCCCTTCATACAGCCTTTGCGCCACCTTCATCGTCCGTGACGCGCTGAAGCCCAGCTTGCGCGACGCCTCCTGCTGAAGGGACGAGGTAATGAACGGCGGCGGCGGATGGCGCCTCGTCTGCTTGCGCTCGATCCGGGTGACGGCAAACGTGCGGGCCTCGATCGCGGTCACCGCCGCCTCGGCGGCGGCTTCGTCGGGAAGGTCGAACTTGTCGAGCTTCGCGCCGTCGAGATGCGTCAACGTGGCGGTGACCCGTTGCCGGCCGGTCGACAGGAACACGCCCTTGACCGACCAGTACTCCCGGGAGCGGAACCGCTCGATCTCCGCCTCTCGCTCGCAGATCAGCCTGAGCGCCACCGACTGGACCCGCCCGGCCGACCGGCTGCCCGGCAGCTTGCGCCACAAGACGGGCGACAGAGTGAAGCCGACCAGATAATCAAGGGCACGCCGGGCGAGATAGGCGTTGATCAGCGCCTGGTCGAGGTCGCGGGGATGGGAGAACGCATCGCGGATGGCGTCGCGCGTGATCTCGTTGAACACCACCCGCCTGATGTCGACGCCATTGAGCACCTTCTTTCCCTCGAGCACGCGATAGACGTGCCACGAGATCGCCTCGCCCTCGCGATCGGGGTCGGTTGCCAGATAGAGCGCGCGGGCGCCGCGCACCGCTTCGGCGATTTCGTCGATGTGCTTCTTGGCCTTGGCGTCGACGGCCCACTCCATGGAGAAGTCGGCATCGGGACGCACCGAGCCATCCTTGGCGGGCAGATCGCAGACGTGCCCATAGCTGGCCAGCACGTGGAAGTTCTGGCCCAGGTACTTGTTGATCGTCTTGGCCTTAGCCGGCGATTCGACGACGACGACGTCCATCTGTCTCCACCCTCTGGGGATCCCCGGGTCACGGTGCGGGCCCCATGACCAGAGCGACCCGATTGCCGGGATGCCGCTCCAAGCGCCCGGCAAGCTCCCATTCCAGGAGGACCGTCGTGACGACGGCAGGCGACAATTGGCAGCTACGAATGACTTCGTCAACCGTTGCCGGTGCCGGCGACAACGCCCGGACGATGGCCTCGCGTGCGTCGTCGAGCCCGGAATCGCCGACGACCTCCGACCGTCGCGGGCCGGAGTGTTCCTCCACGACCACAGGCGCTCGCGGCTCGAACGTCGGCTGCAGGCACTGCAGCACGTGGTCAGCCTCCTCGACCAGGACGGCCCCTTGGCGGATCAGGCCGTTGGCGCCCCGCGACCGCGGGTCGAGGGGAGAGCCCGGCACCGCGAAGACCTCTCGCCCCTGCTCCAGAGCGAAGCGGGTGGTGATGAGGGCGCCCGACCGGACCGCCGCCTCGACGACGATCACCCCGAGCGAGAGCCCCGAAATCACGCGGTTGCGCTGGGGAAAGTGCCGGGCCTGCGGATGGACGCCGGGTGCGATCTCGGACACCAGCACGCCCGCACGGGCCACCTTGGTGTAGAGTTCCCGGTTCTCCTCGGGATAGACGACGTCCACGCCACCCGCCAGGACGGCAACCGTTCCGGTCTCGAGGGCAGCGGAATGAGCCGCGGCGTCGATGCCGCGGGCAAGCCCGGAGACGACGACAACGCCCGCGGCGCCGAGATCTCTCGCCAGGCTCGCGGCGAGACGGCGCCCGTTCAGCGAGGCGTTGCGGCTGCCGACGACGGCGATCGCCGGCTTCAGGAGAAGGCTCGCATCGCCGATCACGCTGATCAGCGGCGGCGCATCGTCGATGGGGCTGAGCGCGGGCGGATAGTCGGCCTCGATGAACGCGATGAGGCGAGCGCCGACGGCGGCGAGCGCGTCGAACTCACGCTCCGCCGCCTCCCGCGAGCATACGGCGATCCCGGACAGACGGCCGCCGCGACGAGAGAGTGTCGGCAGGGCAGCGAGCGCTGCGGCCGCGGATCCGAACCGTTGCAGCACGTGTCGAAAGATGCGGGGGCCGACATTCTCGGTGCGGATCAGCCGAAGCCAGTCCAGCCGTTCGGCATCGGTGAGAACACGCCTTTTCGTCGTCGACACGCTAATCCCCCAGCTGCGAAGCCCGCAGGCTGCAGTGTGCCGCCTCGACCTTACCTGACCGTCAACGCGGCGGAGTTCCGGCAGAGCACCCCGGCGGCGGGCGACGCGACGACTTTTCGCTTGTCAACGGCAGACAAGGGACCGTAACAACCCACGGGCGGCTCGCCGGCGGGCGACGCCCCCGAGGCGAAGGGACCCCGCCTTCCGTGGCTTCCGAGAACCGTTCCGGCTTTGAGGAGAAACGCCCATGCTGGCTCGACCCTTTGCACGCGTGATCGCGGCTGTCGCCCTGATGCTTGCGGCCCCGTTGGCGGCTGCAGACGACCGGTTGGAGGCTGAGCTGTTCGTCAAGAAGGCCGAGACGACCATCGCCCATTTCGCCGCCGACCCGGAGCTTGGCCGGTTCCGGACGCTGCTCGGCGGCGCCAAGGGGGTGCTGATCATCCCGACAAGCATCAAGGGCGGTTTCATCGTTGGCGCCAGCGGCGGTCACGGAGCGATGCTGTCGCAGGACACCGCCTCCGGCGTCTGGAGCTATCCTGCCTACTATGTGCTCGGCTCCGTCACCCTCGGCCTGCAGATCGGCGGCGAGGTCTCGGAGATCGTGATGCTGGTGATGACCGACCGGGGCATGGACGCCCTTCTCGGCGGCACCTTCAAGCTCGGCGGCGACGCGAGCATCGCGGCGGGTCCCGTCGGCATCGGCGGCAAGGTGCAGACGGCGGACGTGCTGGCGTGGGCGCGCTCGAAGGGGGCATACGCCGGCGTCAACCTCGAAGGTGCCGTCGTCGAGACCAAGGACAGCTGGAACCGGGGATACTACGGCCGGCCGGTGCGACCGATCGAGATCCTCGTGCACCGGACGGCCGAGAACCCGCAGGCGGAGCCCCTCCGCGCCGCGGTGGCGGCCATCGCCGAGGGCCGCTAGGCGGACGACTCGGGAACTTTCGCCGGCCACGCATAGGCCGGGTGACGGCGCGCGGGCGCGGATCCGGCGGCGATGCCGAGCGGGCGGCCTCCTTGTGGCGTTTGCGACACACCCGGTCCGGCAATCGACCGCGCGATTTCATGATAGCCGTTGACATCGCACGGTTCTTTGTAACCATGAATGCGCGAAGGCGGGGCGCCTCTCCCTTACGGGGGCTCGAGTCCGGCTTCGCCAAAGCCAGCGGTCCGCCGCAGAGGACGATGCCTTCGAGAAGCGGATCGCGCGCAGGGGATGAAACTGCTGGAAGGCCACAATGAACAGCTTCTCGCATCCGATGAAGGGAATCTCCTATTCGACCGCCCTGGAGAGCCGCTTGTCGAGCGCATCGCCCGGCACCTGGTTCAGCCTGCCCGCGGACATGGAGCCGCGCGTCGACGCGCTCGAGGATCCCCACGATCGCACTCGCTACTGGGAGATCTTCTCCGGAACCGACTGAACGCGGCCGGAGGGTCGCCCCTTCGGCGCCCTCGGCCCGGACCTCTCTCACCGCTGATGCGCCGCCACCCGGCTAGCCGGTGCCGGGCCCGTCGGTTGGGTCCATCCCGGCCCCGATCCTCGGCTCCTCTCCGCGCAGCAGGCGGCGGATGTTCTGATGGTGGCGGATGAAGGCCAGAACGGCGAGCAGCGCCGCGATCACCGTGCGCTTCTCGTCGGCGAGCGCCAGCATCAGAAACGGTGAGGCAGCCAGCGCCGCCAGCGCCGCCAGGGACGAGTAGCGGAGGACGAGCGCCGTCGCGAGCCAGATCGCGCACGCCACCAGCCCAACCGGCCAGGCGAGCGCGGCCAGCACGCCGAGCGTGGTCGCCACTCCCTTGCCGCCGCGGAACTTGAGCCAGACCGGGAAGTTGTGGCCGATCACCGCGAACAGCCCGGCGATCAGGCCGGCGTCGGCGTTCCACAGCGCCATGATCCACGCCGCCGCCGCACCCTTGCCGGCATCGAGCACGAGGGTCACCGCCGCCAGGTCCTTGCGCCCGGTGCGCAGCACGTTGGTGGCGCCGATGTTGCCGGAGCCGATGCGGCGGACGTCGCCGAGCCCGGAGAGCCGGGTGAGAATCAGCCCGAACGGGATCGAGCCGAGGAGATAGCCGACGAGACCGGCCAGCTGATGGACGGCGTAGAGCGGCCCGTCGTCGACCGGCATCGGTCAGCGATCGAACGAGAACACGCGGCGGCCGTCGACCGTCGTCAGCAGCACCCGGCCCTGGACCGGCCGGTAGTCGAAGGGGGTGTTCTTCGACTTGCTGTGCAGCTCGTGCTCGCGGACCTGCCAGGCCCGCTCGGGATCGAACAGGATCAGGTCGGCGGCGGCACCCCTGGCCAGCCGGCCGGCGGGGAGCCCGAGCAGGCGCGCCGGCTTGCAGGTCAGGAGGCCGAGCACGTCGAGGAGGCCGAGCTGGCGGTTGTGGAACAGCTCGAGGGAGACCGGCAGCAGCGTCTCCAGGCCGATGCCGCCGAAGGCGGCCTGGCCGAACGGCAGCCGCTTGGCGTCCTCGTCCTGGGGCGCATGGTCGGAGGCGATGGCGTCGATGGCGCCGTCGGCGAGCGCCTCGATGACGGCGCGGCGATCCTCTTCGGCGCGCAGCGGCGGCGACAGCTTGGCGAACGTGCGGTAGTCGCCGACGGCGTTCTCGTTGAGGGCGAAATAGGGCGGCGCGGTGTCGCAGGTCACCGCCAGTCCCCGCTGCTTCGCCCGACGGATGGCCGCGATCGTCGCGGCGGTGGAGACGTGGGCGAAATGCAGGCGCCCGCCGGTCAGCTCAACCAGCCGGAGATCGCGCTCGACCATGATCACCTCGGCCTCCCGCGGGATCCCCGCAAGGCCGAGCCGGGTCGCCATCTCGCCCGCGTTCATGTCGCCGTCGTCGGCCAGCGTCGGCTCCTCCGGGTGCTCGACGAGCAGGAGATCGAAGGTGCGGGCGTAGTCGAGCGCCTGGCGCATGACCTGGGCGCTGCCCACTGCCTTGACCCCGTCGGTGAACGCGATCGCGCCGGCCTCGGCGAGCATGCCCATCTCGGCCAGGGTCTCACCCTTCAACCCCTTGGTGATCGCGCCGTACGTATAGACCTTGCTGAGGCCGAGCAGCCGCGCCCGGCGGGCGACGAACTCGACGACCGACATGTCGTCGATGCAGGGGATGGTGTTGGGCAGACAGACCATCGAGGTGACGCCGCCCGCGGTCGCCGCCCGTCCGGTCGAGGCGAGCGTCCCCTTGTGCTCCTCGCCGGGCTCGCGCAGCTGGACGCGAATGTCGACGAGCCCGGGAGAGAGGCAGAGGCCCCGGCAGTCGACGACCGCGGCGCCTTCGGGAATCGCGCCGGCGAACAGTCCCGGGCCGAAGTCGGCGATCACCTCGCCATCGGTGAGCAGTTCGCCCATGACGTCGAGGCCCGAAGCCGGATCGAGGAGCCGGGCGTTGATGAAGGCGATTCGTCCCGGCGCCGCGTCGATCTGGAAGGTCATGGCCCCGCCCCGGTCCCCCTGCCCGCCCTCAGGCGTTTCGCGGCGACGGTTCCGGCAGGTTCCGGCCCAACAGCTCGAGGCACGCCATGCGCACGGCAACCCCCATCTCCACCTGCTCGTGGATGACGCTGCGGCTGAAATCGTCGGCGACCTCGGAGTCGATCTCGACGCCGCGGTTCATCGGTCCCGGGTGCATGATCAGCGCCTCGGGGTTGGCGCGGCCGAGCTTCGCGTAGTCGAGACCGAAGAAGTGGAAGTACTCGCGGATCGACGGCAGGAAGTTGCCCCGCATCCGCTCGGTCTGCAGGCGCAGCATCATCACGATGTCGCAGCTCTCGAGGCCGGCGTTCATGTCGTGGAAGACCTGGACGCCGAGGCGCTCGGCGCACGCCGGCAGGAGCGTTCGCGGCGCCACCAGGCGGACGCTGGCACCCATGATCGTCAACAGGTGGATGTTGGAGCGGGCCACGCGCGAATGCAGGATGTCGCCGCAGATCGCCACCTTGAGGCCGCTCAGCCGCCCGAGCCGCCGACGGATGGTGAGCGCGTCAAGGAGTGCCTGGGTGGGATGCTCGTGGCTGCCGTCGCCGGCGTTGACGACCGCACAGTTGACCTTTTCCGACAACAGCTTGACCGCCCCGGACTCGGGATGGCGGACGACCAGAACGTCGGGATGCATGGCGTTCAGCGTCATCGCCGTATCGAGCAGCGTCTCGCCCTTCTTCACCGCGCTCGTCGACACCGACATGGTGATGACGTCGCCGCCGAGGCGCTTGCCCGCCAGCTCGAACGAGGTGCGGGTGCGGGTCGAGGACTCGAAGAACAGGTTGATGATGGTCCGGCCGCGGAGGGCCGAGCGCTTCTTGTCGGCCCGGCGGTTGTGCTCGACATAGGCCTCGGAACGGTCGAGGAGCAGCGAGATCTCCAAGGGAGACAGGCCCTCGATGCCGAGCAGGTGACGACGGGAAAAGGTGATCGAGCCGTCGGCGGCGTTCATCGGCCGCCACTATAGGGGCGCGGTCCGGACGAGAGCAAGCGCGTCACACCAGGAGCAGGACGGCCGGCATGGTGACCATCGCCGCCAGTGTCGACGCCGTGATCGACCCTGCCATGATCGCCGAATCGCCACCCATCTGGCGGGCCATCACGTAGGCCGTGACCGACACCGGCACCGACGCGTAGAGGACGGCGATCGCCGTCTCGCCGGCACCGGCGCCGAGAGCCCGGCTGAGCGCCAGGGTCAAGAGCGGCAGGACGACGAGCTTGAGGCCGGAGGCGACCGCCACCGCCGGCCCGGCGGCACGCACGGCGCCGGGATCGAGGCCGGCGCCGACGGCGAGGAGAGCGATGGGAAGCGAGGCGCGGCCGAGGATCTCCAGGGTCGGTCCGATCACCGGCGGCAGGCCGAGGCCGGAGAGGTTGAGCGCGAGGCCGGCGAGACAGGCGAGGATCAAGGGGTTCTGCAGCACCGGAGCCGCCGTCCGCCGCCAGCCGAGCGGCGCGCCGCCCGGCGCGGCGTGGCGGACCAGAGCGAGGACGGCGATGGCGTTGACGAAGGGGACGATCACCGCCAGGCACACGCTCGCCAGCGTCAGCCCGGCATCGCCGTAGAGCGCCGCCGCCGCCGCCAGCGCCACGTAGACGTTCGGCCGGATGCCGCTCTGGATCAGCGAGCTGAGCGCCGGTCCGTCGAGTCGGAGAAGCCGTCGCACCGCGAACGCCAAGGCGACGACGAGCGCGATGGCGCCGAGCGAGGCCAGAAGCATCGGCGCCACCTGGAGATCCCGGAGATCGGCCCCGGCGATGGTGCTGACCAGCAGCGTCGGAAAGAACAGATAGAACGTCACCCGCTCCGCCGGCTCCCAGAAGACCTGGGGCACCAGCTCGAGGCGCCGGCCGGCGAAGCCGACCAGTATGACCGCGAACACCGGAGCCAGCGCCGAGAGCACTTCGGTCACTCCGGAGCATCCTCGGTGCGGCGCCTGAAGGCCAGCGCATCGAGTGCCCCCTGCAGGATGTAGGCCGCGGCCATCTTGTCGATGACGCGGCGGCGCTTGGCCCGGCTCATGTCGGCCTCGGCGATCAGCAGCCGCTCGACCGCCTGCGTCGACAACCGCTCGTCCCAGAACGCCGCCGGCAGATCGACGACGCCGAGGAGGTCGGCGGTGAACTGCCGCACCGACTGGCAACGCGGCCCCTCCCGGCCGTCCATGCCGATCGGCAGGCCGATGACGAGACCGCCGACGCCGTGCCGCTCGACCAGCGCACCGATCGCCCGGGCGTCCTGGCGAAAGCGGGTCCGGCCGAGCGTCGCGAGCGGCGTCGCCACGGTGAGAAGGACGTCCGAGAGCGCGAGCCCGATCGTCCTGGTGCCGACGTCGAGGCCCAAGAGACGGCGTTCCGAGCCCCTGAGGGCGAACAAGGCAGAGAGGTCGACGACGGCCATGGCGCGGCTCCCAGCTGCCGTTCTCTTAAGCGCCGACATCCCGGAAGTCGAGCCCGAGGCCCGAACAGCGCCCGGTGGCGGGCCGGTTGCGCGGCGGGAAGGGCGGTGCTAGCGTGCGCCGCCGTTGCGACGCCCGCCCCGAAGGTTCGCCTTGTCCCTCGACCGCGCCACCGTCCGCACCGTCGCCACCCTCGCCCGCATCCGCGTTGCGGACGACCAGCTCGATGCGCTGGCGGGCGAGCTCTCCCGCATCATCGGCTGGGTCGAGCAGCTCGCCGAGGTCGACACCGACGGCGTCGAGCCGATGACCAGCGTCGCCCAGATGACGCTGCCCGAGCGCGCCGACGAGGTGACCGAAGGCAACATCCGCGACCAGATCCTCGCCAATGCGCCGGAGGCGGCGGACGGATTCTTCGCCGTGCCCAAGGTCGTCGAGTGACGGGGGAGCTGACCGATCTCTCCCTCGCCGAGGCCAGCGCCGCGCTCGCGGCGGGACAGGTCTCCGCCGTCGAACTCGCCCGCGCCCACCTCGAGGCGATGGCGGCCAGGCGCGACCTCAACGCCTTCGTCACCGAGACCGCCGAGCTTGCCATCGAGCGCGCCGGCCAGTCCGACGCCAGGCGTGCCGCCGGCCGCACGCACGGCCCGCTCGACGGCATCCCGATCGCCGTCAAGGACCTGTTCTGCACCGAGGGCGTGCCGACGACCGCGGCCTCGCACATCCTCGAAGGCTTCACGCCCACCTACGAGTCGACCGTCACCGCGAGGCTCGAGGCGGCCGGGGCGGTGATGCTCGGCAAGACCAACCTCGACGAGTTCGCCATGGGCTCGTCCAACGCAACCAGCCACTTCGGCCCGGTCCGGAACCCGTGGCGCGGCCCGGACGGCAGGGACCTGGTGCCGGGAGGCTCCTCCGGCGGCTCGGCGGCGGCGGTGGCGGGCCGGCTGGCCATCGCCGCCATCGGCACCGACACCGGCGGATCGATCCGCCAGCCGGCGGCGTTCTGCGGCATCGTCGGCATGAAGCCGACCTACGGCCGCTGCTCGCGCTGGGGCATCGTCGCCTTCGCCTCCAGCCTCGACCAGGCCGGCCCGATGGCCCGCAGCGTCGAGGACTGCGCCCTGATGCTGGGCGCGATGGCCGGTCACGACGCCAGGGATTCGACCTCGGCGCCGCTCGACGTTCCCGACTTCGCCCGGGCGCTCTCGGGAGACGTGCGGGGCCTCCGGGTCGGCGTCCCCCGCGAGTACCGCCTCGACGGCCTGGCTGGCGAGATCGACGCCCTGTGGCGGCGGGGCATCAGCTGGCTCGAGGCGGCCGGCGCCCGCGTCGACGAGGTGTCGCTGCCGCACACCCGTTACGCGCTCCCCACCTACTACATCGTCGCCCCCGCCGAGGCCTCCTCCAACCTCGCCCGCTACGACGGTGTCCGCTACGGCCTCAGGGTCGAGGGCGCGAGCCTCGACGAGATGTACGAGAACACCCGCGGCGCGGGCTTCGGCGCCGAGGTGCGGCGGCGGATCCTGATCGGCACCTATGTGCTGTCGGCCGGCTACTACGACGCCTACTACCTCAAGGCGCAGCAGGTGCGGACGCTGATCGCCCGCGACTTCCGCGACGCCTTCGCCAGGGTAGACGTGCTGCTGACGCCGACCGCGCCGTCGGACGCGTTCGCCATCGGCGAGAAGATGGAGGATCCCATCACCATGTACCTCAACGACGTGTTCACCGTGCCGTCGAGTCTCGCCGGCCTTCCCGCCATCTCGGTGCCGGCAGGGCTGTCGCGGCGTGGGTTGCCGCTCGGGCTTCAGCTGATCGCGAAGCCGTTCGACGAGGTGGCGCTGTTTCGCGCCGCCCGCGCCCTCGAGCAGGCTGCCGCGTTCACCGCCCGGCCGCCCTGCCCTTAGCCTGGGCCGGCCTCGGCCTCTTCCGCGGACTCCCGGCGGCGGCGCTCGATGCGCCTGAGCTCGGCCTCGGCGAAGCGGACCATGTTGCGGTCGTAGGTCCCCTCGCGGACGATGCGCTCGAGGACGATGGCGGCGTCGTTGTTTTCGCCGCGGGCGGCCAGCGCCAGCGCCCGCTTGACCCAGGGGTGGGCGCGGATGAGTTCGGGCATCACCGTGGTCACCGCCTCGCGGTCCGAGCGCGCCCCGACCCCCTGTGCGACCAGCCGGTAGCCGCGGTCGAGGAGGCGGTTCCGTTGCCAGCCGTGGGCGAGCCGGCCGACGACGAAGCGATGGAAGAGGAAGAGCGCGGCGAGAAGCGGCAGCGTCGCCGGCCCGGCGTCGCCCGGCCTGCCCTCCAGCACGCCGGCGGCGGCGAGGGCGGCGGCGGCGAGATAGCCCTCGATCAGGGCCATCAGCAGCATCGGCCACCACAGCCGGTTGAGGAACGCCCAGGCCGGGCCGACGAGGAACGCGGGCCAGCTGAAGCCCGAGGCCACCGCCTTGCCGTCGCCGTCGGCGTGCGCATAGACGTCGTAGGCCCGCATGCCGATCACCGCCGCCGCCGACTCCCGCCCACGCCGCGGCGAGCCGCAAGCGGACGCAGAGCATGCACCGAGACGCGACAAGATGCGATGCTCGCGCGACGGCTTGCGCCGCTTCACGACGCCCGGTCCGTGGTCAGAAAAACGTTATACAACGATGATCTGACAAGACGCACGACTCTGCGGCGGGTTGTCCGCCATCGCCGAGTCGTGGCTTTCGTCCCGGCTGTGGCGGATGCGGCCCTGCGCTTCCGGCACGCTTTGGTCAACGACGGGGCGGCGCCCCGCGCCGATCCTGCCTTCCGAGGAGGACCGACGAAGGGAGCACGCACCGGTGCCGATGCCGGGCCGCCTCGAGAGCTTGCGGGAGCCGGGTCGAGTTCGATATCATGATATCGATTATGGAGGACGGCAATGGCTCAGCTCGTGGTGCGCAACCTGGATGACGACGTGAAGACGAAGCTGCAGCGGCGCGCGCGCCGGCACGGCCGTAGCACCGAGGAGGAGGTGCGCGAGATCCTCAGCAACGCGGTCCGGGAGGAAGGAGCACCCCTGCCGCCGTTGGGCTCCCGGCTCCGCGCCCGATTCGCCGGCATCGGCCTCGATGAGGACGTTCCCGAGCTGCGCGGCCAGCCGGCGCGTCCGGCCGAGTTCGGCGCGTGATCGTCCTCGACACCAACGTCCTCTCGGCCCTGATGCGCCGGGCGGCCGATCCGGTCGTCGTCGACTGGCTCGACGCCCAGCCGCCCGAGTCGATCTGGACGACTGCGATCACCACCTTCGAGGTCCGCTTCGGCCTCGAGATCCTGGCCGACGGGCGCCGACGGAAGACCCTGGAGGCGGCGTTCAACGAGGCCCTGGACGAGGACCTCGCCGGCCGGGTGCTGCCGTTCGATGCGGCCGCGGCCGCGGCGTCCGCGGTGATCGCAGGCCGGCAGCGGGGCGCAGGACGGCCGGTCGAGATTCGCGATGTGCAGATCGCCGGCATCGTCGCCGCCCGCAAGGCCATCCTCGCCACCCGCAACACCCGTCACTTCGACGGCACCGGCATCGCGCTGATCGATCCGTGGTCGGCCTAGCGAGGCGTGTCCACGACCAGGCCGCGGCGCTCCGCCTGGCGGCCGGCAGGCCCGGTGACGATCGACTTCGCCAGGTCGGCCTGGGGCCTGTGGCCGAAGGTCGACAACCGCGACACGGCCGTCTCGACCGTACGGGGGAATGCGCGGCAAGGCTGCGTCGGATCGACGTCATGGAGCGGGGGACCGAGGGGTGTTAGGGCCACCCGATGACAGCGTTCCGCGCCGAGGCCGCGCGCCGGGCAGGGTCGCCGTCTCGGCGAAATGCGGTGCCACGATGCGGCGCATGGTCCCCCCGCCGCCCGAAGATCGCGGCCGGTCTGCCCACCTCGTGGGACGACGACCGGGTCCTGGACCGGGCGGTGGCGGACGCCTATAAGCGGGCCGGGCCTCGGGGCGGGGCGCGGGAGGACTTCGATGGTGCTGGAACTGACGACCGTCGTTCTCGTCATCGCCCTGCTCCTCATCGTCATCGCCGCGCTGCAGCCGCTGGCCGAGCGCCTGAGGACTCCGCCGGCCGTGCTCCTCGCCGGCGTCGGCGTCGGTATCGGCGTGCTCGCCTCGTTCCTCCTCTACACGCCGCTCACCGACCGCCTCGACGACATCGTCGCGCCGATCGTCAACCTGCCGCTCGACTCCGCCACCTTCATCTACATCTTCCTGCCGCTGCTCCTGTTCCAGGCGGCGCTGACCATCGATGCCGTGCGGATCAAGGACGATGCCGCGCCGATCCTCCTGCTCGCCATCGTCGCGGTGGTCGTCACCACCGCGCTCGTCGGGCTGAGCCTCGCCTGGCTGTTCGGCATCGCCCTCGTCGCCTGCCTGCTGCTCGGATCGGTCGTCGCCACCACCGACCCCTCCGCCGTGGTCGGGATCTTCCGCGACATCGGCGCGCCGGCGAGGCTCTCGCGCCTGGTCGAGGGCGAGAGCCTGCTCAACGACGCCGCGGCGATCGCGCTGTTCGGCCTCCTGCTCGCCATGCTGGTGCGGGGCGAGCCTCTGGACCCCGCCGACGCCGGCCTGCGCTTCGTCATCGCCTTCGTCGGCGGATCCCTGGCCGGACTGCTCGCCGGCCAGCTTCTCCTCGTCGCCGTCCGCCGGCTCGACCACATCAAGGCCGCAGAGACGACGCTGACGGTGGCCGCCCCCTATGTCGTGTTCATCGCCTCGGAGCAGGTGTTCGAGGTCTCCGGCGTGGTGGCCGTCGTCGCCCTCGGCCTCGTCGTCAGCGCCCGCGGCCGGACCGCGTTCACGCCGGAGAACTGGCAGCATCTGCTCAACGTCTGGGAGCAGGTCGCCTTCTGGGCCGGGTCGCTGGTGTTCATCCTGACGGCGATCCTGGTGCCGAAGCTGATCCCGAACCTCGGCTTTCTCGACGCGCTGATCATCCTGACGCTCGTCGTCGTCGCCTTCGTCGCCCGCGCCGCGGTGCTGTTCCTGCTGCTGCCGCTGCTCAGCCTCCTCAGGCTCACCAAGCCGGTCGGCTGGCAGTACAAGACCGCGATCCTGTGGGGCGGGCTCCGCGGCGCCGTGACGCTGGCGCTGGCACTCGCCGTCGTCGAGAACCCGGCACTCGATGCCGAGGTCAAGCGCCTGGTCGCGGTGACCGCCACCGGCTTCGTGCTGTTCACCCTGTTCGCCAACGGCACCACGCTCGGTGCGGTGATCCGCCGGCTCAGGCTCGACCAGCTTGCGCCGCGGGACGTGATGCTCCGCGACCACATCCTGGCGCTGTCCCTGGCCGGGGTCGCGCAGGCGGTGAAGACGGCGGGCGACCGCTACCAGCTCCCGCCGCCGGCCGTCGAGCCGGTGCTTCGGCAGTACGAGGAGCGGATGGCGGAGGCCGCGGCGCGCGGAGCGGCCGAAGCGCAGCAGCCTCGCGAGCGCGAGCGGCTGGCGATCGCGCTGGTCGCCCTCGCCAACCGCGAGCGGGAGCTGATCATCCAGCACCACGGCCGCCAGGCGGTGTCGCCGACCGTGGAAAAGCGGCTGGTGCGCCATGCCGAGCGCCTCGTCGAGGCCGCCCAGGCGGGCGGGCGCACCGGCTACGCCGGGGCGGCGCGCCGGGTTCTGGCGTTCCGACCGTCGTTCCGGTTCGCCCACGCCCTCCACCGCCACCTCCGCGTCGAGAGGCTCCTCGCCACCCGCCTCGCCCAGCGCTTCGAGATGGTGGAGGCGGTCGGCCTGGTGCTGGCGGAGCTGGGCCAGTTCACCGACTCGCGAATCAGGGCCACCTTCGGTGCGCGCATCGCCCGGCTGACGCGGACGATCGTCGACCGGCGGATCGCCACGACCGGCGAAGCCCTCGAGGCGATGCGGCTCCAGTATCCGGCCTTCGCCCAGGCACTGGCCGACCGGTTCATCCGCGCGCTGGCGCTGCGGGAGGAGGCCGGGCGGTACGAGACCCTGCGCCGGGAGGGTCTCCTCGGCCGCGAGGTCTACGACCATCTCCGGCGCGACGTGCTGGCCCGGCAGCGCCGTCTGCGGACGGAACGGAAGGCGCATCTCGATCTCGGCCTCGAGATCCCGGCGATGATCGGCAGGCTCCAGCTGTTTTCCGGCCTCGACGCGGCGGAGCTGAGGAAGGTGTGCCGGCTGTTCCGGTCCCGCCTCGCCGTGCCGGGCGAGTTCATCGTGCGCCGGGGCGACCACGGCGACCGCCTGTTCTTCATCTCCTCCGGCGCCGTCGAGGTGCGGTTCCCGGGAGGCACCGTCCGCCGCGGCCGCGGCGAGTTCTTCGGTGAGATCGCGCTGCTCGAGAACCGGAGGCGGACCGCCGACATCGTCGCCCTCGGCTACTGCGATCTCCTGACGCTCGACAAGGCGAAGCTCGACAGGTTCCTCGGCATCCACCCCGATATCAAGTCGCACCTCGAGACGGTGGCGACGGCGCGCTCGGCGAGCCTCGCCGCGGTGATCGACGAGACCGGGGAAGGCAAGGGCTGAGCCGTCCGCGGACGGCCGCAGTCAGCGGCGCAGCCCCTCGAGAACGGATCTCGCCGTCCTCACATCGATCGTGTCGAAGCCTTCGGTAAACCAGTCGCAGACGGGTGCGAGCATCCGCGAGGCATCCGCACTCCTGCCCTCTCCCGACCAAAGCTCGGCAAGACCCGTCGCAGCGCGAAGCTCGAACCACTTGGCGTCCTGTTGCCGGGCGACGTCGATCGCTCTCCTGAAGCAGGCCTCGGCCGCATTCCGGTCGGATGCCGAACGCGCGAGCAGGAGCAGGCCTTTGAGGCGAAGCACCTCGGCCTCCCAGAGGTGCTCGCCCGTGCTCTCGATCGCCGCCTCCGCCTCGGCAACCGCCGCAAGCCCGCGTTCGAACTCGCCGACCCAGGAGCAGGCCTCGGCCAGAAGCGCAAGCTGGAACGCCAGGCGGCGAAAGCCGGTGGCGCGGATCGCCTGCATCCCTGTGTGGATCAGCGCAAGTCCTTCCTCCGTATCACCTTGCGCCGTGAGCGACCAACCGCGCAGCATCCAGGCCATCGCGATGAACTGGGCAAAACCGCGCTCGCGGCAATACTCCGACAGCTCGCCCGCGCGCGTGTGCACCGATCCGGCCTCTCTTCGCAGGTAATCGACGGAGGTGGCGAAGCTTCGC
>CAYQSU010000037.1:0-33214 GCA_964420325.1 uncultured Rhodospirillaceae bacterium | reverse complement strand
CAGCGCCGTGCCGAACGCAGCGGCGGCGAGAAGGGTGCGGTATCCCGTTGTGCTCGATGTCATGGCCTCACTCCCGTCCTTCGTTACCCCATGGATCCCCTCCGCGGCGCCTTGCTGCGAAGCGCTCGGAACCGACGTCTTCATGCCACAAACCGCGCCCGCGGTCACGCGGATCGTTGACCCCCGTGTGGGGGTTTGTTGGGCTCCGACCGTTGCCGCCGGGGGCGGCGGCGGCGAAAAAGTGACCCTGATCAAGAGGTTGGAAGCACGCACACCCCAAGCGGGTGCGGACAAACTCTTTTGGGGGTGGATCACACTTCGGCCCCCGCCGCGGCGCTTCCGGGTTGAACGGTGCGGCAAGGGACGCATACTTCTTCGGTGCGGCACTGGGGGAGGGCGATGGAGAAGGACGCGATCGTCGGTCAGTGGCTCGCGCGGCTTGGGGTGGCCCAGGCCGAGGCGGCCGAGGCGTGCGCGCGGCTCGCCGCCGCCGCCACTCGCCGGCGGTATGGCGCCGGCGAGGCGATCTTCCAGAAGGGCGACGCCGGCACGGCGGTGATGATCGTCGCCTCGGGCCGGGTGGCGATCGCGTCCCGGTCGATCGACGGCCGGCCGATCGTGCTCGACGTCATGGGGCCGGGCGAGCTGTTCGGCGAGGTCGCCGCCGTCGACGGCGGGCCGCGCACCGCCGATGCGACCGCGATCGAGGGGACGGACGTGCTGGCGATCCCCAGGGACGCCTTCGTCGACTTCCTCGAACGCTCCGCCGCCGCGCCGCTGGCGCTGCTGCGCCTGATCTGCGAGCGGTTCAGGGCCGCCGACGAGACCATCGAGGACCTGCACGTGACGAGCGCCCGGGCAAGGCTCGCCAAGCGGCTCCTGGGCCTGGCCGAGCACCAGGGCGAGCCGGCCGCGGACGGCCGGCGGGTGCGGCTTTCGCAGGCCATGCTGGCGAAGATGGCAGGGACGACGCGGGAGGCGGTCAACCGCTCGCTCGGCCACTGGGAGCGGCAGGGCCTGGTGCGGGTCGAGCACGGCCACGTCGTGGTCGTCGATTCGGCCGGGCTCGAGGCCGAGGTGGCGCGCCTCGTCCATCCGCCGGCGCCGCGCTGACGGTGGCGGCTCAGGGCTTCCCGCCGCGGGCGAGGCGGGCCGACGGCGATCAAAACGCCGTGAGGTGCGCAACCGGCGCGATGACGGCGGGCGGGAGCGGCGCATACTGCTCGGCCTTGCGGTGGCTCCAGGGAGAGGGAAGGCCATGGGCAGGGGCATATCCGGTCGGTGCGGCGCCGCCGCCGTCGTCGTCGTCGCCGGCCTCGCCTTCGCGGGCGAGGACCCGCTGAGGCCCGACCGCCACCTCGAGCTCGATCACGCCGGCGTGCTCGGCAAGGCCGATGCGCTCGCCGCCTATGGCCACCTCGCCGCCGGCATGGCGGCGGCCTTCGCGGTCTCGGGCGAGCCGGCGGCGCGCGCCTACACGCGGTGGCGGCGCTTCAACGACGCGCCCTACCTCTCGGAGACCCACGGCAACCGCTACGTCAACAGCTACGCCAACCGGGTGGCGGCCGACGCCGGCTACGGCGACCTGCGGCCGGGCGTCGTCCTGCCGCCCGGCGCCATCATCGCCAAGGACAGCTTCACCTATACCGGGGAGGGCGGGCTGCACGCCGGCGCGCTGTTCCTGATGGAGAAGCTTCCCTCCGGCGCCAGTCCGGAGACCGCCGACTGGCGCTACGTGATGATCATGCCGGACGGCAGCCTGTTCGGCGACACGGCGACCGAGGCGGGCCGGGCGAGCCTCGCCTTCTGCCACGACTGCCACCGGAAGGCGGCCGACACCGACCACCTGTTCTTCGTGCCGGAAGCCTACCGCCGGACGCCCGCGCCGGAGTAGCGCCGCCGCTCGGCGGCCGGGTTGCGGCGATGGAGGGCGACGGTGAGCGGCGTGCGCGACTTCGGCAGGTCGTGGACGAAGGTGTAGCGGGCCACGTGGTAGCTGGGATCGAAGCCGTAGAAGTTGAGGCGCATGCGCTCGAGCTCGGCCGCGCGGTAGCTGGCGAGCGGCCGTTCGCTCTCGTCGGCGGCACGCCTCGCCCGCTTCTCCCGCAGGAGCGCCGGCAGCGCCGGGTCGCGGGCGAGGTCCCGGACCAGCGCCCGGAGCCGGCGGCGGAACGCCGGCACGTCGCCCTCGAGCCGGTCGTCGATGAGGCCGAGGCGGAGCGCCTCGCGGGTCCCCATCGGCAGGCGCGCCTCGGTGACGATCCCGGCGCGCTCGGGGCCGGCGCGCCTCGGCAGCAGGTAGGTCCAGTACTCGGAGCCGTAGAGGTTGCCCATGCCCTTGTAGTGGGGGTTGAGGACGATGCCGTCGCGGGCGACGACGCGGTCGGCGGCGAGCGCCAGGAACACGCCGCCGGCGCCGGCGTTGCCGTGCAGCGCGGCGAGGGTGAGCTTGTCCCCGGTGGTGATGATGTCGAGGACCAAGTCGTCGATGGCGTTGATGGTGCGCCAGGATTCGTCGGCGGCGCTGGCGGCGGCCTCGATGACGTTCAAGTGCATGCCGTTGGACCAGAAGTCCGGGCCGCCCATCAACACCAGCACCCGGGTCGGGCGCGCACGGGCGCGGGCGTAGGCGGCACGCAGGCGCTGGCAGTGGCGGGCCGACATCGCGCCGTTGTAGAAAGCGAAGTGAAGGAAGCCGACCGCGTCCTCCTCGTCGTACCAGATGTCGCGGTAGCCGGGGCCGTCCTGCTCGGCGACCTCGGCGATGCCGGCGAGGCGGTCGGCCAGCACCATCGTCGCCGGCAGCTTGAAGGTGGCCTCGCCGTCGGCGCGAGCCCTGAGATGCCCGATCCAGACGGCGCCGTCGGCGGTGGCCCTGAGGATCGCGCCCTCGCGCCACCCGATGACGGCGCCGGGCGGACCCGTGAGGCGGGGCTCGGCGTGGGCGTCGAAGAGCCAGACCGGGAGGCCCAGGATCTCGTCCCGCACGCCCGGCCGGCCGTCGCCCGAGCGGATCTTCTGCAAGGCGGTGAGGGTGTCGTCGCGGCGCCAGTCGATGGCGCGGTCGGCCTGGGCCACCGCCGGGCTCGGCCGGCCGCGAACGTCGGGACGCGCGGGGTCGATGCGCTCGGGCGCGAAGCCACCGGCGGCCAGGCGCTCGATCGCCGCCAGCACCGCGCGCTCGGCGGCGTCCGCGACCTCGTTGCGATAGAGGCTCGACTTCGCGCACGAGCGCGTCGGGAACTCGACCGACGCCCACACCGGGCCGGCATCGAGCTCGGCCTCGGCCTGGAGCACGGTCACCCCCCAGTCCCGCTCACCCCTGAGGATCGCCCAGTCGAGGGCCGACGGGCCGCGGTCGCCCCGGATGCCGGGATGGACGACGAGCGACGGCACCCGGCGCCAGATGCTCTCCGGGATCGCCCGCTTGAGGAAGGGCGCCAGGACGACGTCCGGCCGGAACAGATGCACCGCCTCCTCGCTGACGCGGTCGTTGATGTCGAACTCGACCGAGACCTGGTGGTCCCGTTCGCGAAGCGCGACGAAGAGCCGCTGCGCCAGGGAGTTGAAGGCGTGGGTGAGGAGGAGGACGCGCATCGGTCGCGGGCGCCTTCGATCTAACGGGTTCCGGGGTCGCGGCGGAGCGCTTCGACGTCCGCCAGCGTCGCGGTGACCAGGTCGAGGAGGTAGCCGGGGCCGAGGCCGGCGACGAGGTCGCGGATGTGGGCGAGGCGGGCCGCGAGGTCGGCGAGATCGCGGCAGGGGGTGACGAGGAAGCGCTGCTGCAGGTCCGAGACCCGGCATTCCAACGTCGCCACGGTGCCGGTGCCGGGCTCGGCGAGCGCGGCGCGGGCGAGGTCGAGCTCGCGCCGGAGTTGGGAGAGGGACGGGCGGTCGCGCTCGGGGGTCATGGCTCCTCTCCCGCGTGGACGACGGCGGTCGAGGCTACACGCGAGGGCTGCCGGCGGGCAAGCGAGCGCATTGCGCCCGTCCATCATCGGCGATAGAGCTTCCCGTCGCCGCGCCGCCGCCGCGGCGCGTCATGCCGGAGGGGGTATCCATGGACCAGGCCGCGTTCGAGAGCTACGTCACCGACCGCTATCAGGACCAAATCCGCTGGTACGACCAGAAGGCGGTCGCCAACCAGAGGATCTACTCCCGCCTGCAATGGCCGCTCCTGGTGCTGGCGGCAGTCACCCCGGTGCTGATCGAGGTCGACCTGCGGGAGCTCGGCTTTCCCCTGGCGCATCTGGCGACGGCGACCTCGGTCGTCGTCGCCGTCCTCACCGCGTCCCTGAAGACCTTCAAGTACCAGGAGAACTGGATCGCCTACCGGACCACCTGCGAGACCTTGCGCAAGGAGAAGCGGTACTACGACGCGCGCCTCGGCGAGTACCGGCAGGCCGAGGACCCGGAGGCGCTGTTCGTCGAGCGGGTCGAGGACCTGATCTCGCGCGAGAACACGATGTGGGTGACCACCCACAAGACCGAGCACCGCCAGGCGGACAGGGCGCCCGGCCGCTGATCAGGCCTTCGAGTGCTTCTTCCAGGTGTAGACCTGGGTCACCGCGTAGTTCCACACCGTGCCGACCAGGATGCCGGCCAGCGCCGACAGGAGCCAGGAGGTGTCGAGGCCGTAGAGGTAGCCGGCGACGCCGACGTTGGCCATCGCGCCGATGCTGCAGGCGAGCGAGAACGTCACCCAGCCGCGCGCGAGGCCCCATCCCGAGAGGCGGACGTCGCGGTAGGTGAGGCTGTTGTTGAGGAGGAAGTTGCTGGTCATCGCCACCACCGTGGCGACCGCCTGGGCGACGGTGAAGTCGACGGCGAGCAGGCGGAACAGCAGGGCCAGCACGACGAGGTGGACGCCGACGCCGATGCCGCCGACGAGACAGAAGGCGACGAAGCGGACGGGGATGAAGCGGCCGATGAGCTTGTCCAAGAGAAGGAGGCCGTATTCCCAGGCGACCTGGCTGTCGAGCTTGCTCTCGCCGGCGTGGCGGGCGCGGAACTCGTAGGGCAGCTCCCTGAACCGCAACGGCCGCGGCGACGAGGCGAACAGGTCGAGGAGGATCTTGAAGCCGATGCCGGAGAGGCGGCCGACGGCCCAGTGGAAGGCGTCGCGGCGGACCATGAAGAAGCCGCTCATCGGATCCTGGAGGTCGGCCCGCAGCACCAGCCGGCTGAGCCGCGTGGCGAAGCGGCTGACGGCGAGCCGCTCTCCCGACCACGCGCCGGTGCCGCCGCCGGCGACGTAGCGGCTGCCGACGACGATGTCGAGATCGCCCGCGCGGAGCGTCCCGAGCATGTCGGCGAGGAGCCGCTCGTCGTGCTGCAGGTCGGCGTCCATCACCGCGACGAACGGCGCCGCCGAGGCGAGGATGCCCTCGATACAGGCCGACGAGAGCCCGCGCCGGCCGATGCGGTGGACGCAGCGCACGCGCGGATCCCGTCTCGCGATCCGGCGCACCGCCTCGGCGGTGCCGTCGGGCGAATCGTCGTCGACGACGATCAGCTCCCAGCTGGTGCCGTCGAGCGCCTGATCGACGCGGCGGAGCAGCTCCTCGAGGTTGGCGGTCTCGTTGAAGGTCGGCACCACGATCGACAGCTCGAGCTCGCGGGCAAGGCGAATCGTCCGCCGGTCAGCGCCGGCCGGCGCGTTCTGCACGCGTGAGTCCATCGCCGAGAACCCCCTTATTCAGACCGCACGCCCCGGCCGCCCTCGGCAACCGGCGCTTGGCGACTCTAGGCGAAGCTGCAACCGAAAGTCCACGTCCCTATTCGAAGCGGTAGACCATCAGGCCGCCGAGCGCACGCTCCGAGACGAGCGTCCGCTCCCGTCTCAGCGTTTCAAGGACGATGCCGTCCGGATCGACGCGGCCGGGGTTGCGGGTGACGAGCCAGACGGTGCCGCCTCCGGCGATGCGGGCGGCGAGCGCGATGGTGTCCTCCTCGCCGATCCTCGGCACGCCGGCATTGCTGACGCCATACCGATTGGCTAGGCCGAGGGCGGGGTAGGGGGCCGGCAGCGGCACGACCGCCCTGGCGACATCGGCGCTGCGGGCGTAGTAAGAGAACGCGAGCGCAGCCGAGTTGGGCAGGACAAGGACGATATCGTCGGCCGCGACCTCCCCTCCGACGAGCCGCACGACCTGGTCCCAGGGCTCGTGCACCGGCGAGCGGTGCCTGTCCGCGAGACCCTTTGCGGCGAGGCCGAGCACCACGGCGAGCAGGACCAGGCGCAGCAGCCGCGGACGCACGGAGGCCACGCCGGCGGCGAGCGCAACGATGAAGCCGATGGAGGTCCAGAGCAGCGTCCGCCGGAGCAGCATCGGCTCGTAAAGCCAGCTGGCGGCCGCCACCAGCACGACGGGCAGGGCGGTGATGGCCGCCAGCATCGTCGCAGTCTGCCAGCCGGAGTTCCGGCCGAGGACCCAAAGGCCCGCGACGGCGAGAAGTCCGAGCGGCAGGGCCGTGTACCGGCTCCACGCGGCCGGGATCACCCAGAGATCGACGGACGTGTACAGAACCGACTTGAGGGTCGGCTCGTGGATCCAGAAGCCGGTCGAAAAATGGCCCACCTCCTGAAGCAGGGAGGGGAGGTGGGGCGACCAGAGGAGCAGAGCCGCGACGCCGGCCAGGAAGCCGTTCGCGAGGAACGCCCGGTTCCAGCGCTGCGGTCCGGCCAGCCAGAGGAGGCCGAGGATGCCGAGGCTGGCGACGAAGAAGAGGGACATGTTGTGGAGCCAGAGGGCGAGGGCGGCGCCGACCGCGACCGTGAGCCAGGCCGGGGCGGACGGCCCGCCGGCGGCGTCGGCCGATGCCGTGCCGAGGCCCCACCACGGCCGGCAGGCGGCCTCCGGATGGCGGGCGAGCCAGGCGACGCCCGTGAGCGTCCAGGCGATCGCGCAGGACATCGGCGCGTACATGCGCACGGTCTGCGCGTATTCGACCTGAACGGGCCACACCGCGAACAGGAGCGAGGCGACGAGCGCCATCTGTGGCCCCGAGCGGGGACCGCCGAGGATGCGGGCCAGGAGGTAGACGGCCGGCACCGTCGCCACCATCGCCAGCGCCGAGAGCCCACGAAGCGCGGCCTCCGTGTCGCCGAACACCGAGCGCCAGAGCTTCAACAGCGAATAGTAGAGCGGCGGGTGCATCTCGAATCCCGGCACCTCGGCCCAGAGAAAGGCAAAGGACCGGTCGGAGAACCAGACGCTGTACGCTTCGTCGAGCCACAGGGGCCTGCCGCCGAGGTCGAAGACCGCGATGCAAGCGGAGACGACGACGATCGCAAGGAGCCCCCAAAGCTCCCGCGCACCGGCGCTCACCGCCACGGAGGTGCGGAAGGGCCGGTCACTCGAAGCGGAAGACGTCAATGCCCGAGAGCTCCAGATGGGAGACGAGGCGCCTCGTGCCGTGGAGGGCACCGAGGACGAGATCCTCGGGGTCATAGTACCGGTTGGGGTGGAAGGTTACCAGCCAGACGCCGGCGCGGCCGTCGATCGCCTCGCGCATGGCGGCAATGTCCCCGGGCAGCACGGCCGGCTGCCCCGGGCTGGTCGGGTAGGGGTTGGGAAGGCCGAGGGCGGGGTAGGGCTTCGGCAGCGGCACCACGGCAAGGTCGGTGCCGAGCCGTTGGCGATAGTAGGAGAACGGATGGTCGAAGGCGTTGCCCATCACCAGCACGACGTCGTTCGGGCCGGCGGCGGCGGCGATCGATCGCACGACCCGATCCCACGGCTGATCCACGGGCCGCGCGTGATCGTCAAGGAGGCCCTTGGCGGCGAGCGCGACAACGAGCCCGACGGCCAGCGCGCGCAGCCACGTGCTCCGGATCGCGGCAAGACCGGCGGCCAGCGCGAGGATGAAGCCGATCGTCGTCCACACCAGGAACCTCGTCTGGAGCATCGGCTTGAACAGGACACTGCCGACGACGGTGAGGCCCATCGGCACGATGACGATGGCGGCCAGCAAGAGCGAGATCGGCCAGCCTGCGCGCCGTCCGACCCAGACGAGACCGCCACCGGCCGGCACCGCGAGTGGCAGGAAGGTGACCGTGCTCCAGGCGAACGGCAGGCCGATGAGCCTGAGGACCTCGTAGGCGATCGCGCTCGGCGTCGGCTCGGGGAAGTTGGTGAAGCTCGCCCTGAAGCCGTCGAGCTGCATGAAGAACCAGGGGAGGTGCGGCGACCACAGAGCCACCGCGGCGAGGCCGGCGCCGAGGAGATTGCCGAGGAGGGGAAGACGGCGTTCTCGCCGGGCGACCGCCCACACGAGCGCCACCGGCGCCAGAGTGGCCGCGACGAAGATGCCGAGGTTGTGCAGCCAGAGGCTGAGCGCGACCCCGACAACGACGGCCGCCCACGCCGCCAGCACCGCTCCCCGGCTGTCCATCGCCCCGTCGGGTCCGCGACCGCGGATCACTTCGAAGAGCGGCCGGCGGGCGTGCTCGGGGTGGCGCATGAGCCAGATCAAGCCGCACACGGCCAAGGCCGCCGAAGAGGAGAGTGCGGCATAGGCGCGGGCGAACTGGGCGAACTCGACCTGCACCGGCCAGACGGCGAACAGGAGGGCCGCGAGTAGCGCGAGGCGGGTTCCCTCCCGCGGTCCGGCGATGATCCGTCCGCAGGCGAAGAGGATCGGCACCGCGACCAGGCTCGCCGCCACGGACAGAGCGCGAAGGGCCGCCTCGCCGTCGCCGAACAGGAGGCGCCAGGCCTTCAAAAGCGAATAGTAGAGCGGGGGGTTGGTCTCGAAGGTCGGGATGAACGTCCATAGTGACGTCCAGGTCTGATTCGAGAACCAATAGCTCGACCCTTCGTCCAGCTCGAGCGGCCGGTCACCGATGCCGTACAGGCGGAGGGCCGCCGCGACGGCGACGACGAGGAGAAGCGCGGAGGCGGCCGAGCCGCCTGGATGTCCCTCCGTCGGCGTCCCCGACCGCTGGATCGTCACGGCAAGCCCGTGTGCGTCGTTCGGCATGGTCGCCGGGAAGGTGCCCAAGAAAGCGTGCCAAGACCAGAACTATCGCCGGGGCGCCGTTAAGCGCCCGTTACCCGCGCCAACCTCTGCCCAAACCGGGCGGCGGTTGCCGATGCGGCCCTGACGCGACTACCATGCGTCCGAGGTTCGGGTCCGGGGCGGGCGACGGCCGATGCAGGTCACGGGCGAGGAGTGGATCGGAGCACCGCCGGAGCGGGTGTGGGCGGCACTCAACGATCCCGAGATCCTGAAGCGCAGCGTTCCCGGCTGCGAGAGCCTGGAGCGGCTGACCGATAGCGACCTCAAGGCCGTGGCCATGGTCAGGGTCGGCCCGGTCAGGGCGAGGTTCCAGGGCCGCGTGACGCTTTCGGACGTCGACGCGCCGAACGGCTATCGGATCACCGGCGAAGGAGAGGGCGGCGCCGCGGGGTTCGCCAAGGGCGGAGCGACGGTGAGGCTCGTGCCCGACGGCGACGGGACCCGGCTCAGCTACACGGTCGATGCCACGATCGGCGGCAGGCTCGCCCAGCTCGGCTCGCGGCTCGTCGATGAGACGGCGCGCAAGATGGCCCGCGAGTTCTTCGCGAGCTTCAGCGACGCACTCGCCGAGCCGCCGTCTCCGGCTCTCGTCGCCGAAGCGGAAACGGCGCCGCCCGCGCCTTTGCCCGCCCAGCACCGCGGCCATGTCTGGCGCTTCGCTGTGGCGGCGGCGGTCGCCGCCGTCGTCCTTTGCCTCGTGTTCCTTCTCTGAGCATCGGCCGCGCGCCGCGGCGAGCGCCTTGACTCGTGCCGGCCAGGCCGTGACACTCGCCCGCGTCGGCCCACCCTCGCGCGTCTCGAGGTCCCAGCGGATGACGACGGTGACGATGACGGTCAACGGCCGAGAGGTGAAAGCGGACGTGCCTGCCAGCACCCTGCTCGTCGAGTTCCTGCGCGACCATCTGGGGCTTACCGGCACGCATGTCGGCTGCGACACCAGCCAGTGCGGTGCCTGCGTCGTTCATGTCGACGACAGGAGCGTGAAAGCGTGCAGCATGCTGGCCGTCCAGGCCAACGGCTCCCGGGTGGTGACTATCGAGGGCATCGCCCGCGACGGCGCGCTGCACCCGATGCAGGCGGCGTTCCGCGAGCATCACGCCCTGCAATGCGGGTTCTGCACGCCAGGGATGGTGATGAGCGCCCTCGATCTCGCCGGCCGCAATCCCGCGCCGTCCGAGGACGACGTGCGCGAATGGCTCGAGGGCAACCTCTGCCGCTGCACCGGCTACCACAACATCGTCAAGGCGATCATGGCCGGCGCCCGAGCCATGGACGCCGCCGGAGGCTAGGGGCGCGGGCCCGTGCACGACCTTGGCTACTGGCGTCCGGCCACCGTCGCCGACGCCGTCGCGCTGAAGCGGGACGCCCCCGACGCGGCGTTTCTCGCTGGCGGCATGACGCTGATTCCGGTGATGAGGCTCGGTCTGGCCCGACCAGGCGCCCTCATCGATCTCTCGGCCCTGAAGACGCTCCGGGCGATCATTGCCTGTGGCCGGGAGGTGACCATCGGCTCGCTGGCGACCCACGGTGCCATAGCCGACAGCCCGGTGGTCCAGGAGCGACTTCCGGGACTGGCCGCGCTGGCGCGAAGCATCGGCGATCCGCAGGTGCGGAACCGCGGCACCATCGGCGGATCGCTCGCCAACAACGATCCCGCCGCCGACTATCCGGCGGCGATGCTGGCCCTCGATGCCACCGTCGTCACCGACCGACGCGAGATCGCCGCCGACGTCTTTTTCACCGGCATGTTCGAGACCGCCCTCGGGGACGACGAGCTGATCACCGCCGTCCGCATCCCGGCTGCGGAGGCGAGCGGCTATGCCAAGGTCCGCCAGCCGGCGTCCGGCTACGCGCTTGCCGGCGTGTTCGTGGCACGCTCGCGATCCGGCGCGCGGGTCGCGGTGACGGGTGCGGGGTCCTGCGTCTTTCGCCTTCCCGACCTGGAGGAGGCTCTCGCCCGCGCGTTCTCGCCGGCCGCGGCGGCCGGCCTTTCTGTGCCGCCGGAGGATCTCGGCGCCGACATCCATGCCTCGGCCGAGTACCGTTCGCACCTGGTCGGCGTGCTGGCCCGGCGCGCGATCACCGCCGCCTCGGTTCGATAGCCCTGGCCGCGCAGGCGCCAAGGCGCACGCCGGCCTTGGCTTGCCACGGCGAGGGCGAGAGAGTATGCGTGGAGGGATACGGAAGGTCCACCTTCGGAGATCTTGATGACAAAGTGTGCGTCGTTGCTCGCCGTTCTGCTCGTGGCGGCCACGCCCCTCGCGGCGGCCGACTCGAAAAGCAGCTTCGCCCTGCGGGGCCCCGCCCTCGCGACCTGCGGTCAGTTTCTGCAGGCGATCGAGCAGAAACAGGAAAACGTCATTCTCGCCGGCGGGTGGCTCGAAGGCTATCTCACCGGTGTCAACCAGTTCCTGCCCCAGACGTTCGATATCGCGCCCTGGCAGAGTACCGACTCGCTGCTCTCGCTCGTCCGCCACAACTGCGACCGCAACCGCGAACAGCGCTTTTTCGAGGTGGTCAAGGCGCTGGTGGAGTTCCTGCAGCAGGGCCGGCTGAAGGAAGGCTCCGAGCGCGTCGTCGTCGAGGCCGGGGACAAGAAGATCGCGCTCTACCAGGTGACCGTGCGCGATGTCCAACAGGCATTGATCAACAGGGGAATGTTGCAGGGCACCGCCGACGGCCAGTTCGGTCCGAAGACGAAGACGGCCCTCGAAACCTTTCAACAGGAACAGAAAATCCAGGTGACCGGATTGCCCGATCAGCTGACCCTTTGGCGCCTCCTGGCGGCGCCCGCGAGCGGCGGCTGAGGCCGCCGGCGAACCGGGCCTATCCGCTCCGGCCCGGGTCTGCGCCGAGCCAAGCTTGCGGCCGGTCGATGTCGAAAAGGACGCCGTCGTCCGGCATCGCCACCTCGAGCACGGCGTCGGCATGGCTTGCGAACAGCGCCCGGCCGCCGACGTCCCCGGTCAGCGCCCGCAGCCCCGCGAAATGACGGGCGGGCCACAGCACCGGATTGCCGCGGCGGCCGTCGAAGGTCGGAACGCAGACGGTCCGGCCGGCCGCGGCCTCGAAGGCGGCGATCAGGCGATCGACATGCGGGGCGGTGACCCGCGGCATGTCGGCGAGCATGAACAGTGCCCCGTCGATGTCGGCGGGCAGCGCCTCGATCGCCGCCCGGATCGAGGTTGAGACGCCCTGTCGATGCTCTTTGTTGTCGACGATGATCACCGCTTCGGCGGGAAGGCAGACACGCACGCGTGCCGCCTGATGGCCGACGACGGCAATGACCGGCTTCGCTCCGGACGCCAGCGCCGCGCCGACCGCCGAGAGAACCATGGGCCGCCCCTGCCATGGCAGGAGGAGCTTGTTGGTGCTGCCCGTTCGTTGCGACCGGCCGGCGGCGAGAACCACCGCCGCGACCCGAATCGCCCGTTCTTCGTTCCGCCGGGGTTGCGCCATGGGGCCCGGAACTGCTCTCCTGCTTCCGCCAACGACGGAGGCTATCGCGTCCTGCGTGCCCTGCCCAGGCCCTTCGCCGGCGCGGAGCCGCTTCCCCTACTCGCCACCACAACCGGTGACAGCGCCGGCCGCGGCTGCGTGGTAAATCAGAGGTCGAAGCGTCTAATGGTCGAAGCCGGCGCACCGGTTTTCGGCGTCGCCGCGGATGACGTTGCCGCCGGCGTTCCGCGCTGCCGGTTCAGGTGTAATAGGTGGCCGTTCGGCGGTGCATCGCCTCAGAGAGCGCGGCGGATGCGAGGGGAAAGGCGGGATCGATCGTGGCGGACTGGAACGTTGTCGCGACGGCGCGAGACAAGGGGTTCGTTCTGGCCTGCGACATTCTGCAAGGTTTCGGCCGGGTCAGGCGGACCGAGTTCTACAACGTGCTGCTCGTTGCAGTCGACGATCGGGTGGCGTTCCTCGAGGCTTTCCGGGAGCTCACGGCCCGGGACACCAGCGTCCTTGGCTTCGCCCTGTCCCGGGTCGTTCCCGTCGCCGCGACGTTCTCGTTCTCGAGCGCCACGGCCTTCGAGGCGAAGGCGCGCGGGATCGTTCTCGCGTGGGCGCCGAGGCTCGCGGGCAAGACGTTTCACGTGCGCCTTCACCGCCGCGGCTTCAAGGGCAGGCTCGCGACCCCCGAGGAAGAGCGGTTTCTCGATGACGTGCTCCTCGAGGCCACAGCGGCGGCGGGAGCACCGGCATCGATCGCCTTCGACGATGCGGACGCGGTGATCGTCGTCGAGACCGTCGGCACCTGGGCCGGCCTCTCGTTGTGGACCCGCGACGACCTCGTGCGCTACCCGTTCATCCGCGCCGACTGAACGCGGTCGTTCGCCCGCCGCAACCGCGATTGACGTCGCCGCCGTTGCCGCTACTGTGGTGCCGGTGCGGCGAGCCGCCTCGCCGCCGGGGCGCCGGAGAGGGGAGCGAGGGACGCAGATGAAACTGGTGCGATATGGCGCCAAGAGCGCCGAGAAGCCGGGCCTCGTGGACGACCAGGGGCACATCCGCGATCTCTCCGGGCACGTGATCGACATCCGCGGCGAGATGCTGACACCCGAGCGTCTCGCCCAGCTGGCGACGCTCGACCCCCGCTCGTTGCCGGCGGTCGAGGGCTCGCCGCGGCTTGGGCCGCCGGTTGCCGGCATCGGCAAGATCCTCGGCATCGGCCTCAACTTTCAAAGCCACGCCGACGAGACCGGCGCGAAGCCGCGGGGAGAGCCGCTGGTGTTCTCCAAGGCGATCACCGCGATCAGCGGCCCCAGCGATCCTATCATGCTGCCCAAAGGCTCCCAGCAGACCGACTGGGAGGTCGAGCTTGCGGTCGTCATCGGCAGCGTCGCCCAGTACGTCGAGGAGGAGCACGCCCTCGACTACGTTGCCGGCTACGCGGTGATCGACGACGTGTCCGAGCGCTCGTTCCAGCGTGAACGCGGCGGCCAGTTCATCAAGGGCAAGAGCGCCGACACCTTTGCCCCCATTGGCCCTTGGCTGGTGACCCGGGACGAGGTCCCCGACCCGCAGCGGCTCTCGCTCTGGCTCGACGTCAACGGCCGGCGGCGACAGTCCGGCAACACCGCCGACATGATCTTCGGCGTCGCCCATCTGATCAGCCACCTGAGCGAGTTCATGACGCTGATGCCGGGCGACGTGATCGCCACCGGTACCCCGGCCGGCGTCGGGCTCGGCTGCAAGCCGCCCGAATACCTGAAGCCGGGCGACGTCGTCGAGCTCGGCGTCGAGGGCCTGGGGCAGCAACGCCACGATGTCATCGCATACCGACCCGGGGGCTAGTAACGGTGGTCGCAGCCCTCGCCGAGAAGTACGATCTGCGGGTCCCGCGCTACACCAGCTATCCGACGGCGCCCCACTTCTCGCCCGCGGTCGACGGCGCCCTCTATCGCCGATGGCTGGGCGAGCTTTCGAACGACGTTCCGCTGTCCCTCTACTTCCACATCCCGTTCTGCGATTCCATGTGCTGGTTCTGCGGCTGCTACACGAAGATCGTCAACCGCTACGAGCCGGTGCGGGAGTACGTCGACGTGCTGGTCGCCGAGATCGGGCTCGTTGCCGATGCCCTTCCCGGACGGTTCACGGCCCGCCACCTGCACTGGGGCGGCGGCAGCCCGACGATGCTCACCGGCGACGACTGGCTCGGCGTCATCGGCGCGCTGCGTCGCCGCTTCGACGTCGCGGCCGACGCCGAGATCGCGGTCGAGCTCGACCCCCGCGACACCACGGAAGCCTACGTCGCCGCGCTGGCCGCCGCCGGCGTCAATCGGGTCAGCATCGGGGTCCAGGACTTCCACCCGGATGTCCAGGCGGCCATCAACCGCATCCAGCCGTTCGAGGTCGTCGAGCGAGTCTGCCGGTGGCTCCGCGATGCCGGCATCCGCAACATCAACCTCGACCTGATGTACGGTCTGCCGCACCAGACGACGGAGCGCATCCTCGTCATGGTCGACCGGGCCGTCGAACTCAAGCCCTCTAGGCTCGCGCTGTTCGGCTACGCCCACGTGCCGTGGATGAAGAGCCACCAGCGATTGATCGACGAAGCGTCGCTGCCCGACGCCCGGGCCCGCCTCGATCAGTTGGCCGTCGCGTCCCGGCGCCTGGAGGACCACGGCTATCGGGCGATCGGGCTCGACCACTTCGCGCGCCCCGACGATGCGCTGGCGCGCGCTTTCGACGAGGGTCGCCTGCGCCGCAATTTCCAGGGCTACACCACCGACGACGCGCCGGTGCTTCTCGGCTTCGGCGCGTCGGCGATCGGCAGCCTGCCGCAGGGGTACGTCCAGAACACCTCGCCGCTCAGGGACTACCGCGGGGCGGTGACCGAAGGGCGACTTCCGGTCGTCCGCGGCCTGCGGCTGACGGCGGACGACCGGGTCCGCGCCGCGATCATCGAGCGCCTGATGTGCCTGCTCGAGGTCGATCTCGAGGCCGTCTGCCGGGGCCACGGGTCGACGCCGGCCTCCCTCGGCGACTGGTGCGAGCGGCTGGCGACCCTGGTCGACGACGGCCTCGTCACCGTCGACGGGATGCGGATCCGCGTTTCCATGTCCGGCCGGCCGTTCGTGCGATTGGTCGCCGCGGCGTTCGACGCCTATCTCGAAGGCGGCGGCCAGCGACATTCGCGGGCGGTGTGATGGCCGACCGGCGGGGAGGGAAGGAGCAGGGACGATGAAGAGCTTCAGCTGGAGGTGGCTTGCGCTGGTTCTGGGGCTTCTGGTGGTTGCCCCGGCCGCGGTCACGGCGGCCGAGCCCGCGGGCGCGGTCGAACGGCTCAAGGGCCGGGCCGCCGCGACCCTCGCCGGAGTCGAGCGGGCGCTCTTCGTCGGCGGCCAGGTCCATGTCGGCGATCGCATCGCCACCGGACCGGAGAGCCGCCTCGAGGTGCGGCTCACGGACGGCGCGACGATCACCCTCGGCGACGACAGCGTGTTCACCATCGGTGGCTTCGACACGGACGACCGCGGCCGGGTGCTGGGCCTGTTCCAGGGCGTGTTCCTCGCCGTCACCGCCGAAATCGCCAAGGCCTCGGGAGGCGGACGCCTGACGGTGCTGACCGAGCTCGCGACGATCGGCATTCGCGGCACCACGCTGTGGGGGAGCCAGGAACCCGAGCGGCTTCAGATCGCGCTCCTCGCCGGCACCGGCGTGTTCGTCGAGGGCTCGGGCATCCGCGTCGAGATGACCGAGACCTTGACGGGGACATCGGTAACGCCGGGCCGGCCGCCGACGGCACCCAGCCGCTGGAGCGACGAGCGCATCGAGGCCGCGCGGCGCTCCGTCGCCTTCGACTGATCCGGCGGTCTCGGTCCCGGCATCAGGCGGAGCCGGCGCCCGCGCGCGCCACGAGGCCTGCGGGCCGGAACACCAGGACCGCCGCCAGCAACGCGAACACGCCGACATCCTTGTAGTCGCCGCCGAAGTAGCCGGACCACAGCGTCTCGAACAGGCCGACGGCGATGCCGCCGACGATCGCCCCCGGATACGAGCCGAGGCCGCCGACGAGCGCGGCGACCAGCGCCTTGAAGCCGATCAGCGTGCCCATGTAAGCGCTGACGGTGCCGTAGTAGAGGACGACGATGGCGCCGGCGAGCCCGGCCGAGGCGCAGCCGAGGGCGAGCGCGAAGGCGAACACGCGCTCGGTGTCGATGCCGACGAGCGCCGCCATGCGGAGGTCGTCGGCACACGCGCGATAGCGGCGCCCGAAGCGGCTCGCCGTCATCATCCCTGCGACGAGCCCGCAAGCGACGACGGTGAGCGCAAGGACGGCGAGCTGGGCGGTGCTGACGGATACCTCGAACGCGCCGTCGCGCGCCAGCACGTGCGCCTCGGTGACGAGCGGCCGGAGCCAGTTGTCATGGGAGCCCTGGGCGAGGCGCATCAGCTCGCGGAGAAAGATGGCGAGGCCCACCGTCGCGATCAGCAGGGCCTGGGTGCCGCTGTGTCGAAGCGGGCGGAAGATCGTGCCGTGGGTGGCCCAGCCCCAGAGCGCGCTCACGGTTGAGCCGAGGATCAGCGCCGCCGCGAGGACCGCGATCGAGGCATCGAAGCCGACCGCTGCCGCAAGGGTCACGGCGACGAAGACGGCATAGGCGGCCAGCGTCGCCATCTCGCCGAACGCCAGGTTGATGCGCCCGGCAACGCCGTAGACGAGGGAGAAGCCGACCGCGATCAGGACGTAGATCGACGAGATCGGCACGGCGTTGACCACCTGTTGCAGGAAATAGAGGCGATGGGAGACCGGCGGTTTCGGAATCACTCTTGATACGAGGTCGGCGGGGGCATTCCCGAAGTCTCCAGCTTCAGCCAGACGCGAAGCATGGCGAGACGCACGCCGCCGACCTCTCCCCATCGGTCGTTGGCAACGCGATCGAGCTCAAGGCGGCCCGAACCGAAAACACTGGCCCTGAAGTGGCAGGAGAGCCAGTGCTCTTGCCAGCCGCCTTCGTGGTCGTGGACGCGGTAGTCGACGATGATCGCATTGGCGTCCGTCGGATGCGCAGCGGTGCGGGTGACCTCGACCGACGAGGCGTCGCCGTCGAAGGCCGAGATCAGACGCTCGCAGACCGCGAGCTGCTCGCGATCGACGCCGCAGGCGGCAAGGGCGAACGCTAACAGTGCGACGAGGCCGGCAGTGAGCGGTAAGCGGCCTCGTCTCGATCGTGCGCGTGCCATGTCGCTTGGTCGCAGGATCTCGGGCGGTCAGGAGCGCTTGCGGGCGAGCGTCAGACCGTCGCCGATGGGAACGAGGCTCAGGTCCACCCGCTCGTCGTTGCGGAGCGCCCTGTTGAAGGCGCGGATCGCCTGGGTGTCCGCGTCCTGTTTCTCGGGGTTGATGACGCTGCCGCTCCACAGCACGTTGTCGACGGCAACCACGCCGCCCGGCCTGAGGAGGACGAGAAGCCGCTCGAAGTAGTCCCGATAGCGCTCCTTGTCGGCGTCGACGAAACCGAGGTCGAAGCGTCCGGCCTTGCCGCCGGCGATGAGCCCGTCCAGCGTCTCCAGCGCCGGGGCAAGACGGAGCTCGATCCGTCCGCCGACGCCGGCCCTCGTCCAGTATCTGCGCGCAACACGGGTCCACTCCTCGCTCACGTCGCAGGCGATGATGCGGCCGCCGTCGGACATGGCGAGCGCCATGGAAAGCGCGCTGTAGCCGGTGAACGTGCCGACCTCGATGATCGCCCGTGCGTCCATCAGCCGCACCAGGAACGCCAGCAGCTGCCCCTGCTCGGGAGAGATCTGCATTGCCGCCTCGGGCAGCGCCAAGGTCTCCTGGCGCAACTCGCGCAGCACCTCCGGCTCCCGCAACGACACCTCGAGGAGGTAGGCGTAAAGAGCATCGTCAAGCGGAATCGTGCGGTTGGACATCGTCTTGCCCCTTTCGGCATGCGGGAACGGAGAGGCGCGTTCTGATCTCTCCCGCCACCTCGTCCGCCGGATTCAGCGGCGGGTGAGTCCAGGCCTCCAGTCGTTCGGGGAGCGGCCGGGCGTAGCCCTTGGCGAAGAGATCCCGGTGCAACCGGCCGTGCTTCTCGGACGCGAAGCCCTCCGGTGCATAGATGTACACCGGCACCCGGGTTGCACAGGCCTCGGTGCACATCGACATGGAATCGCCGGTGACGATCACGGCGTCGGCGAGGGCGAGGTAGCCGGCATACGGGTTGTCGCCAGCGTCGCCCCAGCGATAGACGTGGGCCGGCACGCCGATCGCCCGGATCAGCCCCGCCGCCGCGGCGCCCGTCCGGCGGCTGGTGGAGACCAGCAGCGAGCCGCCGGCCTCCGCGGCAAGACGCGAGGCCGCCGCTCCCAGCGTCTGGGCCATCGCTTCGGTGAACCCGCCCGTCCTGGTGCTTCCGCCGACGAGCAACGCCACCCGGGGCCGAGGCAACGCCGCGAACCTCTGGCGCCAGCGCTCGGCCGCCCGGGCGAGGACGGCTTGGGTCATGCGGTGCGGGGCGCCGATGGTCGCGATCACGTTCGGGCGGACCGGATGGCGATCGTGACCGGGAATAGCGATGAGATCGAAGTCGCTTGCGCCGCTTTGCGGATCCATCAGCTGAACCAGAAACGCCCGGCCTCCGCTCCGCTTCCTGATGGCGCGGGCGATCGGCGCCGTTCTGCGGCCGGCGGCGATGACGAGATCCGGCCACGGTGGGGCGAGTGCGGCGCGGCTCTCCCGAGCGAGCCCCGCGAGTGTGCGCCCGAGCACGATGTTGGGCAACTGAGCCAGAGCGCCGTACGCGATCTCCCGTACCGCGAACGGCCATTCCAACGCCTCGGCGACGCCCAGGGCCTGGGAGCGGTTGCCGGCGCGATCGTCGGCCAGAACCCAGACCGAAGGGGCGTCGGAGCCGCGGTGCCGGACGGTCACGAGGGAACGAGCACGGCGGCGCCGGTCAGCCGTCCCTCGCGAAGCCGGCCGAGCGCGGCGTTGGCCTCGGCAAGCGGCATGGTCTCGATCTCCGTCGTCACCGGGACCCGAGGCGCGAGGGCGAGAAACGCGTCGCCGTCGCGGCGCGTGAGGTTCGCCACCGAGACCAGCTTCTTCTCGCGCCAGAGGAGGTCATAGGCGAATGCCGGGATGTCGGACATGTGGATGCCGCCGCAGACGACGATGCCGCCGGGACGCACCGCCGCGAGGGCCGCCGGCACCAGCGCGCCCACGGGGGCGAAGATGAGGGCGGCATCCAGCTCCTCCGGCGCCCGCTCGTCGGAGCCGCCCGCCCACTCGGCTCCTAGCCGCCGGGCGAATGCCTGCGCCGCCTGGTCGCCGGGCCGGGTGAAGGCAAACAGCCGGCGACACTGGAACCCGGCGACCTGGGCGACGATGTGGGCGGCGGCGCCGAAGCCGAAGATTCCCAGGCGCTCGGCATCTCCGGCCATCATCAGCGAGCGGTAGCCGATGAGGCCGGCGCAGAGGAGCGGCGCCGCCTCGGCATCGGCGTATGCGTCCGGGATGGCGAAGCAGTAGCGGGCGTCGGCGACGGCATAGTCGGCATAGCCGCCGTCGATCTGATAGCCGGTGAAGCGGGCGTTGGGGCAGAGATTCTCCTGGCCGGTGCGGCAGTATCGGCACTCGCCGCAGGTCCAGCCGAGCCAGGGAACGCCGACCCGGTCGCCCGCCGCGAAGCCGCGCACGCCTTCACCGACCTGTTCGACGCGGCCGACGATCTCGTGTCCGGGGATGATCGGCAGCTTGGGCTGCTTGAGGTCGCCGTCGACGACGTGCAGATCGGTGCGGCAGACCGCGCAGGCCGCGACGCGGATCAATAGCCCTCCCGGCCCGGCCTCGGGCCGCGGCACCTCGCGCGCCTCGAGCGGCCGGCCGGGCGCGGCGAGAACCATGGCATGCATCAGCGCACCTCCTTGCTCGAAACAAGGCTAGTCAAAGGGCGCGCGCGGCGCAATCGGAGGCCGCTCAGCCGCCGCGCGAGGATAGTGCCCTGCGGCGGATCTCGGAGAGGGTGGTTCGTGTCGTGATCGCCTCAGGGTCCAGGCGGAGCTCGATCAGCGAGGCCTTGCCGCTCCCCAGCGCGGCCTCGAACGCCGGCAGGAACTCCTCGGTCCGGGTGACGGTCGCACCGTGGGCGTCGAACGCGCGGGCCAGCGCGGAGAAATCGGGATTGCAGAGCCGCGTCGCGATCTCGCGTGCCGGATAGCTGCGCTCCTGGTGCATGCGGATGGTGCCGTACATGGCGTTGTTGAAGACGAGGATGATCGGAGTGGCGCCGTGAAGCTGAGCGGTCGCCAGCTCCTGGCCGGTCATGCCGAAGCCGCCGTCGCCGACGCAGGCGACGACCGTGCGCTCGGGACAGGCGAGCTTGGCCGCCACCGCCGCCGGCACGCCGTAGCCCATGGCGCCGTTGGCCGCTCCGAGCAGTCTTCGCCCGCCGCCGAAGCGGAGGAACCGCTGCGGCCAGCCGGCGAAGTTGCCGGCGTCGACGGTAACGACGGCGTCCGCCGGCAGCAGCCGGTCGAGGTCGGCCATGATCCGGCCGAGGTCGGGGGCGGTTGTGGCGGGAGGAGGCTGGCGATTGGTCTCGTAGTCCTGCCGGGCATCCCGCGCCCAGTCGCGCCAGCGCCTGCCGTCGACGGGTGCCAGCGCCCGCGCCGCCCGGGCAAAGGCCAGGACATCCGCGACGATCGCGATCGCCGGGCGGAACACCCGGCCGGGCTCGGCTGCGTCGGGATGGACATGGACGAGCATGCAGCGAGGCTCGCGGGCTTCGAAGAGCGTGTAGCCTTGGGTGGGGATCTCGCCGAGCCGGGTTCCCACCGCCAGCACGAGGTCGGCCTCCTGGATTCGCGCGACGAGCGCCGGGTCGGGGCCGATGCCGAGCTCGCCGATGAAGCCGGGATGGACGTTGGCGAAGATGTCGTGGCGGCGGAACGAGCAGCAGGCGGGAAGGTCGTTCGCCTCGGCGAAGGCGACGATGTCGTCCCGGGCCTCGTCGTTCCAGCCGCCGCCGCCGACGATCATCAGCGGCCGCTGTGCAGCGGTCAAGGCACGGCGGAGGCGATCGAGGGCGTCCGTCTCCGGCTCCCGGGGTTCGGGCGCGTGCGGCGATGCGTCCGCGGCGTCGGTCTCCTCCTTGAGCACGTCCTCCGGCAGGGCGACGACGACGGGTCCCGGCCGGCCCGAGCGTGCGATCGCGAAGGCCTCGGCGATCGCCGGGGAAAGCCCGGCGGCGGCGTCGACCTCGAGCGCCTTCTTGGCCAGGGGTGCGAACATGCGGACCAGGTCGACCTCCTGGAACGCGCCGCGTCCGCGAAAGCGTCGCGGCACCTGGCCGACGAGGAGCAGCATCGGCGTCGAGTCCTGGAACGCCGTGTGCACGCCGATGCTGGCGTTGCAGGCGCCGGGTCCCCGCGTCACCATCGCGATGCCGGGGCGTCCCGTGAGCTTGCCGTAGGCCTCCGCCATGTGCGCGGCGCCGTGCTCATGGCGGCAGGCGATCACCGATATCGCCCCGCGATGATCATAGAGTGCATCGAGAACGGGCAGATAGCTCTCGCCCGGCACGCAGAACACTGTGTCGACGCCGTGGGCGCGGAGCGCCCCGGCCACGATCTCGCCGCCCGTTCGCATTGGCAACTGCCCCTTTCCTCCCGCCTCGGAGGCGGGAACACACCATGCCTTCGGGGCACTTCGCAAGCCTCGAACGGGATCGCGCTCGCGCCGCAGCCGAAGGGCGGCTACGATGGCCGCCGGAGGACAGGCACGGACCGAAGCCCCATGGGTGATCGCGGCTGGGAACACTTTCCGCATGGGGCGGACATCGGCGTCCGCGGCTTCGGGCCGACGCTGGAGGCCGCGTTCGAGGAGGCGGCCGTTGCGCTCACCGCCGTCATGCTCGATCCGGGCGAGATCCGGCCGGAGGCTGCGGTGAGCATCGAGTGCAGCGCCCCGGACACCGAGATCCTCCTCGTCGACTGGCTGAACGCGCTCGTCTACGAGATGGCGACGCGGAGCATGATCTTCGCCGCGTTCGAGGTGCGCATCGAGGCGGGAACGCTGACCGCCACCGCCCGGGGCGAACGCATCGATCCCCGCCGCCACGCGCCGGCGGTGGAGGTCAAGGGTGCGACGTTCACCGAGCTCCACGTCGCGCACGGCGAGGCCGGCTGGGTCGCCCAGTGCGTCGTCGATGTCTGAAGCGAGCGCCAACGGCTGACGCGGCAGTCCGGCCGACCTATCTCACTCGGGGCGTGCTACGCTCTGTCGTACACTTGGTATGGACCCGTCATGACCGCCAATCTGATCCGCCGCAGCGCCTACGAGTGGGAGATCCCGGCGACCGGCGCCATGCGCGTCCCGGCCATCATCTATGCCGGCGAAGACCTCGTTCGCGACATGGAGGACAAGGTCTTCGAGCAGACGGCGAATGTCGCCATGCTGCCCGGCATCGTCAAGGCCTCGTTCGCCATGCCCGATGCCCACTGGGGCTACGGCTTCCCGATCGGCGGCGTCGCCGCCTTCGATCCCGACGAGGGGGGCGTCATCTCCATGGGCGGCGTCGGCTTCGACATCTCCTGCGGCGTGCGCACGCTCACCACCGGCCTTTCCGCAGACGACGTGCTGGCCCGGCAGCAGGAGCTGGCGGACGCGCTTCTCGCCCGCATCCCGGCCGGTGTCGGCAGCACCGGCAAGATCGCGCTCGGTCCGGCTGAGATGGACGCCATGCTCGCCGGCGGCGCCCGCTGGGCGGTCGACCAGGGCTGGGGCGAGGCCGCCGATCTCGACCATACCGAGGAGCGGGGCCGCATGCCGGGCGCCCGCCCGGACTTCGTCTCGCACAAGGCCAAGGAGCGCCAGAAGCGGGAGATGGGAACCCTCGGCTCGGGCAACCACTACCTTGAGGTGCAGCGGGTCGCCGTGATCCACGACCCCGAGGGCGCCGAGGCCTTCGGCCTCAAGGAGGGGGACGCCGTGGTCAGCATCCACTGCGGCTCCCGCGGCCTCGGCCACCAGATCGGCACCGAGGCCCTGCGTGCCATGGTGGCGTCTGCCGGCGCCTACGGCATCGAGTTGCCGGACCGCGAGCTCGCCTGCGCGCCCGTGCATTCGGAGGCGGGCGAGCGCTATCTCGGGGCGATGCGGGCGGCGATCAACTGCGCGCTGGCCAACCGCCAGATCATCACCCACCTTGCCCGCGACGTCTTCGCGGACGTCATATCCAAGGCCAGGCTGCGGCTTCTCTATGACGTCTCGCACAACACCTGCAAGGTCGAGGAGCACTCGGTCGACGGCCGCCTGCGCCGGCTCTACGTCCATCGCAAGGGAGCGACGCGGGCCTTCGGCCCCGGCCATCCCGACATTCCCGACGCGCTGCGGGCGGCGGGCCAGCCGGTGCTGATCGGCGGCACCATGGGCACCGCGTCCTATGTGCTCCGCGGCACACGCCGGGGCATGGAGCTCGCCTTCGGCTCCGCCTGCCACGGTGCCGGCCGGTCGCTGAGCCGCCACGCCGCCCGCAAGCGCTGGCAGGGGCGGTCCGTGATCGACGCGCTGGCGGAGCGGGGCATCGTCGTCCGCAGCCGGTCCTACCGGGGAGTGGCGGAGGAGGCGCCGGGCGCCTACAAGGACGTGAGCGCCGTGGTCGATGCCGCCGACGCCGCAGGTCTCGCGGCCAAGGTCGCGCGGCTCGAGCCGCTCGTCTGCATCAAGGGCTGACCTGCAGGCCGGGCGGCGACGCGATGCCGCGTCTTGCCATCGGCACCAGCGGCTGGACCTATCCGGCCTGGCGAAGCGACTTCTATGCGGGCGTTCCGCAGCGCCGCTGGCTCGCCCATTGCGCCCAACACTTCAGCGGCATCGAGGTCAACGCCACCTTCTACCGCCGGCTCAGGCCGGAGACGATCGCCCGCTGGCGCGAGGAGACGCCTGCGGGGTTCGTCTTCGCCGTCAAGGGACACCGCTTCGTCACCCACGTCCGTCGCCTCGCCGACGTCGAGGAGCCGGTGCGGCGGATGCGGGACGAGCTGGCCCCCCTCGGCGACAGGCTCGACGCGGTGCTCTGGCAGCTGCCGCCCTCGCTCACAAAGAACCTAGTCCTGATCAAGGAGTTCAGGGGCGTGCTTGCAGCGTGGAGCGAGGTCCGTCACGTCATCGAGTTCCGCCATCGCTCGTGGTTCGACGAGGAGACCCTCGCCACCCTCGAGCGCCTTTACCTCGCCACCTGCATCTCGGATGCGCCGCGCTGGCCGATGTGGGAGGCGGTCGCCTGCCGCTTCGCCTACGTCCGGCTGCACGGCCACGAGCGGCTTTATGCGTCGGCCTACGGCGAGGAGGGGCTGAGGCCGTGGGCCGACCGCGCCGCCCGATGGCTGGCAGAGGGCTCGGATGTTCGCGTATATCTCGACAACGACGCCGAGGGCGCCGCCCCCTGCGACGCGACGCTCCTGATCCGGATGCTGCGGGGTGCGCGCGGCATCGAGGCACGCTGACGCGGGAACCGCATATGGATATCCGAACGACGCCGCTGATCACCGACCTTTACCAGCTCAACATGCTGCAGTCGTACCTCGATCACGGCATGACGGAGACCGCCGTGTTCGAGTTCTTCGCCCGCAAGCTGCCGGCGCCCCGCGGTTTTCTTCTCGCCGCCGGGCTCGAGCAGGTGGTCGAGTTCCTGGAGCAGGTGCGGTTCGGCGAAGAGGAGCTCGACTGGGTGCGCAGGACCGGCCGGTTCGGCCCGGATCTGATCGATTACCTCGCCGGCTTCCGCTTCACCGGCGACGTCGACGCCATGCCGGAAGGCACCCCGTTCTTCGCCGACGAGCCGCCGCTCAGGGTGATCGCGCCGTTGCCGGAGGCGCAGCTCCTCGAGACCCGGATCATCAACATCATTCACTTCCAGAGCCTGATCGCCTCGAAGGCGGCGCGCATGGTGCTGGCCGCCGGGGGCCGGACGCTGATCGACTTCGGGCTCAGGCGGGCGCACGGGGCCGAGGCCGGCCTGTTCGCCGCCCGCGCCGCCTATGTCGCCGGATTCGCCGGCACCGCCACGGTGGCGGCGGAGCCGATGCTCGGCGTTCCCATCTTCGGCACCATGGCGCACTCGTTCATCCAGGCCCACGACGACGAGGGGGCGGCGTTCGAGAACTTCGCCCGCTCGCGGCCGGAGAACCTGGTGCTGCTGATCGACACCTACGACACCGAGGCGGGCGCGAGGAAGGTGGCGAGGCTGGCGCCCCAGCTCGCCCGCGAGGGCATCGTCGTGCGCGGCGTCCGGCTCGACAGCGGCGACCTCGCCGCCCACGCCCGCCGGGTCCGCCCCATCCTCGACGCCGCCGGGCTCAAAGACGTCCGGATCTTCGCCTCCGGCGGCATCGACGAGGACAAGATCGCCGCCATGGCCGGCGGCGGCGCGCCGATCGACGGCTTCGGCGTCGGCACCAGCCTGGTGACGTCGGAGGACGCGCCGGCCCTCGACTGCGCCTACAAGATGCAGGAGTACGCCGGCATCCCGCGCCGCAAGCGGTCCGAAGGCAAGGCGACGTGGCCGGGCCGGAAGCAAGTCTGGCGGCGGCTCGACGGCGACGGCGCCATGGCCGGCGACGTGCTCACCATCGAGGGCGACCGCCAGGACGGCACACCTCTCCTGGTGCCGGCGATGCGGGGCGGCCGCCGCGTTGCGGGGCTCGCCACCCTCGAAGAGGCCCGCGCCAGGGCGAAGGAGGAGCTTGCCCGCCTGCCGGCCCACCTGCGCCGGATGGAGACGAGGCCGCCCTATCCCGTCGAGGTGGCGCCGGCGCTGCGGCGGCTGGCGGCCGAGGCGGACCAGCGGATGGCGGCGGAGTAGGGGCGGGGATGGCGCGCTGGCTGATCGCGTTCGGGGTCATCTTGATCGCCGTCGGACTCCTCGGGATGGGAGCGCAGAAGCTCGGGCTCGGCCGCCTTCCCGGCGACATCCTGATCGAGCGCGGCACCGTGCGCTTCTACCTGCCACTGGCCTCGTCTCTGGTGGTCAGCGTCGTCTTGACCGCGATCCTCTGGCTCCTTAATCGGTGAGCGCCATGTGGGTCTGGACTCTCAACTGGGGCAGGATCCGCGACGACATCGTCGTCGGGTCCTGCCCGATGACCGCTGCCGACATCGATCGCATCCGTGACGGGACGCGCGTTTCGGCCCTGCTGTCGGTGCAGACCGAGGAGTGCCGCGCCGCCTTCGGCATCGACTACGACGAGCACTGCCGGCACGGCCGGTCGCGGGATCTCGCCCTCGTCAACGCGCCGATGCGCGACTTCGACCCGCCCGATCAAAGGCGCCGGCTGCCGGAAGCCGTCCGTGCGCTGCATCGGCTGATCGCCGCCGGCCACCGCGTCTACGTCCATTGCACCGCCGGCATCAACCGCTCGCCCCTGACCGTGCTCGGCTATCTCGCCTTCGTCGAGGGGCTGACCGAGGAGGAGGCGATGGCCGTGATCCGAGGCGGGCGCCCGCAGGCCGAGCCCTATTGGGAGGCGTTCCACGGCTGCCGGCGAGATCTCGCCGACCGCAACCGCGACGCCATCGCGGCCAAGGCTTATCTTCTTTGGCAGGACTCGCCGGAGGCGGCGGCCGAGGCCAACTGGCGCCGCGCCGCGCACGACGTCATCCGCGAGCTTCTGGTCACCGGCGGCGCCGCCGACACGGGCCGCCTCGACCCGCACCGCGGCTGAGCCGCCCCGGCTCGCGGTTACGCCGCCCGTTCGTACCAGCGCTTGGTTGCCATGGTGATGCGGACCACCGACAGCATCACCGGCACCTCGACGAGGACGCCGACGACGGTGGCGAGTGCGGCGCCGGAGTTGAAGCCGAACAGGACGATGGCGGTGGCCACCGCGAGCTCGAAGAAGTTCGAGGCGCCGATCAGCGCGGACGGCGCGGCGACGCAGTGGGCGACGCCGAGCCGTCGGTTGAGGAGGTAGGCGAGCCCGGAGTTGAAGTACACCTGGATCAGGATCGGCACCGCCAGCAACAGGATGATCAGCGGCTGGGCGAGGATCTGCTCGCCCTGAAAGCCGAACAGGAGCACCAGGGTCGCGAGCAGCGCCAGCAGCGACACCGGATGCATCCTGGCGAGCGTCCGCTCGAGCACCCGCTCGCCGCGTGCCAGGAGCGCCCGGCGCCAGAGCTGGGCGGCGATCACCGGGATGACGATGAACATCACGACCGAGATCACCAGCGTGTCCCACGGCACGACGATCGCAGACAGCCCGAGGAGCAGGCCCACGATCGGTGCGAAGGCGAACACCATGATCGTGTCGTTGAGCGCCACCTGGGAGAGGGTGAAGTGCGGCTCGCCGTCGCAGAGGTGGCTCCAGACGAAGACCATCGCCGTGCACGGCGCGGCGGCGAGGATGATCAGGCCGGCAATGTAGCTTTCGATCTGGTCGGCCGGCAGCAACGGGCGGAACAGGTAGCCGATGAACAGCCAGCCGAGCAGCGCCATCGAGAACGGCTTCACCGCCCAGTTGATGAACACGGTGACGCCGACGCCGCGCCAGTGCTCCCGCACCCGGTGCAGGGCGCCGACATCGATCTTCAACAGCATCGGGATGATCATCAGCCAGATGAGGATCGCCACCGGCAGGTTGACCTGCGCCACCTCGGCGCGGCCGATCGCCTGGAACGGCTCCGGGAACCAGTGGCCGAGGGCGATGCCGAACACGATGCAGAGCGCCACCCACAGCGACAGATAGCGCTCGAAGGCGCCGAGCCCGGTGCCGGCCTTCTTCGCCGGCGCCTCGCGTGCCGTCGGAAGCGTGATCTCTTCGGCAGTCATCGGTCTATCTCATCGCCGCCTGCGGGTTCCGTCCGGTCGCGGTTCGCCGGGGTCACTCGGCGGCGGTGTCCTTGGGGTCGTTGATCTTGCCGATGTCGTCGAGCCGTTTCTGCAGGCTCAGCCTGTCGAGCGACGTGAGCGGCAGGCTGGTGAAGATGCTGATCCTTTGCGTCAGCATCCGCATGGTGTCGGCGAAGGCCGCCCGCTTGACCGCTTCGATGCCCTCGACCGCGGCCGGATCGGGCACGCCCCAGTGCGCCGTCATCGGCTGGCCCGGCCACACCGGACACACCTCGTTGGCGGCGTTGTCGCAGACCGTGAAGACGAAATCGAGGCGGGGGGCGTCCGGGGCGGCGAACTCGTTCCAGTTCTTCGAGCGGAGCTCGGCGGTCGGATGGTTCTGGTTCTTGAGCAGTTCGAGCGCATACGGGTTGACGCGGCCGGTTGGCTGGCTGCCGGCGCTGAAGGCCCGGAACCGGCCCTGGCCGTAGCGGTTGAGCACGCACTCGGCGATGATCGAGCGGGCCGAGTTGCCGGTGCACAGAAACAGCACATTGAACGTCTTGTCCGCGGGCTGGCTATCGACCATGGACGGGTTCTCCTGCCTGAGTGGCGTCGGCGTTGCAGGGGCCTTCGCTTGCGTAGCCGCACATCTCCGGTTGTCCCTGGCAACAGTCCTCGGTGAGGAAGGCGACGAGCCGGCGCGTTCCCTCGACGTCCACCGCGTAGAAGACGTGGCGCTGGCGCCGCCAGGAGCGCAGAAGGCCTGCGCGCTCGAGCTGGGCGAGATGATGGGAGAGCGTCGACGGCGGCACGCCGACCGTCTCGGCCAACCGTCCGGCCGCGAGCCCGCTCGGCCCGTGGCGGACGAGAAGGCGGAAGACGGCGAGCCGATGCGCGTGGGCGAGCGCCGCGAAGGCGTCGACGGCCTGTCTTTCTTCCATAGTTCGCAGATTAACGAATTATGGAATCGAGTCAAGCCCCGGCTGTCCGGCGTTTCGCCAAGCGGCGTCGACGGCGGCCGCGCGCGGGCCGGGCGCACGAAGGTCGTGCTTAGCCCTTCCGTTCGCCGTAGACGACGGGGGAGGGCCGCCCGCGGCTTGGCGAGGCGCTGCTGGTGCGGGCGGCGGATCGTGGCCGGGTGAGGAAGGCGACCGCGGACAGGTCGCCGTGATGCCCTGGAGATCCGGCCGATCCGTTGCCGCGCCGTTTCGTCCTCGTCTTCCGACCGCCGGCCACCTCGCGGCCGGCGTCAGGGGCGGCAGGTCCAGGCGATGGGGTCGGAGCAAGGCCGCCGGTGCGATCCGTAACCGGAAGCCGCTGCCGGATCAGCGTCTCGATCCCGCGCAGGTGGCGGCGCTCGTCGGCATCGCAGAAGGAGATGGCCACGCCCGAGGCGCCGGCCCGGGCAGTGCGGCCGATCCGGTGGACGTAGCTCTCGGGCTCGCTCGGCAGATCGAAGTTGAAGACGTGGGTGATGCCGTCGACGTCGATGCCGCGGGCGGCGACGTCCGTCGCCACCAGCACGCGCGCCCGCGACTCGCGGAACGCGGAGAGAGCCCGCTCGCGCTGGCTCTGGGACCTGTTGCCGTGGATCACCGACGCCTCGATGCCCGCCTTCGTCAGGTGGCGGGAGACGCGGTCGGCACCGTGCTTGGTTCGGGTGAACACGAGGACGCGCGCCATCGCCGGATCGGCAAGCAGCTCGGCCAGCAACGCGGCCTTCTGCTTCGCCTCGACCAGCAGCACCCGCTGGTCGACGAGGTCGACGGTCGACGCGGCTGGCGCCGCGGCGACCTCGACCGGATCGGTCAACAGCCCGGCAGCGAGATCGCGGACGTCCTTCGCCATGGTCGCGGAGAACAACAGGGTCTGCCGGAGCGCCGGCACCAGCGCGACGATCCGGCGGATGGGCCGGATGAAGCCCATGTCGAGCATCCGGTCGGCCTCGTCAAGGACGAGCACCTCGACACCATCGAGTCGGATGTGTCCCTGGCCGGTGTGATCGAGCAGGCGGCCGGGAGTCGCCACCAGGACGTCGACGCCGTCGGCCATGGCGCGGATCTGTGGACCGGCGCCGACGCCGCCGAAAACGGTGGTCGACGTCAGGCCGAGGCCACGACCGTAGGTGCGAAAGGCGTCCTCGATCTGCGACGCGAGCTCGCGGGTCGGCGTCAGCACCAGCACCCGACAGCCGCGGCGCGCCGCGGCGCGGCGATCGCCGGCGAGCCGGTGGAGGATCGGCAGCGCGAACGCCGCGGTCTTGCCGGTGCCGGTCTGGGCGATGCCCACCAGGTCGCGGCAGCGAAGAACGTGGGGAATGGCCTCTGCCTGGATCGCGGTCGGTGCGGCATAGCCTTCGGCGGCAAGCGTCTCGGGAATCGGCGTACGAAGGCCGAGCCTGGAGAAGGGTTTCGAAATCGTTGTCAAGGAAGCTGCTCTTTCGTTTGGGGCGCCGGCATGGCATCCCTCGCTGCTGGCTCGGGACTGCTGGCGGCGCGTGCGGGGCCTCAGCGACCACTCCGCGTGCCCTGAGTGGCGGGATAATTGTCAGCGGGAGTTGGCAGGAAACGGAACCCGCGGCTGCGGGCCCGATCACGCGACCTGAACGCCCATGGTCGTTTCCATAACGACGCCGCTTAGATGCGCTCTCGACCCAGACGTGTCAAGCGATATTCCAATGAAATCGAAAGTAATTGCAAAAAGACGGTGCATGCTTCGCTGAAGAATGAAGACCTTTCGCCAGCCGCGAGCCGGGTGCACGTCGCGTCGGACAACGTGGCGAGAGGGCGGGGCTGCCGGCCCGCGGAACCGCCGGTGCGCCCGTGCCGGGCGCCTCCCGCCCCCGACGCTCAGTGTGCGGGCGAGCGGGCTGTCGACACGGTGGGCCGTACCGCCACCGGGGCCGGGCCGCCGGCCTCGAACAGGAGGCGGGCCATGGTCTCCGGCGGCGGCGCCGGAATCGCGGCCGCCTCGGCCGCCCCGGCACCGATGCCGATCGCGCCGGCGAGGCCGTCGGGATCGAGGATCATGACGACGCCGCCGTCGCCGAGAATGGTGCTGGCGGCATAGCAGGGAATCGACCGGATGACCGGCGGCAACGATTCGACGACGATCTCCCGGCTCGCCGAGACGACGTCGACGATGACGCCGAATTGCCGGCCGCGGGGCCCGGCGAGGACGACGACGAGCGGCTCCGCCGCCGGCGACGCCGCGTCGATGCCGAGGAGGGCTCCGAGATCGACGAGGGAGACGAGCCGATCCCGGAGGCGGAGCACGGCGCCCCCGTTCACCCGCTCGATGCGCGCTTGCGCGCTGCCGTCCGCCCGGACCACCTCGACGACGGGGCTCTGCGGCAGCGCGAAGCGGAGCCCGCCCGCGCGCACGATCAGCGCCGGCACGACGGACAGCGTCAGCGGGATCCGGATGGTGAAGGTCGCTCCCACTCCCGGCGCCGACCGCACCTCGACGGTGCCGCCGATCCGCTCGATGTTGGTGCGGACGACGTCCAGGCCGACGCCGCGCCCCGAGACGCTGGTCACCCGCTCCACCGTCGAGAAGCCCGGGCGAAAGACGAACGCGTGGATCTCGGCATCGGTCATGGCGTCGAGGGCGTCGGCGGTCGCAAGGCCGCCTGCGAGCGCCCGGGCGCGGATCGCGTCGGTTGCCAGCCCGTCGCCGTCGTCGCCGACCTCGATGACGGCGTGACCGTCTTCGTGGCGGGCGCCGAGCGTGACGGTGCCGACCTCGGGCTTGCCTTGGCGCCGGCGGTCGCCCGGCCGGCCGATGCCGTGGTCGGCGGAATTCCGCACCATGTGCATCAGCGGGTCCTTGACGGCCTCCAGCACGTGGCGGTCGAGCAGGGTCTCGGCGCCGTCCAGGCGGAGCTCGATCGTCTTGCCGGCCTTGCGGGCGAGATCCCGGACGAGCCGCGGCAGCGTCGCCCAGACGTGTCCGACCGGCTGCAGGCGCGTCCGCATCACGCCGTCCTGAAGATCGCCGGTGATCCGCGAGAGACGCTGGAGGGCGACGGCGAACGGCCCGTCGCCGGGCCTGCCGGCGAGCTCCAGAAGCTGGTTGCGGGTCAGCACCAGCTCGCCCGCCAGAGCCATCAGTCTGTCCAGCGCCTCGATGCCGACGCGGATCGACGCCGCCGCCGACCGGCCGCTGCCGGTCGCCGCGGCGGCAGCCGGCAGGTCCGCCGGATCGTCGTCAACAGCCATGGTCGAGGCCGTCGCCGCTGCCGGCGGGCCGGGGATGCGGCCTGCGGCTAAGGCGTCGATCGCCCGGATCAGCGCCGAATCGTCGCCCGGAGGCTCCGATCCCCGCTGTTCCAGGGCGGGGAGCAGGCGGCGGATGGCATCGACGCTCGCGAGCACGAGGCCGACCGCGGCCGGGGTGACCGCGAGCCCGCCGTCGCGGAAGCGTCCGAGCAGGCTCTCGCTCGCGTGCGCGATCGCCTCAAGGCGGGCAAGGCCGAGAAAGCCGCACGTCCCCTTGATGGTGTGGACGAGGCGAAAGACGGTGGCCAGCGCCTGGCCGTCGGCCGGATCGCGCTCGAGGGCGACGAGGCCGGCGTCGATCGCCGACAGGGTCTCGGCAGTCTCGGCGAGAAACTCGCTGAGGAGATCGTCCATCGCTCTGCCGTCCTTGCCGTCTCGAGGATTGCGCGACCGGGCGGTACGTTACCGAAACGGGAGCGCTGCGCAAATCATACCATTTTAAGTAGTGGGCGCTCAACAGCGGATTCGGCCGCCGTCCGGCACCACGGCGGCGAGCTCGAGCCGGGCGGCCGCCGGACCTGCGGCGCGGACGGCGAGCGTAGCGCCGATGCCGCAGGCCAGCGCGCGGGCGAGATGGGCCGGGATCGTGCGCGCGGTGGGCGCCGCCGCGTCCGCCTCCCCCGCCAG
>CAYQSU010000036.1:0-33557 GCA_964420325.1 uncultured Rhodospirillaceae bacterium | reverse complement strand
CCAGCGCCGTCGGCCAGAACCGCGGATCCATGCTCGCCCCGTAGAAGTCGGAGACCAGGTCGACGAGCGCTCCCGCGCCAATGTCAGGATGTTCGGGCATGCGGCACCACTCAAACTCGCCATAGGGGTGTGACAATCGGCCCTTATTGCAACCCATATGAGTTACCATCCGGTTTACACTCGTATGGGACGAGCTGCCAAAGAAGGGCCGCCGGTGGTGCGCCGGTGCGTCGGAGCGCCGGGATACGGCGTCGCGGTGCCGGCCGGCGGCAGCGAGCCCAGCATTCTTTTGGCCTTGTGGGATGCGTCGTCTATAGTGGCGGGCTGTTGAGAGAGAGCCGTGCCCGATGATCCTGTTCGAGCTCTGCTGCGGCCACGAGCACCGCTTCGAGGGATGGTTCAGGGACAACGCTGCCTTCGATCGCCAGAGCGAGGGCGGCGAGATCGCGTGCCCCTTGTGCGGCGACCGCCGGGTGAGCAAGGCGCCGATGGCGCCGTACGTGGCGCGGTCGTCGCGCCACCGATCGGACACGGGCGAGCCGCGGCCCGAAGCCCCCTCCGAAGCGCTGCGTCGGTCTCTGGAGCGCTTCCGCGGGCTTGTCGAGGCCACCTGCGACTACGTCGGCGTCGACTTTCCGGAAGAGGCGCGACGCATCCACTATCGCGAGACCGAACCGCGGCGCATCTATGGCGAGGCTTCACCCGAAGATGCGCGGGAACTCCGCGACGAAGGGATCGACGTCAACGTCATTCCCTGGCTGCCGCGGCGGAACGACTGAGACCGGCACCCGGTCGCGTCAGCGCTTGACCCCGAACGCCAGGTAGTTGACCGCCAGATCCCGGGACAACGACCAGTGGTCCTCAACGGGGTTGTAGGTCATGCCGGACAGATCCCGGACGTCGATGCCGTGGCGGCGGAGGCCGCGGACCAGCTCCGAGGGGCGAACGAAGCGATTCCAGTCGTGGGTGCCCGCCGGCAGCCAGCGGAGCACGTACTCGGCGCCGATCTTTGCCAGCGCCAGCGCCTTCAGCGTCCGGTTCAGCGTCGCCATCGCCATGGCGCCGCCCGGCCTCAGCAGGCTGGCGCTGATCTCGAGAAACGCGCCGGGATCGGCGACGTGCTCGACGATCTCCATGGCGACAACGATGTCGAACGCCTGGCCTTCGGCCAGGAGATCTTCCGGGAGGGCGCACCGGTAGTCGATATCGAGGCCGTGGCGCCGGGCGTGCGACCGCGCGATGCGGACGCTCTTCTCCTCGGCGTCGATGGCCGTCACGCGCGCGCCCAGGCGCGCCATCGGCTCGCTGACCAGACCGCCGCCGCAACCGACATCGAGCAGGCTGAGGCCGACGAACGGGCGCGACGCCAGAGGGTCGCGATCGAAATGGCCCGCGACGTGATTACGGATATAGGCGACGCGGAGGGGGTTGAGCCGATGCAACGGGCGGAACTCGCCTTCGGGGTCCCACCACGCGTCGGCGATGGCCGCAAAGCGCGCCACCTCGTCGTCCACGGCCGTCTTCGTGGATCCGCCGGACCGTTGCTCCGGGGCTGCGGGCCTCATCGCCGAGGCGTTCCTCGTCTGTTGCCGAAGTGAGCTTGCGTCCGCTGCGGGGTGCGAGTATCTATGCCGCGCCACACGGCTGCAACGGTCTCTGCGCGAGGGTCGGCGGGCAGTGGTCGTCGCATTCGGCGCGTTCCTCCGCGAGCCATGGTCGACGCGACGGAGGCGGTCTTGAGCAACGGCAACCATACATGGCACGCCTGGTTCAGAAGTTCGGAGGGACGTCCGTCGCCGACGTGGAGCGGATCCGCAAGGTCGCCGGGCAGGTGAAGCGCTCGGTCGATGCCGGCCATCAGGTTGCCGTGGTGGTATCGGCGATGGCTGGCGTCACCAATACGCTCGTCGAGCAGGTGTCCCGGATCAGCGGTCTTCACGATGCGCGCGAGTACGACACCGTCGTCGCCAGCGGCGAGCAGGTGGCGGCCGGTCTGCTCGCGCTGGCGCTGCAGCACCTGGGGGTGCCGGCCCGCTCCTGGCTCGGCTGGCAGATCCCGGTGAACACCGACGGTGCCCACGGGCGGGCGCGCATCGCCGAGATCGAGACGGCGGAGCTCGACCGCCGGCTGGCGAGCGGCGAGGTCCCGGTGGTCGCCGGCTTTCAGGGGCTGGGTCCGGACAACCGCATCACCACACTCGGCCGGGGCGGCTCGGACACCAGCGCCGTCGCGCTTGCCGCCGCCCTCAGGGCCGATCGGTGCGACATCTTCACCGACGTCGACGGGGTCTACACCTGTGATCCGCGAATCGTTGCGAGAGCCCGCAAGCTCGATAGAATTACCTTCGAGGAGATGTTGGAGATGGCGTCGGTCGGCGCCAAGGTTCTGCAGACCCGGGCGGTCGAACTCGCGATGAAGCGGGGGGTGCGACTGCAGGTGCTTTCCAGTTTCGATGACGTTCCCGGCACGCTGGTCGTTGGAGAAGACGAGGTGATGGAGCAGGAACTGATCAGCGGCATCACCTACAGCCGCGACGAGGCGAAGGTCACCCTCATGCGGGTCGCCGACCGGCCCGGCGTCGCGGCCGGCATCTTCGGACCGCTGGCCGACGCCAACATCAATGTCGACATGATCGTCCAGAACGTCAGTCCCGAGGGCGATACCACCGACCTCACCTTCACCGTCAGCAAGGCCGATCTCGACCGCACCGTGGCGCTGTTCCAGGCCAACCGCGGTGCCGTCGGCTATGCGGATCTGCGCTGGGATCCGGACGTCGCCAAGATTTCGGTCATCGGCGTCGGCATGCGCAGCCATGCCGGCGTCGCCCAGCGCATGTTCAAGGCGCTGGCGGAGAAGGGGATCAACATCGAGGTGATCTCGACCTCCGAGATCAAGGTCAGCGTCCTGATCAAGGAGATGTACACTGAGCTGGCGGTCCGCGCCCTGCATACGGCCTACGGTCTTGATGTTCCCTGACAGCATCGCATCCCTTTCGCCCCAGGCCGAGTTGGCGGCACTGTGGCGGCGCGGGTGCGACTTCCTCGACGCACGCTGTGCGATCATGGGCGGCGCCATGTCGTGGGTGTCCGAGCACAACCTGGTCGCGGCCATTTCCAATGCCGGCGGCTTCGGCGTCATCGCCTGCGGCTCTCTTCCGCCGCGCGAGCTCGACGCCGAGATCGCCCTGACCAAGCGGCTGACGAGCTGCCGCTTCGGGGTCAACCTGATCACCATGCATCCGGACCTGGACGCGCTGGTCGACGTGTGCCTCGACCACGGCGTCAGCCATGTGGTGCTCGCCGGCGGCGTTCCGTCGGCGGCCGTTATTAGGCGGGTCAAGGCCGGGGGCGCCAAGGTCATCTGCTTCGCGCCCGCCGTGGGCCTGGCCAAGCGTCTGATCCGCAATGGCGTCGACGCCCTGATCATCGAGGGCGCCGAGGCCGGCGGACACATCGGTCCGGTCGCCACCAGCGTGCTGGCACAGGAGATCCTGCCGGAGGTGACCGAGGTGCCGGTGTTCGTCGCCGGCGGCATCGGGCGCGGCGAGGCCATCGTCTCCTACCTGGAGCTGGGCGCGTCGGGCTGCCAGCTCGGGACGCGCTTCGTCTGCGCCACCGAATCGATCGCCCATCCGGCGTTCAAACGCGCGTTGATCCGGGCCAGCGCCCGCGACGCCGTGGCCTCCACCCAGGTCGATCCCGATCTGCCGGTAATCCCCGTCCGCGCCCTCGCCAACGGCGGCACCCGTCGCTTCATCGAGGTGCAGCGCGAGGTGTCCGGGCGCTTCCGAAGCGGCGCGCTGTCGCTCGAGGAGGCGCAGCTGGAGATCGAGCTGTTCTGGGCCGGGGCGCTCAAGCGAGCGGTCATCGACGGCGACGTCGAGAACGGTTCGCTGATGGCCGGGCAAAGCGTTGGAATGGTCACCTGCGAGCAGCCCGTCGCGGAGATCGTCGAGGAGTTGATGGGCCAGGCCGTGCAGACGCTTGCGGCAAGGCGACGGCGCGAATCCGGCTGACTCGATGCACGAGCGCCAGACGTTTCTCGGCTTTCGCCAGCTCCTGGCGCGAATCCGCGACGTCATGGCCGGCGAGGGCGACGCGCGCTCGCGGCTGTCCAGGACCGTCCAGATCATCGCCGACGGCCTCCGGTCCCAGGTGTGCTCGATCTACGTGCGGCGGGCGGGAGAGGTCCTTGAGCTGTTCGCGACCCAGGGCCTGAGACCGACCGCCGTCCACGTCACGAGACTCAGGTTCGGCGAGGGGCTGATTGGCGAGATCGCGGCCTCCGGTCGGCCGCTTGCTCTCGCCGACGCCCAGCACCACCCGAGGTTCGTGTACCGTCCCGAGACCGGCGAGGAGGTCTTCCAGTCGTTCATGGGCGTGCCGATCATGAGCGGCGGTCGCATCCTGGGCGTGCTCGCCGTGCAGAGCGTCGACCGGCGGATCTTCAGCGACGAGGAGATCGAGATCCTGCAGACCGTCGCGATGGTGCTGGCCGAACTGGTGTCCGGCGGCGATCTCGTCGGCCGCGACGAGCTGGCTCCGACGGAAGGCATCGCCGTCACCCCGTTGCGTCTGGAGGGGGCGACGCTGAACGCCGGTCTCGGCATCGGCTTCGCCGTCCACCACCAGCCGCGCATCGCGATCCGCACGTTCGTCGCCGACGACATCGGTGCCGAGCACGACCGGTTCGGCAAGGCGGTGGTGGCGCTGCGCGGTACCCTCGACACCATCCTCGAGGACCCGGGCAGAACCGGAGCCACGGAGTGCCGGGAGGTGGTGGAGAGCTACCGGATGATCGCGACCGATGTCGGTTGGCTGCGCCGGATCGGTGACGCGATCAACACCGGCCTCACCGCGGAAGCGGCGGTGCAGAAGGTAACGGACGAGATCCGCGCGCGCATGAGCCAGATCACGGATCCGTACTTGAGGGAGCGCGCCCATGATTTCGAGGATCTTGCCAACCAGCTCCTGCAGCATCTCCTCGGTGCCGAGCAGGTCGAGCGGGAGTTGCCACCGTTCGAGGACGTCGTCATCGTCGCGCGCAACATGGGGGCGGCGGAGCTGTTGAAGTACGATCGGCGGCGGCTGCGCGGTCTGATCCTCGAGGAGGGCTCGTCGACGGCCCACGTCGCCATCGTCGCCAAGGCTCTCGACATTCCCGCGGTCGGGCACGCCCGGGATGCCCTCGGCCGCATCGACGTCGGCGACATGGTCATCGTCGACGGCGATCACTGCCAGGTCTTCGTGCGGCCGAGCGAGCACGTGCGGGGGGCGTTTCAGGCGAGCCTCAGGTCGAGGAACGACAGAAAGGCGGCCTACGCCAAGGTGCGCGACCTGCCCGCTGTCACTCGCGACGGCACGCGCATCTCGGTCAACATCAACGCCGGCCTCCTGGTGGACCTCACCCACTTCGATGAACTGGGTGCCGACGGCATCGGCCTCTATCGGACGGAGATCCCGTTCCTGGTCCGCTCCGATTCGCCCGACCTGCAGACGCAGGAGGTCCTCTACCGCAGGGTTCTCGACTACGCTCGGGAAAAGCCCGTCATCTTCCGCACGCTTGACATCGGTGGCGACAAGATCGTGCCGTACGTCGAGCGCACGTCGGAAGAGAACCCGGCCATGGGGTGGCGGGCGATTCGCGTGTCTCTCGACCGGCCGGCGATGCTGAGGCAGCAGCTCCGGGCCATGATCAGGGCGGCGGAGGGGCGGGAGTTCCGGGTCATGTTCCCCATGCTGTCCCAGGTCGACGAGTATCTGTACGCCCGGGCGCTGCTGGAACGTGAGCTCGAACGCGAACGGCTGCGGGGCCAGGCGTTGCCCGGTGTGGTGCGGACCGGCGCCATGCTCGAGGTGCCGGCGCTGATCTTCCAGCTTCCCACCCTTCTCCGCCACGTCGACTTCGTCTCCATCGGAACCAATGATCTCCTGCAGTTCCTGTTCGCATGTGACCGCAGCAGCGCGCGGCTTGGCGGCCGCTACGACACCTTGTCGCCGGTGATGCTCAACGTGCTGCTCGACGTCTCGAGGCAGTGTGCCGCGGCGGGCGTGCCCGTCAGCGTGTGCGGCGAGATGGCGGGCGATCCGCTCTCGGCCATGGCCCTGGTCGGGATCGGCTATCGGTCGCTGTCGGTGGCGCCGCCGCGAGTCGGACCCGTTAAAATGATGATCAGGGCGATTTCCTTGCCGCCTCTTGAAAGCTACATGGCGTCACTTTGCCAGAGCACAGAACCGAGCGTTCGGCACAAGCTGGTCGCCTTCGCCCGCGATCACGAAGTGAACGTTTAACTTTTGGGCTTTTTGGTCTTGCAATTTCGCCGCGGGCGGCGACAATACCGGACACCCTGAGGGTGGTTCGTTCTGAACCTTACTCTCGCAAGAGGAGCAGCTTTTCGTTTGTCGCAGGGTCCCCACCGCCGAGTTCCCGGATGTGCGGCCCAGGGAGGCGCATCGCGAGACCCCAGTTGAGCCAGTCAAGGGGTGCTGTCCATGGATGGTGAAGCCAAGAACGAACGCATCGTCGGCGTCGGGCCGCTGCTGCGGGCCTGCCGGCTCAAGTCCGGTGCTACTCTTGGCGCGGTCGCCGTAGACCTTTGTCTCCGCGAGGCGTATCTCGAGGCGATCGAAGAGGGTCGGTTCGGCGATCTGCCGGGAACCACGTACGTCACCGGGTTCATCCGCGGCTATGCGGACTACCTCGGCCTCGACGGCGAGGAGGTGGTTCGCCGCTTCAAGGCCGAGGCGGCCGGTCTGGGCGACGCCGCGGAGCTGCATTTCCCGTCGCCGATGGCGGAAAACGGCACGCCGCGGGGCGGCATCGTTCTGGTCGGTATCCTGATCACCGTTCTCGCCTACGGCACGTGGTACGTCAGCACCAGCACCAACGGCCTGCTTGCCGATCTTGTCCAGCCGTTGCCCGATCGTCTTGCCGGGCTGTTGGCCGGCAACCCGGGGACTGGGACGCACGCCGATTCGGCCGATCGGGTCGAAGGTGGTGGCGCGAGTGCTCCGCCGGATGGCGGTCTCGGCGTCCGCCCGCAGAGGGGTGGCACCGTGTGGGCTTCCGACGAGCCGACCCGGCTCGCGGACGCCGGTACGCGGACGAGCCCGCCGGCGACTCCCGCGGGCGAGGAGCAGGTGCCTGCCGCGGCTGTCGCGATCGGGGAACGGGAGAGCGGCGCCAACGGACGGACCACGGGAACGGGCGTCGGCGGCGAGGCGACCGCGTTGACGGGCTCCGCGGCCGGCGAGCGGGAGGGTGCCGACGCGGCCGCACCGGTGCAGGCGGCGACGAGGACCTCGGCGCAACCGCAGTCGGCCACGGCGTTCGCCGCCGAGCCGCTCGGAGCATCGACCCTGGCCCAGCGCGAAGCGGCCGGGGAGGACGCGCTGGTTGCGGCGCTGACAGTCGACCGGGAGCGGGAGAGTTCGGCCGTGACCTCGTCCCGGATCACGCTCCAGGCCACCGACCTGACGTGGGTCCAGGTCCGCGATGAATTCGGCAACCGGATCATGAGCCGGCTCCTGGAGAGAGGGGAGATCTTCCGGGTCCCCGAGCAGGCCGGGCTGAGGTTGACCGTCGGCAACGCCGGCGGGCTCGAGGTCGTGGTCGACGGCCGGCGCGTTCCGCCGCTCGGTGGCCACGGCGAGGTCCGCCGCGGCGTTGTCCTCGACGCCGACCTCCTGGGCAGCGGCACGGTCGTCTTCGACTGAGGCGTCCCTGCCGGCGGTGGGCGAAGGCGGCAATCGGGCGTTGACCGTCGCCCTTGAGTTGCGGCAAAAAGCCCGGCACTTGGCCGTGGCCGCCGGCGGCGGCCGTTGAGAGAGCCTGTACGATGTCTGTCGCTTCGCATGCCGTTCGACGGCGGACCAGCGTGGCCGTTGCCGTCGGCGGCGTCGTCGTCGGCGGCGACGCCCCGATCGTCGTCCAGTCGATGACCAACACCGACACCGCCGACGTTCAGGCGACGGTGGCCCAGGTCAAGAGGCTGGCCGAGGCCGGGTCGGAGCTGGTTCGGATCACCGTCGACCGCGACGACTCCGCGAAGGCGGTGCCCCACATCCGCGAGAGGCTCGACGCCCTCGGCGTCACCGTGCCGCTGGTCGGAGACTTCCACTACATCGGCCATCAGCTCCTGACGCGGCATCCGGCGTGCGCCGAGGCGCTGGCCAAGTACCGCATCAATCCCGGCAACGTCGGCTTTCGCGACAAGCGCGATCGGCAGTTCGCGACCATGATCGAGGTCGCCATCGATCATGGGCGGCCGGTTCGGATCGGCGTCAACTGGGGCAGCCTGGACCAGGATCTGCTCGCCCGCCTGTTGGACGAGAATGCGGCGTCGACGGCCCCGGAGACGGCCGCCCAGGTCACCCGCCGGGCGCTCGTCCTCTCCGCTCTCGAAAGCGCCCGGCGGGCGGAACAGATCGGGCTCGGCCGCGACCGGATCATTCTGTCGTGCAAGGTCAGCGACGTGCAGAGTCTGATCGCCGTCTATCGTGCTCTGGCGGTGCGCTGCGATTATGCCCTGCACCTCGGCCTGACCGAAGCCGGCATGGGCTCGAAGGGCATCGTCGCCTCGACGGCGGCGCTGGCGGTCCTCCTGCAGGAGGGCATCGGCGACACCATTCGCGTCTCGCTGACGCCCGAGCCCGGCGGCGATCGGGCCCAGGAGGTTGTAGTGGCGCAGGAGATCCTTCAGGTCATGGGCCTGCGTTCGTTCGCTCCGCTGGTCGCCGCGTGTCCCGGGTGCGGGCGCACCACGAGCACCGTCTTTCAGGAGCTCGCCGAGGAGATCCAGGCCTACGTGCGGACGCGGATGCCGGAGTGGCGGCGCGAGTTCGACGGCGTCGAGACGATGAACGTGGCGGTGATGGGATGCATCGTCAACGGTCCGGGCGAAAGCAAGCACGCCGACATCGGCATCAGCCTTCCGGGAACCGGCGAGGCGCCCGCCGCTCCCGTGTTCATCGACGGCAGGAAGGCGCTGACGCTGCGTGGCGCCGGCATCGCCCAGGAGTTCAAGGCCATCGTCGAGGACTACGTGCGGAGGCGCTACCGCCGGCGGGACCGCGGCGAGGGCGGCGAGGGTGCCGTCGAGGCGCAGGTGGCCGGCGCCGGCGGCCGTTAGCCGGGTCTCGACCGCATGGCCTCGATCCAGCCGGTGCGCGGCACGCGCGACATCCTGCCCGCGGAAAGCCTGCGCCAGCGTCATGTCGAGGCGGTCGCCCGCGAGACCGCCCGGCGCTACGGCTACGGCGAGATCTCGACGCCGGTGTTCGAGTTCACGGAGGTGTTTGCGCGGTCCTTGGGCGAGACGTCCGACATCGTCAGCAAGGAGATGTACACCCTTGAGGATCGCGGCGGGACGAGCCTGACGCTGCGCCCCGAGAACACCGCCGGCGTGGTGCGGGCCTTCATCTCCAACGGTCTCGCCCACGAGGTGCCGGTCAAGCTGTTCTACCGCGGCCCCATGTTCCGCTACGAGCGGCCGCAGAAGGGCCGGCTCAGGCAGTTCCACCAGGTGGGTGTCGAGCTTCTCGGTGTCGCGGACTGGCTCGGTGATGTCGAGGTCATCGCCCTCGGCGAGGACCTGCTCAGGGCGCTGGGGCTGAAGGATCGCGTCGTGCTCGAGATCAATTCCCTGGGCGATGTCGAAAGCCGCCAAGCCTACCGCAGCATCCTCGTCGACTTCCTGACCCGCCACAAGCCACGGCTGTCGGCGGAGAGCCTGGCGCGGCTCGACCGCAATCCCATGCGAATTCTCGACTCCAAGGACGAGCGCGATCGCTCGGTGGTCGCCGATGCGCCGCTCATCACCGAAAGCCTCAACGATCGATCCCGCGCCTTCTTCGAGTCCGTGCTGTCGGGTCTCGAGGCCGTGGGCGTCTCCTACCGGGTCAATCCGCGTCTGGTGCGCGGCCTCGACTACTACTGTCACACCGCCTTCGAGTTCACCACCGAGGCCCTCGGCGCCCAGAACGCGGTGCTTGCCGGCGGGCGGTACGACGGGCTTTCGGAGCAGCTCGGCGGTCCCCCTGCGCCGGGCGTGGGGTGGGCCGCGGGTGTCGACCGGCTGTCCATGCTCCTCGACGGCCCACCTGCGGAGCCGAGGCCGGTCGCAGTGGCGCCGGTGAGCGACGGTCAGCTGAGCGCCGCACTCGCCATCGCCCAGAGGCTGCGTGCCGCCGGCATCGCCGTCGATCTCGCGTATTCGGGGAGGTTCGCCAAGCGCATGAAACGCGCCGACAAGATCCATGCGCGGGCGGTGGTGATCGTCGGCGAGGACGAGTTGGCCGCCGGTGCGGCCACGGTCCGCGACATGGATACGGGCGAGCAAGAGCGGCTCCCGCTCGCGTCCCTGGCCGACCGCCTCGCCCGCGTCCGGTAGGCGGCCGATGCCCGGCTTTCCCGGCTTTGCGGCCCGGACCCTGGTCGTCGGCGCCGACTACCGAACCTGCCCGCTCGCCGTGCGCGACAGCCTCTTCGTCGGCGTCGACGCGATGCCGGGGTTCCTCGCGGAGCTGAGGCGGGCCGGCGTCGGACAGGCGCTGGTCATCTCGACAGCCGATCGCACCGCGGTGCCGGCGGTGCACGACGACCCGGACCAAGCCAGGCGCAGCATCACCGAGGTCATGGCCGCGCACGCGCGCGTGACGGCGGCCGATCTCGCCGACCACCTGTATGCGCTGACCGGCGTCGAGGCCGTTCGCCACATCTTCAGGGTCACGGCCTCGCTCGACGGACTGGTCGTCGGCGAGGCGCACGTGCTGTCACAGATCCGGGACAGCCAGCGCATCGCCCGCGAAGCCGGCATGGCCGGGGACGAACTCGACTCGATCCTCCAGACGGCTTACACCGTCGCCGAGCGGATCCGTGCCGAGACCGGCATCGCCGAGCGTCCGGTGTCGATCGCCGCCGCCGCGGTCGAGCTCGCGCGCGGGCTCCACGGCAATCTGTCGTCGTGCACGGCGCTGCTCATCGGCACCGGCGACATCGGCGGGCTGATCGGTGAAAGCCTGCTCGACGCCGGTCTCGGCCATCTCCGCGTCACCCATCCGGTCGCCATCCGTGCCGAGGGCTTGGCCAAGGCGCTCGGCAGCCACGTCGCGAACTTCGACACCCTTGCCCGGGACCTTGCGGAAGCCGATATCATCGTTGCGTTGCTGGGCACGCGGCAGGTCCTGATCACCGACGAGATGGTCAGGGCGGCGCTGAAGGCGCGACGGAACCGGCCGATCTTCGTGATCGACGCGGCAATCCCGGGCGACGTCGACCCGGCGGTCGATCGCCTCGACGATGCGTTTCTTTACACGCTCGACGATCTCGAGCGGGTCGCCCTCGAGGGGTGCGCCTTTCGCGAGCGCGAGGCGGAGGCCGCCCGCCGGATCGTCGAGGATGCGCTCGATGCGTTCGTCTGCGACCGCGACGAGCCCGCGGCGGAGCGCGTGTTGGCGGCGCTACGGCGATACCTCGAAGCGGAGGGCCGGTCGGCCCTCTCCGAGTGCGGCGGCGACGCGGACAAGGCGACGCGCCTGATGCGGGACCGACTGATCGATCGTGTGTCGCGGTCGCTGCGGTCGGCCGTGGCCGGCGGCGCGGGAAGCGGTGAGCGCGAGGCGCTTGAGCGGGCGGTCGCCCGGATCTTCGGCCTGGCCGACCGGCGCGAGGAGGATGACGGATGAGTCTGGAGGAGAGTCTGGCCAAGGTAGAGGCCCGCTATCACGAGCTGAGCCAGCTTCTGGCTCGCGCCGATGTCGCCGCGTCCAGGGATTACGCTCGCTATTCCAGGGAGTATGCGGATCTGACGCCGATCGTCCGGTCGATCTCGGCTCTTTCCAGGGCGCGGGCCGAGGAGGAAGGGCTCAGGGCGATGCTGGCCGACACCGACGGGGATGCCGAGATGCGGGAACTGGCCGAGGACGAGCTTCGCGCCGTGAGCGAGCGGATTCCCGAGCTTGAGCACGAGCTGCATGTCCTGCTGTTGCCCGTGGACGAGGCGGATCAGCGCAACGCCATCCTCGAGGTGCGGGCCGGCACCGGCGGCGAGGAGGCGGCGCTGTTCGCCGCCGACCTGTTCCGCATGTACCAGCGCTATGCCGAGGCCAGGGGCTGGACCTTCGAGCCGATGTCGGTGAGCGAGACCGGCATCGGCGGCTTCAAGGAGGCGACGGCGTCGGTCGCCGGGCGAGGCGTGTTCGCCCGACTCAAGTTCGAATCGGGCGTCCACCGCGTGCAGCGGGTCCCCGAGACCGAGGCCAGCGGGCGCATTCACACGTCGGCCGCCACCGTCGCGGTGCTGCCGGAGGCCGAGGAGGTCGACGTCCAGATCGACGAGAGGGATCTGCGCATCGACGTCTACCGGTCGAGCGGACCGGGCGGGCAGTCGGTCAACACCACGGACAGTGCGGTCCGCATCACCCACCTGCCGACCGGCATCGTCGTCAGCCAGCAGGACGAGAAGTCGCAGCACAAGAACAGGGCCAAGGCCTTGAAGATCTTGCGGGCCCGGCTCTACGAGGCCGAGCGGGCGCGCGCCGCCGCCGAGCGTGCCGCCGCGCGCAAGAGCCAGGTCGGCTCCGGCGACCGGTCGGAGCGCATCCGCACCTACAACTTCCCGCAGGGACGGGTGACGGATCACCGGATCAATCTCACGCTGTACAAGCTCGAACGCGTGCTCGCAGGCGAGCTCGACGAGTTCATCGATGCGCTCACCGCGGAAGACCAGGCGAGCCGGCTGGCCGAGGCCCTGTGATGGCCGAAGCGACCGTCGCCGACCTGCTCGCCGCGGGCACCCGCGCCCTCGTCGAGGCCGGCGTCCGCCGCCCTCGCTTCGAGGCCCGGCTTGCCCTCGGTCATATCCTCGGCGTCGACGCGGCAACGGTGATCGGACATCCGGAGCGGCCGGTCGACGAGGAATCGCGACGGCGCTACGCCGAGATCATCACGAGGCGGAAGCGGCGCGAGCCTTGGCCCTACATCGTCGGCCTGCGCGAGTTCTGGAGCCTGCCGTTCCGCGTGACGCCGGACACCCTGGTGCCCCGTCCCGAGACGGAAACCCTGGTCGAAGCGGCGCTGGCCTTCGCCGCCGGGCGGGATGCGCCGATGCGGCTCGTGGATCTCGGCACCGGCAGCGGCTGCCTGCTTCTCGCCTTGTTGAGCGAGCTGCCCAAGGCATCGGGCATCGGCGTCGACCGGTCGGAGGCGGCGCTCGCGGTGGCCCGCGCCAATGCCGAGTCGCTCGGCCTCGAGTCCCGCGTCCGCTTGATCTGTGGCGACTGGGCCGAGTCGGTCAGGGGCCCGTACGATCTCACGGTGTGCAATCCGCCGTACGTTGCCGAAGGAGAGATCGATTCGCTGGATGCGGAGATCGCCCGGTTCGAGCCGCGGGCGGCGCTGGCGGGAGGCGCCGACGGTCTCGATGCGTTTCGCGCCATCGCGCCGCACCTGCTTCGCCTGGTCGCTCCGGGCGGCGCCGCGTTCTTTGAAGTCGGTGCCGGTCAGGCCCCGCAGGTCGCCGCGATGCTGTCCGGCGCCGGTCTGCAACACATTGAAATCCGGAACGATCTCGCCGGCATTCCGCGGTGTGTCGGGGGATTTCGCGCGCGGTCTCGGCGAGCGCAAAAAAAAGCTTGGAAACCAAACGCTTCCCGTCTAGTGTCAATGGGCGTGATAGACAGGGTCGCGCTTCGAGTGACCGAGCCGCGCGACGGTGTGTTTCAGCCGAGATCCCCCCTGCCAGCGGCGGAGCTTGCGGGTTCCGATAGCAAGAGGGTCACGGGCGCTGAAAAAGACCCTGTCTTGAGGGGAGACGCCACCAGCGAAAGCTTAGAGGTGTGATGAAACCAGGTCCCAATTCCAGACGGCTGCGCAACCGGGGAAACGGCAAGCGGCACCTGCCGGGGCGAGGGCAGACGTTCGAAAGCTCCGGTCCCGACTGCAAGATCCGGGGCACCGCCCAGCAAGTTCTCGAGCGTTATCTGGTGCTGGCTCGGGATGCCTCCTCGGCTGGTGATCCGATCACCGCGGAGAGCTACTTCCAGCACGCGGAGCACTACTATCGCGTCCTCAACAACGAGGCCTTCAGCGACCGGGGAGCGGATCGGCAGCGGCGGCCGCAGTTCGGCCCGGCGGCCTCTCCCGAAAATGGGACGCAGATGACCGATCCCGGAAGCCAGCCGCAGCCGGCGCTGACCGAGGACGCCGAGCCGTCATCCTTCTGACCGACGGGTCGGTCTGGTCGGGTGCGATACCGCCGCCATCGGCGATGGCGGGCGGCTTGTCGGCAACTGCGGATCGGACTATAGAACCGGGGAGAACGCACCGCGGGGAGCAGCCATGGCCAAGATCGAGGGCGATCGCCCGTTCGTTCGCGTCAACATCGCGGTGCTCACGATCTCGGACACCCGCGGACCGGAGAGCGACACCTCGGGGCGCACGCTCGTCGAGCGGATCGAGGCGGCCGGACACCGGGTCGTCGATCGGCGCATGGTTCGCGACGACGAAGACGCCATCAAGGCGCAGCTCCGGGCCTGGATCGATGATCCGCAGGTCGACGTGGTGATCACCACCGGCGGCACGGGGCTCACCGGCCGCGACATCACGCCGGAGGCGGTGCGGGCCGTCATGGACAAGGAGATCCCCGGATTCGGTGAGCTGTTCCGCTGGGTCAGCTTTCAGAAGGTGCGGACGTCGACCATCCAATCGCGGGCGATCGGCGCCGTTGCCGGCGGCACGTACCTGTTCGCGTTGCCGGGATCGCCGGGCGCGTGTAAGGACGCCTGGGACGAGATCCTCGTCCACCAGCTCGATTCCCGCCACCGCCCCTGCAACTTCGTCGAGCTGATGCCCAGGCTCCAGGAGCACCTGGGCTGAGCGAGACCCGGGCGCGGGCTAACCGTCGACGAACCGCTCGGCGACGGCAGTCTCCGTCGAGCCGGTCTTCGTCTCCGCCGCCCGCCGCGCCGTCGCCTGGGAGCCGCTGTCCCAGAGGACGTCGAACAGCGGAACCGGCTCCCTGAAGCCTTTCAGGCGGTGGGCGCCCCGCGCGTGGAACGGCAGCGCCGTCGCCGCGGCGCGCCTGTGGACGATCCCGGTGCAGAGGATCTCGCCGGGGCCGGCAGCGGCGCAGACGCGGCTTGCCAGGTTGACGGCCGAGCCGAAGAAGTCGCCGGACTCGGCGATGGCGTCGCCGACGTTGAGACCGATCCTGAGGCTCAAGGGCAGGCGCGGAAAGCTGGCGTTGTGCTCCTTGACGCAGCGCTGGATGATCGCCGACGCCTTCACCGCCATGGTCGCCTCGTCGAACGCCGCAAGGATGCCGTCGCCGGTGTTCTTGACGTAGAGACCGCCGTACTCGCGCAGCACCGTCTCGACGATGTGGTTGTGAACGCGCAGCACCTTCATCGCGTGCGCATCGCCATGTTCGGAGGCGAGGGCGCTGGAATCGACGATGTCGGTGAACATCAGCGTCACCGATCGTCGTCCGTCCGTGGTCGGATCGTTTCGCCGCTCGCTCCACGCCTTGAGCGCTGTCCGCAAGGAAGTGGAGCTGCGCACGCCGTCTCGGCGGTGTGCGACCATGGCGTTGTGACCGACCTGGAAGATCTCCATGTAGCGGCCGTTCTCGATGAGGTAGCCCTCGCAACGGGCGGCGAAGCGGCGCGCCCGCTCCCGTGGCAGGCGCAGAAGCGAAAGGCTGTCGGCGACGAACTCGAGGGCAGCCTCGGGCGGCAGCGGTTGCTGCTTGTAAACGGCCTCGCAGACGCCGCAGATGAAGAAGCACACTCCGAAGCGATTGAAGTTGTCGTTCCTGCGGTTGAGGCCTTCGATCAGTTCCTCCGAGTCGCCGAGAAAGGCGAGGACCTGATCGCGGTGCCCATGCCACGGGGCGGCTTCGGAACCCGCAGCCGGCGTCTCGTCTCCGCGCCCTCGTTGGCCGGCGCCGGCGTCTCGCGGTTTCGCCTTCCGCGACCCTTCCGGCGGTGCCGCGGTATCTTGCGCGCCCTCTGCACGCGCCCCATGCTTCGCACGCGGCCCCGGCTTCGACGCCGAGCCGAGGAGGCCGGAAACGGCGCCGAGGAGGCGACGGAGAGCGCCGCCGAGCCCATGCTCGCCGCAGGCCCTCTTGCGCGCTTCAAGCTCCTGGAGGCGCTTGCGGCGGGCTTCGAACACCGATTCGACGTCCTCGACGAAAACGCCTTTCGAGCGATAGATGGTGGTCTCCTGGGTTGAGTGATCGTTGGGGTCATAGACCTCCTTGGTCACCTTCACCGAGAGGACATCGGGGTCCTTTTCCAGTCGCTTCGCTTCGGCGATCGCGTCGCTGCGCTCGTTGGACGAGAAATGGCCGCGGCCCTCCCAGTGCCCGCTCCTCGTCTTGACGACGAGCTCGAGGGTCATCACCGGTCGTTGCCGCTTGCGCTCGAGCGAGTCCATCGATGCCGTCCTTCGCTGGCGGCGAGCGCCCGGCCGCGGCGCCGCCGTCTATCACGCTTTTGCAATGTAGACTGGATTCCCGGACATTTTATTAACGACTCCCAACCGTTGCCGGTCCGGCGACGGGTGGTGCCCATCGGTGCCGGCCCCGCAGGGCCGGCCGTCGTCATCAATCCCTCGTGAGCGGCATTGGCGATCTCCGCACTTGCAATTCGCGTGCGCTTTCCCACAATTCAAGCAAAGGACGACGGATCATGGCGACCATTCGGCAGGCAAAGTACCAGATCGGGCAGATCGTCCGGCACCGGGTCTATCCGTTCCGCGGCGTGATCTTCGATGTCGATCCGGAGTTCGCCAACACCGAGGAATGGTGGCAGTCGATCCCGGAGCAGGTGCGGCCGCGCAAGGACCAGCCGTTCTATCATCTCCTCGCCGAGAATGCGGAGACGACGTACATCGCCTACGTGTCCGAGCAGAATCTGCTTCCCGACGAGACCGGGCGCCCGGTGGCCCATCCGCAGGTCGACGAGCTGTTCTCGACGCTGGAAGGCGACCGCTACACGCCGCGGCCGGGACACGCGCATTAGCCCGCGGCCGCCCGGCCCCAGCGCCTGAGGGCCGGCCCGTCGTCGATGTCCTCGAGCGTCTCGAGCATCGCGGCGCTGAGCGGGCCCAGGTTGGCTCGGGTGTCGGCCAGGGCGAACGGGGTCGACCAGCGCACGCCACCGAAGATCTCCGGCGTGCGCGGGCTGCGCCTGAGACCGACCAGCCAGTAGCCGCCGTCGACGGCAGGGCCGAAGACGGCGTCGAAGCGGCCGAGGGCCTTGAACGCCTGGGCGACATGCTCCGACCGCAGATCAGGAACGTCGGTGCCGACGATGACCACCGGCCCCGGCGGCAGGGTCCGCATCGTTCGCCCCATGCGCGCGCCGAGATCGCCCGATCCTTGCGGCAGCGGGGTCCACGTCGCGGGCCACAGGCGCACATCCTTGGCCGCGGCGTCCGGCGTCACCGCGAGCCAGCAGCGCCAGCGGCCGCGGCCGTCGAGGCGGGCGAGCAGCGCTCGCATCGTCCGGCGATAGAAGCGGAGCGCCTCCACCGCACCCTCGTCCCTGGCGAGGCGGCCCTTCACCGTTCCCAGCCTGGGTGCGCGGACGAAGGCGACGAGGTGACGGCGCGGCGGCTTGCGATCAGGCATCTCAGCGATAGAGAGCGGCAACGATCCGGGTCGGGACGCCGACCGTGTAGAGTGCGAGGCAGAGGAGGTTGCGCAGAGGTCGGAGAACGTAACCCTCGCGACGGTAGCGGTCGGCGGAGGTCGTCGCCGCCGCGCCCAGCATCACCAGCCGGCGTCGGCCGATGCGGCGGGCGAGATCGACGTCCTCCATCAACGGGAGGTCCCGATAGCCGCCGAGAGCGTCGTAGAAGGCGCGACCGATCAGGAGCCCTTGGTCGCCGTAGGCCAGCCCGAGGGTGCGGTTGCGCCAGAGGACGGCGCGCTCGAGCCAGCGCGCCGCCCGGGCGCCGTCGTCGAGGGCGAAGCGGAAGTAGCCGGCGCGGTCCAGGTTGTCCGGCTCGGCGATGAACGCCGTCACGGTCCGCGGCCAGCCTGCGTCGAGCCGGGTGTCGGCATGGAGAAACAGCAGCCAGTCGCCGCCGGATGCGGTGGCCCCCGCCGCGAGCTGGCGACCGCGACCCCGCGGCGCTTCGACGACCCGGGCTCCGCCGGCGCGCGCGACGGTCGGCGTCGTGTCCGTCGAGCCGCCGTCGACGACCACGATCTCGCAGGACCGCTCCCCCGCGCCCGACCCGACGCTGGCCAGCGTGGCGGCGAGCGTCGAGGCGGCGTTCAGCGTCGGAATGATGATCGAGAGCATCGCTCCATCCGTCGTCGGGGGCGGGTGATAGCGGCGGACGCCGACAAAGGAAAGAGATCTCCGGCCGGCGCGCATATGTTCTTGAAATGTTCCAGACCGGCGGTTAGGCTGCGGCCATGGAGGACGAGATCCGGCCGCGGCCGCGGAAGGGGCGGGGGGCCATCGGCAACCCGACCGGTCGGTACGAGCCCTGCACACGCCATGCGGTCGCCGACGGCTTGACCGAGGCGGACGAGGAGTCTCCGCCGCCGCTCGCCACCGTCGTCACCGACGAGACCGTGCGCTCCATCATCTCGCGCAACCGGTCGCCGGACGTTCCCTTCGACCGCTCCATCAACCCCTATCGCGGCTGCGAGCACGGCTGCGTCTACTGCTTCGCCCGGCCGACCCATGCCTATCTCGGGCTTTCACCCGGCCTCGATTTCGAGAGCCGGCTCACCGCCAAGGTCAACGCCGCGACCGTCCTCGAACGGGAGCTCAGCCGGCCCGGATACCGTCCCGAGACCATCATGCTCGGCGCCAACACCGATCCCTATCAGCCGGTCGAGCGCGTCCGCAGGATCACCCGGAGCATCCTCGAGGTGCTGTGCCGCTACCGCCATCCCGTCGCGATCGCCACCAAGTCCGCCCTCGTGCTGCGCGATCTCGACCTGCTGCGGCCGATGTCGGATCAGCGGCTCGCCTCCGTCGGCATCTCGGTGACCACGCTCGATCATCGGCTCGCCCGCACCCTGGAGCCGCGGGCGGCATCGCCGAAGCGGCGGCTCGAGGCCATCCGTGCGCTCAGCGACGCCGGCGTGCCGGTCTCGGTGATGGCGGCGCCGATGATCCCCTTCGTCAACGACCATGAGCTCGAGCGCATTCTGGCCGCGGCAGCGGAGGTCGGCGCGACGCGCGCGGGCTACATCCTGCTCCGCCTGCCGCTCGAGCTGAAGGAGCTGTTCGAAGCGTGGCTGCGGGCGCACGAGCCGTTGAAGGCCGAGCGGGTGCTGGCCCGGCTCCGTGATTGCCGCTCGGGCGCCCTCTACGATCCGGCCTTCGGGGTGCGCATGACCGGCAGCGGCCCCTACGCCGAACTCCTGGAGAAGCGGTTCCGGCTGGCCTGCGCGCGCCTCGGCCTGAACCAAGGTCGCGCCGCCGAGGCGCCGCTCGATGCCGGCCGCTTCCGGCCGTCGCCCGACGGCGGCCAGCTCGACCTGTTCCCGGACCGCGCGTGATCCTCGCGGACCGGCCGTCGACGCCCAAGCTCCCGTCGCCCGGCTTGCGCCGCCTCTCGCCGGCCGGCATAACCGCACGATGCCGGATCTCTGCCTCGAGGACGAGTTGGGCGGCTTCGTCGCCGGGGTCGACGAAGCCGGACGCGGGCCGTGGGCGGGGCCGGTGGTCGCCGCCGCCGTCGTGCTCCGCCCGGGCGCGGATCTCGCTCCGCTGCTCGCGGCCGTCGACGATTCCAAGAAGCTCGCGCCGGCCCGCCGCGCGGCATTGGTGCCGCTGATCCGCGGCGCCGCCTTCGTCGGCCTCGGCCGGGCGGAGGTCGCGGAGATCGACCGCCTCAACATCCTCGAGGCAACCATGCTGGCCATGGTCCGCGCCGTCGCGGGTCTTGCCGTTCGTCCCGATGCGGCCCTCGTCGACGGCAACCGTGCGCCGGCCCTTGCGTGTCCCGTCCGCTGCGTCGTCGGCGGTGACGCACGCAGCCTCTCCGTCGCCGCCGCGTCCGTCGTCGCCAAGGTGTGGCGCGACCGCCTGATGGCCGATCTCGCCCGGCTGCATCCCGGCTACGGCTGGGAACGGAACGCCGGCTACGGAACGGCGGAGCATCGCCGGGCGCTGGAACGCCTGAGGCCGACCCCCCACCATCGCCGGAGCTTCGCGCCGGTGCGCAAGATCTGGGATGAGCAGATCCAAGAACCACAAGATGTAGATTGGCGAGACTCGATAAGCCTTTGAATCCACTTCATTCTTGACGCCGAGTCGCGACTCTTCCATGTTCGCGCCATGCGCGCCTCCGCTCTCGAGCCCGACCGCGTCATCCTCGGCGACAGCATCGAGGTGATGGCGTCCCTGCCCGCGGAGTCGGTGGACATGGTGTTCGCCGACCCGCCCTACAACCTCCAGCTCGAGGGCGAGCTGTTGCGGCCCAACAACAGCCGCGTCGACGGCGTAGACGACGACTGGGACCGCTTCGACGGCTTCGCCGCCTACGACGCGTTCACGGCCGAGTGGCTCCGGAGGGCGCGGCGCCTGCTCAAGCCCCACGCCAGCCTGTGGGTGATCGGCACCTACCACAACATCTTCCGCATCGGCGCCATCCTCCAGGATCTCGGCTACTGGATCCTCAACGACGTGATCTGGCGCAAGTCGAACCCGATGCCGAATTTCCGCGGGCGGCGCTTCACCAATGCGCATGAGACGCTGCTGTGGTGCGCGCGCGAGCGCGGCGCCCGGCACCGTTTCAACTACGAGGCGATGAAGAACCTCAACGACGAGCTGCAGATGCGCTCGGACTGGCTGTTGCCGCTGTGCACCGGCCCCGAGCGGCTCAAGCTCGACGGCCGCAAGGCGCATCCGACCCAGAAGCCGGAAGCGCTGCTCCACCGCGTCATCCTCGCGTCGACCGACCCCGGCGATCTCGTCCTCGATCCGTTCTTCGGCAGCGGCACCACCGGCGCGGTCGCCAAGCGGCTCGGCCGTCGTTACCTCGGCATCGAGCGCGATCCGGCCTACGTCGACCTTGCGCGCACGCGGCTCGCGGCGATCGATGCGTGCGCGGACGTGGGCCTGATGGCGACGCCGAAGCGCCGCGACGAGCCGCGCATCCCGTTCGGCTGGGTCCTCGAGCGCGGCTACCTCAAGCCCGGCCAGACCCTCTACGATGAGCGCCGGCGCTATGCCGCCCGCGTCGCCGCCGACGGCACGCTCGCCACCGACGGTGTGCGCGGCTCGATCCACAAGGTGGCGGCGCACGTGCAGAGGGCGCCGGCCTGCAACGGCTGGCAGTTCTGGTGCGCCGAGGTCGACGGCCGGCTGGTCTCGATCGACGTCTTCCGCCAGCGGCTGCGCGCCGAGCTGCAGTAACGCGCCCGACCCGGCCTTCCGGCGGGCGGCGACGGGAGCCGGGTCTACTCGGCGGCGGCCGGGCGCATGCGCCCGCCCGCATGCGCGGCGGCGACGCCCTCGGCGACCGCGGCCTGGCAGTGGGCGGCGAGCGCCTTGCGGCTCGCGAATTGGCCGGCGCGCACCGGCGCATGAAACCGCACGTCGACCTCGGCGCCGTGCAGGCCGGCGACGCGGACGAGGTGGGGGACCAGCGTCATGTCGCCGTACCAGCCGTAGAGCGCCGTCGAGGCACCGGTGAGCGGCGTTCCGTCGCGGGCGCGCGGGTAGGCCACGGACACCGGCTGCACCACGGGATCGAGGCCGTCCTCGCCCGCCGCCACATCCATCAGCGCCGGCTTGAACGGTGCCACCGCGCTGCCGTCGGTGCTGGTGCCCTCGGGGAACAGGATCAGGCTCTCGCCGGCGGCCAGCAGTCTTCTCAGCTCACGGCGCTGGGCCCGCACCTCGGCGGCGGACCGGTTGACGAAGACGGTGCCGGTGACCCTGGCGATGGCGCCGATCAGCGGCCAGCCGGCGACCTCGGCCTTGGCGACGAAGCGCGCCTCGATCAGCTGGGCCAGCACCGGCATGTCGAGATAGGAGACGTGATTGGCGACGAACAGGGTCCCTTCGCCCCGATGCACCTCGCCGGAGACGTGGAGCCGGAGGCCGACGAGACGGCAGGCGAGGCGCGACCACAGCACCTGGATCGATCGGCGGCCCCGCCGCAAGGGGCCGAGGCAGAGGGCGTAGGCGGGCAGGGCGACGGCGGTCATCAGCGCCAGCACGATGAGCCGCAGCGCGCCCCTCAGGCGCGAGACGCGCATGGTCAGGCCGCGGCCTGGTCGCCGACGGTCCGACGGTAGTGGCGGTCGTACTTCTTGGTCACCTGATCGGTCTTGACGATCATGCACACGTCGGTGGTGTTGAACTGGTGGTCGACCACCGCGCCGTCGCCGACGAAGCCGCCGAGGCGGAGATAGCCCTTGATCAGCGGCGGCAGCTCCTGGACCGCCGACTGCACGTCGAGTCCGGAGCGCGGGATGCGGCCCATCTCGACGTAAAGGCGGTCGAGTGCCCGCGGGCGCAGCCCCCGCGGCGCCAGATGGTAGTGGTGGAGATACGACAAGGCCTCGCCCATCGCGTCCGGCTCGGTGCCGGGGAAGCTCGCGCAGCCGAACAGGACGTCGATCTGGTGGTGCAGCACATAGGCCGCGAGGCCCCGCCACAGCAGCTGCATGACGCCGCGGCTGCGGTAGTCGGGATCGACGCAGGACCGCCCGAGCTCGACGATCTCCCCGGGGTGGCGCAGGAGCTGCGACAGGTCGTACTCCTGCTCGGAGTAGAAGCCGCCGTGCTCGACGGCGACCGAGCGGCGAAGCAGGCGGTAGGTGCCGACGACCTTGCTAGCCCCTTCGCCGGCCTCGAGATCGATGGCGAGCAGGTGGTCGCAGATCGGATCGAAGGCGTCGAAATCGCGCTTCCGAGACTTCATCTCGGGCGACGGCGCCGCCGTCATCTCCTCGTAGAAGACGCGATAGCGCAAGGCCTGAGCGGCGTCGATCTCGTCCGCTGACCGGGCGAGCCGCACCAGGAACGTGTTGAAGCGCAGCGGCTCGACCTCGCCCTGATCTTGCCTGTTGTCGGCAAGTGCCATCGGAACAACCGATCCGTCGCCCTGGGTTGAGCCCGCTTTCCGGCAAAGCGCTAACCTATCACAGACCGCCTTCCGGGCTTCAAGCGAAATCGGGCGGGCTTCGAGCGGGGGCCGTCGGCGGCTCGCCCGCTCAGCGCGTCGGCACCGGCTTCGGCCCCGAATAGTCGTAGAAGCCGCGCCCCGCCTTGCGGCCGAGCCAGCCGGCCTCGACGTACTTTACCAGGAGCGGGCACGGCCGGTACTTGGTGTCGGCGAGGCCCTCGTGCAGGTTGTGCATGGCGACGAGGCAGGTGTCGAGGCCGATGAAGTCGGCGAGTTCGAGGGGGCCCATCGGATGGTGGGTGCCGAGCTTCATCGCGGTGTCGATGTTCTCGACCGTGCCGACTCCCTCATAGAGCGCGTAGATCGCCTCGTTGACCATCGGCATCAGGATCCGGTGGACGACGAAGGCCGGAAAGTCCTCGGCGGCGACCGGGGTCTTGCCCAGCGAGATCACGAACTCGCGGACGGTCCGGAAGGTCTCCTCCTCGGTGGTGATGGCGCGGATCAGCTCGACCAGCTCGAGGCGCGGCACCGGGTTCATGAAATGGGTGCCCATGAAGCGGCCGGCGCGGTCGGTCTGGGCGGCGAGGCGAGTCACCGACAGGGTCGAGGTGTTGGTGGTGATGATCGCGTCCGCCGGCAGGGCTGCGCACAGGTGGCGGAGGATCTCCCTCTTGACGCCCTCGTCCTCGACCGCCGCCTCGATGGCGATCTGGCAGTCGCGCACGCCCTCGTAATCGAGGCCGGTGGTGATGCGGGCCATCGCGCTCGCCGCGTCCTGCGCCTTCAGGCGTCCGCGCTCGACGCGCCGGTCGAGCTCCTCCCGGACCGTCGCCACCGCCTTGCCGAGCTTCTCCTCGGAGACGTCGACGAGATAGAGGGCGTAGCCGGCAAGCGCACAGACCTCGGCGATGCCGGTGCCCATCTGCCCGGCACCGATCACGGCGATCTTGGAGATGGTCATTTCCCCGGCTCCGGCTGATCGGCCCCGGCCCTACTTGTCCAGCTCCTGAGCGAGCTCCGGCAGCGCCTTGAACAGGTCGGCGACGAGGCCGTAGTCGGCGACCTGGAAGATCGGCGCCTCCTCGTCCTTGTTGATGGCGACGATCACCTTGGAATCCTTCATGCCCGCCAGGTGCTGGATCGCGCCGGAGATGCCGACGGCGATGTAGAGTTCCGGCGCCACCACCTTGCCGGTCTGGCCGACCTGGTAGTCGTTGGGCACGAAGCCGGCGTCGACCGCGGCGCGCGAGGCGCCGACCGCGGCGCCGAGCTTGTCGGCGACGGCTTCGATCAGCTTGAAGTTGTCGCCGCTGCCCATGCCGCGGCCGCCGGAGACGATGATCTTGGCACTCGTCAGCTCCGGCCGCTCGCTCTTGGTCAGCTCCTGGCCGACGAAGCGGGTGAGCGCCGGGTCCGCCGCCGCCGGCGCCTCCTCGATGGCGGCGGCGCCGCCGGTCTCGGCCGCCTTCTCGAAGGCGGTGGCGCGGACGGTGACGACCTTGACCCGGTCTGCGCTCTTCACCGTCGCCAGCGCGTTGCCGGCGTAGATCGGCCGCACGAAGGTGTCGTCGCTCTCGATCGCGCTGATGTCCGACAGCATGGCGACGTCGAGAAGCGCGGCCACCCTGGGCATCAGGTTCTTGCCGAAGGTGGTCGCCGGGGCGAGCAGGTGCGCGTAGCCGGAGGCGAGGCCGGCGACCAGATCGGCCAGGCTCTCGGCGACCGGGTGCTCGTAGGCCCCGGCGTCGACCATCACCACCTTGCCGACGCCGGCCACCTTGGCCGCGGCCTCGGCGGCGGCGCGGCAGTCCTTGCCGGCGACGAGCACGGCGACGTCGCCGAGTGCCGCCGCGGCGGTCACCGTGTTCAGCGTGGCCGGCTTGAGGGTCCTGTTGTCGTGTTCGGCAATGACCAGAGCGCTCATCAGATGACCTTCGCTTCGTTCCTCAGCTTCTCCACGAGTTCCGCGACGCTCCCGACCTTGGCGCCGGCCTGGCGCTTCGGCGGCTCGACCACCTTCAGCGTCTTCAGCCGCGGCGCGACGTCGACGCCGAGAGCGGCCGAGGTGATGACCTCGATCGGCTTCTTCTTCGCCTTCATGATGTTGGGCAGCGACGCGTAGCGCGGCGTGTTGAGGCGGAGGTCCGCGGTGAGCACCGCCGGCAGCCTGACCTCGAGGGTCTCGAGGCCGCCGTCGATCTCCCGCACCACGGTCGCCTTGCCGTCACCGAGGCTGAGCCTCGAGGCGAACGCGCCCTGCGGCCAGCCGAGGAGCGCCGCCAGCATCTGTCCGGTCTGGTTCGAATCGTCGTCGATCGCCTGCTTGCCGAGGATGACGAGGTCGGGGGTTTCGCGGTCGACCAGCGCCTTGAACAGCTTGGCGACCGCCAACGGCTGCAGCTCCTGATCCGTCTGCACCAGGATGCCGCGGTCGGCGCCCATGGCGAGCGCGGTGCGGATCGTCTCCTGGCACGCCGGCGCGCCCATCGAGACGGCGATCACCTCCGTCGCCGTTCCCGCCTCCCTCATCCGCACCGCCTCTTCGACGGCGATCTCGTCGAAGGGGTTCATGGACATCTTGACGTTGGCGGTCTCGACGCCGCTCTGGTCCGCCTTGACGCGGATCTTGACGTTGTAGTCGATGACCCGCTTGACGCCGACGAGGACCTTCATGGACTCCCGCACCCTCCCTTGCTGGCTTGCCGTCCGCGGCCGGCCGATGCGCCTTCGGGCATCCCGCAACGCCCGGAACTGAAAGCGCTTTCCCGCGCATCCGCGGGACCGCCGCGATCGCCCGGCAGACTAAGGCTGCCGGACGGCGAGGTCAAGCGCACCGGTCTCCGCGAATCGTCAGCGATTGCCGCCGGGAACCCACAGCACGTCCCCGGCCCCCTGGTCGTTGAGGTGGCGGGCGAGCACGAACAGGTGGTCGGACAGGCGGTTGACGTAGCGGAGCGCGGCCGCGTTGACCGGCTCGTGGCCGGCAAGCTCGGCCATCAGCCGCTCGGCCCGGCGGCAGACGGTGCGGGCCAGGTGCAGATGGGCGGCGGCGGGCGTGCCGCCTGGGAGGATGAACGAGGTGAGCGGCTTGAGCCCGGCGTTGAGCGCGTCGATCTCCTGCTCGAGGCGCTCGACCTGGGCGTCGACGATGCGCAGCGCCCCCTCGGCCTTGCGCCCGCCCTCGGGCGTGCACAGATCGGCACCGAGGTCGAAGAGGTCGTTCTGGATGCGGGACAGCATGGCGTCCGCCTCGCCCTCGGTGCAGAGCCGGGCGAGGCCGACCACGGCGTTGGTCTCGTCGACGGTGCCGTAGGCGGCGACCCGCAACGCATGCTTGGCGACGCGCGTGCCATCGCCGAGCGAGGTCTCGCCCTTGTCGCCGCCGCGGGTGTAGATGCGGGTCAGCGTCACCATCGGCGGGGCACCCGCGCTCAGCCGAGCCTGAGCAGGAGGAACAGCCCGAACAGCGCCACCGCCACGCCCTGGGCGGCGACGCGGGCGGTCATCAGCTTGGTGGCGAGGCCGCGGTCGCTGCGGCTGCCGAACGCGAACGAGATGACGCCGGCGAACAGCACGGCCGTGGTCACGGCCATGGCCACACCGATCAGCAGGGGCAGCACCCACTCCATCAGCCACATATAGGCGGCCCGGCGCCCGGGGTCATGCGAAATCGTCGCGAAGCCGGGTCCGCCCGCCGCGGCCTCGGCGGAGACGCCAGCGCCTCGATCAATGGTTGCAAGATCCGCTTCTCATCAACCGTTTCCGATGGTATTGTAGGGGCTGTCCGCTGCGGACGCGGCGGCCGGGGGCTGGTGCCCGCGGTCGCGCATTGCGTGCGGGGGCGTTCACGGCTACATCAGTCGCGGAGGCCGGGACGCAGCCGCCGGCGGACGGGACAAACGGGGCGATGGCGACGACCGGAACGATGCATCCCCAGTTCGGCGGCGGCTATCCGCCGATGGACGCCGACGTCGAGGGCCTGCAGGGGCCGCAGGACTATCTCGCCGTCGTCAAGCGGCGGAAGTGGCACATCCTCGTGCCGGCGGTCCTGCTGTCCCTGGTCAGCGCCCTCGTCGCCTTCCTCTTGCCGCCGGTGTACCGCTCGGAGGCGATCATCTTGATCGAGCAGCCGGCGATCCCGCCCGAGCTGATGGCCTCCACCATCACCAGCTACGCCGAGGAGCGGATCCAGATCATCACCCAGCGGGTGACGACGACCCAGAACCTCACCCAGATCATCGACAAGCTCGGCCTCTACGCCGAGGAGCGCAAGCACCTGCCCTTGAGCGCCGTCATCGCCACCATGCGCGAGAACCTGCGCGTCGAGTTCATCAGCGCGCGCTCGGGCAAGGGTGCCGATGCCACCATCGCCTTCAAGGTCGCCTTCGAGCACGAGGACGCCGGTACCGCCCAGAGGATCGCCAGCGAGCTCGTCTCCCTCTACCTGAGCGAGAACGCCCGCACCCGCCAGCAGAAGGCGGCGGAGACCGCGGCGTTCCTCTCCGGCGAGGTGGTCCGCCTGGAGAGGGAGATCGTCGCCCGCGAGCGCGACCTGTCGGAGCTCAAGCAGCGCCATGCCGCGAGCCTGCCGACCCAGCTCGCCTACAACCTCCAGATGCTGGCGAGCACCGAAGGCGCGCTCCGGGCGCTGGACCAGCGCCGGGACGCGCTCGAGGAGCGGGTGCTGCTGCTCCGCGCCCAGCTCGAGCAGATCAGCCCCTACCAGGCGTTCACCCTCGACGGCGGCCTCAGCGTCGCCGAGCGGCTCCGCGCGCTCCGCTCCGAGCTGATCGCGCTGTCGGCCCGCTACAAGCCCGAGCACCCGACCCTGGTCCAGCTCCGCAGCGAGATCGCCGAGCTCGAGAAGGCGGTCGGCGGCGGCTCCGGCGTCCGCGCGCTCGAGGACGAGCGCGAGCGCCTGCAGGCCGAGCTCGCCGTCGCCCGCCAGCGCGGCGGCCAGGCCACGGACGACCTCGAGGCCAGGCTCGCCCGGGTCGAGGCCGAGCTCTCCAGCGCGAGACGCGAGGGCGGCGGCCGCAAGGACGGGCTGCAGCCCGACAACCCCCTCTACCTGCAGATCGAGGCCGAGATCCAGACGGCCGAGCGGGAGATCGCGGCGATCCCCGGCCGGCGCGCCGAGTTCGAGGCGGTGCTCGCGGGCTACCGCCGGAACATCGAGGCGACGCCGGTGGTCGAGCGCGAGATGCAGGGGGTGCTGCGCTCTTACGACAACGCCCGCCACGAGTACCAGGCGATCAAGGCGAAGCAGATGGCCGCCGACTGGGGCGAGACCATCGAGACCGAGCGCAAGGGCGAGCGGTTCTCGCTCCTGGAGCCGCCGGCGAAGCCGGAGAAGCCGATCAAGCCCAACCGCCCGGCGATCCTGATGCTGGGCCTGGTGCTGTCGATCGGCGCCGGCGCCGGCCTCGCCTTCCTCGCCGAGATGATGGACCAGGCGATCCACGGCGCCCGCAGCCTTGCGGCGATCGTCGGCGCGGCGCCGCTGGTCTCCGTGCCCTACATCCGCACCCGCGCCGAGGTGCGCCGCATCTGGCGCCGCCGCCTCGCCGTCGCCGCCGGCGCCTCGGGCGCGCTCGCGGGCCTCGTCGTCGCCACCCACCTCTACTACTCGCCGCTCGACGTCTTGTGGGCGCGCGTCGAGCGCCGGCTCGAGACCACCCTCGGGCCGGTGCTCGGCGGCTAGCGCGCGGAAAGCGGAGAGCGGGAACGGAACCGCCGGTGGAGAAGATCCAGCAAGCGCTCGAGAAGGCCCGCGCGCGGCGCGAGGCGGCGAAGGCCCCGGAGGCGGCCGCATGCGCGCCGGCCAGGGGCTGCGCACCGGCCAACGGCGGCAGCGGCGCCTTCGCCTACCGCGAGACCCGCGTCGTCGCCGCCCCGGGCCCGGCCCTGCGCGACCGGCGGGTGATCTCCGGGCTGCTGGCCGACGAGCTTGGCGACACCTTCCGCGTGCTCCGCACCCAGGTCCTGCAGCGGATGGACCAGGCCCGCCACACCACGCTCGCGGTGGTCAGCCCCGGGCGCGGCGAGGGCAAGTCGCTGACCGCCGCCAACCTCGCCGTCGGCCTCGCCATGCAGGTGAGCCGCACCGTGCTGCTGGTCGACGTCGACCTCCGCCGGCCCGCCGTCCACCGCTACTTCGGCATCGAGGCCGAGCCCGGGCTCGTCGACCACCTCGTCGACGACGTGCCGCTCGCCCGCTGCCTCGTCAACCCCGGGCTCGCCCGCCTGGTCCTGCTGCCGGCCGGCCGGCCGCTGCACGGCTCCTCGGAGCTGCTCACGTCGCCGAAGATGATCGGGCTCGCCGCCGAGCTCAAGGCCCGCTACCCCGACCGCATCGTCGTCTACGACCTGCCGCCGATGCTCGCCTCCGACGACGCCATCGCCTTCCTCACCTCGGTCGAGGACTGCCTCCTCGTCGTCCAGGACGGCCTCACCCGCAAGGACGACGTCAAGCGCGCGATCGAGCTCCTGAACGGCTGCCGGCTGATCGGCACCGTGCTCAACCGCTGCCGCGACGCCTCCCGCTCCGGCTACTACCGGGGCTACTGACCGGGGCCCGGGGGATGTACGAGAGCTTCTACGGCCTCAAGGAGAAGCCGTTCTCGCTGATCCCCGATCCGGCGTTCCTCTATCTCAGCAAGGGCCACAGGCTCGCGCTCAGCCTGCTCGAGTACGGCGTCGCCGAGCAGACCGGCTTCGTCGTCGTCACCGGCGAGGTCGGCTCGGGCAAGACCACCCTGGTCCGCAGGCTGCTCGCCGGCATCGGCGACGACATCGTCGTCGGCCTCGTCACCAACACCCATCCGTCGTTCGGCGAGCTCCTGCAATGGGTGGCGCTCGCCTTCGACCTCGACTACCGCGGCCGCGACAAGGTCCAGCTCTATCACCTGTTCATCGACTTCCTGATCGAGCGGTACGCGTCGGGCCGGCGCACCGTGATCATCGTCGACGAGGCCCAGAACCTGGCGCTGGCGGCGCTCGAGGAGCTCCGCATGCTCTCCAACATCAACGCCGACAAGGACTATCTCCTGCAGGTCATCCTCGTCGGCCAGCCGGAGCTCCTGAAGAAGCTGAAGCGCCCGCAGCTCCGCCAGTTCGTGCAGAGGATCGGCGTCGACTACCATCTCGGCCCCCTCGACCTCGAGGACACCCTCCTCTACATCCGCCACCGCCTCGCCGTCGCCGGCGGCGCGCCGGAGCTCATCGACGACCTCGCCTGCGCCGCCGTCCACCACTACACCGCAGGCGTGCCGCGGCTGGTCAACGTGCTCTGCGACCTCGCCCTCGTCTGCGGCTTCGCCGAGGAGAAGCCGCGCATCGACGCCGACATCGTCATCGAGGTGGCCCAGGCCCGCCGCAAGGGGGGCTTGGGCCTGTTCCGCGCCGACGCCGAGGGGGCGACGCGGGCCGACATCCGCCGCGCCATCCAGCGCACGCTGATCGCCGGCTGGACCGAGGCGAAGACGCGCAGCGACGCCGGCTGACCCGTCATCCGCGTCCACCGTCACCGGCGGGAGCAGCAGCGGGCCCGGACGACCCGTGCGAGGCCGCCGCTCGCATCCCGGCCGTCCCCGGCAGGACGGTGACGGCGTCCGCGGTCTTGACAGGACCCTTCGCTGACGTCATATAGGACGTCATGGGGTAACGGTCGTGCTCGACACCGACGTGGTTCTCGCCGCCGTGCTCAGCGAACGTGGCGCCTCGCGCCAACTCCTCCTGCGGGTGGTCGACGGCCTGCTGCCGGCTGTGGTGTCGGTGCCGCTGATGCTGGAGTACGAGGCGGTGCTGAAGCGCCCCGGGCATCTGCAGGCGAGCGGCCTCACGGACGGCGATGTCGAGATCATCCTCGATCAGCTGGCGGCGTCGATGCGGCCGGTGGATCTGTTCTTCCTGTGGCGGCCGCTCCTCCGCGATGCCGAGGACGACATGGTGCTGGAGACGGCGGTGAACGGCGGGGCGGACTGGATCGTGACGTTCAATGGCCGCGACTTCGGCGAGGTGCCGCGCCGGTTCGGGATCGCCGTCATCCGCCCCGGCGAGCTGTTAGGGAGGCTCTGATGCGCACCACCAACTATCCGCTCCGTCTCCCCGCCTCGATCATGGAGGAGGCGAGGAGGGCCGCCGCCCAGGACGGCGTCTCGCTCAACCAGTTCATCGGCACCGCGCTCGCCGAAAAGGTGGCGGCGCTGCGGACGGAGGCGGTGCTGCGGGACCGGGCGAGGCGCGCCGACCGGCGCGCCTTCGATGCCGTCCTGTCGCGGGCCGGCGGCACTCCCCCACGCCCCGGCGACGAGGTGCCGGAGGCTTGGCCCGCGCCGGCCGCGTCGCCCCCGTCGTCGCCGCGCTGACCCGTGCGGCGGGGGAGGGGGCGGTTCGCCGGCCTCTGCCCTCCCGGGCACGGCCGCGCCCGGTGCTGCCACCCGCGGCACGCGGGCGGCGCCGGCTCAGTCGGGGATGAAGGCGTCGAGGCGGCCGGCGGCGGCGCGGAGGAAGTCCTGCAGCCTCGCCTCGGCGCGGGCGAGGTTCTCGCCCGCCGCCACCGGCGTCACCAGCCGCACCAGCGCCCCGTCGGTGCGCGACCGGCCGAGGGCGTCCCAGAAGATCATCCACTTGACCACGTACTCGTTGGTCATCCGCCGGCCGCGCTGCTGGAACCAGTAGTAGACGAGCTGGCGGTCGGTGCCGCGGGCGATCACCGTGCGGTTGACGGCGAGCGCCGCGCCGCCCGGCCCGGCGCCGTCGACGGACGCGGTGCGCAACTCCGCGATCTCCCAGCCGCCGCCCGGGATGCAGGACCGCGGCGAGTGCACCGAGGCGCCCTTGCGCTGCGAGGCGTAGTAGGCGGCATAGAGGTTGACCGGCGCCGCGTCGCCCGGCCGGGCGTAGTCGGCGAGCACGTAGTCGTCGAAGCGGAGCGCATCGACGTAGACCTGCTCCAAGGGCTGGGCGCGGCCCTGCCAGTCGCCGAGGGCGAGCGGGAAGGCGGCGAACCGCGGCCGTTCCGGCACCACCTCGGCGCGCTCCGGCAGCGCCAGGATGGCAATGGCGGAGACGGCGAGCAGCGCCGCGGCCAGCGCGAACGGCCGGGGCAGCGCCGCCAGCAAGGCCCCCTCCGGCATCCGGCGCGGGATCAGGAGCTCGAGGCGGATCAGCTCGCGGAGGCCGCCGCCCGGACCGCCCACCCGCGCGAGCCCCGCCATCAGCAGGAACAGGAGGCCGACGCCGGCCAGGAAGATCACCCAGCCCTCGAAGAAGTGGAGGAAGCCCTCGGCGGCCTCGATGCCGGTGTGCTCGACGAGCACGCCGATGACGCCGATGCGGAGGCTGTTGATGGCGATCGTCACCGGCGCCACCGAGAGGAACAGCAAGACCTTGTGCCACAACGGGCCGTTGTAGAGGTAGGCGAACAGGAAGCCGAAGCTCGCCAGCGGGAAGAGATAGCGGAGCCCCGAGCACGCCTCGACCACCTGCAGCTGGTAGACGCCCAAGTCGATGACGTTGCCCTCGAGGAAGACGCTGATGCCGAAGAGGCCGATGAAGGCGACGCCGAGCTCCGACGAGACGAGCTGGAGGCGGGCGGAGAGCCCCTGATAGAGGAACTCCGGCAGCGGCACGATGAACGCGAGGTAGACGAGCGGCGCCAGGATCACCCGGACGCCGCGCCCGCCGACGAGCGTCCAGGCGAGCCCGAACAGCGTCAACAGAAAGGCGTAGTGGATGACGGTGTAGATGGTGCTGAGCTCGCCGAACACCGCGGCGGCGACGCCGAGGAGGACGAGGGCGACGCCGGACCAGGCGGGGCGGGCGCCGGCGCGGGCGAGCTCGGGGAGCCGCGCCCCGATCATCGCCGCCGCCAGCACCGGCACGAGGTAGGCGTAGGAGTACTCCTCCTTCGACCACTGGCCGACCATGAAGACGAGCCCGTCCCAGAAGATCGCCGCCATCGCCGCCGCCGCGACGAGCGCCGCGATCGCCACCGGCAGCACCGGCGACGGCGCCCGGGGCAGCCGGCCGGTGGCAACGACCTCTCTTTCCATGGCTCCGGTTCCTTCCATGCGGTTGAGACTACACGATTCGCCGCCCCGCCGCCAGCACCGCCCCCGCCCGCCCGCCGTCCCGCGCCCGTCGCCACCCCGTCATGCGCCCGTCGCCCCCCCCGTCATGCGCGGACTTGGTCCGCGCATCCACGCCGGCACCCCTCGCGCCGCCCACTCCCCCCCGCCGTCAGCCGTGGATGGCCGGGACAGGCCCGGCCATGACGAGAGGGGGCGAGGGGCGCTTCCGCCCCGTCCCGGCCGCTCCCCCCCCCGACCGTCATGCGCGGACTTGATCCGCGCATCCACGCCCGGCCGCGCCCCGCCCCCTGCGCCGCGGCCGCCCGCGCCCCGCCACTCCCTCCCCCCGTCATGCGCGGACTTGA
>CAYQSU010000035.1:0-35693 GCA_964420325.1 uncultured Rhodospirillaceae bacterium | reverse complement strand
CGGGCCGAGAACGCGGCGCTGCGGGAGAAGCTGAAGCTGCCGCCGAAGACGCCGGGATCTGCCACCGGGAGGCCCCGCCGGCCGCCGCGCGGGACTCGGGAGAGCCCGCGGTGCACCCGGATCGGCGCTTGCGGGGCGGCCTCGGCGACCCCGATCGCGAGGGTTGCAAGAGTGAAAGGTGCCTGAAACACGCGATGCGGTGTGCTCTCCTGGGCGCACGGCGGGGGCCAACACCATGCGCATCGTCAAGCCCTACGGCCCGCAGCGTGCTCCGACTGGATGCTACAATGCTAGGCCTGACCCGATACGGCGATTGTCAAAGGGGTGTTCATGGACGAGCAAAGGATCCAGGCATTTTGGAATACCCACCCATGCGGCGAAGGCTTAGTGGGCGGGCTGCATGAAAAATTTCATGGGGATTTCACCAAGTTCTTTGATGACTATGACACGTTTCGTTACCGAACTGAGAAACACATATTGGACTCCTTGGACCAAATTCCATTCTCTGGAAAGAATATACTGGAAATTGGCCTCGGCCAAGGAAGTGAATCAGAACAGATCATAAGACGAGGGGCGAACTGGTATGGTCTTGACTTGACGGCTGAGGCTATAGCTCGTGTCTCTACAAGACTAGAAATCAGAGGGCTCTCCTACAAAGCTCTGAAGCAAGGCAGCGCGTGCGATATTCCGTTTCCTTCTCAAAGCTTTGATCTCGTATTCTCGCACGGCGTCCTGCACCACATCCCTGACATCCAAACTGCGCAAAGAGAAATTGCCCGTGTTTTTAAACCGACGGGCGAACTAGTAGTTATGGTGTATGCACGCATCTCTCTTAATTACCTTGTTTCTATATCTGTTGCTAGGCGACTTGGGCTTTTGTCATCTTGGATTATTGGTTTAAAGCTGAAGAGTATATATGCGCATCATTTGCAGATCGCCCGCCGGGAAGGAATATGGACGTACCTAAAGATCAGCAATTTCATTCATCGAAATACAGATGGGCCTCTTAATCCGTACTCAAAGTTATACGATAGGAAAGCATTGGAAAAGGACTTTCCGGACTTCAAGATAACGAATATTTACAAGCGGTTCATGCATGCGCCGCCCTTGCCAGTGCAGAGACTTCCACTGCAATCTTTTCTTGGTTGGCATCTCTGGGCTCACATGAAACCCCGAACACTGACGTAGATCGAGCGCGGCTCGAAGTTCAGTGGCGCGCCTGAGCGCCCTCGCGGCGGCGCCGAGGTGTTGGCAGGCGGGGGGGCGGGCGTGTAGGGTCGGGGCGGCCCGGGCTGGGTGCCCACGCGAGGACCGCCATGCCGAAGCCGGACGCCCTCGTGCGGGGCGTCATCCTCATCCTCACCGTCGCCGCCGCCGCGGTCCTCGTCCGCGAATCCGGGCTCGGCTACGGCCTCGACGATCTCAGGCGCTGGACCGACGCCGAGATCGCCGGCGGCGGCTTCCGCGCGGGCCTCGTCTTCGTCGCCGCGGGCGCGGTGCTCACCGGCATCGGCGTCTCGCGCCAGGCGTTCGCCTTCGTCGCCGGCTACGCCTTCGGGGTCGTTGCGGGGAGCGCGCTGGCGCTCACGGCGGAGATGGCCGGCGTCGTCCTCGCCTTCGCCTATGCCCGCTGGCTCGGCCGCGACCTGGTCGCCCGGCGGTTCCCGCGGAGCGTCCGCCGGCTCGATGCGTTTCTCGAACGCAACCCGTTCGCGATGACGCTGGCGGTCAGGCTGTCGCCGATCAGCAACAACCTCGCCGTCAACCTGCTCGCCGGCGTCTCCCGCGTGCCGGCGGCGCCGTTCCTCGCCGCGTCCGCCCTCGGCCACGCGCCGCAGACCATCGTCTTCGCCCTCGTCGGCAGCGGCCTCGCCGGCGGCATCGTGCTGAAGAGCGGCCTCGCCGTCGCCCTGTTCGCGGTCTCGGCGTTGCTCGGCCTCCACCTCTATCGCCGCTACCGGGCGGAGCCGGCGGGCGACGCGGTGGCGCCTTCGATGGGCGATCCAGACACGGCCGCGGCCGGCGCCGACGCCGGGCCGACGTGAGCCCCGGGGCGCGCCTCTCGGCCGTGGCGTCGGGTGCAGCCGGGGTGCCGGCGACGCCTTTCGGCTTCCATCTGTTCGTCGCGGGCCTGCTCGCGGCCCTCGGCGTCATCCGCACGCTCGGCTTCGCCGGCCTCGGCGGCGACGACGGCGAGCAGCTCGTCTTCGCGCAAGCCTTCGCGCTCGGTTACGGCGCCCGCAACCCGCCGCTCTACACCTGGCTCGTCATCCTCGCCCAACAGCTGTTCGGCGCCACCGCGGCGGCGGTCGCCGCGGTCAAGCTGGCGCTGCTCTGGGCGATGTACGCGCTCCTCTACGCGAGCGCCCGCAGGGTCCTCGCCGACGACCGGCTGGCGGCGGCGGCGGCGCTGTCGCCGTTGGCGCTCTACGTCGTCGGCTGGGACGCGATCCTCGGCCTCAGCCACACCGTGCTGGCGATGACGCTGGCCGTCGCCGGCTTCGATGTCGTCGTGCGTCTCAGGGAGGGCGCGCACGCCGGCTGGTCCCTCGCGCTCGGCGCCGTCGCCGGGCTCGGCCTTCTCGCCAAGTACGGCTTCGCGCTGTTCCTCGTCTCGCTTCTCGCCGCGGCGCTCACCGACCCCGTGCTGCGCCGCCTCCTCCTCGCCCGCCCGTCCTTGGCCGCGCTCGCCGTCGCCGCCGCGATCGTCGCCGCGCCGGCGGCCTGGCTCGCCGGCCACTGGCCGGACGTCGCCGCCGAGGCGGCGCCGGTCGAGCCGGGGGCGGCGCTCCTGCACACGGCCAAGGCGGCGGCGGGGTTCCTGCTGCCGCTCGCGCTTGTCCTCGCCGTGCTCTTTCCGCGGGCGCTCCGGCCGGGTTCTGGCGCGGCGCCGACGCCCTGGCGGCGGATCCTCGGCCTCCAGCTCGTCCTCGCGGTCGTGCTGTTCGCGGCGCTGGCGGCGGCGACGGGGACGCGGGTGCGCGACCACTACATGGCGGTTCTGATCCTGTTTCCGCTGTGGTTCCTCGCCCAAGCCCAGGCGGCCGGCGTCGACCGGCGGCGGCTCACCGGCTTCCTCGCGGCCCTCGTCGCCGCCGGCCCCGGCCTCGCCGGCGCGCTCGCCATCAAGGCGGCGCTCGAGCCGCTGTGGTGCGAGGGCTGCGAGCGGCACCTGCCCTACGATGCGTTCGCGGCCGAGCTCCGGGCCAAGGGCTTCGATCGGGGCACCATCGTCGCCGACTGGCACCCCTATCCGCTCGCCGGCAACCTCAAGGCCCGGTTCCCGGAATCCCGGGTGGTCAGCGTCAAGCATCCGAGGGTGGTGCCGCCCAGGACCGGGGCGGACGGGTCGTGCCTCGTCGTCTGGTTGCGGCCCGATCGCCAGGCGGACGTGGTCGGCGTCGCCAACCGGGCGCTCGCCGCAGGATTCGCCGCCGACGCCGCGGCGGAAGAGCTCGCGGCGCCGATGCGGCTGACCGGGCGGCCGGTGCGCCTCCGCTTCGTGCTCGCGGCGGAGGGAGCCGGCGACTGCCGGTAGCTCACGGCGCGGCGCAGGCGGGAAGCAGGAGGTAGGCGAGGCGCACGGTCTGGCCGCCGCTCCGGGCGATCGCCGCCTCGACGTGGCCGGCGGCGGCGTCGGCGGGGATGTCGACGCCGAGCCGGCGACGGGCGAGGGCCGCCGCCTCGGCCGGGCCGCTCGCGCGAGAGGCGTTCCACAGGATGAGGCAGGGGCGGGGGTCGCCGTCCGCCGCCGGCGGCCGGAAATCGGGAAAGCGGCTGCTCCAGACCGGCGAACCCGGGAAGAAGCGCCGGAGGTTGCCGCCGAGCTGGACGGGATGATCGACGGCGGCGAGCGGACCGCCGGCGAAGCCGGCGGCGCGGAGCTCCGCCGCCAGCGTCGCGTAGGGTATGAACAAGGCGCACTTGCCGCAGCTGCGGGGGGCGATCACGGACACCGCGCCGAGCCCAACGACGACGGCGAGCGCGCCCGCGGCGAAGAGGCCGGCCAGGCGCTCGCGGACCCGCTCGCCGAGGCCTGCCGCCTCGATGCGCAGCATGGCGTAGATCGGGAACGGGATCAGCGCGATCATCCAGTGGGTGCGGATCCGGGAAAGCCCGAGGGCGAGCACGAGAGCGACGGTGAGCGCGGCGACGGCGAGGAGGTAGACGAGGAACAGCCGCCGCCAGCGCCGGGACCCTGCGCCGCCGGCCGTTCGCGCAAGCGGCAGCCAGGCGCGGGGCGCGAGGACGACGAGGAGGAGCAGCAGCGGCAGGAGGAACGAGAGGGCACTCCCGGCGACGGAAAGGAGCCCGGCGACGGCGACCCCGCCGGCGCCGGCCGCCGAGGGCAGCCACTCGGCGGGTCGGGTGAGCGCCTGCGGGTGGGCCAGGAGCCAGAGGCCGTGGGGGAGGAACAGGGCCGCGGCGAGGGCCAGCGTGAGGCCGATGCGGCGTTGGACGAGCCGCGCCCGGAGGCCGGGGTCGGAGAGCGCCGCGGCGGCCAGCGGTACCAGGAACAGGAGATAGGTGTGCTTGGCGAGGAGGCCCGCACCGACGGCGGCGCCGAGCCCGAGATAGGCGGCCCGCCCGCCGCTCCGCTCGAGGTTGAGGAGGAGCAGGAGCGTCGCCGCGATCGCCGCCGCCGCCAGCACGGTGTGGCTGTAGTTGAGCACGGCGTCCCAGGCGAGGTAGTAGAAGCCGATGACGCCGAGCGCGGCGAGTGCCGCCGATGCCGCGTTCTCCAGCACCCGCCGCGCCGTCCAGTAGAGGCAGAGGTAGAGGGCGAGGAGGCAGGCGAACTTGACCGCCTCGACCGCGGCGACGCTGGCACCGAGGAGCTGCTCGCTCGCCAGCGCCAGCCAGGTGTAGAGCGGCGGCTGGGTCGGCTTGTAGCCGAAGGCGAAGGCCTGGGCGTAGAACAGGGCCTCGGCGTCGTCCTCGGACGCCCCCGGAAACAGCGAGACGCGAAGCACGAAGAGGACGGCGAGGTAGCCGCCAACGGCGAGATGGAAGCCGAGGGGGGAGGTCAGCAGGCGGGCGTTCCGGGCGAGGATCGTCTGCGGCATCGGTGGAGACCGGGTCTGGGCTGGCCGGCGGCACACCTTCTTCGGCCACAATGCGGCCCTTGTCCACCCTGGCGCTGTGGCCCGCTCGGACGGCCGGTGTCGGTCAGCGGCAGGCGGCGATCAGCGTCGCGAGACGGGCGCGGCCGTCCGTCATGTCCTCGCGCTGGGCGATGATCCCGGAGGGGATCGCGCAGATCTCGACGGTCTCGAGCAGGAGGCGGTCGTCGGCGTTGACGTAGCTGACGCGCCAGACGTGGCGGCGGGGGGTGGCCCGGGCATGGCAGCGGCCGAAGCAGGACGCCACGGCCTCCACCGGTCCGGAGCCGAGGACGCGGTCGAGCAGCAGGCGGTCGGCCGGGCCGAGGGGCAGCGTCGTGAGGTCGATCACGCGTGGCACCCCGTCGAGGCGGTGCCGGCTCGCGCGGTGATCGATCTCCGTCAGGAGTGACCGCGCCCGCATCGCGTCTGCCGGCCCGCCGGCGACGCAGAGTGGCGCATCTGCGATGTCTGCGAGGGCGCGGCTCAGGGTTGCGGGGGCGGCGCCGACCTCGAGGCTTTCGGAGGTCGCGTCTCCGGCATCGGCGGAGCGGTGCACGCGCCAGACGCCGGCGAGCCGGGCCTCGTCGATCGCCGCCGCGACCGGCGAACGGACGGTGACCCGGACCTCGCCCTGGCCGAGCCGGTCGGCGAGGGCCGCATGCGCGGCCATATCGAGTTGCGAGAGATCGATGCGCTGGTCGGGGCCGCCAGCGAGCACGGCGTCGAGGGCTTCGGCCAGCCGCTCGAGCACGCGGCGCACGACGCCGGCTTCCATTGCGGCGGGCGCGGCCGGCCCGCGCCGCCGGTAGAACACCGTTCCGGCCGCGGTGGTGATGGCGTCCCGATCCTCGCCTGTCATCGAAGGCTTCCGGCGGCCGCCCTCAGTTGGGGCGGTCGTCCTTGAACATGCGCTCGCCGCTGATCATCGTCGAGATCATGCTCTGCCGGGACATGATGTCCTCGCGGATCGCGGTGTAGATGTGCAGCGTGGCGAAGATGACGAGCGCCCAGAGGCCGAGGTGGTGCCACGTGCGCACGTCCTGGCTCTGGCCGAACAAGGGGATCACCCATCCGAACAGGCGGTCCGCCCAGCTGCCGGCGCCCGTGCCCTCCCCGTAGAGGGCGAAGCCGGTGGCGATCATGAACACGAGATAGAGCATGAAGATGAACATCGAGATCTGCGCCAGGGGATTGTGGCCGACCCACTTGCGCGGCTCGCGCATGGCGAAGACGTACCACGCGGCCATGTTGGCGAGGCCGTCCCACCACGAGGCCCGATGCACCGGCACGACGAACGCCTCGCGGGCATGGTGGTTGCCGACGAAGGCCCAGTAGACGCGAAACAGGAAGGCGACGGCCAACAGGTAGCCGCTCGTGAAATGGACGAAGCGGATGTAGCCCATGACGAAGCTGGCGCTGGCCTCGCCCGACGGGCTCGGCAGCGGGCTCGCGATCAGGTAGCCGCTGACGCCGAGGACGATCAGCAGCAGCACGATGATCCAGTGCCAGACGCGGATCGGCCATTCGAAGACGAACACCGAGAGGCGGCGGATGGCACCCTCGTCGCCGGTGATGACCTGCACCTCGCCGCTGATGGTGTCGGTTTGCACATCCTCGACCCAGCCCAGGTCGCGCTTCCTGGCCATGGCTGCTCCTCTCTTTAGCGGTGTGCGTCCAAATGGCCCCCTGCCATCCCTCACCCCCCTTCGGACTCCTATCCGAGCACGGAAACCTCGTACGTCCGTCCGTCCGCCGTGGTGACGTGGGACGCGCAGGCGAGGCACGGATCGAAGCTGTGGATCGTTCGAAGGATCTCCAGCGGCTGCTCCGGATCGGCGACCGGCGTTCCCAGGAGCGCCGCCTCGTAAGGCCCGATGTTGCCGGCCGGATCGCGGGGCGAGGCGTTCCAGGTGCTCGGCACGACGCACTGGTAGTTGCTGATCTTGCCGTTCTCGACGGTGAGCCAGTGGCCGAGGGCGCCCCTCGGGGCCTCGACGAAGGCGCAGCCGGACGCCGACGTGGGCCAGGTCGCGGGATCCCAGAGGTCGGTGTTGGCGGTGGCGGTGTCGCCGGCCTTGATGTTGGCGATCAGCCGCTCGATGTAGTGCTTGAGCTTGTGCGCCGACCACGAGCATTCGAGGCCGCGGGCGGCGGTGCGCCCGAGCGTCGAGAACACCGCCCCGATCGGCACGCCGAGGTGCCGTAGGACCATGTCCACGGGCTCCTTGAACTCCGGATTGCCTTGGGCGTAGCCGACGACATAGCGCGCGAGCGGCCCCACCTCCATGGCGTGGCCGCGCCAGCGGGGCGCCTTGAGGAACGAGTACTTGGCCTCCTCGTCGAGGGCCTCGATGTCGGTCTTGGTCCCCTTGGCGCCCGGCCCGAGCACGAAGTTGGCCTCGGTGACGCCCTGGAACGGATGCAGGCCCTTGGTCTCGTCCGGGTAGCGGTACCAAGAGTGGGGCACGAACTCGTGGATCTGCTCGAGATCCATGAGGCTCACCTCGTGCACCTCGTTGAGGTTGCCGTCGACGATCGCACCGCGGGGGAACTCCAGGTTCCCCGGCGAGAGGTCGCCGGCGCGCTTCGGAAGATCGCCGAAGGACAGCATGCAGCGGCCGGCGAGGCCGCCGCCGATGCCCGCCCACTCCTTGTAGAACGAGGCGATGGCGAGGAGATCGGGGATGTAGACCTGGTCGATGAAGGTGATCGCCTGGTCGGCGAGCGTGAGCGCGAGGTTCAGCCGCTCCATGTTGATCGCCCCGACGGCGCCGGCATCGTTCAGGTTGATCGGGCAGGGGACGCCGCCCACCAGCCAGTTGGGGTGGGGGTTCTTGCCGCCGAAGATGGTGTGGATCTTGATGACGTCCTTCTGGAACACCAGCGCTTCCAGATAGTGGGCGACGGCCATCAGGTTGGCCTCCGCCGGCAGCTTGTAGGCGGGATGACCCCAGTAGGCGTTGCCGAAGGGGCCGATCTGGCCGGAGGCGGCGAACGTCTTGAGCCGAGCCTGGACGTCCCGGAAATAGCCTTCCGACGACTTCGGCCAGGGCGAGATCGACTGGGCCAGCGCCGCCGTCGCCTTGGGATCGGCGTCGAGCGCGGAGATGATGTCGACCCAGTCGAGCGCGTGGAGATGGTAGAAGTGGATCAGGTGGTCCTGCGCGTACTGGGCGAGATGCATGATGTTGCGGATGATGTTGGCGTTCTCCGGGATCTGGATGCCGAGCGTGTCCTCGACCGCACGGATCGACGCCAGCGCATGCACGCCGGTGCAGACGCCGCAGATCCGCTGCGTGAACGCCCAGGCGTCGCGCGGATCGCGGCCTTTAAGGATGATCTCGATGCCGCGCCACATGGTGCCGGATGAGACGGCGTTGCGGATCACGTTGTTCTCGTCAAGGTTGACCTCGATCCGGAGATGGCCTTCGATGCGGGTGATGGGATCGACCACCACGCGCCGGCCGCCGCGGTCAAGGGTGAAGCCGTTGGGTGTCTGAAAGACCGACATGTCTTGATCGTCCTCCCCTTCGCAAGCGGGTTTCAGGCCCTGGGAGCCGGGGACTCATCCCTGGCCTGCGCCCGCTCCATGCTGCGCTTGACCACGCTCATGCCGGCGTGGACGGCGACGCCGACACCAACGACCGCCGCCGCCGTCATGCCAATGGTGTCAGCGTTGCTCTCGACGGCGAACTGGCGGATACCAGTGACCCGGTCGTAGAACGACCCGTGGTCCCAGAACCCCTCCTCGGAGCAGCCGAGACAGCCGTGCCCAGAGCCGATGGGGAACGACACCTGGCCGTTCCACATGGTCGTCGAGCAGGCGTTGTAGGTAGTCGGCCCCTTGCAGCCCATCTTGTAGAGGCAGTAGCCCTTGCGCGCGCCCTCGTCGTCCCAGCGCTCGACGAACTGGCCGGCATCGAAGTGGCCGCGCCGGTAACACTTGTCGTGGATCCGCTGGCCATAGAACATCTTCGGCCGCCCCTTGCGGTCGAGGGCCGGCAGCTGGTCGAAGGTGAGCACGTAGGTGAGCACGGCGGTCATCACCTCGGCGATCGGCGGGCAGCCGGGGACCTTGATCACCGGCTTGTCGAAGATGAGCTTGTGCACCGCCCTGCCGTCGGTTGGGTTCGGGCGCGCCTGCTGCACGCAGCCGAACGAGGCGCACTGGCCCCAGGCGATCACGAAGCGGGCGTGGGCCGCCGCGCGCCGCAGGTTGTCGACAAAGGGCTTGCCGCCGACGAAGCAGTACATGCCGTCCGCTCCCATTGGCGCGTCGCCCTCGACGCACAGAACGTACTGGCCAGGATACTTGGCGATCACCTGCTCCGGAATCGCCTCGGCCTGGTGGCCCGCCGCTGCCATGATCAGGTCGTCGTACTGCAGATCGATCATCGACAGGACGGCGTCGCCGACCAGAGGATGGGCGGAGCGGATGAACGATTCGCTGCAGCACGTGCACTCGTTGCCGTGATACCAGAGAACGGGAAGGCGCGGCTTCGTCTCGAGCGCGCGGGCGACCGTCCCTGCGAGCGCCGGCGGCAGGCCGAAGGAGGCCGCGGTGTAGGTGCAGAAACGGAGAAAGCTGCGACGGCTCATGCCCCGCCGCCTGAACACCTCGTAGAACGTTTCCATCCTCTCTTGCTCTCCCAGGTCCGTTCGCGGGGTCCGTGTTCGGTTCGCCCCGGCGTTATGCCCGGCCGTTCGCCGCGGCCTGCGGCTGCCTCTCGCCCTTATCGAAGGTCGCGATCGTCGACGAAGCGCGCCGCCACCCGCCGCCCGTCGGAGCCGAGACCGGCTCCGCATCGCTGCACTCGCGCGCGTTCCGCCCTGTCACGACGCCGAGGCCTGTCACGACGCCGAGGCGCTTCTGCGCCGCCGGCAGCCCGACGACCAGCGGCGGCCCGAGTGTCGTCCAGACGCCCACCCCATCATTCATAATGGGCGGCGAACGTGAGGACCCCCGCGACGACGGCGATCGCCAGTGCGAGATACGGCGTCACCCTCGCGATGCGCTTGTCCCACGACATCTTGGTTTCGCTTCCCTGCTGATATCGGACAATATTTTTGTAGATTTCGTGATCGTTTTCAAGTATTTATTTATGTCAATGGGATTCGGACTTCTTATTATTGCATGTGGCTCGCGACAGTATTTTTTGCGGTCGCGAAAAACTAAAGAAAACAAAGGGATGGCAAGTAAGAAGGCTTCGCAGGTCCTGGGCCCATCGAGGATGCCAGCGGCGGCACGCAAGGCCGTCGAATCAACGCACTTCTCGTTGGCGCTGTTGCGTCGGGTGAGGCCGGAACGGGCATCGGCGATCGCCGGATCAGCGAAGGGAACAGACCTCGAAGTGGTCGAGAACCCGACCAGCTGATGTTGTGGGTCATGAAGCGGACCAAGGTGCTCGAATCGATCGCCTATCATTGGGCCGGCCATGCGGTCGCCGCGGCGGCCGTCGGCGCGCGGCTGAGGGCCCTGTCGCTGATCGAGGCCTACGCCAGCCGCGGCCACGCGCCGCCGGAGCCGTACTTTCGGCTCGTCGGGCCGAGTGCGGCTCCGGACGCCGGTGCGGAGGACGAGGGGCTGTTCCGCATCCAGCATGCCTACCAGCGACGCCTGGAGAACATGGCGCTGGTCTGCCTGGCGGGTCCCGCCGCGCAGCGACGCTTTGATCCCTGCGGCTTTCGCCGTAGCCACGGCGACGCCGACCGGCGCCAGGCCTTAGCGATCCTGTCGCCGCTGGCCGGCGGTCCCGAGGAGACGCAGGCCTATGTCGATCTCATCGACCTGCGGGCCCGCAACTTCGTCGCCGCAGACCCGGTCTGGCGGCAGATCGAGTGCCTGGCCGGCGAGCTGCTCGCCCGAGTGACGCTGTCCGCGGCAGAGGTCCGGGAGACGATCAAGGCGAGCTCGCCGGACCGGCGGGTCGCACAGCACTCGGGCCGCTGATGCACTGACGCGGAGAGGAGAGTCACAAGCGGCGTGGAGCCTGCGGGTCTGGCGGCATGGCTCAGAAAGAATGCGTCGTCATCTCGCTCGAGGATCGCGCGCGCCTGGCCGCCGTCGTCGGTGACCGCAACCTTCCGCAGAAGCATGTCCGGCGCGCCCGCTTCGTCCTGCTTTCGGACGAGCGGCTCGCGGTCCTGGAGATCGCGCACCTGGTCCGGCGCAGCCGCAAGCAGGGCAAGGCACCCGTGGCGACGGAGACCGTCTCTATCTGGTCGTCGCCCTGACCCGCACCGAACCACCGGCGGCCGCCACGCAGTGAAGGGTACAGGGGCGCGCCATGGCCAGGGCGGTAGGCCTCAGCTTGCGCACGATCCGGCGCATCTGGGAACGCCACCGTCTCCAGCCGCACCGCCGCCTCCGCTTGCTCACCGCCGGCCCCTCGGTGCGATCCGGCTGCCCGCTGCGATGCCGCCCCATCGCCTCGGCGACCCGGGCCAGGCGAGCCTCCGGCAACACCCGGTCCCATGCCGGGAGCGCAGCCAGGAACCGGACAGATCGTCTGCTACGAAAGCCGGACGTATCCCGTGCGATCGACACCAGCGCTCCCGCGGTTGCCCTTCCGGCCTCCGGGTGCGAGACTGAGGCCGGGATTGCACGAGAGGGCCCGCGGGCCGCCGAAGGGGAGAGAGGCGAATGACCAGGTACGGGTTCGTGGCGTCGGGCGGAGGCTACCGCAGCTTCTACACGGCGGGCGCGCTGGTGTGGTTGCAGAAGCAGGGCATCCCCATCACCCGCATCGCTTCCACCAGCTCCGGCAACAACATCGTCCTCGACTATCTGATCTGGGACTGGGCGGGGGAGGAGCTGCCGCCGACGCTGGGGGCGACGATGCGCCTCAGTCTCAAGGACATCTTCCATGTGTTCTCGAACTTTCTCGGCTTGCGGCCGCCGCTCCTGCCGTCGGGCTCGCACCTGTTCACCGTCGACAAGGACAGCTGCCGGAAGTCGCTCAAGCTGGACGATCCCCGGCGACGGCACCTCCTCGGCGAGAACCTGGGACGCGTCCGCTGGGACATCCTGGCGACCAACCTGTCCGAACGGCGGTCGCAGGTGTTCAGCGTCAACGAGATCCTGGCGTCGGTCGACGACGCCTCGCTCGACCGGTTCATGGACGCCTTCCTCGCCGGGATCACCACCATCCCCTACTTCAAGGCGCCGGTCATCGACGGCGACTACTTCGTCGAGGGCGGCTATCTCGACAACACGCCGATGAGCACGCTGTTTTCCGACCCCGAGGTCGACGAGATCATCGCCGCCGACTTCACCGACTACGACTACGCGAGCGAGCTCGACAAGCTCTACCAGAGCCAGATCTTCACGCTGCCGTTCAACAGCATCGACATGTTTCTCCTGGTCAGCGACATCCAGCTGACGCTGCCGAACCAGAAGGTCTTCTCCCAGGCCCTGCTCATCAACCGCATGCTGGAGGCGATGGGCAAGGACGCGGTCGAGATCGACGGCCGGACCTACGTCCGCAAGCCGCTGCACGTGCTGAGGCCGAGGAACCTGGAGGCGATGACCATTTCGCTCAAGGACTCGAGGGCGCAGAAGGCGTACTTCGAGCTTGGCACGCGGGAGACGGCGGCGCTGTTCGGGGCGGCGTGACGGCGCGACCGAGGCGAGGAGCGGACCGGCGCTACCATAGGCTCCCCTGGCCGCCGCCGGTGTCGGCGCCGCGCCGGGTCGGCCGCTTCGGCACGCTGCCGACGACCGCGCCGGCCTCGCCGTCGTGGAACTTGAGGTCGAGCGCCATCGCCGGCCTCAGAAGCCTGACCGAGGTCACGGTGCGGCCGCCGGCGTCGTGGACCAGGACGAAGCCGCGTTCCAGCACCCGCTCGTAGGAGAAGCTCTCGAGCAGCGCCGCGGCGTGGTCGAGGCGCGCACGCTTCTCCCGCACGAGCGCCCTGGCCGCGGCGTCGAGGGCGCGCGCCTCGCCGGCGATGCGGCTCTGCTCGTGGAGCACGCGCTGGCGCGGGCTGACCAGGCGGCCGGCGAGCTGCGCCAGCCGGGCGCGCCGCCGGTCGAGGCCGACGAGAAGGCCGTTGGCCAGGCGCTCGCTCCAGTCGTCGAGGCGCTGGCGCGCCTCCTCGACCATCCGCCACGGCCTCGGCAGGCCGCGCGCGAGGCCCTCGACGTCCTTGCGGCGGCGGTCGATGAGCCGGCCGACGGCGCCGACCAGACGCCTGCCGGCGTCCAGCACCTGCGCCAACAGCTCGAGGCGCACCGGCACCGCCATCTCGGCCGCGGCGGTGGGCGTCGGCGCCCGGCGGTCGGCGGCGAAGTCGATCAGCGTGGTGTCGGTCTCGTGGCCGACGGCCGAGATCAACGGGATGGCGCTGGCCGCCGCCGCCCGCACCACCACCTCCTCGTTGAACGGCCACAGGTCCTCAAGGCTGCCGCCGCCGCGGGCGACGATGATCAGGTCCGGCCGCGGCACCGGGCCCGCCTCCGGCAGGCGATTGAAGCCCTCGATGGCGGCGGCGACCTGCCCGGCCGCGCCCTCGCCCTGGACCAGCACCGGCCACACCAGGACCCGGCGCGGAAAGCGGTCGGCGAGACGATGCAGGATGTCCCGGATCACCGCCCCGGCCGGCGAGGTGACGACGCCGATGACGTCGGGAAGGTACGGCAGCGGCTTCTTGCGCGCCGCATCGAACAGGCCCTCCGCCGCCAGCTTCCGGCGCCGCTCCTCGAGCAGCTTGAGCAGCGCGCCCTCGCCGGCGAGTTCCATGCTCTCGGCGACTATCTGGTACTCGGACCGTCCGGGATAGGTGGTCAGCCGCCCGGCGACGATGACCTCGAGACCGTCCTCGGGCGCGATGCCGAGCCGGCCGGCGGCCGAGCGCCAGCACACCCCCTTGAGCACCGCGGTCTCGTCCTTGAGCGAGAAGTAGAGGTGGCCCGACGCGGCCCGGCGGAAGCCGGTGATCTCGCCGCGAACCCGCACCCGCTCGAACGCGCCCTCGAGCTGGCGCTTGATGGCGAGCGAAATCTCGCCGACGGTGAGCACCGGCAGGTTGTGATCGACGTCGCCGGTGATAGGATGGCCGGACATTGCGCAAGTATGACCCAATCGGTGAGGTCGCGCAAAAGCGGACGGAAGCGGGGGAGATCCGATGCGGGTGCTGGTGGTTGGATCGGGCGGGCGCGAACACGCTCTGTGCTGGGCGATCGCCCGTTCGCCGCTCTGCGACGAGCTGATCTGCGCGCCGGGCAATGCCGGCATCGCCGGCTCTGCCCGCTGTGTCGATGTGGATGCCGAGGACCTCGATGGCCAGGTTGCGCTGGCGCGGGACCGGCGGGTCGACTTCGTCGTCGTCGGCCCGGAGGGGCCGCTGGTCGCAGGCCTCGTCGACCGTCTCGAGGACGAGGGCATCAAGACCTTCGGGCCGCGCGCGGCGGCGGCGCGGATCGAGGGCTCGAAGGGCTTCATGAAGGATCTCTGCGCCCGCCATGCCATTCCGACGGCGGCCTACGCCCGCTTCGACGAGCCCGACGCCGCCAAGGAGTACATCCACCGACACGGCGCGCCGATCGTCGTCAAGGCCGACGGCCTGGCCGCCGGCAAGGGCGTGATGGTCTGCCACACGGTCAACGAGGCGTTCGCCGCCATCGACCGCATCCTGATCGAGGCGGCGTTCGGGGCGGCCGGCGCGGAGGTCATCATCGAGGAGCTTCTGACCGGCGAGGAGGCGAGCTTCTTCGCCCTCGTCAACGGCACCGAGGCGCTGCCGCTCGCCTCGGCGCAGGACCACAAGCCGGCGTTCGACGGCGACCAGGGCCCGAACACCGGCGGCATGGGCGCGTACTCGCCGGCGCCGGTGGTCACCCCGGAGGTTGCCGACGCCGTCATGGAGCGCATCATGCGTCCGACGATCCAAGCGCTGGCGAGCGAGGGGCGGCCATATACGGGCGTCCTCTACGCCGGTCTGATGATCGGCGACGACGGCCCCAAGGTGCTCGAGTTCAACTGCCGGTTCGGCGATCCCGAGTGCCAGCCGCTGATCGTGCGCTTGCGATCCGACCTGCTCGCGGCGCTGCTGGCCTGTCGCGAGGGGCGGCTCGGCCGGCTGCGGCTCGACTGGTACGACGAGGCGGCGCTGACGGTGGTGATGGCCACCCGCGGCTACCCCGGGTACTACGCCCGCGGCTCGGAGATCCGCGGCCTCGACCGCGCCTCGGCCGTCGACAGCGTCTTCGTCTTCCATGCCGGCACCCGGACCGAGGACGACAGGATCATCGCCGACGGCGGCCGCGTGCTCGGCGTGACGGCACGCGGCGCCAGCGTCCTCGAGGCGCAGAGGCGCGCCTACGGCGCGATCGACCTCATCGACTGGCCGGACGGCTTCTGCCGCCGGGACATCGGCTGGCGCGCCATCGGCCGTTAGGCGTTCACTGGAGGTCCTCGGCGGCGCGGACCGTCTCCGGCGGCGCCTCCGCCGTCGCCCGTCCGCCCTCGTAGCGCGCGCCCTGGCCGAGCTCGGCGAAGCTGAACAGGTTGAACGCGCGGTCGCCGTTGTAATCGAGCACCCTGAGGTCGTCGGTCTCGTGCAGATCCTGCTGAACGGCGGTGAAATGCGCGCCATACCGCTGCCTGGCGAGATCGACGGAGATCTCGTAGGCGATGAACTTGCTGATCCCCTTGGCCTCGAGCTTCTTCAACAGGCCATGGTCGGTCGCCGAGGCGAACGAGGTCAGGATCACCATGGGTCCGCCACCGGTCAGCAACATGATGGCCTTCATCACTCCCTCCCGCTTCGAATGATCGGTTGTCACAGAGGGTGCACCACACCCTCGATAGCATATCGGCTCGGCATGGCCGAAGCCACCGGCCTCGTGACCCCGCGGGCGGCCGAGAGGGGCAGAGAAAGCCCTTGACAATATGCCTAATATAGGTCCATATTCTTATCACTCGCGCCGCAACGACGGGATCGACGGTGATGTCTCGGCTGACCCCCCGACAGGAGCGTTTCTGCCTTCGCTTCGTGGAATCGATGAGCGCCGCCGGCGCCGCCCACGCCGCCGGCTACGCGCCGCGACGGGCCCGCCTCACCGGCTATCGCCTGCTGCTCGACCCGCGGGTGACGGCGCGCATCGAGGACCTGCAGACCGCGCGCGCCCGCGCCTTCTGCACCTCCATCGAGCATCTCCTCGGCAAGCTCGAAACCGTGTTCCGGATGGCCATCGAGCACCACCATTTCCATGCCGCCGCGCGGGCGGTGGATCTCCAGGCGAAGCTCGCCGATCTCGTCCCGGCGCGGCCGTCCGGCCCGACCTCGCGGCCGCGGGGGCGCGCGACGTCCGCCGAAGCCGTGGAGGACGGCCCGGCGCTGGCGGTGGTCAGCAACGACAACGACGGCACCCCGGTGCGCCGGACGGCTCGAGCACGCCGACGCTCGGCGGACCGCTGCAGCCGCGACGGGGCCGAGAGCGAGAACCGGCGATGAAGGTCCAGGTCACGGCGATGCGATCGACGGGATCTCGGGTCCGGGAGGGCGAGCTCTATCTCGATGACGACGGCGACCTCAACGTCGTCGTCGCCGCCGCCAACCTCGAGGGCGTCAACGACGAGGATCTGGTGCTGGTGTGCATCAAGGACGATGCCGCCTGGATCCGTGGACCGGCGAGCCGGTTCGACACCTGCGGCATGACCCGCCTCGTCTCCGGCGATGCGGTGACCATCACCGTGGAGTGACGCGCGAGCAGAGAACGATTTGCTGAACGCGGGGGCAGGGTGCGCCGCAGGGTCGCCGCCTCCCGCCCTGGGGTCCCCTCCTCCCCCTGGGCGGCACCGCTCCGGCCGGCCTGTCCCCGCCCTCTCCGCTGCCGCGTCCATGTCCCTTGGGTGGAGCGGCCGCGCCGGACCTGCTAATCTCCGCCGCCAACCGTCAACAGGGGTAGCGGAGGACTGAGGCATGCCGACGATCAGGGGCTCGGTCGCCTGGAAGGCGCTCGAGGCACACCGCAAGACCATCGACAGCGTTCAGCTGCGCCGGCTGTTCGCCGAGGACCCGGGCCGGTTCGGGCGGTTCTCGGTGCGACTCGGCGACATGCTTCTCGACTACTCGAAGAACCGCATCAGCGCGGACACCATGCGGCTTCTGGTGGCGCTCGCCCGCGAGGCGGATGTCGAGGGCTGGCGCGAGCGCATGTTCGCCGGCGAGAGGATCAACAACACCGAGGGACGCGCCGTCCTGCACGTGGCGCTCCGCGCCGATCCCAACACCTCGATCTGTGTCGACGGCCGCGACGTCATGCCGGAGGTGACGCGCGTGCTCGCCCACATGCAGGCGTTCTCCGACGCCGTGCGCACCGGCACCTGGGTCGGCGCCACCGGCAAACGCATCACCGACGTCGTCAACATCGGCATCGGCGGCTCCGATCTCGGCCCGGTGATGGTGGCCGAGGCGCTCAAGCCCTACAAGCACCCGACGATCTCCTGCCACTTCGTCTCCAATGTCGACGGAACCCACATCGCCGAGACCCTAAAGCGGCTCACCCCCGACACCACGCTGTTCATCGTCGCCTCCAAGACGTTCACCACCCAGGAGACGCTGGCCAATGCCGAGAGCGCCCGGTCGTGGCTGGTCGCCAGCCTCGGCGAGGCCGCGGTCGCCAAGCACTTCGTGGCGCTGTCGACCAACGCCGAGAAGGTCGGCGCGTTCGGCATCGATGTCGCCAACATGTTCGAGTTCTGGGACTGGGTCGGCGGCCGCTACTCGTTCTGGTCGGCGATCGGCCTGCCCATCGCGATCGCCATCGGCATGGACCGCTTCCTCGAGATCCATGCCGGCGGCCGGGCCATGGACCAGCACTTCCGCTCGGCGCCGCTCGAGGCCAACATGCCGGTGATCCTCGCCCTCGTCGGGATCTGGAACGCCAACTTCCTCGGCGCCGAGACCTATGCGGTGCTCCCCTATGACCAGTACCTGCACCGGTTCCCCGCCTATCTGCAGCAGCTGGACATGGAGTCGAACGGCAAGTACGTCACCCGCGACGGCGTGCGCGTCGACTACGCGACCGGCCCCGTGCTGTTCGGCGAGCCGGGCACCAACGGCCAGCACTCGTTCTACCAGCTGATTCACCAGTCGACGCGCCTCGTGCCCTGCGACTTCATCGCCGCCGCCCTGAGCCACAACCCGATCGGCGACCATCACCGCATCCTTCTCTCCAACTTCTTCGCGCAGACCCAGGCGCTGATGCAGGGCAAGACCGAGGCCGAGGCGCGCGCCGACCTCGCGGCCGAAGGCCGGTCGGGGCAGGCGCTCGAGGATCTCGTTGCGCACAAGGTGTTCGACGGCAACCGCCCGACCAACTCGATCCTGGTCAGGACCTTCGATCCCTTCACCCTCGGCATGCTGGTGGCCCTCTACGAGCACAAGGTGTTCGTCCAGGGGGTGATCTGGGGCGTCGATTCCTTCGACCAGTGGGGGGTCGAGCTCGGCAAGCAGCTGGCCAAGGCGATCCTGCCCGAGCTCGCGGGCGACCAGGCGGCAACCGGCCACGACGCCTCCACCAACGGCCTGATCAACGCCTTCAAGGAGCTTCGCCGCTGACGATGGCCGCGATCCGCCGCCTGCCCGAGACGGTCGTCAACCGCATCGCCGCCGGCGAGGTGGTCGAACGGCCGGCGGCGGCGGTCAAGGAACTGGTCGAGAACAGTATCGATGCCGGGGCATCCCGCATCGACGTCGTCGTCCGCGACGCCGGCCGGACGCTGATCGCGGTGGTCGACGACGGCAGCGGCATGACCGCCGACGAGCTCGAGCTCGCGGTCGAGCGCCACGCCACCTCCAAGCTCCCCGATGACGATCTCGCACGCATCGCCACCCTCGGCTTCCGCGGCGAGGCGCTGCCGTCGATCGGCGCCGTGGCCAGGCTCTCCCTCACCAGCCGGCGGGCCGGCGCCGACAGCGCGTGGACGCTGACGGTCGACGGCGGCCGCAAGGGGGCCGTGCAGCCGGCGGCCCACCCGCCCGGCACCCGGGTCGAGGTGCGCGATCTGTTCTACGCCACGCCGGCGCGGCTCAAGTTCCTCAAGTCGGCTGCCACCGAGCTCGGCTCCGTCTGCGAGGCGCTCCAGCGCCTGGCCATGGCCCACCCGAGCCTCGCCTTCAGCCTCTCCGACGGCACCCGCTTCCGCTTCCGGCATGCGCCCCACGCGGGCGATCCGGCGGCGGGGCGTCTCGATCGTCTCGCCGCGATCATGGGGTCGGACTTTGCCGACAACGCCTTGGCGGTGGAGGCCGAGCGCGAAGGCGTGCGGCTCTCCGGCTTCGCGGGCCTGCCCACCCTGTCGCGGAGCACGCCCGCGATGCAGTACCTGTTCGTCAACGGCCGGCCGGTGCGCGACCGGCTCGTTCACGGCGCGGTCCGCGGCGCCTACCAGGACGTGCTCGCCGCCGGCCGCCACCCGATGGTGGCGCTGTTCCTCGAGCTGCCGGCCGAGGCCGTCGACGTCAACGTCCATCCGGCCAAGGCCGAGGTGCGGTTCCGCGATGCCGGGCTGGTGCGGGGGACGATCGTCGCCGCGCTCAGGAACGCGCTCTCCGCAGCCGGACACCGGACGGCGACGACCGTGGCGGGGGCCGCCCTCGGCATCTTCCGCCGGGACCGCGCGCCGGATTTCGCCGGCGGGCGACCGGGCCTGCCGTTCGCCGGCGGCCGGCCTGCGGGCCTCGCCGAGGACGCCGCCCTCTACCACGCCCCTCTCGACCCGCCGCCGGCGGCCGGCGGCGCGTCCCCGCTGCCGCTCGGCTCGGCGCGAGCCCAGGTGCACGGCACCTACATCGTCGCCGAAACGGAGGATGGCCTCGTCATCGTCGATCAGCACGCGGCGCACGAGCGCCTGGTCCACGAGCGGATCCGGCGGGCGCTGGCCGACGGCGGCGTCCCGCGCCAGGGGCTGCTGATCCCCGAGGTCGTCGAGCTCGACCCGGCGAGCGCCGCCCGCATCGCCGCCCACGCGCCCGCGCTGGCCGAGCTCGGCGTGCTGGTCGAGCCGTTCGGCATCGACGCCGTCGTCGTCCGCGAGGTGCCGGCGATCGTCTCCGGCCTCGACGTCCGGGGACTGGTCCGCGACCTCGCCGACGACCTCGCCGCCGCCGGCGACGCACTCAGCCTCAAGGACCGGCTGTCGGCGGTGTGCGCGACCATCGCCTGCCATTCCAGCGTCCGTGCCGGCCGGCGGCTGTCGGCGGCGGAGATGGACGCGCTGTTGCGGGAGATGGAGGCGACGCCGCTGTCCGGCCAGTGCAGCCACGGTCGCCCGACCTACGTGGAGCTCAAGCTTGCCGACATCGAGCGCCTGTTCGGCCGCCGCTGAACAAGCCGATCGAATTCAAGACAACTTGATTGGAATATGAATAAAAACAACAGATATTGCTAGCTGTGGAGTTGCATGATTTGTTCTGTTATCATGTAATACTATGTTCGGAGCGCTGCGGAACGGCTGAATGCTTTCGTCGGACGGACAGCAAGGGATTCTGCGCTGGGCCTTGGCCAAGGCGCTCGTCATCGGCGTCGCCGGCACCCTGGCTGCGGTGCTGATCGCATCGGTCGCCGACCAGCGGGCCGCGGGTGGCGGCGGGCCGCCGGCGCGCCCGCTGCCGCGGCCGCCGGAGGAGCCGCAGGACCAAGGCGGCGAGCGGACGCTGGTCCTTCGCGCCGACGCCCGCGGCCAGTTCTGGGTCGACGGCGTCGTCAACGGCAGGGACGTGCGCTTCGTCGTCGACACCGGGGCGAGCGCCGTCGCCTTCGGCCGCGAGCTCGCGGAGCGCATCGGCGTCGATGTCGACGAGCGCGACTTCACGCTCGAGAGCCGCACCGCCAACGGCATCGCCGCGGCCGCCCCCGTCACCCTGCGCTCGCTCAGAATCGGCGCCATCGAGTTCGGCCAGTTCCCGGCCGTGGTGATGGCCCAGCCGATGGGGGAAATCGCCCTTCTCGGCACGCCGTTCCTGAGCCGTCTCGAAAGCTACGAGGTCCGCGGCGACCGCCTCGAGCTGCGCTGGTGAGGGCTGCTCACGCGCAGCGGAGGAACACGACGCGGCCGGCGCCGTAGGCGCGCTCGTCGACGAGGGTGAAGGCGGGGGACGGCGGGAACGGCTCGCGGGCGCCGACCTCGACGACGGCGATGCCGCCCGGGGCGATCCAGCCGCGAGAAGCGAGGCCTTGCAACGCCGGCACGCCCGCGCCGGACTCGTACGGCGGATCGAGGAAGGCCAGCGCGCAGGGCGCCTGCGCCGCCCGCGGCGGCGGCGGCAAGCGCGTGGCGTCGAGCTTGAGCAGCGTGATCGAGCGGCCTTCGCCCATTGCCGCGGCGTTGCGCCGGATGGCAAGCAGCGCCGCCGGCTCGTGATCGACGAAGGTGGCGAAGCGGGCGCCGCGCGACAGCGCCTCGAGGCCGCAGGCGCCGGTGCCGGCGAACAGGTCGACGACGGTCGCGCCCTCGAGGCCCGGCCAGTCGAGGCCGTGGACGAGGATGTTGAACACCGCCTCCCGCACCCGGTCCGCGGTCGGCCGCAGCCCCTCGCCTCGCGGGACGTGGATGGGACGGCCGCGATGCCTGCCGGCGATGATCCTCACGCCCCGATCTCTCCGCCGAGCTGGTCCCTGAGCACCTTGCGCGAAACCTCGGCGATCTCGCCGCGGCCGAGCTTGCCCAGCTGGAACGGCCCGTAGCCGATGCGGATGAGGCGGCTCACCTGCAGGCCCAAGTGTTCGAGCACGCGCCGGACCTCCCGGTTCTTGCCCTCTTTCAGCGACACCGTGAGCCAGGCGTTGGCGCCCTTGACCTGGTCGAGGCGGACGCTGATCGGGCCGTAGCGGATGCCGTCGAGCGTGATGCCGTCGGCGAGCGCAGCGAAGGCACTCTCTTCGACGCGACCGAACACGCGGGCGCGGTAGCGGCGGGTCCAGCCCGTCGACGGCAGCTCGAGCCGGCGGGCGAGCGGACCGGCGTTGGTCAGAAGCAGCAGCCCCTCGGACGCCACGTCCAGCCGGCCGACCGAGATCACCCGGCCGATCTCCTTCGGCAGCCGCTCGAACACCGTCGGCCGCCCCTCCGGGTCGCGGTGGGTGGTGACCAGCCCGGACGGCTTGTGGTAGCGCCAGAGGCGTACCGGCGGCGCCGCGGCCAGCGCCTTGCCGTCGACGGCGACGATGTCGGCCGCGCCGACCAGCACCGCCGGCGTCGTCACCGGGCGGTCGTTGACGAGGACCCGTCCCTCGGCGATCAGCCGCTCCGCCTGGCGCCGCGAGCAGAGGCCCGAGCGGGCGATGACCTTGGCGATGCGCTCGCCCGCGCTCGCGCCCGCACCGGCGACGGCGGTCATCGGCGGCCGCGGGACGCGTCGACGAAGGCGGCGATGATGCGCCGGTCGGCGTCCGAGATCTCGAACTCGGGATGCCACTGCACGCCGAGACAGAACCGGCGGCGCGGCGCCTCGATGCCCTCGATGACGCCATCCGGGGCCCGCGCATTGACGACGACGTCCGCGGGGGCGTCCTTTGCCGCCTGGTGGTGGGCGCTGTTGACGAGGAACTCGTCCACGCCGACGACGCGATGCAGGAGCGTTCCCGCGACGACGCGCACTGGATGGCTCGGCTCGTTGCGCGGGTTCGGCTGCTCGTGGGCGAGCGCCGCCGGCACCTCGTCCGGAATGTGCTGGACGAGGGAGCCGCCCAAGACCACGTGCAGGAGCTGCTGGCCGCCGCAGATGCCGAGCACCGGCCGGTCGGCGTCGATCGCAGCCCGGGTGATGGCCACTTCGAAGGCGGTGCGCCTGTCCTTGGTCTTGACCGTCGGGTGGCGGGCCGTGGCGCCGAAGAGCGCCGGATCGACGTCGAAATCGCCGCCGGAGACGAGCAGCCCGTCGATCGCACCGAGATAGGTGCCGACGGCGTCGGTCAGGTGCGGCAGCAGCACCGGCAGGCCGCCGGCGCGGGCGACGGCCTCGCAATAGTTCTCGCGCAGCGCCAGCCAGGGAAATTTCGAGTATCCTCCGGGGGCTTCGGAATCGGTGGTGATGCCGATCAGGGGTTTCTTCATGGCAGGCACTTTAGGGCCGGCGATGGCGGGCGGCAACGAGGAGACCGCGGGCAAGGGAGGGGGGGTCATGCGCCTCGCGCTCGCCAAGGCCGAGCGTGCCGCCGCCCTTGGCGAGGTGCCGGTCGGCGCCGTCCTCGTCGACGGCACGAGCGGCGCCGTGCTGGCCGCCGCCCACAATCGCTGCGAGACCTGGCACGATCCGACCGCGCACGCGGAGATGCTGGTCATTCGCGCGGCCGCCGGCCGGCTCGGCGTCAAGCGGCTGGTGCGCTGCGACCTGTACGTGACCCTCGAGCCCTGTGCCATGTGCGCCCAGGCGATCGCGCTCGCCCGCATCCGCCGGCTGATCTTCGGCGCCTATGACCCGAAGGGCGGCGGCGTCGAGCATGGCGCCCGCATCTTCGGGCAGCCGACCTGCCACCATCGGCCGGAAATCGTCGGCGGCGTCCTCGAACGGGACTGCGCGAACCTGCTTACCGGCTTCTTCAGCGGGCGGCGGTAGGCGTCCGGGGCGCCGACGCCCGGCGCCGCGGCTCAGTGCGGAAACGCGTGCAGCGGCCCGGTGTCCTCGAAGGTCTTCACCTGCTCCGGGCTCGCCTCCTTCTGGTGCTTCCGTTTCCACTCGTCGTACGGCATGCCGTAGACGGCCTCGCGGGCGTCGTCGTAGGTCATGGCGATGCCCCGCTCCTCGGCGGCCTTCATGTACCATTTGGACAGGCAGTTGCGGCAGAAGCCGGCGAGATTCATCAGGTCGATGTTCTGCACGTCGGTGCGCCTGCGAAGATGCTCGACGAGGCCGCGGAACGCCGCCGCCTCGAGCTCCGTCCGTGTCTTGTCGTCCATCTCTTCCCGATCCCTGGTGTCACGCCCGGATCCAGCCGCGCCGGGCGAACGCGCCTCCCACTTGCGTCTAGTTGGTTGCCGTCAGCCCCTCGGGTTGACCCACGACCACGAAGGTGAGCGCCTCCGGGTCGAGCAGCCGCCGTGCCAGGCGGTTGACGTCGGCGAGGGTGACCGCCTCGATCAGCCCGTTGCGGCGATCGATGTAGTCGATGCCGAGATCATGAAGCTGCATGCCGACCAGCATGGCGGCGATCCGGCCCGATTGCGTGAAGCGAAGCGGAAAGGAGCCCGTGAGATAGGTCTTGGCGTCGGCGAATTCGTCCTCGCCGATGCCGGTCTCCGCCATCCGCCGCCATTCGGTGCGGATGACGGCGACGGTCTCGGCCACCCGCTCGTTGGCGGTTGCCGCCTGTCCCACGATTAGCGCGGCATGGCGGAGCGGATAGAGGCTCGTGTGCACGCCGTAGGTGAGTCCCCGCCTTTCGCGCACCTCCAGGAACAGCCGCGAGGTGAGGCCGCCCGCACCCAGCACCTGGTTGAGCACGGTGGCGGCGTAGAAGTCGGGATCGTCGCGGCGGAGGCCCGCATGGCCGAACATGACCTCCGACTGCGGCCCCGGCCGGTCGACGACGATCGTGGCGCCGGTTGCCGCCGGCGCCACGGCGGCCACCCCGTCCTCGGCGGCGGTCGCAGGCAGAGCCGCGGCCAAGTCCGCGAGCAGGGGCCGAAGCTCGGCGGCGGTGACGTCGCCGACGACCCCGATGACGATGGTGTCGCGGGCGAGCCGGGACAACGCGAAGGCGCGAAGGTCGTCGACGGTGATCGCCGCGAGGCTGGCCTCGGTGCCTTCGACCGGACGGGCATAGGGATGGTTCGGGAACATCGTCTCGAAGAAGCGCTGCCGGGCCTGGACGTCGGCGTCACCGGCCTGCCGGCGGAGCCGGGCCTCGAGCTGTCCGCGGATCCGCGAGACCGGCTCGGCATCGAACCGCGGCCGGGCCAGCGCCGTCTTCAGGAGCTCGAAGGCGGCGTCCCGGTGCTCGGCAAGCGTGCGCAGGCTGGCGGTGACCAGGTCGGGCTCGGCGCCGAAGCCGAGTTCGACGGCGAGCTCCTCGAGGCGATCCTGAAACGCCTCGGAGTCGAGATCTCCCGCCCCCTCGTCGAGGAGCGCCATGGCCATGTTGGCGAGCCCCTCCTTGCCCGCGGGGTCGAGCGCGGCGCCGCCGCGGAAGGCGATGTGGACGGAAATCACCGGAACGCTGGGGTCCTCGACCAGCCACGCCTCGACCGAGCCGGCATCGACCCTCTGGACCTCGACGGCAAGCGTCGACGGCGCGCGGATGAGGACGAAGAGGACCGCGATCGCGGCGACGGCGGCAAGACCGCGTCTCACCGGCCGGCCTCCGCCGTCGTCTCGGCCTCCGGAAGCAGCGACGCGGTGACCGAGCGCTCGACGCGCAGGACGGCCTCGGCGGCGGCCCGCACTTGGTCCGGCGTCACCTGCCGGATGCGCTCGGGCCATGCTTCCACGTCGTCGACCGTGCGTCCCATGGCCAGAGCCTCGCCCAGGATCTGCGCGCCGGCCGACAGCGAATCGCGGACATAGACGGCGTCGGCCAGCATGCGGCGCTTGGCGCGATCAACCTCGTCCGCCGTCACGCCGTCTTGCAGCAGCGCCGACAGGACGCCTTCGACCGACGCCTCCAGGGTCTCGACGGAGACGCCGGCGGCCGGCGAGGCGCCGACGGTGAACTCCGCCGGGCCACGCGACGTCGCCGAGTAGTGGCTCCACGCGGCGACGGCCTTCTTGTCGGCGACGACCAGTTGGCGATAGAGGCGGCTCGTCGCGTTGCCGCCGAGGATGTAGGAGAGCACCTGCAGGGGATAGGCGTGCTCGGTGGCGCCATCGAGATAGCTTGGGGCGAGGTGGCTCCTGAGCCAAATCGGCTGATGCACCTTGGCATCGTGGAGGACGACGCGCCGGGCGGCGCCCTGGGGAGGCTCGGCGAGCTCGAGCCGGCGAGGGACATCGGCCGGCGGGATCGTCCCGTAGGTCGCCTCGGCCAGCGGCTTGAGCTCGTCGGCCGTGATGTCGCCGGCGACGATGAGCACGGCATTGTTGGGCGCGTACCATCGGCGGTAGAAATCGAGCACCGCCTCACGGTCGAGTTCCGCGATCTCGTGCGCCCAGCCGATGATCGGCCGGCGATAGGGGTGGTTCAGGTACAGCCCGGCGCTGACGTACTCGCCCAGAACCGCGGCGGGCTCGTTGTCGGTGCGCTGGCGGCGCTCCTCGAGGACGACCAGCCGTTCGGTCGCGATCTGGTCCTCGGTCAACTCGAGGTTGGACATGCGGTCGGTCTCCAACGCCATCACCCGCGCCAGGCGGTCCTTGGCGATGGTCTGGAAATAGCCGGTGTAGTCGTGGGCGGTGAAGGCGTTCTCGCGGCCGCCGATGCGGGCGACGATGCGCGAGAACTCGCCCTCCGGAACGCTCTCCGTTCCCTTGAACATCAGGTGCTCGAGGAGATGGGCGACGCCGGAGAGGCCGGGCGGCTCGTCGGCGGCGCCGACCTTGTACCACACCATGTGCGTCACCACCGGCGCCCGGTGATTCGGCAAAACCACCACCTGCAAGCCGTTCCCAAGGGTGAATGTTTCTGGATTGAACACGGCCGCGGGCGCCGGCAGCGCCGCCAGCATGGTCAGCGCCACGAGAACCGGCGGCAGCCTGGATATCGGAAACGCGAGCCTCACCGGGTCAGCCCGAAAACCGAGGGGAATGGACGCACAAGAACACCCTCGTCGATGTGGCGTCCGCGGAGGCGACTGTCAACCGGAGACGGCACGGCCCGCTATCTGAAGATGCCTTCGAACAGCGCCTTCCGCTTGCGCTCGATCGTCGGCGTGTTGCCGGCAACGATCGACCGGCCCAGCGCCTTGTTCTCCTGGATCCGCTGGGTCTCCCCGAGGGGCTCGACGATGGTGCCGTATTCCGTCGGCGTGCCCCAGAAGACCAGCCGGTCGACGAAGCTCTGGTCCTCCTCGGCAAGGATCGCCGTCTCCTCGTTGACGAGGGCGCGGATGCCGGGCTCGGCATCGAGGCCCCCGGTCCGCGCCAGGAGCGCCTGCGTCCCGCCCGACATGTCCAACGGCAACGGACCGCGCGCGGCGACGCCGCCCACTGGGCGTTGCGCTCCGGTCATCGTGATCCGAGCCTGATCGCGCGGCGCGAGCCCTTCCGGCTGGTTGGTGCCGGGTTCGGGCGGACGAAGGCCGTAGTCGGGAGGCAGGCTCAGCGGCGCCCGGGAGTACACCGCGAACTCATCGGGGCTGCGCTTGCCCATACCGAGCATCTTCTCGGTGTTGCCACAGGCGCCGGCGACGGTGGCCAGCGCCAGGAGTGCGGCAATGCGCGCCCCGCCACGGACTCGGCTCGGTCTTTGGCCACGCCTTCCCATCGCAGCCCGATCTTAGCTGGTTTCCGGCCGGCGAAACAAGGACTCGGCGATGATCGTCGCCGCGCCGAGGGTGATCGCCGTGTCGGCCAGGTTGAAGGCCGGCCAGTGGCAAGCCCAGGCGCCGAAGGGACAGGAGAGGGCCTCGAGGTGGAAATCGAGGAAGTCGGCGACTGCGCCGAACCGGGCGCGGTCGACGAGATTGCCGACCGCGCCGCCGACGATCAGACCGATGGCGGCGCACGTCAGGCGGCTGTCGGTGCGAGCGAGCCAGACCAGAAGCGCCGCGACGATGACCAGGGCGGCGGCCGGCAACAGCCATGCGGCGAGCGCCGAGCCGGACCCGAACAGGCCGAAGCTGATGCCGGGATTCCAGCCGAGGACGAGATTGAAGTACGGCGTGATCTCGATCACCCTGGGCGGCTGCATGACCACCTCGAGGATCCACCACTTGCTGGCCTGGTCGAGTGCCGCGACGACGAGCGCGACGGCGACCCCGGGCCAGAACATCGGCGAAAGTCGCACGCGCCGAACCTCGCTCGGGCTACTCGGCGGCCGCCAAGTGCCGCTCCACGGCATCCGCGCAGCGGCCGCACAGCCCGGGATGGTCGGCCCGGCGCCCGACCTCCTCGAGCACCTTCCAGCAGCGCTCGCATTTCCGGCCGGGCGCCATGCGGAACTCCACCGTCACGCCGGCCACCTCGGGAATCGACAGTCGTCCGTCCCCGGTCTCGACGGTCGCCGGGCACCGGACCTCGATGCCGGAGGTGATGCAGACGTCGGCGAGGTCGGAGCGATCGATGCTGGCGAGCACATCGGCCCAGCGCGCATCGGCGAGGATCACGGGCGCGGCCTGCAGGCTCGAGCCGATGACCTTGTCGGCGCGCGCCCGCTCGAGCGCTCCGGTGACAACGCGCCGGACGTCGCGGATGCGCTCCCACCGTTCCGCGAGCCCGTCGTCGCGCCACGCCTGCGGCACCTCGGGGAACAGGCGCAGGTGAACGCTCTCGCCGGCACCCGGATGTCGCGCCAGCCACGCCTCCTCGGCGGTGAAGCAGGCGAAGGGGGCGAGCCAGGCGGTGAGGTGGTCGAAGAGCAGGTCGAGAACCGTCCGGGCGGCCCGCCGGCGCTCGGATAGCACCGGATCGCAGTAGAGGCTGTCCTTGCGCACATCGAAGTAGAACGCCGACAGGTCGACGGCACAGAAGGTGTGCAGCTCGGCAAAGAAGGGGTGGAAGCTGAACGCCTTGCAGGCGTGGCGGAGCTGGCCGTCGAGCTGCCAGAGGCGATGCAGCACCCAGCGCTCGAGCTCCGGCATCTGCTCCCGGGGCACCCGCTCGCCCGCGTCGAAGGCGTTGAGATTGCCGAGCAGGAAGCGCAGCGTGTTGCGCAGCCGGCGGTAGATGTCGGCGTGCTGCTTGAGGATCTCGGCGCCGATCCGGAGGTCCTCGGAGTAGTCCGAGCCGACCACCCACAGCCGAAGGATATCGGCGCCCTGCCGGTTCGCAACCTCCTGCGGCGAGATGACGTTGCCGAGCGACTTCGACATCTTCTGGCCGTCCTCGGCCATCACGAAGCCGTGGGTGAGCACCGCCTCATAGGGCGGCCGGCCGCGCGTTCCGCAGGATTCGAGGAGCGACGAATGAAACCAGCCGCGGTGCTGGTCGGAGCCTTCGAGGTAGAGGGTCGCCGGCCAGCCGAGGTCCTCCCGCGCCTCGAGCACGAAGGCGTGGGTCGAGCCGGATTCGAACCAGACGTCGAGAATGTCGGTGACCTGTTCGAACTCGGCCGGATCGTGGTCGGGAAGGAGGAAACGCCCGGGCTCGGAGGTGAACCAGGCGTCGGCGCCCTCGGCCTCGATCGCCGCGACGACGCGGGCCAGCACCCGCTCGTCGCGGAGCGGCTCGCCCGACGTCCGGTGCACGAACACGGCGATCGGCACGCCCCAGGCGCGCTGGCGCGAGATGCACCAGTCGGGCCGGGTCTCGATCATGCCGCGCAGGCGGTTCTGGCCCGAGGACGGCACGAAGTGCGTGCGGTCGATGCCGCGGAGGGCGGTGCCGCGCAGGTCGTTGGCCTCCATGCTGATGAACCACTGCGGCGTGTTGCGGAAGATCAGGGGCGCCTTCGAGCGCCACGAGTGGGGATAGCTGTGGACCAGGGTCGCGGTCGCCAGAAGCGCGCCGGCGTCCTTGAGCGCCGCCACCACGGCGCCGTTGGCATCCCCTTCCCTGCCGTCCTCGGTCATCACGACGCGTCCCGCGAACAAGGGCACGCCCGGGAGAAAGGCGCCGTCGGCGCCGACCGTGTCGGGGACGGCGATGCCGTGGCGGACGCCGAGCTCCCAGTCGTCGGTGCCGTGCCCGGGCGCGATGTGGACGAAGCCGGACCCGGTCTCGACGTCGACGAAGTCTCCCGGCAGCATCGGCACCGGGAAGTCGTATCCGTCGCCGTGCAACGGGTGACGGAGCACGGTGCCGGCGAGGTCCCGGCCCTTGAGCCGGCGGACGACGGTGCGGGCGGCGATGCCGACAGCGGCGGCGACCTCGTCGATGAGGGCCTCGGCGACGACGAGCCGCTCGCCGGGGCGCGCCAGCGCGCCGTCGCCGGCCGCGTCGACGGCGACGACCGCATAGTCGACATCGGCGCCGAAGGCGACGGCGCGGTTGCCGGGAATGGTCCACGGCGTCGTCGTCCAGATCACCACCGCGGAACCGTCGAGCGCGGGCGGCGAAGCGGCATCGACGGGGAAACGGACGAAGATGGTGGTCGAGCGATGGTCGTGGTACTCGACCTCGGCGTCGGCGAGCGCGGTGCGCTCGACGACCGACCACAGCACCGGCTTCGAGCCCTTGTACAGCCCGCCGTTCATCAGGAACTTGCCGACCTCGCGGACGATCTGGGCCTCGGCGGCGTAGGTCATCGTCGAATACGGGTTCTGCCAGTCGCCGATGACGCCCAAGCGCCTGAACTCATCGCGCTGGACGTCGATCCAGTGGGCAGCAAACTCCCGGCATTCCTGGCGAAAGCGAACGATCGGCACGGCGTCCTTGTCGCGGCCCTTGGCGCGGTAGCCCTCCTCGACTTTCCATTCGATGGGGAGACCGTGGCAGTCCCAGCCCGGCACGTAGTTGGCGTCGCGGCCGAGCATCTGCTGCGAGCGGTTGACGACATCCTTGAGGATCTTGTTGAGGGCGGTGCCGATGTGCAGATGGCCGTTGGCGTAGGGTGGTCCGTCGTGGAGAATGAACTTCGGCCGGCCACGCGCCGCCTCGCGCTGACGGCGGTAGAGGTCGACGGCATCCCAGCGCGCCAGGATCTCAGGCTCCCGGCGGGGTAGGTCGGCCTTCATCGGAAAACCGGTGCGGGGGAGAAACACCGTCGACTTGTAATCAACGGTCATCGTCCGGCTCCCTGGCTGCTGGCGGGCTTCCGCCGGTCGCCGACATCGGCGAGGATGCTCTGCGCGTGGGCGCAATCGACGGCGATTTGTGCCTTCAAGCTTTCGAGGCCGTCAAACCTCTTTTCCTCCCTGAGGCGGTCGATCAGCGCCACCCGCAGATGCCGGTCGTAGAGGTCGCCCGAGAACCCGAAGAGATGGGCCTCGAGGACGACGTCGCTGCCGCCGAAGGTCGGCCGGCGGCCGAGATTGGCGACGGCATCGTGCCAGACGACGCCCGCCTCGTGTTCGATGCCGACGCGCGTGGCATAGACGCCGAGCGCGGGCTCGATGGTCTCGGCGAGCCGGATGTTGGCGGTGGGGAAGCCGATCAGCCGGCCGCGGCGATCGCCTTCGACCACCCGTCCCTCGATCTCGAACGGCCGCCCGAGGACGCGGGCGGCGTCGCGGGGATCACCCCGCCTGAGGCTCTCGCGGACGCGGCTCGACGAGTACGGCCGGCCCTCGGCGTCGCGCATCTCCTTGACGCAGGTGAAGGCGAAGCCGAACTCGCCGGCGAGGCGCAGGAGCAGCTCGGGACTGCCCCTGCGCCCCTCGCCGAAGTGGAAGTCGTGGCCGCAGACGACGCTGCGGGCGGCGAGCCCGCCCGCCAGCACCTCCTCGACGAAGGTGCGGGCGGACCACCTCGCGAGTGCCAGGTCGAAATGGAGAACGACGAGGACGTCGACGCCGAGGTCTTCGATCAGCCGCGCCTTGAGATGGAACGGCGTCAGCCGGAACGGCGGCGCATCCGGCGAGAACACGCTGCGGGGATGCGGCTCGAGCGTCAGCACCGCCCACGGAATGGAGAGCGAACGGGCGATGCGGCCGGCCTCGCCGATCACCGCCTGATGGCCGAGGTGAACGCCGTCGAAGTTGCCGATCGCCACCGAGGCGCCCTGCACCTCGGCCGGCAGATGCTGATAATGGCGGAACAGCCGCATGGTCGATTGGTGTCAGGCGCCCAGCATCGGGTCAAGGACAAACGGGACAGGAGAGGCCGGCCGTTCCGCGCGCTCAGGCCTCATCCGCGCGACGGCACCATGATCACAGCCTCGCCATCGATCACCGTCTTGTCGCCGACCGTGCAGACGGTGTCGAACTCGACGAACCTCTTCTGCGGCAGGAGCCTCTTGACGGTCACCCGGGCGATCAGCGTGTCGCCGACGCGGACCGGGGCCTTGAACTTGAGGGTCTGGCTGACGTAGATGCAGCCCGGTCCCGGCATCTTCGTGCCGAACACCGCGGAGATCAGGCCGGCGCCGAACATGCCGTGGGCGATGCGGCCCTTGAATATGGTCTCCTTGGCGAAGTCGTCGTTGAGGTGCACCGGATTGGTGTCGCCCGAGACGCCGGCGAACGTCATGATGTCGGCGTCGGTCACCGTCTTGCCGAACGCGGCGGTCATTCCTTCCTTGAGGTCCTCGAAGCAGAGGCCGTGGAGTTCGTCCTTGAGGCTCATCCTCTCGTCCCTTTCCCCTGGCGATCGCCGTCGGTTCGGCCCGAGCGCCATGTTGCGGTGCAAAAAACAGCCGCCGATCCTAGCCGCTCGCGACGGTCGCGACAAGGCTCAGGCGAAGCGGCCATCCGCCTCCGCTCAAGGACTTCCGGGATGCGGTATCGGCCCTGCCATCGGGTCGGTGGCTGGCGCGGTGGCGGCCGGGGAGCCGGGACTACGTCCGCCCGATCGGCCCCCCGTCGCGCATCGGAAGCTGCTCGAGCTCGGCGATCTGATCATCGCTGAGCTCGGCAAGGTCGTGGAGTGCTCGCGCCCAGTCCTCCCGCCGGGTCCACTCGTGACGGTACAGGACGCGGCTCATTTCCTCCATTCTGAACATGGGCTTGCCCTCTGATTGCATCCTTACGGTTCATCCGTTGGTCCGCCCCCGATGACGCCACCGGCGTCGCCTCGGATGCAGGCCGGTCACCGCAACTCACGGCTTGGCATCGATCCAGGTGCCTTCCGTGGTACTCCCGCCCGTGATGGCAGGAGGCCGCCACCGCCACCGCGCCGAGGGCGGCACCCTAAGCGGGGCGCCCGGAGCTTGGCCAGAGACGAAACCGGGGGATCTTGGGGATAACCTCGAACGGCACACCCCAATTGGGGAATATCAGGACGAGCGCGCGGGCGCGGAGCGGCAACGCCTGCTTGGTTCCGCAGCCGCCGTGCGCTAGCCTCGAACGATGCGCAAGCCGAAGAAGGGAAGGCGTCTCAAGCGGCGAAACCCGGCGGCGGCGGCCCTCGCCGAGCCGCGCTTCCGACCGCGCAGGGTTGCCGCCGAGAAGGGCGGGCGCACGTATTCCCGGAGGCGCCTCCGGGCGCTCCTGCGCGAAGCCCTGAACGAAGGGGATTAGCGTGGCCTCGGAGAGCGGGGTCAGCGCGTGCCCCTGGTTGTGAACAGGCGGTCGATCCGCGCCTTCAGGGCGGGATCGGCGGCCGCCGCCGCATTGATGTCGGCGTACTCCGCGGCGGTGATCCCGGGCGTTTCCTCGATCGCCGCGACCGCTTCGTCGTTCGCCTGCTCGAAAAGCTCCTCCTTCTCGGCGTCGGTCGCGGCGGCGGCGATGCGCGGGTTCCACCGCTCGATGATGGCATCCACCTTGGAGGCCGCCTCGACGAACGCGCTGAGCTTCGCATCCGTGACCACCGCCTGGGCCGAGGCACCATCGACCGCGACCGTCATCGTCGCGATCGCGCACAACACCCCGGCCAGCAAAGCCGTCATGCGTCTCGCCCTATCACGCATCTGTCGCCCCATCTCCTGAACTCGGGTCCGTCGCCCGAGCGCACTCTCCTACACGAAACGGCATCCGCATGACAGAGCCGTCTGGGCGGCGAGCGGAGCGGGGCGAACCGGCCGTCGCCTGGTTGACTTGGCGTCGGGGGCCGTGGTTAGCCTCGGCGAGGCTTCCATCATCCGGACCGCACAGCCATGCCTTCAATGATCACGGCCTTCTACGCGAGCCTGCTCGCGGTTCTGTTCGTCGGGCTCGCCCTTCGCGTCATCCGCCTCAGGCGGCGGGAGCGGGTGGCGGTCGGCGACGGCGACAGCCCGGCGCTCAGGCGGGCCATCCGCGTGCACGCCAACTTCGCCGAGTACGTCCCGCTCGCGCTTCTGCTGATGGCCTTCGCCGAGGCCGCTGGCGCGTCGGAGTGGTGCATTCACCTCCTCGGCATCGGGCTCCTCGTCGGCCGGCTTCTGCACGCCTTCGGCGTCAGCCGGATCGACGAGGACATCCGGCTGCGCACCGCCGCCATGGCGCTCACCTTCGCCGTCCTCATCGGCGCCGCCCTGCAGATCGTCGTCCTCGCATCGCCATCCTGACGACGCTCCGGTCGAGCACGGCGGGCGGTGCGAAGTCGATTGACCGCCGCCGCCGGCCGTGCGGTTAATGGCCCTTCGGCGGCGACCGCGGCAGGGAGGCAGACGCATGGTGGACACCGATACGCTGTTCATCGGCAAGGCGGACGGGCCGGTCGTTCTCGATCTCCGGTTCGCCAACCGCCACGGGCTGGTCGCCGGCGCCACCGGCACCGGCAAGACGGTGACGCTGCAGGTGCTGGCGGAGGGGTTTTCCGCCGCCGGCGTGCCGGTGTTCCTCGCCGACGTCAAGGGTGACCTCTCCGGCATCTGTGCGGCCGGCGAGGGTCGCGGCCGGCTCGCCGAGCGCGCCAGTGCGATCGGGCTCGACCCCTACGTCACGGCCGGCTGTCCGACCGCATTCTGGGACGTCTACGGCGAGCAGGGGCATCCGGTGCGCGCCACCATTTCCGAGCTGGGGCCGCTTCTGCTCTCGCAACTCCTCGGCCTCAACGACACCCAGGAGGGCGTCCTCAACGTCGCCTTCGCGGTCGCCGACGACGAGGGTCTGCTGCTGCTCGACCTCAAGGACCTGAGGGCCATGCTGGCGTTCATCGGCGAGAATGCCAAGGCGCTCACCCGGTCCTACGGCAACGTCAGCGCCGCCTCGGTGGGTGCCATCCAGCGGCAGCTCCTCGTCCTCGAGCGCGAGGGCGCCGAGCGCTTCTTCGGCGAACCCGCCCTCGACATCCACGACCTGCTGCGCACCGACCGCGGCGGCCGGGGCTACGTCCACGTGCTGGCCGCGGACCGGCTGATCCGCTCGCCCCGGCTCTACACCACCTTCCTGTTGTGGCTGCTCGCCGAGCTGTTCGAGGAGCTGCCGGAGGCGGGCGACCAGCCGAGGCCCCGGCTCGTCTTCTTCTTCGACGAGGCTCACCTTCTTTTCGGCAGCGCATCGAAGGCGCTCGTCGACAAGGTCGAGCAGGTGGTCCGGCTGATCCGCTCCAAGGGCGTCGGCGTCTACTTCGTCACCCAGAGCCCGACCGACCTGCCGGACAGCGTGCTCGGCCAACTCGGCAACCGCATGCAGCACGCGCTCCGTGCGTTCACCGCCCGCGACCAGAAGGCGGTGCGCGCCGCGGCCGAGACCTTCCGCGCCAATCCCGCGTTCGACACCGCCGAGGCGATCACCGGCCTCGGCGTCGGCGAGGCGCTGGTCTCGGCGCTCGAGGGCAAGGGCACGCCGGCGATGGTCCAGCGCACGCTGATTCGGCCGCCGGCCTCGAAGCTGGGTCCGGCGACGCCGGCGGAGCGCGAAGCGGTGGCCGACGCCAGCCCCTACGGCGGCCGCTACGACGCCGCCGTCGACCGCGTCTCGGCGTACGAGGTGCTGGCGAGACGGGCGGAGGATGCCGCCAGGGACGCCGAGCGGGCGGCGCGCCAAGCCGAGGCGGACCGGCGCGAGGCCGCCCGCGCCCGGC
>CAYQSU010000034.1:30533-35962 GCA_964420325.1 uncultured Rhodospirillaceae bacterium | reverse complement strand
TCCGATTGCATGCGACGGGAGCGGTCCGAGGCGGTCTGTTGCTCACTGGGATGCGTCCCGGAGCCTCCGCGCAGCGGCGCCCGGAGCCTTTCCCGGCCCCGAGCCTGGCTCGGGGGCCCCGAGGAAAAATGTCCACGAATGTCCACAGACTCGCGCCCGATTGTCATAGTTTCGTTTAAAATCAACGTATTAGATCCGAATCGGACGTCGCAAAACGTCGCATTTCGTCGCAAAATGTCGCATTTTGTCGCAAAATGTCGCAAAATGTCGCAATTTGTCGCATTTTGTCGCAGTTTGCCGGCGGCCGCCGGGCGGCGCTCCGCCGCTCACGTCGGACGTCCCGTCCCGGGCGGCGGCGCGAACGCCGCCATCGCCTCGGCGATCAGCAGGTCGCCCCGGTCGGCGTAGCGGGGCGAGAAGTGGAAGGGGACGAGCCGCTCGACGCCGGCGAGGCGGGCGATCGTTCCCGCCTGATGCGCCGTCAGGTGGCGCTTGCCGGCGGCGACCGCGGCATCCTCCTCCAGGAACGCCGCCTCGATGAACAGCGTATCGGCGCCCGCGGCGAGCGCCGTGATGGTCTTCGCGTTGGCGGCGTGGAAGGCGGCATCGACGACGTAGGCGAAGCGCTGGCCGGGGACGATGCGGAGGATCCTCGCCTTGAGCTCGCCCAAGGGGACCACGCGCTCGACCACGCGTCCGGCCTCGCGCCACCACACCCGGATCGGCGTCTCGTCCGCATCGTCCCGCAGCACCGCCCGGCGCAGCTCGCGGAGCCACGGGCCGGCGCGCAAGACTTCCCGGTCGAGCGCGCTCTTCCAGACGTTGACGTGGCGCTTCTCCTCGAGCGCGAAGCCGAGGCAGGGAATGCCGTGGTCGAGGACGGCGGCGCGCACGCGGAAGCCCTCCTCGTCGAGGACGACGCCGTCCACGAGGCCGATCCCGGCGGCGCTACCCTCCCGGAACCCGTCCTTGAGCCGGAACGCCGCGATGACGCCGCGGTCGTGCGCGTGCACCTCGGTCGCGTGGATGACGAGGTCGTCCGCGAAGCCGGCGACCAGGTTCCAGGTGTAGGCGCCGAGCTTGTGCCGGACGCGATCGATGAACGCCGCCGGTCCGAACAGGTGGAGGTCCCGGCCGCGGCCGAGGATCAGTCGCAACAGGCGGTCGAAGCCCGAGAAGTGGTCGATGTGCGCGTGGCTGACGAAGGCGTGGCTGACCTTGAGGAGCTTCCGGCTCGAGAGCGCCCCGAGGTCGCCGAGGTCGAACAGGAGCGCCCGCTTCTCGAACATGAAGTCGACGTAGAGGCCGGGGTCGCCGAAGGGGTCGTTGACGAGCTGCGGGTGGAACAGCGGGGTCAAGGGGGCGTCCGATCCGCGTTGCCGGGACCGGCGAGCTTGGCCCTTGCCGGCGGGCGAGGCAACCGCTATCCGGGGCCGGGGTCAGGGCGGAGGGGGCGCGGGCGGTGGCGGACCAGCTGCTCACCATCGACGGCAGCCACGGCGAGGGCGGCGGGCAGATCCTGCGCACCGCGCTCGGCCTCTCGGCCGTGTGCGGCCGGCCGGTGCGGATCGAGAACATCCGCGCCAACCGGGCCAGGCCGGGCCTCGCCGCCCAGCATCTGACCGCGGTCCGCGCCGCCGCCGCGGTGTGCCGGGCCCGCGTCGGCGGCGACGACCTCGCCTCACGGCTCCTCACCTTCGAGCCCCGGGTGCCGCCGCTGGCCGCGGCCTACCGCTTCGACGTCGCCGCCGCCCGCGCCGGCGGCAGCGCCGGCTCGGCGCCGCTGGTGCTGCAGACGGTCCTGGTGCCGCTGGCATTCGCCTCGGGCGCGTCCTCGGTCGTCGTCGAGGGCGGCACCCACCTGCCAAAGGCGCCGTTCATCGACTTCATCGACCAGGTCTGGCGGCCGGCGCTGGCCGCGATGGGGATCGCGGCGGAGCTCTGGCTCGACCGGCCCGGCTTCTATCCGGTCGGCCGGGGGGTGGTCAGGGCGAGCGTCCGCGGTTTGGGCAGCGAGGCCCGCCTCCGGCCGCTGGTGCGCATCGAGCGCGGCGCCCTCAGGCGGATCGGCGGCCGGGCGCTCACCGCCAACCTTCCGGACCACGTCGCCGCCCGCATGGCGGAGACCGCGGCGCGGGCGCTCGAGCCCGCGGGCGTCCCGGTCGACATCGACGTCCACCGCGCCGGGGCCGCGTGTCCCGGCGCCGCCCTCTTTCTCGTCGCCGACTACGAGGGCGCGCGCACCGGCGCCTCCGCCCTCGGCCGCCGCGGCCGGCCGGCCGAGGACCTCGCCCGTGAGGCGGCCCATGCCCTCCTCGCCTGCCATCGCTCGGGGGCCGCCGTCGACGCCCACCTCGCCGACCAGATCCTGGTGCCGGCCGCTCTCGCCGACGGGCCATCCGCGTTCACCGTCGAGCGGGTGACGCCGCATCTCGTCACCAACGCCTGGGTGATCGAGAGCTTCGGCCTCGCCCGCGTCGAGATCGAACGTCCTCTGCAGCCGCCCGCCGTGGTCCTCGTCCATCCCCGGGATCCCCGCCCAGGTCGATGAGCCCCAAGCCGTGCGCGGCTTGGCGCTGGCGGGCGGTTCGCGATATGCTATTCTTCGTGGTTGAACGGCGCTGGCCGGTTCTTTCGTCCCACGGCGCCAGGGGACGGCTGGATGGCAAAGGGCACGGTGGGATTCGTCGACGCGCTGCGCAAGGAGCATTCGAATATCACCCAGCTCCTGGACGTGCTTGAGCGCAACCTCGCCGTGTTCGACCGCGGCGGCACGCCCGACTACGAGATCGTCGAGGGCATCGTCGACTACTTCCAGAGCTTCCCCGACCTCTACCACCACCCCAAGGAGGACCTGCTGTTCCAGAGGCTGAAGCGGCGCGACCCCGAGGCCGCGGCGCGCTTCGGCGACCTGACGAAGGAGCACGAGGAGCTGGCCGCCCGCACCCGCGATTTCGCGGCCGGCGTGCGCGCCGTCCTCGACGACACCGAGGTCCCGCGCGACGCGCTCGACGCCTGGGGCCGTCGCTTCATCGACTTCCAGCGGGAGCACATGGCGAGAGAGGAGCGGCTCCTGTTCTCCGCCGCCCTCGCCGCGCTGACGGCCGAGGACTGGGCCGAGATCGAGGCCCGCGCCAGCGACCAGGAGGATCCGCTGTTCGGCGACAACGTCGGCAAGCGCTACGAGGTCTTGCGCCGCGACATCCTGCAGTGGCAGCGGGAGAGCGGCGAGCCGTGAGGCCCGCCCGGCCGCGGGTCAGCTGCGAAACGCTTCCAGGATGCGCTCGACGCCGAGGGTGATGGTGAGCTTGCCCTCGGCGACGTCGTGTTGGATGGACGGCAGCATCTCGACCACCTTCGGATGGGTCTTGAGCGAGTCCATGAGGCGGTTCTCCAACATGCTCCACATCCAGCCGATCCGCTGCCGGCGCCGCTTCTCGGCGAGCTCTCCGGTCCGCGTCAGCGTCGCCTTGTGCTCCTCGATCTTCGCCCACAGCGCGTCGAGCCCCACCGCGGTGAGGCCGCTGCACAGCGCCACCGGCGGCGTCCAGTTGGGGCTGGTGTGCTTCATGATCTTCAGCGCGTTGCGGTAGTGGACCGCCGCCTGCTTGGCCTTTAGCTCGTTCTCGCCGTCGGCCTTGTTGACGGCGATCATGTCGGCGATCTCGAGCACGCCTTTCTTGATGCCCTGGAGCTCGTCGCCGGCGCCGGGCAGCATCAGCACCAGGAAGAAGTCGGTCATGTCGGCGACCGCAACCTCGTTCTGGCCGGCGCCGACCGTCTCGACCAGGATCACGTCGTAGCCGGCGGCCTCGCAGACGACCATCGTCGCCCGCGTCGCCCGCGCCACGCCGCCCAAGGTGCCGGACGTCGGCGACGGCCGGATGAAGGCGTTGGGCTCGGCGGACAGCTCCTGCATCCGCGTCTTGTCGCCGAGGATACTGCCGCCGGAGACCGTGCTCGACGGATCGACCGCGAGGACGGCGACCTTGCGGCCGGCGCGCGCCAGGGTGCAGCCGAGCGCCTCGATGAACGTGCTCTTGCCGACGCCGGGGACGCCGGTGATGCCGACCCGGTGCGCCCGCTTCTCGTCCGGAAGGCCGCGCAGGTGGCCGAGGAGCCTCAGCAGGACTTCCTGAGCCAGCTGCTGATGGCGGGGGCTCCGGCTTTCGATGACGGTGATGGCGCGGCCCAGCGTCGCGCGGTTGCAGGCGAGCACGCCCGCCACGTAGTCCTCGACGGTAAGCCCCGCCCGCGCCGGGGCGCGGGCGGCTGCCTGTCCGACCGCCATCGGCGCTAGGCCGCCTTGCTCGGTGCGTAGCCCAGGGTCTCGTTGAGCCTGTCGATCAGCGACACCGCCGCCTCGCCGATCACCGTCCCCGGCCCGAACACCGCCGCGACGCCCATCCGATAGAGAGCCTCGTAATCGTCGGGCGGGATCACGCCGCCGACGACGATCATGATGTCCTCCCGGCCTTCCGCCTCGAGCGCCTGCTTCAGGAGCGGCACCAGGGTCAGGTGTCCGGCCGCCAGCGAGCTGACGCCGATGATGTGCACGTCGTTCTCGACCGCCTGGCGCGCCACCTCCTCGGGGGTCTGGAACAGGGGGCCGATGTCGACGTCGAAGCCGAGATCGGCGAAGGCGCTGGCGATCACCTTCTGGCCGCGGTCGTGGCCGTCTTGGCCGACCTTAGCCACCAGCAGCCGTGGGCGGCGGCCGTCGTTCTTCTCGAACTCCTCCACCATCCTCTGGACCTTGGCGATGGCATCCGCCTGCACCCCGACCTCTCCTCTGTAGACGCCCGAGATCTTGCGGATCTCGGCCTTGTGCCGTCCCCATACCTTCTCGAGCGCGCTTGAGATCTCGCCGACCGACGCCTTGGCGCGGCCGGCCTCGACGGCCAGTGCCAACAGGTTGCCCTCGCCGGTCTCGGCGGCCTTGGTCAGGGCCTCGAGCTTCCGCTCCACCTCGGCCGCGTCGCGCGTGCGGCGCAGCTCCTCGAGCTGGGCGATCTGCTGACGGCGGACCTCGGCGTTCTGCACCTTCAGCACCTCGATCTTCTCGTCCTCCTCGAGACGGAACTTGTTGACGCCGACCACCGTCTGGCGGCCGGAGTCGATGCGGGCCTGCGTGCGGGCCGCCGCCTCCTCGATGCGCAGCTTCGGGATGCCGGCCTCGATGGCCTTGGCCATGCCGCCGGACCGCTCCACCTCCTCGATGTGGGTCCATGCCCGCTCGGCCAGGTCGCGCGTCAGCCGCTCGACGTAGTAGCTGCCGCCCCAGGGGTCGATCACCTGCGTCGTGCCGCTCTCCTGCTGCAGGAACAGCTGGGTGTTGCGGGCGATGCGGGCCGAGAAGTCGGTCGGCAGGGCGAGCGCCTCGTCGAGCGCGTTGGTGTGCAACGACTGGGTGTGGCCCTGCGTGGCGG
>CAYQSU010000034.1:0-30523 GCA_964420325.1 uncultured Rhodospirillaceae bacterium | reverse complement strand
CGTCCGCACCACGTTGTTGTAGACGTCCTGCGCCGTCAGGCTCCACCCGGAGGTCTGCGAGTGCGTCCGGAGCGCCAGCGACTTGGCATTCTTCGGGTCGAACTGCTTGATCAGCTTGGCCCACAGCATGCGGGCCGCGCGCATCTTGGCGACCTCCATGTAGAAGTTCATGCCGATCGCCCAGAAGAACGACAGCCGGGGCGCGAACTGGTCGATGGTCAGCCCGGCCTTGAGGCCGGCGCGGGCGTACTCGACGCCGTCGGCAAGCGTGTACGCCATCTCCAGGTCGGCCGTCGCCCCGGCTTCTTGCATGTGGTAGCCGGAGATGGAGATGGAGTTGAACTTGGGCATGTTCTGCGAACAGTAGGCGAAGATGTCGGAGATGATCCGCATCGACGGCACGGGCGGATAGATGTAGGTGTTGCGGACCATGAACTCCTTCAAGATGTCGTTCTGGATCGTTCCGGCCAGTTGCTCCGGCTTCACCCCCTGTTCCTCGGCGGCGACGATGTAGAGCGCCATGATCGGCAGCACGGCGCCGTTCATGGTCATCGACACCGTCATCTGATCCAACGGAATGCCGCCAAAGAGCACGCGCATGTCCATGATCGAATCGATCGCCACCCCGGCCATGCCGACGTCGCCGGCGACCCGCGGGTTGTCGGAATCGTAGCCGCGGTGGGTCGCGAGGTCGAAGGCCACAGACAGGCCCTTCTGCCCCGCGGCCAGGTTGCGGCGATAGAAGGCATTGGAATCCTTCGCCGTGGAGAAGCCGGCATACTGGCGGATCGTCCACGGCCGGGTGACGTACATCGTCGAGTAGGGGCCGCGCACGAAGGGCGGGATGCCCGAAAGCGTGTCAAGATGATCCAGGCCCTCGAGATCCGCCGCCGCGTACAGCGGCTTGACCTTGATCTGCTCGGGCGTTTCCCAGAGGAACTGCTCGGGCGAGCTGCCGGTCTCCGCCTTGAAGCGTGCAGCCCACGCGTCGTAGCCGCCGCCGTTGCCGGCGGGCAGGTTGCTCGGTTCGAGATGAATGGTGGCGAAATCGGGGATCTTGGTCATCGGTCGCTAACTCCCAGTACCGCTTGGGTTGCGCGCAGCGTCTGCAGCACGTCGCAGCCCATGAAGATGAAGTCGTCCACGCCCGCGCTCTTGTAAGCGTCCTTCTTTTCGCCCGGGTTGCCGGCAAGGAACAGGTGCGCGCAGCCGGCGGCCTTCAGCGTCGGCGCGACGGACGGCACCATCTCCTCGTAGAGCGGATCGGCAGAGCACAGGATCGCGATCCGGGCGCCCGACTGCTTGAACGCCTTGACACACGACTCGGCATCCTTGAACCCTTCGTTGGTCAGCGCCCGGATGCCTCCGACCTCGAAGAAGTTCTTCGAGAACGTCGCCCTTGCCGTATGCTTGGCGATCGGTCCGAGATTGGCGAGGAAGATCTTCGGCCGCTCGCCCGTCCGCTCCTGGTACGCGTCGGCGGCGTCCCTGAGCGCCTCGAAGGGCTGGGCGAGCCGCCACTTCGGCAAAGCCGCCCCATGCGTCGGCTGCCCCGCCAGCACCTCGCCCATGGCGCCGATCGTGGCCCCGGCGGCGGCCGCCCGGAACACCGCGGCCGTCACCTTCCCGGCCGCCTCCGACGCGATCGTGGCGACGGCCTCGCGGGCCTTCGCCGCCTTGTCGCGGGCGGCCCGCAAGCGATCGGCGGCAGCCCGGCGGCAGGCGCCGACGTCCACCGCCTGCGGCACCGGCAGCCGCTCCTCGACGTTCGGAAACTCACTGACGCCGGTGAGCGGATCCTTGCGGCGGGCCAGGTTCTTCTCGCGCTCGGCGCGCGAGGCGGCGATCCGGCTCGCGAACGAGCCGTCGGCCAGCACCTTGAGGATGCCGCCGGACCGCTCGATCTCCTGGAACTCGGCCCACGCCGCCCGCGCGAGTTCGTCGGTGCGGGACTCGATGTACCACGAGCCGCCGCCCGGATCGATCACCTTGGCGATGTTGGACTCCTCGGCGAGGATCGTGTGCGTGTTGCGCGCGACTCGGCGGCCGAGGTCGTCCGGCAGGCCGAGGATGGCGTTGAACGGCAGGACCGAGACCGAGTCGGCCCCGCCGACGGCGGCGGAGAAGCACATCACGGTCGTCCGCAGCATGTTCACCCACGGATCGCGCTGGCTCATCATGCGCTCGGCGGTCTTGGCCTCCTGCCACATCGCCCGCGCCGCCTCGCCGGCGCCGGAGGCCTCGGCGATGCGCGCCCACAACTTGCGCGCCGCCCTCAGCTTGCAGATGGCGAGGAACTGGTCGCAATCGAGCGGATAGGAGAAGAGGATCTGTCGGCAGGCCGCATCCACGTTCATGCCGGCGTCGGTCATCGCCCGCAGATAGGCGACCGCCGTCGCCATCGATGCCGCGAGGTCCTGTGCCTCGTTGGCGCCGGCGCCGTGATAGGGCGCCGTGTCGACCTTGACCGCGGTGACATGCGGATAGGTCCTGGCGGTGTAGGCGGCGAGGTCGGACATCCGTGCCAGCGCGGTCTCCACCGGCGTCGGCAGCGAGCCCTCCGCGGCCAGCGTGCCGATCGGGTCGGCATTGAACTCGCCGCGGGCGCGGTCGGGAGCGATTCCGCGTCGCTGCCACAGTCCCGCGAGCAGGCCGGCGGCGGGCAGGAACTGGGCGCCGGCCTCGAGGGCAACGGGCACCAGATCGAGCTCGACGCCGGTCAGCAGAAGATCGAGATCGTCGACGGAGTAGATCAGGATCCCGTCCCGGCCGGCGAGAGCGCCCGCCGCAGGCGCATCGGCATCGAGGCCGGCGCGGGCGGCCCGGTCGAAGCGAAGCTCGATGGAGCTGACGCCGCGCTCGAGTTCGTGGAGGATCTCGTCGTTGCAGGTCTTCGGATCGGGGTGGGCGTAGAACTGCCGCACGTCCCAATTGTTGACGCGGCTCCCGGCCGCCCGGCCACCGCGGGTGAACGGCGCGGCGCCGGGGAGCCCCGAAGGATCGCCGTCGGCCGGCCAGTCCTGGCGCGTGTAGATCGGACGAACGGTCAGCCCCTCGTAGGACTTCGAGACCATTCTCTTGTCGAAGGGCGCGCCCTTCAGCGCCTTCTCGACCTCCGCCACCCACTCGTCATAGGTCGGCAGCGCAAAACCTTGTACAAACTTGAGTTGAGTCTGGGTCATGGGGTCCCGCCCTCGAGTTCTTGTCCGAAGCTCAAACCGCTATCGCCCGCGCAGAAGGGAAGGCTCTGCAACGCGCGATTGCAGATCCAACGCATTCCAAGCCCTGGCAAAGTAGGGCACGAGGCCGGCAGCGTCAAGAAAAGGCAGGCGCCGATCGACCGGCCGTTGGTCGGTTCGGGCTTGTCAATCGCGGCCGATCGGGCTACGACTCGTCCTCGATATGGAACATTCGACGAACATGCGCGGCCCGATCGAGAGCAGGGGTCCCGCACCGACGCCCGACGGAGCGGCCGGCATCACCCGCGGGGTGACGCGATTGCTTGCCGACCTCGGCTATCGGGCGCTCACCGAGTTTCCGCTCGGCAACGGCCGGCGCGCCGACGTCATCGGCGTCGATCGCAACGGCGTCATCGCCATCGTCGAGGTCAAGACGTCGGCGGCGGATTTCCGGGGAGACGGCAAGTGGACGCAGTACGTGCCGTTCTGCGACGCCTTCTCGTTCGCCGTGCCGCCCGGGTTTCCGCGCCGGCTTCTGCCCGAAGGCGTGGGCATCATCGTCGCCGATGCCCATTACGCCGCCGTCGTGCGCCACGCCCCGGTGACCCGGCTCGTGGCCGCGCGTCGAAGGGCCGTCACCCTTCGTTTCGCGCGCTCGGCAGCGGGCCGCCTGGGGCTGCTTCTCGATCCGCACGCCGGCGCCAGACGAGAACGGTGAACGCGCCGAAGGCGATCCCCGTTACCACCGCGATGACGGCCGCCATCGGCACCTGCGAGGTGGGTGCGAAGGCACCCACGGCGAGGCTGGCCAGTCCCGAGACCGCCATCTGAACGAAGCCGAGCACCGCCGAGGCAGCGCCCGCGATGGCCGGAAACGGCGCCATGGCACCGGCCATCCCGGTGGGAAGCACGATGCCCATCCCGGTGGTGAACACCATCGCCGGCAGAATGATCGCCGGCGCACTGACGTGTCCCGCGGCGCCGATCGCCACCATGACGGCGCCGCCCAGAAAGGAGAGGCTGACCCCGGCCATCAGCAGCCGGTCCAGGTCCACCCGGCCGCCGAGCCGGCCAGCGGCGAGGGAGCCGGCGAGGAAGCCGGCGACGGCGACCGTCGACACCATGCCGAAACGCGCCGGCGACAGCCCGATGACGTCGATGAACACGAAGGCTGCGCCTGCCGCGTAGGCCATCAGTCCGGCGAAGACGAAGGCGACGGCGAGCGTGTAGCCATAGTAGGCGGGGGACGTCAGAAGACGGCGATAGGCGGCGCCGAAACCGCCGAGGTCCAGCGCCCGCGCATCGCGGCGGCGATTGGTTTCGGCGAGCAGGCGCCAGACCGCCGCGACGATGACGCCGCCGATCGCCGACAACAGGACGAAGGCCGCCCGCCAGCCGAACCACTCCTGCAGGTAGCCGCCGACGATCGGTGCCGCGGCCGGAGAGACCGCGAGCGTGACGCCAACGTAGGCGAGCGCCCTCGCCGAGCGCTCGGCGCCGTAGACGTCGCGGATGATCGCTCGGCCGAGCACGGGTCCCGAGCAGGCGGTCATGCCCTGGACCAGTCGTCCGACGATGAGCGCCTCGATCGACGGAGCGAAGACGCACGCGATGCTCGCCGCCGTGTACAGCGTGACGCCGACCAGCAACACCGGACGCCGCCCGAACCGGTCGGACAACGGTCCGTAGACGAGTTGGCAGACGGCAAAGCCGAACAGAAAGAACGACAGGGTGAGATTGACCCGTGCCGAGGTCGTCACGAACACCTCCACCAGCGACGGCATCGACGGGATGTAGACCGACGTGCTGATCTGTCCGAGAGCGATCAGCGCCGTCAGCAGCGCAAAGACGACGGCCGACTCCGGGTCCGGCTTCGAGGAATCGCGCGCGGGCCGCATGGCGTCTTATACGGCCGGTTTGCGCGCCGCAGCAAACCTCCGGCACCGTTTCGGCCGACGGCGCGGCGTCAGCCGCGCCTTACGTCTTCGGGCGGGCGGCTGGCGCCCTCGCGTTCCTTGTCTAGCAGCGTCCGCTTGCGCTCGACGCCCCAGCGGTAGCCGTGCAGGCCGCCGTCGCCGCCGACCGCCCGGTGACAGGGGACGACGAGGGCAACGGGGTTGCTGGCGCAGGCCCGCCCCACCGCGCGCGCCGCCCCCGGCCGGCCGAGCTCGGCGGCGATGTCGCCATAGCTGCGCGTCGATCCGGCGGGGATCGAACGCAGCAGGCTCCACACCTTCCACTGGAAGGCCGTCGCCCGGACATCGAGGGGAAGATCGGCGTCGGGCTTCTTGCCCGCCGCCAGGGCCAGCACCGCACCGACGCACGGGTGCAGCATGCCTTCGTCGTGGCCGATGTCCGCGGCCGGGTACTCGGCCCGCAGCTCCGCCTCGAGCTCGGCGTCGGGGCCGCCGAGAGCCACCATGCACACGCCCTGCACCGTCGCCGCGATCAGGATCCGCCCCAGCCCCGGGGCCTCGGCGCAGGCGAAGGCAATGCGGGCGCCCCTGCCGCCTCGGGCATAGGAGGCCGGGGTCATGCCGAGCCGGCTCGGCGCCTTCTCGTACAGCCGGCTCGCCGATCCGTAGCCGGCGCCGTAGAGGGCGAGAGCGACCGGCTCGCCTTCCTTGAGCAGGGTCTTCAGCCGCCGGAGCCGCACGGCCTCCGCATACTGCTTGGGCGAGACGCCGACCGCCCTCTTGAACAGCCGCTGCAGGTGGAAGGGACTGGTTCCCACCGCCGCGGCCAGGGACGACAGCGTCGGCCGGGCCTCGTCCTCGCTCTCGATCAGCGCGCAGGCCTCCCGAACCATGGCGCGCTGCTCCTCTGGCCGGCCCGCGCCGAGCGGCCGGCAGCGGCGGCAGGCCCGATAGCCGGCGGCGAGCGCGTCCGCGGGACGATCGTAGAACGCGACCTGGTCGCGGCCCGGCTTGCGGCTCGGGCACGAGGGCCGGCAGAAGATGCCCGTCGACCGCACGGCGTAGACGAAACTGCCGTCGCACCCCTCGTCCCGCGCCAGGACCGCGTGCCAGCGCTCGTCCTCGTGCCCACTGCGGATGACAGCATCGCCCGTGCCCATGCAGACCATCTTACGCCGAGGCCGGGCGCAATCTATCCGAAGCTTGCCGGCAAACTTGCGCGACCGGCGACGGTTCAGCCGAAGCGATGCAGCATCGCGCCGTGGTCGCGGAGCCAGCGGTGAGCGCCGTCGATGTCGTCGCTCAAGAGGGCGACCGTGCGCCAGAAGGCCGGGCCGTGGCCCCGCTCCTGCAGATGGGCGACCTCGTGGGCGACCACGTAGTCGAGCACCCAGACCGGCGCCATGATCAGTCGCCAGCTGAATGAAAGCCGCCCGGCAGGCGAGCACGATCCCCAGCGCGAGTGCGTATCGCGCACGGTCACGCGCTCGGCGCGGATGCCGAGCCGCCCGGCCTTGTCGGCGACCCTCCGCGCGATCTCCGCCTGTGCCGCGCGCCTCAACCACGTCTCGACGCGCTTGCCGACGCTCTCCTCGGCGCCGCCGACGATGATCTCCCGGTTACCGACGCGAACGCCGCCCGAAAGCCCGGGCGCATGGCGGACGCGGTGATCCAGACCGAAAAGTGGAACGACGGCGGCATCCGCAAACGCGGTTCGCGGCGGCAGCACGGCTAGGCGGTCGCGAATCCACTCCTTCTTGCTCTCGGCGAACGCGAGGGCTTGCGCGACGCTCGTTTTCGGCGGCACCGTCAGAACCACCCGGCCGCTGCCGACGTCGATGCGGAGGATCACCCGTCGCGCCCGCGGACTGCGGCGCACGGTCAACGGCACGGTTCCGCCGGCAACCGCCACGCCGGGCATCTGCCGGAGCTTGGCGCGAGGCGTTCGGTTCACGGTCGCGGCGGCGGCCGGAAGCCGAGGCGGTCGAGGTCCGAAAGCATGCGCCCCGCGTCGGCCGGTGCCAGCGGGGTCAGCGGCGGACGGATGTGCCGCCAGGCGGCGTCGCCGGTGTGGCGGGCCATGATCTCCTTGAGCGCCGCCGTCAGCGGGTAGGCTGAGATGGTCCGGCGCACGGCCGCGAGACGTGCATGCGCCGCCTCGGCAGCGGTCTCGTCGCCGGTCCTCGTCGCCTGGACCACCGCCTCGGCCATGAACGCCGCGACGTTGCACACCGCAGTGATGCAGCCGGCGCCGCCCGCCTTCAGCAGCGGATGCAACAGCTCGTCGGAGCCGCTGAACACGGCGAAGCCGGGAAACGCGCTCACGGTGCCGATCATGTTCGCGAGGTCGCCGGAGCTGTCCTTCATGCCGACCACGATGCCGGGGAAGCGGGCGAGAAGGCGCGCGATGAGCGACCGTCCGAAGGGCACGCCCGACATCTGCGGAAAGTGGTAGAGATAGACGCGGAGCCGCTCGTCGCCGACCCGCTCGACGACCTCGGCAACGGCTCTGAACAGCCCCTCGTCACTCACGTTCTTGTAGTAGAACGGCGGCAGCAGAAGGGCGCCGCCCACGCCGAGGTCCACGGCCTTTCGTGTCAGCCGGGCGGTGTCCGGCAGGGCGCAACAGCCCGCGCCCGGCATCAGCCGGTCGCCGGGAACGCCCGCCTCGACCAGGCGCTCCAGGATCTCGACCCTTTCCTCGACGGAGAACGAGTTGGCCTCCCCGGTGGTGCCGAGAACCGAAAGCCCGTCGCAGCCGTTGGCCAGGAGCCAGCGGCAATGCCGGGCAAGGCGACCGTGATCGGGGCGAAGATCCGCATCGAGTGGCGTCAGGACGGCCGCGAACACGCCACGCATCGCCGTGATCATCCGCCGCTCTACCGTGCCCAGGCGGCGAGATGATGCTCGAGCGGACCGGCCTTCGCCTCAGGCACCGCGCGGCCCATCACCGAAGCCCCGACACGATGGACCAGATCCCAGTCGTTCGACACCAGATGATGCCACCGCGGCAGCGGCCTGCCCTCCGCCACCAGCCGATAGGCGCAGGTCGACGGCAGCCAGCCGAAGGCGGCGACGTTCTCGGCGGTCAGCGCCTCGCAGGCGGGCACGTGCCGGCGCCGCTCCGTATACCGCGTGCAGCGACAGGTGCCGAGGTCGAGCAGCCGGCAGGAAACGTTGGTGTAGGCGACCTCGCCTGTCTCGACGTCCTCGAGCTTGGCGAGGCAGCATCTGGCGCAGCCGTCGCAGAGAAGCTCCCACTCCGCAGCCGTCATCTCGGCGAGCGTCTTTCGCTCCCAGAATGGCGCCTGCGCACCTTGCGCCGAAGACGTGGCCCGCACCGGACGGCACTCCGCTCTGCCCGCTCTCCCCTTATAGAGTGCGTCCTGCAGCTTTGCCAGGACTGCTCGTTCAAGTCTCCCAGCGGTCGACCAGATGGACGAACGAGCCGACGACCGAGCCTGCCGCGAGGCCGCAGTCGCCCACCGGTCGCCCCGCTGCGTCGGTCGCCGCGAACAGCGCCTGGCCGGGACCTTCGCGGAGCACCCGGGCGTAGTGGAATTCGTGGCCGCGAAAGCGGTCGCCGGCCCGGCCGAGTGGACCTTCGGCCGCCAGCGCCACCTGACGGTAGCCGAGAGTGAGCCGCCGATCGGCAAATGAGGTCTCGACCGGCAGCAGACCGGCCATGGCGTGGCGGCAGCCCTCGGCGTCGACCAGGCCCGCGCCGAGGACCATGTAGCCGCCGCATTCGCCGAACACCGCCGCACCTACGCGAGCGGCGCTGCCCAGCCCGCCGATGAACCGGAGGTTGCCGGCGAGGAGACCGGCGTGGAGTTCCGGATAGCCGCCCGGCAGGTAGACGGCGTCGGCCCGGGCGTCGGGCGCCTCGTCGGCGAGCGGCGAGAACGGCAGCACCTCGGCGCCGGCGGTCCTCCACCCTTCGAGCACGCTCGGATAGGAGAACGCGAAGGCGGCGTCGGCGGCGACGGCGATGCGTTGGCCCAAGGGAGGGATCGGCGGGGTGACGCGCGGCGGGCGGCGGGCGGCCCAGGGCCGCGCCAGGGCGCGCAGCGCCCCGAGGTCGACGTGCCGGCCGACGATGGCGCCGGCACGATCGAGAAAGCCCTCGAGCTGCGGATGCTCCGCCGCCTGCACCAGGCCCAGGTGGCGTTCGGGCAGCGAGAGCGCCTCGTCCCGCGGCAGCCAGCCGACGACCGTCACCTCAGGGACGGTGATGCGAATGGCCTCGGCCACGACCTCGACGTGCCTGGGCCCGCCGACGCGGTTGAGGATCACTCCGGCGACGTCGACATCAGGACGGTGACTCTGAAACCCGCGCACGACCGCCGCGGCCGAGGCCGCCTGGGCGCGGACGTCGACGACCAGCACCACCGGCCAGCCGCTCGCCGCCGCCACGTCCGCCGTCGATCCTTCGCTTGCCGTGGCGCCGTCAAAGAGCCCCATCACCCCCTCGCAGACGATCAGTTCGGCGTCGTCGGTTAGCTTCGCCGCCGCCGCCGCGAGCGTCTCCGACCGCATCGCCCACGGATCGAGGTTGAGGCACGGCCGGCCCGTGGCCGCGGCGTGGAAGGCGGGGTCGATGTAGTCGGGGCCGACCTTGGCCGAGGCGACGGCGACCCCGGCAGCGCGCAGCGCACGCAAGAGGCCGAGCGTGACGACGGTCTTGCCGCTCCCCGAGGCCGGTGCAGCGACGATCAGGCCGGCGGCGACGGTCGCGACCAGCCTACCGTATCTCCCTCAGCACCTCCGCCATCCGCCCGGCGCTGACGTTGTGGCCGAAATGGCGGAGATAGCGGCCGTCGGGGCCCATCAGATAGGTGATCGACGTGTGATCCATCAGATAGGTGTCAGCGTCGGCGCCCTCTTCCTGTACCTTGGCGTAATAGACGCGGTAAGCCTTGGCCGCCCGGGCCACCTGCTCCGAGGTACCGGTCAGGGCGACGAGACGCGGATGGAAGAAATCGGCGTAGCCCTTGAGAAGCTCCACGGTATCGCGATCGGGATCGACGGTGATCAGAACGGGGACGATCTGGTCCCCCGCCGCCCCCAGCATCTCCAGCGCTTCCGAATTCCGCGTCAGCGACATCGGGCAGATGTCGGGGCAGTAGGTGTAGCCGAAATACACCAGCATGTACCGGCCGTGGAAATCGGCGTCGGTCACGGTGCGACCGTTCTGATCGACGAGCTCGAAAGCGCCGCCGATGTCGGGCGCGGGGGTCACGGCGGCCGTTTCGATGCCGGTTCCCGTTCCGGCCGTAAAGTAGATGCGGCCGGCCATGAACGCGATGACGACGAGCGCGACGACCGCCAGGGCGACGGCCAGAGCCCCCCGCCGCGGATTCGATGTGCCGGCCCCGCCCGGCATGGACTGGCTCATGACTGCTCCCTTCCCCTCCGTCTCTCAGGCGACGATGCGCCAAGCCATGTATGTCAATGCGCCGGCGTTGAACATCAGCAGGACCGGCGTGACGCGCGCGGTTGCGCCCTGCCACCGCTGGCCGGCAACGTGGCCGGCCCAGCCGACGCCGATCAGCGCCGGGATCGTGCCGGCGGCGAAGGCGATCATCGCCATCGCTCCCGCCGCTGCGTCGCCGCTGGCCGCCGCCGCCACGACGGCACCGTACAGGAGACCGCACGGCAGGAAGCCGAGAGCGAGACCGAGAGCATAGCCGCGCAACCCCGTCGGCCTCGCGAACAGCGGTCGCACCCGCCGGCCGACGTGGCGCGACCACCATCCCCCGCCACCTTGCGCCAGCCACGGCAGGGCCATGCCCAGCCGCTGCACGGCATACCCGAGAAAGAGCAGGGCGGCGACCGTCAACAGACCCGCCGACAGCCATCGAAGCCCGCTGGCGTCGATGACGCCGCCGGCGAGCGCCGCCGCGGCCGCGCCGAGGGCCATGTAGGTCGTCATTCGGCCCAGATGGTAGGGCACCAGCGCAGCGCCCGCGAGGCGGTGGATCTCGCGCATCTCCCGTGCCGGCGTCGCCTCAAGGCGGGCCACCGTCTGGCCGAGGACCAGGGGTCCGCACATGCCGACGCAATGGGTGGCGCTGCCGACGAGACCGGCGGCGAACAGGGACATCAGGAGACCGCCGTGCTCGACCGTGACCGCGCGACAATGGGCGAGACCGGAGGCGAAAAGGGCGAAGAGCTGGGGATCCTGGTCCACGCACAGTCCCTGTTCACGCACGCGACGGGCAACCGACGGGCGTTAGCTTGGTCGCCTTCGCCGAGCATGTCAATTTTTGCAGCGCAGCATGAAGCGCCGGCGCGCTACAGTCGGCCGATGTCCGAGATCAGACCATCGGCTCCCCTGCGCAAGGGCTGGACGACCGGCACCTGCGCGGCCGCGGCCGCCGCCGCCGCCTATCAGGCGTTGCTGACCGGGAGATTCCCCGATCCGGTCACCGTCGCCCTTCCGCGCGGCGGGGAGACATCGCTGCCGCTCGCCCGCACGGTGCTGGCTGCCGACCGCGCCTCGGCCGCCGTCGTCAAGGACGCCGGCGACGATCCGGACGTCACCCACGGCGCCGAGATCGGGGTCACGGTGAGCCACGGGCCGATGGGAAGCGGCGTCGCCTTCCGCGCCGGCGAGGGCGTCGGCATCGTCACGCTCCCCGGCCTGCCGCTCGCCGTCGGTGAGCCCGCCATCAACCCGGTCCCCCGGCGGATGATCGCGGCCGCGATCCGGAGCGTGGCCGAGACCTTCGGCGGCTCGGGCGACGTCGTCGTCACGATCTCGGTTCCGGGCGGCGAAGCGCTGGCGGAGAGAACCCTCAACGGCCGGCTTGGCATCGTCGGCGGCCTGTCGATCCTGGGGACCACCGGCATCGTCGTGCCCTACAGCTGCGCCTCGTGGATCCATTCCATCCACCGCGGCATCGATGTCGCCCGCGCCGCCGGCCTCGCGCATCTGGCCGCCGCCACCGGCAGCACCTCGGAGGCGGCGGTGAAGCGGCTCTATGGCCTTCCCGATCCCGCGCTCATCGACATGGGCGACTTCGTCGGCGGCACCCTTAAGTATCTGCGTGGCCACCCGGTGCCCAGTCTCACCATCGCCGGCGGCTTCGGCAAGCTGGTCAAGCTCGCGCAAGGGCATCTGTTTCTGCACGCATCCAAGTCGCGGATCGACTTCGGCCGCCTCGCCGACCTCGTCGCCTCCCTCGGCGCCGCGCCGGCGACCGTCGCCGCTGTCCTGAACGCCAACACGGCGCTGCATGTCCTCGAACTCGCCCGGCCGCTGGCGCTCGCCGACGCGGTCGCCGCTGGCGCCAAGGACGTCGCCCGCAAAAGGCTCGATCGCGACACCGCCCTCGAGGTCATCGTCTTCGACCGATCGGGAGGAATCGCGGGCCACGCTCCGTTCGATGCCTAGACGTCTCCTGATCCTCGGCGGCACGGCCGAGGCCGGCGAGCTGGCCCGGCGCACCATTGAGGCCTTCGGTCCGGAGATCGACGTCATCACGTCGCTCGCCGGCCGGCTGACGCCGCAACAGATCGTCCCCGGCCGCATTCGCGTCGGTGACTTCGGCGGCGTCTCGGGCCTCGTCGGCTATCTGCACAGCGAGGCGATCGACGCCGTGATCGATGCCACCCATCCGTTCGCCGAGCAGATATCCCAGCACGCCGCGGTCGCGTGCAATCGTGCCGGCATCGACCGCATCGCTCTCGTCCGCCCGCCGTGGGAGGCCGTGGCGGGCGACCGCTGGACCGAGGTTCGAGACATGGGTGAGGCGGGGTCCCTTTTGCCGCGGGTCTCGCGGCGCGCCTTTCTCACGGTCGGACCCGGAGGCGTCGACGCGTTCGCCGGTCTCGATCGCGTCTGGCTGCTGGTCCGCTCCTTTGAGCGTCCGGCGTCTTCGTTGCCGCTCGCCGACTACGCGCTCGTCGTCGGCCGCCCGCCCTTCACCGTCGAGGGCGAGACGGCGCTCTTGAAAACACATCGCATCGACACGCTCGTCACCAAGCAGAGCGGCGGACCGACGCATGCCAAGCTCGCCGCCGCCCGCGCCGTCGGCGCCCGGGTGATCATGATCCGTCGCCCGCCGCCACCCCCCGGCGCCGCGGTCGGATCGGTCGAAGCGGCCCTGCTCTGGCTCGCCGCCCGGATCTGAGCCTATCGTTTGGCGCGGAGGACGTGATGATGATCGGCGGCGTAGAGGCGGCTGTCCTCGAACGCGCTCGCGTCGAGCACGCGGCCGACCAGAATGAGTGCGGTGCGGGTGACGCCGGCGGCCTTCACCTTGCCGCGGATGTCGGCGAGCGTTCCGCGGATGATCCGCTCGTCGGGCCAGCTCACCCGATGGGCGACGACCACCGGACAGTCGAGCCCGTACCGCGGGGCGAGCTCGCGGACGACGTGGGCGAGGTTGTTCACCGACAGATGGATGGCGAGCGTCGATCCGGTCTCCGCGAAAGCGGCCAGCGTCTCCCCGGCCGGCATCGCCGAGCTCCGCACGGCGGTCCGGGTGAGCACGATGCTCTGGCTGACGTCGGGCAGAGTCAGCTCGATGTTCAGCGCCGCCGCCGCAGCGGCATAGGCCGGCACCCCAGGCGTCACGTCGTAACTTATGCCGAGCGCGTCCAGCCTGCGCATCTGTTCGGCGATGGCGCCATAGAGCGACGGATCGCCCGAATGCACGCGGGCGACGTCGAGGCCGGCGCGATCGGCCGCCGCCATCTCGAAGATGATCTCGTCGAGGTGCATCGATGCGGTGTCGATCACGCGGGCATTCTCGGGCGCCTCGGCGACCACCTCCTTCGGCACCAGCGATCCAGCGTAGAGGACGACCGGGCAGCGGCGAACGAGGGCGAGGCCGCGAACGGTGATCAGATCCGGCGCGCCCGGGCCGGCGCCGATGAAATGAACGGTCATGAAGCGCCGTCGCTCAGCCGGCCTTCGCCGCCGCGAGCAGGATGTCGAGGATCGTCCGCGTCGCCGCGCGGATCAGGACCACGTCGTCGCCGACGATCAGCCTCTTGGTCCCGGGCCGGGGCAGCGGCAGCCGCAAGGCAAGGTCAGAAGGAAGATCGCGCCTCGCGAGGCCCGGCGGCAGGGTGCCGCGCTCGACAACCTGCTTCGCGAGGCCGGGCGGCAGCGAGTCCATCCTGGCGAGACCGGGCGGCAGCTCCCCGCTCTTTCCCGAGCGCGCGGCCGCTGGGTTCCCGCGCGGCTTGCCGCGCAGCGCCTCGAAGTACTCCTTGATGATGCGCCGCTCCACTTCGCTGAACACGATGGTTTCGACGCTCGTCGCCGCCGGCGCCAGCCCGGCCAGTGCGCGTGACCAGACGAGGGCCTGCAGGAGGGCGGCAACCAGAAGGATCCGCTTGATCATCGTCGCGATGCCTTTTCGCCGGTGGTCTCGATCGTGGCCTCGATCTTACGGCCGTAGCCTCTCGGGGTATAGACGAAGCGCCGGCTGCCCCGCTCGACAAGGCGCGTCTCGGAGTTGCCGACTATAATGACCGTCAGCATGTCGGCGCACTCCGGCACAAGCCGGTCGAGGCGGATGACGTCGACGGTCTCGCCTTCGCGCCCGAGGTTGCGGCCGAGGGCCACGGGCGTTGCGGGCGGACGCCGCCTGAGCAGGATGTCGCGGGCCGCGAGGAGCTGGCTGCGCCGCCGCTGCGAGACCGGATTGTAGAGGGCGACCACGAAGTCGCCGTCGGCGGCCGCAGCAAGCCGCCTCTCGATCTCCGGCCAGGGCGTCAAGAGATCGGAGAGCGAGATGGCGCAGAAGTCATGGCCCAGCGGCGCGCCGATGCGGGCCGCCGCCGCCTGGCATGCGGTGAGGCCGGGGGCGACCGCGATCTCGACGCGGTTCCATGCGGCGCGGTCCTCCCGGTCCAGGAGTTCGAACACGAGCGCGGCGAGGCCGTAGATCCCCGCGTCGCCCGAGCTCACCAGCGCCACCGACCGGCCCTCGGCGGCGAGCTCCAGGGCGAGCCGCGCGCGCTCCCGCTCCTGGCCCATCGGCGGCGCGTGCTTGGTCTTGCCGGCAATGGCGTCGGCGACCAGGTCAAGATAGAGGCCGTAGCCGACGACGTCGGTGGCGTCCACGAGCGCTTGCATCGCCTCCGGCGTCCGCCAGGCCGGATCACCGGGGCCGATGCCCACCACCGTCAGCCGCCCGCGCGGCCAGCCCACCGAGAGCGGGTCGAGATCGCCCTCCGCCCGCGCGATCGCGCAGGTGGCGCGCCGGGACCGCGTCTTCTCGACGACGAGCGTCGAGCCGGGACCGGCCGCGGCGAGCGCCGCCGCCTCCGCGACCCCGTGGCACCCCACCTCGCGAAACACCACGTCCGATGGGTTGGCGAGCCGCGGCGTCTCCGCCTCCAGCGTCTTCGCCGGAAAAAACCTTGCTGGCACGGCGAGCGCATCGGCGACCGCGTGCACCGCCGCCTCGTCGGCCTTGATGTCGACGGAGGCGACGCACGCCACCGCGCCCCGGGCCAGGCCCGCCCGCTCGAGGCTCGCTTCGACGAGGCCGATGACCTCGGCTGGATCCGCACCGCGCTCGCAACCGACGCCGACCGAGAGAACCGGCGGGTGGAGGACGAGGCCTTCCTCAGCGCGGGCTATGCGCTGGTCGGTCACGACCACGCGCAGGCGGCCTTCGGCCGAGAACGGTGCGCCGGAGCGCTCGAGCCAACAGGCGTCTCCCGCCTCGACGGTGAGTCCGACCGGCTCTCCGGCCAGCAGCGCCGCCGTGACCGCCTTCGCGGCCTCGGGGTTGCCGACGCGCCATCCCGACGGCGGCTCGTCGAGGGCCAGGTCGAAATGGAGGTCACCGGCGGTGGTAATCGCCGCCACGGCGCCGGTCTCGGTCGCGATCGCCCGCGCCAGGCGGTTGGCGCCGCGGTGCCCACCGAGCAGCGGCACCACGGCGCTGAGATCGTCGGCGATGGCAAGCACCGGCGGCTCCACCCGCTTGTTGGCGAGCACCCGCGCGAGCGCGCGGACGAGGATGGCCGCGGCGCAGACACCGACGATGGGAACGCCGGCAACGAACAGGCTGGCGAGATGAGCCCTGGTCTCATCGAAGGTGCAATCGGCGCCGGGAACCCGGGAAGCGAGCCCGTGGACGCGGCTCGCCGGCAGGATCGCCTGCAGGCGGCGGGCGGTTTCGAGCCCGGACGCGCTCAAAGCGACGATGGCCGCGCCTTCCGGCAGCCCCCCCCAAGCCGTCCGGTTCCGCCTTCCCTCGGCTGGGCCCACCAGGATCGTCGAGAAGTAGGGCGCGCGCTCGTCCGCGCCAAGCTCGGCAAGAGGCAGGACGCGCTCGCGCGCCATCGTCGCCCGCTCGACGTACCAGGCGCGGTCCTCGAGCCCGAGGCGGCGCAGCACCCGCCGCACCTTGTCGAGGTTTCGACCGACCTTCATGATCGCCGCCGCGTCCGACGCCGCGAGCCGGGAGGCGAGCACGGGCTCGGGCACGGTCGCGGGCAGGACCGTGAGCACATCGTTGCGCGAGGCGAGCGGCACGCCGGCGGCCGCAGCAACGGCCCCCAGGGAGGAGACGCCCGGCACGACGACCACCTCGTGGCGTTCGGCGAGACGCTCGAACAGGTACATGAAGGAGCCATACAGAAACGGATCGCCTTCGCAGAGCACGGCGACGTCGTGCCCCGCCCGCAGATGCGCCTCGATCTCGCCGGCGTAACGGTCATAGACCTCCTGCGCCGGAAAGCGGTCGGCCGCCATCGGCGTGGCGATGACGATTTCCCGTCGGCCGGGCGGCACGTGCGGCGCAGCGATGGCGCGAACCAGGCTCTCGCCGCCCTCGGGCGCCGGATAGGCGATGACCGGGACCCGCGCAAGGACGTCGCGCGCCTTCACCGTGATCAGGCCCGGATCCCCCGGCCCGATGCCGAGACCGTAAAGCACCCCCGTCACGGTTTCACCGCGACATACTGCGTGACGGGCATCAGCGGCCGATAGGCGGTCAACGAACCAACGGGCTCGGCACGCGAGACGGCAATGCGCGCCAAGTCGCCGCCGTGCTCCTGGCGGAACGCGGCGAGCCGCATCTCGGCCTCGAGGGTGACCGCATTGGCGACCAGGCGACCGCCGCTTGGCAAGGGTGCCCAGCACTGCTCAAGCAAGCCCTCGCGAACGCAGCCGCCGCCGACGAAGATGGCGTCGGGTGGACCGTCGAGACCGTCGAATGCAGCCGGCGCCTCGCCGTGGACGATCCGAAGCTGGGGGACGCCGAGCGTCGAGGCGTTGCGGGCGATCGTGGCGCAGCGCCCGGCATCGCGCTCGATGGCGACCGCCCCGGCCTCGCCGCGCCCGGCGATCCGCTTTGGCGGCACGGCCCGCAGCCACTCGATGGCGATCGCGCCCGACCCCGCGCCGACGTCCCACAGAAGCCGGCCCGGTAGAGGCGCCAGCGCCGCCAGCGTCGCCGCCCGGACCTCGCGCTTGGTGAGCTGGCCGTCCGTCTCGAACGCTTCGTCGGGCAAACCCGGAGAGCGCGCGAGGACACGGGCGCCCTCTCCTGCGCGGCACTCGACCGCGAGCGTGTTGAGATCGGCGGCGCGCGGATGCGGCCACGCCTCGGCGATGCCGTCGAGGCGACGCTCCTGCGGTCCACCCAGATGCTCAAGCACCGTCAACGTGCTCGGACCGTAGCCACAGGCAGTCAGCAGATCGCCCATCCGTCGCGGCGTGTCTCCGTCCTCCGAGAGGACGAGCCAGCGCGCCCAGGGCGCAAGAGCGACGATGACGCTCTCCAGCGGCCGGCCGTGCACGGTGAGCAACTCGACGTCGGCCAGCGACCACAGCATGCGCGCCGCAGCCAGGTTGAAGGCGCCCGGCGCCGGCAGCACCACCATCTCGGCGGGGCCGAACCGCCGCGTGAGGTTGGCGCCGGCCCCGTACCACATCGGGTCGCCGGTCGCCAGCACGACCACCCGTCGCCCGCGGTGACGTTCGATGGCGCCCATGGCCGCATCGAGGCCGCCGGCCCAGGTGACGCGTTCGGCGCTTGTCTCTGCGACCATCCGCTGATGGCGGTCACCGCCGACCAGGACCTCGGCGGTCTCGACCAGCGCCCGCGCCGCCGGCGCGAGGCCGGCAAGACCATCGTCGCCGATGCCGACGATGGTGAGCCAGGGCGTCACGACGCCTCCGAAACCAAGGCGTTGACCGCGGCGGCGGCGAGTGCGCTGCCGCCGCGCCGGCCCCGCAGGGTGGCGAACGGCGTGCCACAGGGCTCGGCGATCAGCGCCTCCTTGGATTCCGCGGCGCCGACGAAGCCGACGGGAAAACCGAGGATGACCGCTGGCTTCGGCGCCCCGGCCCGCAAGAGCTCGAGCAGGCGGAACAGCGCCGTGGGGGCGTTGCCGATGGCGACCACCGCACCCGCGAGATGGGGCCGCCACAGATCCACGGCCGCCGCCGAACGCGTGCTCCCGCGCGCCTTCGCGGCGGCAAGCGTGCAGACCACCCGATTGCCCGCGGCCAGCCGGCTGCGGATGATGCCGGCGGCGACCATGTCGGTGTCGACGAGGATCGGCGCCCCCGAGGCCAGTGCCCGCAGCCCTGCCTCCGCCACGTCGTCGGAGAACGCTAGGTCGCCGACAATGTCCGGCATGCCGCAGGCATGGATCAGCCGGACGGCTAGCACCTGCATGCCCGGGGGCAGGGCATCTAGATCGGCCTCGGCGCGGATGATGGCGAAGGACCGTCGATAGATCTCCTCGGGGTCGCGGACGTAATCGTCGCCAGCCGCTGCCGGCGACCCGACCGTTCGCGCCGGCTTTGCCGCGGTCTCGATGCCGAGGATCCAGCCCTCCTCCCGCTCAATGCGGGCACGGTCGGCCGCATCAAGGCCTGAGGGACCGGCGAACAGGGGCGCCAGCGCTGCCCTTGCGTCGAGCGCCGCGAAATGCCGCGCAAGCGCACGCATCTGGGCAGCATCCTTGACCTCGCCGGGCTGGATCTCAGGCGCCAGCATCGACGGATAGACCTCGGCAAAGAGGATGCGCCAGCCGTCTGCCGTCGGCTGCCGCACCGGTTCGAGTCCGGTCTCGAACGGCCACAGGCGGGCGGCGTCGGCGACCCATGGATGGTGGCGAAGCGCGTTCAGGCGGGCGATGCCGAGCAGCGTCTGACTGCCGACGTTGCCCGCATAGGCGAGCTTCCACACCGGCTGCGGTCCCTCGACGATGCGATCGGTCAGGCGGTGCTCGGGCAGCGGGTCGCTTCGCGGCTGTGGCTTTGTCGTCGAAAGCAGGAGGCCCGCGACCGATGCCGGGCAGCCCCAGAACGGGAACGCCGTGCCGGAGGCCCTCGCGTTCAGCGCCTGGGCGACCTCGTAGCGGTTGTTGGCGTTGTCATCGCCGTCGCGAACGCGTGCCGCGATCTCCTTCCAGACGCTCCTCCATGTCGGCGCGTCCGGTCTCAGGCGTGCGGCGAAACCGGAGGGGAAGCCGAAGGCGAAATCGAAGCCGACCAGGCCCACGCGGTCGCGGGCGACGAGATCGCTCAGAAGATCGGCGAGGTGCTCGATCGCGGCGCTTCGCGTCGGCGGATTGATGAGCCGTTCACGGAACTCGCCCTCTTCTGACCGTTCAAGGCAGCAGATCCAGATGCTGTCGCGCCCGGTCTTCGGCCGGCTGTCGGCGCTCCAGTCGACCGTCACGTAAGCGTCGAAGACAGGGGTCATGGAGCCGCCACCGGCGATCGAGAGCCTACTTTCCGCCGGCGGCTGTCTTCTCGTCCTGGTGCCGGCGCTCATGCCGATGCTCGTAATGATGAGGGTGGTGATGATGCTGATGACGGGGGTGGGGGTGGTCGCCATGGTGGTGGTCGGCATCGGTGCCGATGCCGCGGACGTGATGATGGTGGCCGACCTGTGCCGTGCCTAGCTGGTGCTCGTAGCCGAGGATCTGCTCCCGGTACTTGCAGAGCTGGCAGTTCATCAGTGCCTGGCCGTCGAGTGCCTCGTCGAGGCGGGCAACGAAGGTGTCGATGACGAGCGGGTGATCGTTAAGATACCCGGCCTTCAGGATCTCGACGTCCGCATGGCGCGTGGCCGCGGCGTCGGCCTGATCGTAGATGCGCTCGACCAGCACGCCGGTGAACAGGAAGTAGGGAAAGACGATGACCCGCTTGTAGCCGAGCCGCAGCGCGTGCTCGAGCCCGGTCGCCACCAGCGGATGGGCGACGCCAGAGTAGCTCACCTCCGTCCACCCGAACCCCATGCCCTCCCAAAGCATGCGCGCGATCTTGGCGACGTTGGAGTTGGCATCGGGGTCGTTGGTGCCGCGCCCGACGACCATCAGCAGCGTATCCTCGCGCCCCACGGCGCGCGGCGATTCCCTCTCGGCGGCCTCGATGCGCTCGGCAGAAGCGCGTAGGAGCCGGGCGTCGATCGCGAGCTCGCGCCCGAAACGGACGTCGAGCTCCGGGTTGTCGGCGGCAAACGTGTTGACCTCCCACGGCAGGTCGTTCTTGACGTGCCCGGCGGCGAACAGCATGCCGGGAAGACACACGATGCGCCGGGCGCCGCGCGCCTTCAGCGCCTCGAGCCCGTCGCGAATGACCGGCCGGGCAAACTCGAGGAAGCCGCTCTCGACGTCGTGGCCCGGAAGGCGTTCGCGGAGATGGCGGGCGAGGTGGTGAAACTCGTCGACGGCGGCAGCTGAGCGGCTGCCGTGGCCGCAGATCATCACGGCGGTCGGTTCGGTCATTGCGCTTGGTCCTTGCCTTCGAGCGTCCCTATCCGTCGGGGTCTGTTCCGGCACCCCCGGGCCGGCGCCGGCTGGGCATGGCCTCCGGCCGCGCGCGACGCCCGGATCTTAAGGCGGTAACGCGCCCCTGTCACCCCGAACCCTGTCGGCAATTCCGTTTGACGCGGGCGGGGCCGCCACCGAGACTCCGGCTCATGCTGCTCTTCGACTTCTCCGGCGAGAGCCGTGGCCTCGATCCGCTGATTCTCCTCCTCGTCGCGCTCCTGATCGACGCCTCGATTGGCGAAACGCCCCGGCTTGCCCGCCTCGTTCCTCATCCGGTGCGTCTGATCGGCCGAGCGACGGGGTGGCTCGACCGCAGGCTCAACCGCCCCCATCGTTCGGACTCGGATCGGCGGATGCGCGGCGTCTTTGTCGTCGCCATCGTCTGCGCTGGTTGCGCGGCACTCGGCTGGGCGGTCGCTTGGCTGTCCCGGAACCACGACTTCGGATGGATCGTCGAGGTCGTGCTGACCGCAGCCCTGCTCGCCCAGCGAAGCCTGTTCGAACACGTCCGCGCCGTATCCACGGCGCTGAAGATGCAGGGCCTGCAGGCCGGACAGCGAGCCGTTGCCCACATCGTCGGCCGCGACGTCCGCCGCCTTGACGAGCACGGCGTCGCCCGGGCGGCCATCGAGTCGTGCGCGGAGAACTACTCGGATGCCGTCGTCGCGCCGGTGTTCTGGTACGTCCTGCTCGGCTTTCCGGGCCTCCTCGTGTTCAAGGCGGTCAACACCATGGACAGCATGATCGGCTATCGCACGGAGCGACACCGCGCCTTCGGTTTCGCCGCCGCAAGGCTGGACGACGTGCTCAACTTCGTGCCGGCCCGCATCGCCGCCCTGTTCATCGCCGCCGCCGCCGTGTTCGTGCCGACCGCGAGCCCGGCCGGCGCGTTCCGCGCGGCCCTCGCCGACGCCCGCAAGCACCGCTCGCCCAATGCCGGGTGGCCGGAAGCGGCCGCCGCCGGCGCTCTCGGGCTGGCCCTGGCGGGGCCCCGCCGCTATGCCGAGATCACCGTCGACGATCCGTGGATCGGCGACGGGCGTGCCCGCGCGACGGCAGGGGACATCGACCGGGCTCTGTTCCTCTATGTCGTCGCCTGTTTGATCAACGCTCTGGCGGTGGCGCAGATCACCGTGGTTCGTCTTGCCGCCGGCTGACGGCTGGGGTGCTCAGAACAATCGGCCACCGTTCCCGACCTTGCGGTCGGGCGCGACCAAGATCACCTCGCCGTCGTCGTCGGGAAAGCCGAGCACCAGGACCTCCGACAAGAACGTGGCGATCTGACGGGGTAGGAAGTTGACGACCGCCGCGACCTGGCGGCCGACAAGCGATTCAGGCGTGTAATAGCGGGTGATCTGGGCCGATGACTTGCGGACGCCAAGTCCGTTGCCGAAATCGATCCACAGCCGGATGGAGGGCTTGCGGGCCTCCGGAAATGGTTCGGCGCGAATCACCGTGCCAACGCGAATGTCGACCTTGGCGAAATCGTCGTAAGCGATGGTCATGCGGGCTGCCCCGCGTCCCCGGGGCACGTGCCGGTTGGCCGCCGGCGGCCCGACTCGAAGCCCTTCGATAACAGAGGCGGCCACACGAAGCGCATGGCCGCCGCGAGCGTCGTGTTGCGAGCCGTGGCTACTTCTTGGCTGCGGTCGCCGAGGGCATTGCCTGTTTGAACTTCAGCGCCAACTCCTTGAACTCGTCCAGGCTCTCGGTGATGCGCTTGTTGACGGCGTTGGTCGCTTCCTGATTGGACTTGGCGACCATCTCGGCCAGTTCCCGCATGTTGCCGAGGGCCCGCTCGAAGGCGTCCTTGGCCAACTCCGCCTGCTTCGCCGCCGCATCGGCCGGCGATCCAGCCTTGGCGACCGCATCGATCGCCTTGGTTGCCTCGTTCATCGTCTCCTGAAGGATCTCGGCCTGCCGCCTGGCAACGGCCTGCATGCCTTCGAAGGCGACGCGATTGGCCGCCGCGACGGCCTCGACGTTCTTGCGCTGGCTGGCGACGATGGCGTCCATGTCGACGCCGGGAAGCTTGTAGTCCTTCAGCATGCTCGCGAACTGGTTCGCGAACTTGGTCGGGTCGAAGTCCTTGAAGATCTTCGACAGGTCGAACATCTCGGTTGAGAATGCCATAGCTGGGTAACCTCTCTGTGCGATCAGGGGAGGATCGGTGGGTCGATGCTGGAGTGTGCCGCAGACGCTCTTGGATGTCAAGAAGAATTGTGCGCCGCACAAGAGACTTATGTTGCGTTGCACAAACCTCTTAACAGGCAGATTTTAAACCATTTCATGCTGCTTTGCGGCGCTGCAGGCAGGCTCTGAGGCCGCCAAGTCCGAGGGCTCGCTTCGCGGTCGCAACACTGCGGGTTTCGCAACGCTGGGGAGATCTCGACGTCCGGTTTAAGAAGGCGTGGGCATGCCGCTGTCGAGCCCCGTCGCGGACGCCGGTGGCGCTGCCTCCGAGCGAAGCGCGCGGCCGCCCGGGACCAGCGCGCGGCAGCCGCGCAGAATCGTCTCTGCCCTCCGCAAGCCGCGATCGAGCTCGGCCATGGTCGGCGCCATGTCCGGGGTATCGTCCTCGAGCCACACACGCAACGAAGCGAGGTAGACGGCCGCCAGCCCCTTGGTCCGGACGAACCCGCGAAAGCCGGCCGAAGACAGGCCCGCGGCCTCGAGCATCCAGGCCATGCCGTTGAGGACGCGCGGAAGCATGACGAGCACCGTCAAGGGCTCGCCCGGCAGGTCCCGGACAACGGCGGCAACGGCAGACTTGTGCGGGGCCAGTGCGTCGAAACGCCGCATGATGACGTCGAACAGGCGGTCCCGCGGCGTCTCCTCGAGATCGGGCGGAGGTCCCGCAAGGACCTGCCGGTCGGTATCGGCAATGATGGCGGCAAGGATGTCCGCCTTGGTCGGGAAGGTTGCGTAGGCATCGACCAGGGAGACCCCGGCCCCTCGGGCGATCTCGGCCAAGGACAAGCGCCGCCATCCCTGCTCCGCGGCCAAGGCCAGCGCTGCCCCGATGATGCGCTCCGCTGTCGTCGATCTTCGGGCCACCGCCCTCTCCCCGTCGCATCCCGCAGCCGGTTCGATGTTAGCAGCGCTCCGCGAGCAGATCTAATGGCAACTCCGACGTGCGTGCAGGATCGCCGTTCGAGGATCGGCCCTTCTGGGCGGAAACCTGTTTCGATCAATGGATTTCGGCGGCCGCGGGGCGCTCCCGAAAAAGCCGGCCGAGTGTGATCTTCATCACATACGGCGCCGGAGGTTTCGATGAAGATGCAGCGGTTGGGTAACACACTTCCTTTCCTCAACGACACCCTCCTGAGCCGGCATCGCCGGCTCTCTTTTTTCGCCGGCAGCGCCCGGCGCGCAGGACCAGCCCCAATGCGCGCGGGAACGGGATCCATCAGGGTTGGTGACGATGCTGACACCTCGAGCTCGGAAACCCCAGCGATGGAAGCGGTGAGGAAACGGCGCTGCCGGGTTCTCGCGCCAATCGGCGGCCTTGGTCCGAAGCGCTCCCTGCCCTCGAGACCGCTCGAGCCGGGCCGTCCCCTGACTACGGCATCGGACGCGAGGCGAGCGGGCGGGAAAGACGAAGCGGTCACCGTAAGCGGCGCCAGGATGCGGCGAAGGGAGATGCGGCCGAATCCGAGCCTTCGCCGACCGGGCACGGACCGGCGATTCGGCCACGGTGCAACCGCGGACGAGGAGAACGGCTCAGCGTCCGCCCACGCCGCGTCGACTGGAGGGCCTCGCTCCCGCTAGAACGACCAGCGGTCGAACGCCGGCAGGAACGGCGCGTCCGCCTCGTCTCGCCAGCCCTCGGCGAAGGCCGCGGCGATCACCGCGGCGATGGCGGCAGCTGCGCGTGAAGCGCGCGTATAAACTGCAGGCGGAAGCGGATAGAAGGCTTCGAACGGCTGTCGATCCCAGTCGTGCGCGTCCATGGCGATCCGTGCTCCCCTTGTCGGCGTCATGTTCTCTATCTTCTTGTTTGCGTCGTTCTTGGTGAAGCCAGCTTATGCGTGCGCCTTTCCGGCAGGCCTGTCAAGGCCCGGCGATCGGGACTTGTGCCGAGGACATCGAGGAGCGCGGTCACCGATGACGCCATGGCGCGGGCGTGACCCGCGTGCTAGAACCCCACAGCGGCCAGGACTCGCGGCCGCGACGCGGGAGACCCCGATCGATCGATGGCCATGACGCCCAGTGAACCGGCAAGGCGGGTCTGGCTTCGACAGATCCTTCGCGACCAGGCGATGATATCGGGCACCGAGATGCAGCTCGCCTCTGGGCGGACCAGCATGCTCTATTTCAACGTCAAACGCCCCCTTTTCAATCCCGAGTTTGCGTCGCTGGTGGCCGAGGAGATTCTCGACCGATTGAAGGACCTCAAGCCGGATAGTGTCGGCGGTATGGCCTTGGGAGCGATCCCGATCGTCGCCGCCGTTTGCGCCAAGAGTTTCCCCCACCGGCCCGTGCGCGGCTTCTTTGTTCGCAGAGAAGTCAAGGAGCACGGCACGCAAAGTATGATCGAAGGCTGTTTCCAATCCGGCGACAGGGTGGTGCTGCTCGAGGATGTAACGACCTCGGGCGGATCAGCCCTGCAGGCAGCGAAGACACTGAGGCGCGCAAACGGCGAGGCCCAGGCCGTCGTCACCATCATCGACCGGCTGGAGGGAGCAAAGGAGAACCTGGCGGCCGAAGGGATCGAGCTGATCGCGCTTTTCACCAAGGACGATTTCCGATCCTGAGCGGCGGCCGGGCGCTCACCGCCCGGTCTCCAGACGGCAATGGCGGACGATGAAGTCGGCGATTGCCGGCGCGTCGCCGAGATCAAAGACCGGAGGGTCGACGCCGTCGAGCGGCCGGTCGCTGGCGACAGCGACGATGCGCGGATCCCGAACACAGAGGAGCGACCTGCCCAGCGCCGGACGATGGACCTCGAGCTTGTCCTGGGAGACCGTCTTGAAGCCCTCGACCAGGACCAGATCGACAGGCTCCATGTGCGCCGTAAGCTCCTTCGGCGTCGGTTCCGCCTCGCCGCGCAGTTCGTGCATCAGCGTCCAGCGGTCGGGCGAGAGCAGAACGACCTCGGTCGCGCCGGCCTGCCTTTGGCGGAAGCTGTCCTTGCCGGGGCGGTCGACGTCGACGGCGTGATGGGTGTGCTTGATCGTCGAGACCCGGAGACCGCGACCGATCAGATGCGGCAACAGGGTGACCAGGAGCGTCGTCTTGCCGCTGCCGCTCCAGCCGACGATCCCGAACATTGTCATAGGCGCGGACATCCGCCCTCAGCGGACAAGATGCGCGGCCGCCGCCAGGTCTTCCGGCGCATTGACATTGAAGAACGGATCGACGGGGGTGTCGGGAAAGGCCACGGTCACCAGCCGGTAGCGGGCCGTCCACTGATCGATCTTGCGAACCCCTTCGTCCTCGAGCGCACGTCTCAGATCGTCGGCAAGCCGCACCGGCCACAGCGCGAACACCGGGTGCGCGCGGCCGCCCGAGACGGCGCAGGCGATCTCGCCCGCCTCCGCGATCACCGCCTGCTTCAGGTTGGCGACGAGATCCAAAGGCAAGAAGGGCGTGTCGGTGGCGAAGCTGGCGATCCAGGCAACCCCGGTGGTATTGTCCCGCGCCCAAATCATGCCTGCGAGGATCCCCGCCAGCGGACCCGCAAAGCCGGCGAGCGGGTCTTCTATGACCGGCAGCCCGAAGCGTCGGAACCGTCGGGGATCGCCGTTGGCGTTGAGCACAAGGGTCGAGACCTGCAGTTCCGCACGTTCGATCACGTGGGCTAGCAGCGGCCGCCCGGCGACCGGCCTCAGGCACTTGTCGCCGCCGCCCATGCGGGTCGCCCGGCCGCCGGCGAGCAGCACGCCGGCAACCTCCGGATCGCCCTCAGGCGGCATCATCCCGCCGCCCACCCTTCCGCTGGACGTGCGCCGGCTCGTCGTCGACGCCGTGCGCGTCGGCATCGAACAGGATGCGATGCTCGCCGGAAAGTGCTACGAACCGCTTCCCTCTCGCCCGGCCGATCAGCGTGAGGTTGGCTTGGCGGGCGAGCTCGACACCCCAGGCGGTGAATCCCGACCGCGAGACAAGGATCGGGATCTGCATTTGGACCGTCTTGACCACCATCTCGCTCGTGAGACGCCCGGTGGTGTAGAAGATCTTGTTCTTCGGGCTCAAGCCGTGGACGAACATGTAGCCGGCGATCTTGTCCACAGCATTGTGGCGTCCGACGTCCTCCATGTACACGAGCACCGAGTCCTCTTCGCAGAGCACGCATCCGTGGATGGCGCCGGCGGCGAGATACAGGCTCGGCGTGGTGTTGATCGCCTTGGTCAGCGCGTAGAGCCACGAGGTGCGGAGCACCGCCGCGCGATCGAGGACGATGGTCTCGAACTTCTCCATCACGTCGCCGAACACAGTCCCCTGCGCGCATCCCGAGGTCAGGATCTTCTTGCCGAGTTTGGCCTCGTAGTCGGTTGCGCGGTTCGTGCGCACGACCACCGTCTCGATCTCCTCGTCGTACTCGACGGCCGCAACCTCGTCGTCCGGGCGCAGCATGTTCTGATTGAGGAGATAGCCGACCGCGAGATACTCCGGATAATCGCCGATCGTCATCATCGTGACGATCTCGCGGCCGTTGAGAAACAGGGTCAGCGGCCTTTCCACGACGACCTGCGCCTCGACCGCCTGTCCCTGGTGGTCGACGCCCTTGAGACGCCGGGTCAGCCGCGGATTCGTCGGGTCCGGTGCCAACAGGCACTTCAGCATGACAGGGTGTCCTCCCGGCCTCGGGGCGACGATCCTCGGCGCTCCTTGCCACACAGATTAGCGAAGGGCGGCGACGTTGTCCCGTCGCTCGCGCAACGAAGGCAGACAGGTTCAAAATTACGCGTTCGATGTACGATTTTTTCGATGCGAGATCCAGGCTTGAACAATATGATGCAAAATGCCATGTTCGTGACAGCAGATCCCGGCTTCGATCTCAACGCTCACGGGCGGCCATGCAGGATTTCTCGGACGCGTTCATCACCGCCGGACGGCTGATCGTCAGCCTCGACAGCGACCTCTTCGAGATCGTCCTTCTGTCGTTGCAGGTGAGTCTGACGGCGGTGGCGGTGGCGGCGCTGATCGGCTTTCCCGTCGGCAGCCTGCTTGCCGTCGCCCGCTTCCCTGGCCGCAACGCCGTCATCATCCTCATCAACGCCCTGATGGGACTTCCACCGGTCGTCGTCGGGCTGTTCGTCTACCTCGTGCTCTCGAATGCCGGGCCATTTGGACCGCTCCAGCTCCTGTACACGCCGACGGCGATGATCATTGCCCAGGTGGTTCTGGTCACGCCGATCGTAGCGGCGATCTGCCGACAGACCATCGAGGACTTGAAGCAGGAGTATGACGAGCAGCTGCGGGTGCTCGGCGTGGGGTGGCTCGCGATGGCGGGAACGCTGTTGTGGGATGCCCGCAAGAGCCTGCTGAACGCGCTCCTCGCCGGGTTCGGCCGGGCCGTGGCCGAGGTCGGCGCGGTGATCATCGTCGGCGGCAACATCAACCACGTCACCCGCGTGATGACGACCGCCATCGCGCTCGAAACCTCCAAGGGCGACCTCGCGATGGCGCTCGGACTCGGCATCATTCTGATGACGATCGCGGTGGCGGTGAACGCGGCCGTCATGGGATCACGGCTGACCACAAGGCGGGCCGCCTATGCTTGATGCTGCCACGCCGTTCGACGCCGCCGCCGGCGAGCTGTCCGGGATCTCTCGAATCCTGCCGCTGGAGGGACGAAGGCTCTTCGTCGAGCGGGGCGGCCGTGCCCTGGTCGCTGACGTCGACGCGGCGTTCGATGGCACCGCGATCACCGTCATCATGGGCCCGAACGGCGCCGGCAAGACCCTTTTGCTCAAGGTGCTGGCCGGGTTGCTCCGGCCCGACGGGGGAGCCGTGACCTGGGCGGGAAGCCCGCCCGATCGGGCGAGAGCCGCGAAGCTCGGCTTCGTCTTCCAGAGGCCGGTCATGCTCCGTCGCTCGGCGCTCAACAATGTCCGCTACGCACTGTGGGCTCAGGGGGTGCCGATCCGCGATCGCCGTATCCGAGCTTTCGAGGCCCTCAAGCGGGCGTCGCTTGCGCATCTCGCCAACACTCCGGCGCGCGTGCTTTCCGGCGGCGAACAGCAGCGCCTTGCGATTGCCCGCGTTCTCGCGACCGAGCCCGACGTGCTCCTCCTCGACGAGCCGACATCAAGCCTGGATCCGGCCTCGACCCTGGCGATCGAGACCCTGGTCAGAGACGCACGCGAGCAGGGGACGAAGATCGTGTTCGTTACCCACGACATCGGCCAGGCGCGCAGGCTCGCGGACGAGGTCGTGTTCATGGCCGGCGGCCGGATTGCCGAGCGGGCGCCGGCTTCGAAGTTCTTCGCGTCGCCGCGGAGCGAGGCGGCACACGCCTTTCTGCACGGACGCATTGCACCCTGACGATCCCTTCGTCAAGAGAGGCAAGGCACGATTATGGCCAAAGCCGCAAGGAGCCTAGCCGCCGTCGCGGCGCTGTGGTGGTTGGCCGGAGCCGCCTCGGCGCCGGCGCAAGCAGCGAGCCCGTTCATCGTCGTCCAATCGACGACCTCGACGCAGAACTCGGGACTTCTCGACGTCATCCTGCCGATGTTCACGGCGAAGACCGGCATCGAGGTGCGGGTCGTTGCGGTCGGCACGGGTCAGGCGCTGAAGAACGCCCGCAACGGCGACGGAGATGTGCTTCTCGTGCACGACAAGCCGGCCGAGGAGCAGTTCGTCGCCGACGGCTACGGCGTCGAACGCTTCGATCTGATGTACAACGACTTCGTGATTGTCGGGCCGGCCGCGGATCCAGCCGGGGTCGGCGGAACTTCGGATGTCGCCACCGCACTCGCCAAAATCGCCGGCGCTGCGGCTCTGTTCGCCTCCCGCGGCGACGAGTCAGGAACCCACAAGAAGGAGCTGAGCCTGTGGGCCGAGGCCGGCATCGACCCCGTTCAGGCAAGCGGAACGTGGTATCGCGAGACGGGCTCCGGCATGGGGGCGACGCTGAACACGGCGGTTGGCATGGGCGCCTACACACTCACCGACCGCGCCACCTGGATCGCGTTCGGAAACAAGGGGGGGTTCAGAATCCTGGTCGAGGGTGACGAGAAACTGTTCAACCAGTACGGCGTCGTCCTGGTCAACCCGGCGAAGCACCCCAAGGTCAGGGCCGACCTCGGCCAGCGGTTCATCGACTGGCTGGTCTCCGCGGAAGGCCAGGACGCCATCCGCTCCTTCACGCTCGATGGTCAACAACTCTTTTTCCCGAACGCCAGGCCACGCGCAGGCAAAACGGAAAGCTAATCATCGCCGGAAGTCGTTCCGTAGCTCAATGTCGCCGATAGGCCAGGATTGTGAACCGGAAGAGCTTGATGACTCGATTGAGGGTCGGCCCCGTGGTCCTTGCGATGTGGTTGGCCGCGGCACCGGGGCTCGCCGGGGACGTGGTGACCTTTGATCACGGGGGAACGACGTTCAGGTTGGCGACGGGCGGCCCCGGGGAACTCGGCCTCCTCGAGGCGCTGGCCACCGGGTTCGCTGAAAAAGGATTCTTCGACGTTCTAACCCAACTTCCGCACCGGT